>CAZXUI010000018.1:0-64476 GCA_964643885.1 uncultured Planctomycetales bacterium
AAGGCGGCAAAGTTCATACAATCAACAAGGTCGTCCCCAGGGAAGCTGGGTCGTAACCTCGTCAAAGCGGGTCACTGCAAGCCGCCCGGCGCGGCGGCGCATCACATCGTCCCCGGTGGGAAGGCTGGGGCAGAGGAGGCGCGAGACATTCTCACGAAATGGGAGATCGACATCAATGCGGCCGAGAATGGCGTGTGGCTGCCGCATAAGGCCGATAGCAAGGCACCTGGAGCTCGTCATCCTCCTCTTCACGCAGACCGGTGCATCGAATATGTGACTCACAGCCTCAGAGGGGCGAGAGGCCGCGACGAGGCGACTCAGGTGCTTGATCGTGTCCGCAAGGAACTGCTGAAAGGGACTTGCCCACCGTGATGCCGATTCCGCAGGTATATCTGCTTCAAGCGGACGTAGACAACTTCCGCAAAACGAGGGCCGCTGACAAGACTGGTAGAGATGTCCTGGGCACGCTGCGAGGAGAACCGATACTCCACAAGTGGAAACCAGTTCGCGTCAGCATGTATGATACCGGAAAGCCAATAGGTGACGTTACGTCCCTCGGAGCAGATCGGCCCGTCCTTAACCCACGTGCGATCGAGGCCCTGCGCGATCTTATCGAGCCCTATGGCGAACTTCTTCCCCTTGACTGCGGCAGACAGCAGTGGTTCCTGTATCACGTCACTTTCGTTGTTGACTGTTTTGACCAAACCAAGATAGAGGGAGATCGATTCGATGATGGGCGTTTGTTCTGGATCAAACGATACGCGTTCATTCCCGAGCGGATCCGGAGTTTGACCGTCTTCAGAGCACCTGAACTGCAGGGTGGACTCTTCGTGACAGACGTTTTCAAGTCGCGCGTCGAGTCCGCCGGCTTGCTAGGTTTCCGACTACCGGCGATCTGGCCGCGGCAGGACTCATGGACTTCGCCGCTGGGGCCGTAGGGATCAGCCCGCGAATGAAGGACTTTGAGGACACAGCCTGAGCCTCATGATTCCGCAACGCGTTTCTGCTCTGCTGGTCATCACCGCCCACACGTGCTCCGGCGCGCTGTCGCAGGTGACCGATGCGGCCGGCACGCGGACCTTCGCGTACGACGCACGCTGGCTGCCGCTGGTCGAGTTCTCGGCCGAGCCGAACGACCCGAACAACCCGGCCGGGATCCGGATCGAGCGCAAGTACACCTGGGGCCTCGATGTGGCCGACCAGGCCCGGGCGGGTAGCGCCGGCTTAGGTGGTACGGGCGTCTCGCCCGTCTCGATCGGCTCGGCCGCCGGAATCGGCGGCCTCCTCGCGTGCAGCGACCCCAATGACCCGGCCGACCCGGACGACTCGTTCGGCGACTACCTCTACTTCTACGACGGCGGCGGCAACGTCGGCCAGCTCATCGACTCGGCCAGCCCGGCCGACGCGGCGACGATCGCGGCCCGCTACGAGTACGACCCGTTCGGCAAACCGCTGCTGGACGTGACCGACCCGGCCGCCAGTGGACCGTATGCGGCCCACAACCCCTTCCGCTTCAGCACCAAGTTCCACGACGCCGAGACCGGCCTGCACGCCTCCATCTTCCGCTACTACGACCCACGGCTGGCACGGTGGATCAATCGGGATCCGATCGGGGAGATCGGCGGGCTGAATGCGTACGCGTTCGTGCGCAGCTCGCCGCCCAAACTGGCCGACGCGGACGGCCGGTTGCCCTTCCTGATTCCCATCGTCGGCGCCGGAATGCTCTACTTCGGAGCGGAATGGGCCAATGCCCCGAGTCCCTGGGACATGACGTATCCCCCCGTCACAGGGAGCTCCTGGAATGACATCGGAAACGGCGTCGCGGTCATCGACGGGACAGCCCGCGCCGTCGTCGGGACATTCCTCATCTTCTGCACGGGCGGCGACGCCGGCTACGGGCTGCGTGAACGCGGGATCGACATTACGGCCGCGGCGTTCGCCAGCATGGAGACCGGCCTGCACGTTCCGACTGACTACTACACGAACTTGCGGAGTGACGGCTGGAGTCCGGACGCGGCTGGCTGGGCTGTGTTCGGCCAGGGATTCATTGACGGCGTCCCTGCCGGACTGCTGGGCGGCGCCCGCGCCCTGGTCGGCCGGGCCATCTTCGTCGGCCCGGGTTCCCGCGGCGCGAAGTGCGCCGTGCGCGGTCCCTGCCGGGTCATCTTCCAGGAGGAGTTCAACCCACTACCGGTGCTGGATCGGAATTTCACACCGTGGGACTTTGCAACTTCCCCGCGTGGCGTCGCGCTCGAGGTACTACAAGGCAGAAATCTCCATCCGAACTTTCGAGCAATCGACCGGTTCGAGGACGGCATCGCCACGAGCATCAAGAGCATTGACTTGAACGCGAAGTCGTATCAGAATTGGCGGACGCTGGACAGGAAACTGGCTGGCGACCTTGAAGCACTGGCGAACTTCAACGGAGATCGGTACGCGGGCGTGGAGATTCTCCCGTCTCAAATCAAAGGTCGGCGACTCGAGCTCGTGATCCCCGCCAGCAGCGGTACTTGTGACCAGAACACCGTATTCCAGTCCATCATCGACTAGGGCCGTAGCCGAGGCGTTGACGTCGCGATCGTCGAGGCGAAATGATGCGATATTGTGTGGTTCACGAGCTACGCAAGCGCATCGTGGTGGCACCCTTTGCAGCTACGGTCCACAAGGTATTCATCATTCAGCAGCCGCTCGCAGTCCTTTCGACGGATGCGGACGACGCTGCATTGGGAGGAGCCGTTCTGGAGGCCCTCAGTCATTGGCGCACCGACATACCGCATCCCGAATTCGGCGCATGGGATCGAGAGCTGCGTCCATTTCTGAGAGCTTTCAAGATACGAAGCTGGTCCGAGTTTTCGCGCCGTGGTCGGATTGTCGGGGTCGAGCACGAGGAATCGTCATTGAAGCTCGTCCCCCAAAAGCGGGAATCGCACGAAGGTTATACGCGCCTCGAGGATCGTACAATTACACTGCCACCAGATGCTAGCCCCGAGGCCATCGGCCGAGGCGTACGCGAAGCGCTAGCTCTCTGCGTTTAGGACGTCCGATACATCGTGTCAATCCGAGCTTCTGATTTCTCCGAGCACGAGCCGAGCGGCTCGTGCAGTCGGAATCTCGAATCTGCGGCGACATGCCATGATCATTCGCTGGACTGCGATTGCCGTAGCGCTCATCGCAATCGGCTGCGCGCCAACCTATGAACCCGACCGCGACCTCCTCACGAGCGTGGAGAACCTCTGGCCGGGTGCTGCTTCGCCGCAGATTTCGAAGTACGCCTACGCCAGCGACGTGCTCGGCCGGCGCGAGTCCGTGGTACGGACCGGGTCGGCCTTCGACGGGCTGGGCGGTGCCAGCGACATCCACTTCGACGCCTGGAGCTACAACGACCGCCACGAGCTGATCGCCAGCGAGCGCTTCCTCGGATCCGACCCGCAGCAGCGCTCCGCGCCGGACTCGCCCTTCGACCGCGCGTATACGTACGACCCGATCGGCAACCGCGCCACGAGCACCGAAGGCACCGGCCCGCAGACGACCTACACCTCGAACGACCTGAACCAGTACGACCCCGTCACGACCGCGTCCGCCGCCGCGAATTCGTACTGATCACCTGTGCAGTCGCGATCTACCTGGTGCTGGTGACCCTCCGCCTCGGCTGGCTCTGGGCATACTATGGGCACGTCGGGTCGCTAGGCTGACCGCGAGATCGCCGGCGACGCCCCCCAAGGTTTCGCTATGACCACCCACAACCCCCGCGTCCGCTACCCGCAAATCCCCCCACTCAGTCCGCGGGCACACCCCGCCGTCCACCGCCTCCTGTCGGAGATCGACCATTTCACGGCCGGCCGGGCGACAATCCGCGCCTGCGCCTCACGCCGGTTCGACCTGCTGGAGGCCGACCGCTACCTGCGGAACTGGCTGCTCGACGATTTCACCGAGCTTCACGGCCTGCTGGCCGGCGCCGCACCGCAGCGGCTGACCGCCCGCGCAGGCCGCCCAGCTCGACCGCGACTTCCGCCGGCGCTTTTCCCGCCTGTCCGACCTGTGCGAGTCCCGGCTGCTGGCCACACACTCACCCGACCGCAGCGCGAGACTCGAAACCCTGTCGTGGGATGCCGCCCTCCAGCGAGCCTGGAAACGCCACTGCGACCTGTACGATCCGCAGGACAACGCCCCCGGCCGCGAAGCGACGCACTTCTGGGCCGCCCTCGTCGCCGACCCATCCCCGCTACGCCCGCGCACTCCCGAAAGTGAAGCCCGGCACCCCGCAACAGGGGGGTCAAAATTATGCACGCGCTTGACCCCCTCGTCTTGACCCCCCTGTCTCGACCCTCCGGATGCGCGCCGGGTCACCAGTACTCCCTGATCGCGGCGCGATTCACCGCGCAAACGCCGGGCTCGTCGCGCGCTTCGCCGCGAAAATCACGGCCTCGTTCCGCGCCGCAAGCCCCAGGCCCGCCCTTTGCGATTCGTTTTTTCAGGGTCTCGGGCCCCCGGCCGGCTCCTTCACAACGAACGGCCGCTCCGCCCCCACGCCCGCATACATCCGCTCGGCCGCGAAGTCCGCCGTGTTCTTCAGCGGCGGAATCAGCAGCGTCCCCGTCAGCAGCAGCACGAGCGCACACAGGTGCACGATCAGCTTGCCACCCAGCGGCGCCCGCAGCCCCTCCGTCGCTTCGAGCTCGATCCCCCGCAGATACGTCTGCCGGATGATCCGCGCGTAGTAATACAGGCTGAGCGCCGTGTTCAGCACGACCGCCCCGACCACCACCCACAGAAACGGCGACGCCACCGCCGCCGAGCCGAGCGAATAGATCAGCCACCACTTGACGATAAACCCCCCCAGCGGCGGCAGCCCGATCAGCGACACCAGGCAGATCGTCAGCGACAGCGCCAACGACGGCTCGCGCCATCCCAGCCCCGTAAACGCATCCATATCCTCGCGGCCGGTGTCGCGCGCCACCAGACCCAGCACCATGAACGCCCCCAGGTTCATGAACAGGTAGATCGCCAGATAGGCGACGACCGCACTCATCGCCGCGGCCGACGCCGCATCCGCCCGCTGCACCACCGCCCCCGCACACAGCATGTATCCCGCGTGCGCGATCGAGCTGTACGCCAGCAGCCGCCGGACGTTGCTTTGCCCATAGGCCGCCAGGTTCGCCACCGTGCATGTCAGAATCGCGAACACGCCCACGCCGACCTGAATCGTCGGCAGAACAAGCTGCTCATACACCTGCGTACCCGGCACCGCGCACAGCCCCACCAGCCGCACCAGCAGCACGATCCCCGCCGCCTTGCTCGCCACACTCAGCCACATCGCCACCGGCAGCGACGCCCCCTCGAACACATCGGGACACCAGAAATGAGACGGCACCGCCGAGATCTTGAACGCCACGCCCGCGAACACCGCCAGCAGCGCCACGACCAGGATCGGCAGCGTCGCCGCGTCGGAAACCGCCGCCATCCGCTGCACCATCGTCGGCACGTGCAGCGTGCCGAACAGCCCGTACAGCAGGCTCGCCCCGAAGATCATGAAGCCGCTGGTCGCGGCGCCGAAGACCGTGTACTTGACCGCCGCCTCCGCCGCCGCCGGCCGGTGCCGGTCGAACCCCGCCAGCGCGAAGCTCGGCATCGACGCCAGCTCGATCGCGATGATCATGATCAGCAGGTGGATCGACTCCGCCATCAGCGCCATGCCCAGCGCACTGGCCACCAGCAGCGTCATGAACTCCGGCCCGCTGCGCTCCGACGGCGCATCGAACATCAGCCACATCAGCAGCACCGCGACCAGGAAGACCATCAGCAGCAGGCGGAAGAACGCCCCCAGCCGGTCAGCCGCGAGCATCCCCGGCCCCGGCTCGTGCAGCGCCGTCGCCCGCACGCCGAACAGCTCCACGCCGCCGTCCGCCACCTGCGGAAACACCCCGCCGGCCGCCACCGCCGCGGCGATCGCCCCGAGCAGCGCGATCAGGCCGCTCGTCCGCGTGTCGCGCCCGAACAGGATCGGCCAGACGAGCAGCACGACCAGCGTCGCGACGAGCAGCAGCTCGGGCAGCACAAGCCGCATCGTCTGAAGATCGGGAACCCACATCGTCGCGAGCATTCCGAATGTCACCTTCCGCCGGCCGCGGCCGGGTTCAGCCCGCCGTGATCGCCAGGATGCCGTTGAGCGTGCCGCTGACGAAGTCGAGCAGCGTCTGCTTCGGCAGAATGCCCAGCGCGATCGCCAGCGCGGCCATCGGCGCCAGAATCAGCACCTCGCGGCGGTCCGCGTCGGCGATGCCGGCGTATTCGGGCCGCTCGGAACCGAGATAGACCCGCTGGATCATCCACAGGATGTAGCCGGCCGTCAGGATCGCGCCAGCGGCCGCCAGAATCCCGAAGATGAAGTTGTATCCACCCGCGCGATAGAGCACGTCGGAATCGAACGTGCCGAAGACGGCGTAGACCTCGCCGATGAATCCGCAGAGCGTCGGCAGACCCAGCGAAGCGAAGAAGCCGACCGTCGCCAGCGAGCCGTACACGGGCATACTCAGCCAGAGGCCGCCGAAGCGGTTGATCTCGCGATGATGGGCGCGGTCATAGAGGACGCCGACGAGGAAGAAGCACATCGGGCTGGAGATGCCGTGGGCGATCATCTGGAACATCGCCCCCTGGAATCCGGCCTGCGTCAGGCTGGCCATGCCGAGCAGCACGTAGCCCATGTGCGAGATCGAGCTGTAGGCGACGAGCTTCTTGAAGTCGTCCTGGGCCATGGCGCACAGAGCGCCGTAGAGGATGTTCACGACGCCGAGCCAGCCGAGCGTGACCGCCAGGAACTGCCCGGCCTCCGGCAGGATCGGATAGCAGAAGCGAAGCATGCCGTAGCCGCCCATCTTCAGCAGCACGCCGGCCAGAATCATGCTGATGGGCGTGGGCGCCTCGACGTGCGCATCGGGCAGCCACGTGTGGAACGGAAAGACGGGGATCTTGATCGCGAAGCCGATGTACAGCAGCACGAACATCGCGGTCGAGAACTTGAAGCCCAGGAAGAGCGTCTGGGGATCGTTGAAGAGCGTCCGCAGGGCCGGGTCGGTCGCCAGGCGAATGATATCGAACGTGCGCTGGCCGACCGGCGGGTAGAAGTACAGCGCCAGCATGGCGATCAGCATCAGCACGCTGCCGGCCAGCGTGTAGATGAAGAACTTGATCGCGGCGTACTCTTTGCGCGGCCCGCCCCAGACGCCGATCAGGAAATACATCGGCAGCAGCATCACTTCCCAGAAGATGTAGAACAGGAAGAAGTCCAGCGCGCAGAAGACGCCCAGCATGCCGGTCTCGAGCAGCAGCAGCAGGCTCATGTAGCCCTTCAGCCCGCGGCGCGTCTTCCAGCTCTCGAAGTTCCAGCTCGCCGCGCAGGCCAGCAGGCTGATCAGCGTCGTCAGCACGACCAGCGGCATGCTCAGCCCGTCGACACCCAGGTAATACTCGACCTTGAAGGCCCGGTCGGTCGTCTCGATCCAGGTGACGCGCTGCTCGAAGAAAATGCCGCCGTAGCCGCCGTTGGCCGACCCGGCCGCCTCATCGCCCAGGAACGGACCGATCAGCAGCAGGCTCAGCACGAATGGAATGGCCGAGAAGAGCAGTGCGGTGCGCTTGATCAGGTCGGCCCGGCTCAGAAAGAGCACGAGCACCGCGCCGATCAGCGGCGTGAAGACGATCCAGCTCAGCAGCGAACCGGCCATTTGCCGACTCCTTCAGCGCCCGGGCGCGGGCGACACGGACTCCGCCTGCTCCTGCTCGACCGACTCCCGCAGCGGGCGGCCCAGCGCCATGACCGACAGCAGCACGACCACGATCACGAATCGAGCCAGCAGCGGGCTGGCCGACCAGCTCGCCGCGACCAGCGCGAGCACCACGGCGACCACGAGCAGCACCCACCGGCCGGCCAGCACGCCCACACCCACCAGCACCGCCGCCAGACCCAGCGGCAGGCTCCAGAGGCTCAGCAGCAGGGCCGCAACGACCAGCGCCGCCGCCAGAATATAGTTTCGCGCCAGGCCGGTCTGAATCGCACGGAATCCGTCGCCGACCAGTGCACAGACCGCCGCGACGCCGTTGACCAGCCCGTCGACGCCGATGTTGTCGAGCACGACGCCGGAAAAGCGGCTGACGCGCTCGGTGATGCGGGCCGAGGCGTTGACGATGCCGTCGATCACGACCACGTCGAACGCCCGTGACAGCACCGCGACCGCGCGCGTGCCCATCATGAAGACCGCGTTGTACACGTGGTCGAAGTAGAACTTGTTGACCAGCACGGTGTGAATCGTGCCGAGCGCGGGCAACGCGCGGAGCTTCTCGGCCCGGGCCAGGCCGTCTCGATAGAGCAGAAAAGCGCCGCCGAGCCCCACGACCCAGGCCGGCCCGACCAAGATCGGCAACCACCGATGTACACCATGGAGCGAATGATCGCGCACGCCGTCCACAGCGACGGCCAGCGGCAGCGCGGCCGGCGCGGCGTAGCTGACGAAGTCGCGAAACAGGAAGAAGCCGCTGACGATCGTCATCACGGCCAGGACGATCAGCGGCGTGTACATGACGCGCTCTTCATGGGCGTGGGCGTGCACGTGCTCGTCGCGCGGCCGGCCCAAGAAGGCCAGCACATAGCAGCGCCCCATGTAGAACGGCGTGATGTAGGCCACGATCAGCGGCAGAATGAACAACACGAGCGGCAGCGCCGGCGGCGCGGCCGACGGTATCGCCTGTTGCACGCGCTCGTCGCGCGGCGCGTGGCCGGTTTCATCTGCGGTGCCGGCGGAACCGTCCGTCCCCAGCCCCGCCGCGAGCCCGCCCCACGCGTTCGGCGACCAGGCCAGCACGTTCGCGGCCGCCGCACCGGACACGTGCTCGCCGCCGCCCTGCTCGCCGGGCGCGGCGTCGTGCGTGTCCTCATGCTCCGCAGCCAGCACACCCGTGCGGCCCATCGCGACGGCCAGAATCTCATCCTTGCTGAAGAAGCCGCCCACCCCGATCGGCGTATAGGGAATCCCCGCGCCGGAAATCGCCAGCACCGCCACCAGGAACGTCCATGCGGTCCGCGGCATGCGCCGCCGCAGGCCTCCCATCCGCCGCAGATCCTGCTCATGATGACAGCCGGCGATGACCTGCCCGGCGCCGAGAAACAGCAGCGCCTTGAAGAACGCGTGCGTCAGCAGGTGAAACAGCGCCCCGATCCACGCCCCCACGCCCAGGCCGAAAATCATGTAGCCGAGCTGCGAGAGCGTCGAATACGCCAGCACCCGCTTGATATCGGTCTGCACGAGCGCCATCAGCGCGGCGATCGTCAGCGTGATGCAGCCCACACCGGCGATCACGAGCTGCGCCCCCGGCGTCAGCACCGCGAAGATGCGGGCCACGAGATACACGCCCGCCGCCACCATCGTCGCCGCGTGAATCAGCGCCGATACCGGCGTCGGACCCTCCATCGCATCCGGCAACCAGACCTGAAGCGGAAACTGGGCGCTCTTGCCGATCGCCCCGCAGAACAGGCCGATGCCCAGCCACGTGGCCGCGGCGATCCCCAGAAAGCCCGACGAGAACAGCAGCGACGCCCGCTCCGCCGCCGCGGACGGGACCTTCAACGCCGCCGGCGAGGCCGGCCCGTCGATCCAGCCGGCATGCGCGGCCCCGGCCTCGAAGACGGCCGGCAATTCATGCAGCGAGAGTGTGCCCAGATAGACGAGGCACAGCGCCAGACCGATCATGAAGCCGAAGTCGCCGACGCGATTGACCACGAAGGCCTTGATCGCCGCGTCGGATGCGCTCTTCTTCTGAAACCAGAAGCCGATCAGGAAGTAGCTGCACACGCCGACCAGCTCCCAGAAGACGAACATGAACAGCAGATTGGTGCTGATCACCAGCCCGAGCATCGAGAAACAGAACAGCGACAGGAACGCGAAGAACCGCGCGAAGCCCGGGTCGCCCCGCATGTATCCGAGGCTGAACACATGAATGCACAGCGAACAGAGCGAGACCATCAGAAACATGATCAGCGTCAGCGAATCGAGCTGAACGCCGAAGTGCACCGGCACCCGCCCCAGATTCAGCCACAGCACGCCGCTCTCGGCCGCCTGCCGCATCAAGCCGGGACGCGCGTCCGTGGCCGTGCCCGACCAGACCACCACCGCGACCACGGCCGCGGCGAACGAAATGCCGATCGCCCCCGTCGCGATCCAGCCGGCCAGCGGCTCGCCGATCGCCGGTGTGACCGCATGCTCGCGCGACCCGCCGCCGTGTCCGTGCCCGCGCTGGCCGCCGTGGCCGCCGCCGGCAAGCCGCTCCCAGCCGTATCCGCCGCGCGGAAATCGCTGCCCGAAAAAGACCAGCAGCGCGAAGCCGGCCAGCGGCACGAACACGCCGACGAGGAGGCACGCCTGGAGAAAGCCTGCGGTGGTCATCGCCCGCGAATCATCCCTTCAGTGTGTCGCCGCGATCGACGTCGATCGTCGCCAGCCCGCTGTAGAAATTCAGGAACACCGCCAGCGCGATGGCCGCCTCCGCCGCGGCCAGCACGACCACGAAGATCGCCGTAAGCTGCCCGTCCAGCCCGCCGGCCCGAAAGCGCTCGAAGGCGACGAAGTTGATCGCTCCCGCGTTCAACACCAGCTCGGCCCCGATCAGGATGCCGATCGCATTGCGCTTCAAGGTCATCACCACGATGCCCGCCACGAACATGAAGCTCGTCACGACCAGGTAGTGGCCCAGGCCGACCTCGAACATGCTACGAACCCCTCCGTGTCGGGCGGGCCAGGTGCGCAGCCCCGATCATCACCGCCAGCAGCAGAACCGAGACGACCTCGAACGGCAGCAGATAGTCCGTCAGCAGCGCCCGCCCCAGGTCGGCCACGCTCGAGATCACCAGCGAAGGAACAGCCCCCGGAATCGCCGGCCACGCGCCCGCGCCCCCGCCGAGCAGCGCGACGATCAGCCCGACGAAGAGCACGCACCCCACGCCGGCCGCCAGAATCACCTCGCGCACGCTCGGGGCGAAGCGAAAGTACGGCGTCCGGGCGGTCAACATGACGCCGAAAACGATCAGCACCAGCACGCCGCCGGCGTACACGATGAGCTGAATCGCCGCCAGGAAGTTCGCGGCCAGCAGAAAGTAGAACCCCGCCGCCGCCCCGAGCGTGCCCAGCAGCCACATCGCCGCCCGGATGATGTTCTGACTCATGACGATGGCGACGCACGAGACCACGGTCACCGCGGCGAAGACGTAAAAGACGAACGCCTCCAGCGGCCGGGAGCTGGTCAGACTGCCCAGCCCGATGAGCAGCAGCAGAGCGACCACGCCCGCGCCGCCGAGTGCCAGCTTCGCCGTCTCCGACATCTGCACTAGCCCCATCGCAGCGGCCGATCGACCGCCATGGTTCCCACCAGCTCACGTTGTCGCTTGAAGCCGGCCGCGGCCACGACCAGCACCGCGGCCGCCATGACCACACCGACCAGCGCCAGCACGATGCGTACCACGCCGGCGAACTGCTCAAAGGCCGGGCTGGCCCGCAGGCCCAGCTCCCAGGCCGTGCTGGCCAGCAGCACCACGAGCGTCAGCGGCAGCATCACCTGCACGCACGAGAAGAGCACCTGGTCGATCCGCAGCCGCGGCAGCGTCCAGCGCAGCCACATCTGCACGTAGACGAAGAAGAGGCACTTGATGATGAACCAGACCGGGCCGGTGAACAGCAACCCCGCCAGAAGCTGGTTCGCCAGCGGCGCTCCGGCATCGTTCCAGCCGGCCGGCATCAGCGCCACCCACGGCGCATCCCACCCGCCCAGGAAGAGAATCACCAGCAGCGCGCTGACCACGAACATCGCCGCATACTCGGCGAAGAAGAACAACGACCAGCGGATGCCGCTGTACTCCGTGTGAAACCCCGCCACCAGCTCGCTCTCCGCCTCGGGCAGGTCGAACGGCGCCCGCTTGCACGACGCCAGCGACGAGATGAAGTACGTGAACATGGCCACGAACGTCCACGGACTGTGCCACGCGAGCCAGTTGAACCAGCCGCCCGCCTGGTGCTCCGCCAGGCTGCCCGGCCCTGCCAGCCTCAGCGAGCCGGCCACCATGATCGGAATCAGCAGCGAGAAGCCCATCGGAATCTCGTAGCTGACGACTTGCGCCGCCTCGCGCAGCGCCCCGTAGACGCTCCACTTGTTGTTGCTGGCCCAGCCCGCCACCAGCACGCCCAGCACCTCCAGCCCGAGCATCGCCAGGATGAACAGCAGCGCCACGTCGAGATTCCGCAGCACCCAGTAGGCGCCGAACGGCAGCGCCAGGAACGCCATGACCGCCGGCACGAACGACAGATAAGGAGCCAGCCGGAACAGCGGCCGGTCCGCGTCCGTCGGGATCAGGTCTTCCTTGGCGATCAGCTTGATCCCGTCGGCCAGCGACTGCGACCAGCCATGCCAGCCGCCGACGCGCATCGGACCCAGCCGCGACTGGATGAACCCCGCCACCTTCCGCTCCCACCAGATCGCGAACATCGCCAGGATCGAAACGAAGGTGACGATCCCCAGCAGCGCCAGCAGGTCGCGCACCAGCAGCGATTGAAGCAGGTACAGCACCGGCACCGGCACGATCGTGCCGATCTTCTCGGCCGCCGCGGCGATCTGGTCGTATGCGAGCAGTCCGCCGGCGTCGTCCCCGCCGCCGAGCACGACCTGACGCACGCGGACCGCGACGCTGCACGCCAGCGCCGTCAACCACGCCGCCAGACTGGCGAGCACCAGCACCGTCAGAAACACCACGCCGGGGAAGCGCTGAATGACCGGCGCGCCCACGCGATAAACCGCCGCCGCGGCCGCGGCGAGCGCCCGCTCCGGCGCGCTCCACTCGCGCCGCCGACGTGGGGACCAGGGAACGTACACTCTGGGCATGACCGCTCCCGACGGAGCAACCTGCGTCGATCACACGGCAACCGCCCCCGCGGACACGCGTCACGCGGGCGGTCGCTCGAAACGCCCGCCGCCGGCCGGCTGGCGTGCTCAGCGCGTCACACCTTGTTCATACTCGAACCGGTAGACGCCGCGGGCGTCCACGGAAATGCGCGCGACGCCGCCGCCCGCTACTCGTTCGAACAGTTCGCTGAGCTGGTGGGTCTCCAAGCCCGGATCGACGACGTTTGGCCAGCGCTGGATCAGCCGCACCAGCCCCGCGGCGACCCACGAATGCGCGTCCTGCGAAAGCCGTTCGCCGCGATAGGCCATCAGGTCGCTCGCCACCGCCCGCAGCGTGTCGATCGGACCGGCCGACTGCGTCTCGGCGAGCTGCGGGTCCAGCTCGCCGCGCAGTCGGTACCCGCGATCCACGCGGAAGCCGAGGTTCCGTTCAAAATAGCTCGCCTGCACCTTGCAAGATACGCGCCGGTCCGGCGTCAGCAGGACGACAATCGCGTCCGTTCGCCCGCTCATGTCGCGGCCGACGTAGCACAGCCCCAGGTCGGTCCGGCGGGTCTGCTCGTCGGGCAGGACTCGGGCGTATTCCTTGGGCGTGGCCCCCAGCGCGATGCGGTCGTAGTTGACGTCTACGCAGCCCGCAAGCAGGAGCGCCACCACCAGACAACCGGCAATTCCTGCCGCCCGGGAGCGCTCGCGCCACCGGTCGGCCGGCCCGGGCTGGCGATGGGCACTTGGCATCGGCTTCCACTCGCTCATGCCGCCGTATCTTCGGTGTCGCCCCGGCCGATTGCAAGGCGGCCAGGGTCCGGAAAGTCGCTCAGGATCAGGACCGCAAGCGACCGATATCTCAGCTTGGTTCATGTGATCTGTCGGGTCGGAGGCGGGGTCGGTCGGGTCACCGATCCCGGCGCTGCACGACGCGGGCAGCCGTCCATCTTCTCTCCGGCCGGACGCAACCTATCTTGCTCAGGAGTTCTTGAACATGACGATCCGATCCCTACTTCGAGTGCTCGCCGCATCCGCCGCCGGACTGGGCCTGTCCCTGGGCTGCACAAGCCTCTTTGTCCCAAACGACGGCACGGGCTCCGACACGGACGGCGACTCCCTGACCGCCGGCGAGCAGAGCGCGGTGGAGGCCTTCCTGGCGTCGATTCAGTCGATCAACTCGGCCGTGAACACGACGCAGGGAACGACCAGCGGCACAAACGAGTCGTCGCTGGACGCCCCGAGCACCTGCCCGACGGCCTCCTTCTCCGCCTCGAACGAGAGCGGCTTCGAACTGGCCGTGTCGATGGACTTCGGCGAGAGCGGCTGCAACGTGCTCGGCTCGGAAGACTACGTCTGCTCGGGCAACGCCTCGGGCCTGTTCAGCCAGGCCGCGCACACCATGGACATCGAGTTCAACAGCCTGTCCTGCGACGGGACGACGCTCAGCGGCGACGTGACGCTCGGCTTCAACCGCACCGAAACGGCCGTCGCTCTCAACGGCGAATTCGACCTGGTCCTGACCGACTCGAGCGGCTCGATCGCAACGCAAGGCGAGGGCGTGGTGAGCTTCGATCTCGAGTCGCTTTCAACGACGATCTCGACCTTCGACGGGACCGTCACGCAGGGCACCAGCACCTACCTCGCCGCGCTCGAGGACATTCAGCTCTCGTTCACGCAGTATGACAACTTCGTGCCTTTCGGCGGCACGGCGACGCTCTCCTCGAGCGAGATCCGCACGATGACGATCGAGTTCGACGCAGACTCTCCGACAACCGGCGTCGTTCAGGTGACCGTCGTCGGCGGTGAGCCCTTCTCGGTCAACATCTTCGAGCTGTAGCGACTTGCGCGACCCCGTGCGCGCGGCCCGCCGGCCGCCTGCATCCGGCGCAACAGACCAACACCGACCGCACCATCAAAGCCGAAGGGCGATCCGGGCCGCTGCCCGAGATCGCCCTTCGGTGTTTGTTCACTGCCCGGCCGCCGAACTGCGCGAAGCGCTGCGCGAAGTCGCGCGGCCGCCGTGCCTCAGTTCGTGCTCGGCTGCTCGACGGGAACGACCGAGACCTTCCGCCCGCGGAATTCCACCGTTCCGTCGACCAGCGCGAAGAGTGTGTCGTCCCGGCCGCGGCCGACGTTGTGGCCGGGCTTGTAAGGCGTGCCGCACTGGCGGACGATGATCGCGCCCGTCTTGGCGAATTGGCCGCCGCCGAGCTTGACCCCGCGATACTGCGGGTTGCTGTCGCGCCCGTTGCGGGTCGAGCCCTGACCTTTCTTATGAGCCATAAGTCACTTCCCGTTCGTGAGTTACGCACCTGCCACGGGCTCTACACCGCCCCCGCGGCGAGCCGCGCAGTATAGCGCCCGCCCGCCTCGCTGGCAAGCCCCGCCCCGCCGGCCCGTCTACCGCATGATCCAGCGTGAGGACTCGCGCACCGGCTCGGCCGTCCGCCGCGCTGCCGGCGAACCGGGAATCGCGTAGCGAAGCTCCAGCGTCTTTCGGAGCGTAAAGTGCCGCGGATTGACCGTCACCGTCTTCGTCCGCCCGTCGACCTCGACCTCCGCATCCACCGGCCGGTTCGGGTCGAAGGAGGGATTCCTGAGCACGAGCGTCTCGCCGCTGAGCCCGGCGATGTAGATCGTGAAGCGATTCACGTCGACGTCCACGCCGCGCCAGATCGCGACCGACTCGCGGGCGTTGTCCTCGCCGGCCTTCAGGTCGCCAATCGCCAGCGTGGGGTGCACGAGGTATGGATGCGTCAGGCGGTGGCGCTCGCGGATCGCGTCGAAGACCAGCGGGCTGATGCCCATGTCCGTATCGATCACGTCCAGGTTTTCGGTGACAAGCTGAAAGGTCGGGTGAAAGCGCTGCGTCGAGCCGCTGCGATTCACGACCGTATAGACCATGTACCAGTACGTCTCGGTCGTCTCACTGCCGGGAAGCTGCACGACGATGCGCCGCGGGTCATCATGCCGGATGGAGAACTCCCAGGAGATCGGCGTGGGCGAAGGCTCCGGCCCCTTGCCGACCGGCTGCGGCACCTGCCCCACACCGGCCACCATCAGCAGCAACGTCGCAGCATGCAGCATGCAAACCTCCTAGCCCTGATGCTGGTTGCGGATGATAACGCTGGCGGGATTACCCGGCAGGTTCATCGCACCGAGCGTCTGCGACGCCGCCGTGCGGATCTCCATGTTCGCGTCCGATTCCGCGATCGTGATCAGCCGCTGCACCTGCTCCTCGGCCAGCATCGGACCGCAGCGCTTGCCCGACTCGGCCAGAATCGCGAACATCGCGATCCGCAGCTCGGCCGCCTCGGCGTCGTCGAGAGCGATCTTGGCGATCGCCGTCTGGGCGGAAGGCTGGCAGACGGTGCTCAGCGCCCTCGCCAGCTTCTGGCGCAACTCGGCATCCTGCGTCGCCAAAGCCGAGATGAGCTGCGACTCGACCGCCTCCGGCGCAAAGACCGGGTTCCGCTCCGCACCGAGCCGATAGAGCACGTCCGCCGCTTCCTTGGCCAGCGCCGTGCCAAGCTCGGCCGATATCTCCGTCGCACCGATCGAGCGGCCGACCCGCTGAATCTCGGCCTGGAGCCCCTCCGGCGTCACCTCGGCCGGAACCTGTCCGACGCGGAAGTCGCCCTGCACAAGCTCGCGGACCGCCGGCGCCTGCCCCTCCTTGGTCACGATGATCACCGGCACGCTCGAGAAGCGGAACTCGTTGCGGAGCACGCCGAGCGAGTCGGCCGCGGACGGGTTCGTCAGGTCCGAGGCGAGCAGAATCAGGTCGATCCCGGGCAGCTCGCTGCGCACCTTCTCCAGCCCGCCGTCGAGCGAGGCGTCGATGATCACGTCGTAGCCGCCGGCTCGCAGCGCCGACGCGACCGCGTTGGCGGTCTGCGTGTTCGCATCGACCACCAGCGCGTTGCGCGCCCCGCCGTAGAGCATCACCGCCTCGCCCAGCACCGGCATCAGATTCTGATAGTTCTGGAACGGCTCGCTCGGCCCGGCCGCCGCCAGCGCCAGCGCCGCGCGAATCCGAACCATCCGGTCGCCGAACGAAAGCGCCTCGGCCAGCGGATTGCGGCCGGTGTCATAGCTCATCAGGCTGGCCGGGCCGGCCGTCTTGCGCAGCGCCTCGATCGCACCGAGCGCCACGGCCGGGTCGCCGTCATCCACCGCCCGGGCCAGCGCCCTCAGGCAATACTCCGGACCGGCCGACTGGGCGAAATAGGCCGCGCTGGGGTAGTTCTCCGGCCGCGTCTGGTCGAGCAGCCCCTGCGGGATCTGCGCCTCGCGGCGGAAGTTCGCCGCCAGCCACAGGGCCAGGGCCGCCTTGTTCTCCGGCTCGAGCAGCAGCGCCTCCTCGCAGCAGCGCATGCACATGATCTCGTTGAAGATCGGCGTCGGCACCTCGATGTTCTGGAGCAGCTCCTCGCGCCAGTACCACACGTTCGCCGTGTCCAGCCGCGCATCGGCCCGCAGCGACGGAATGTCGTTGTAGTACTCGCT
This sequence comes from uncultured Planctomycetales bacterium, assembly GCA_964643885.1. GTDB lineage: Bacteria > Planctomycetota > Phycisphaerae > UBA1845 > Fen-1342 > CAADGL01. Next base: position 17,434 of record CAZXUI010000018.1, read on the forward strand.
CGCCAGCGTCAGGTACGCCGTCGCCGCGTCGATGTCCGGTGAAACCGGCACGCCGCGGCGTTCGAGCTCCCCCAGCGCCGCGACGGCCGCGTCGCGAATCTCCGGCGGCGTGTCGCTCGCCTCGCGCAGCTCCAGCAGATAGGGAACCGCCTGCGCGTACCCGATCTGCCCCAGCGCCTCGATCAGGTAGCGCTTGGTCGTGTTGTCGCCCATCGAAAGCGCCTGCACGAGCGGATTGAGCGCCGCCCGGCCGATCTGCGGCAGCGTCCGCAGCAGCGGCTGGAGCAGATGCTGCTTCTCGCGGTCGCGCAGCGTCATGACTGCGAAGGGCACGGCATATTCGCCGGACTCGCGCAGCCGCTCGACGCTGTTCTCGAACTGCCGCGGCGGACCCGCCAGCCGCTCGATGTTCTGCAAGATGCGGACCGGATCGGCCTTGATCATCCGCTCGCCGACGCCCAGCAGCCGCATCACTTCGCGAGCCGACGCCCCCATGACCGGGTTGTCCAGCACCAGCACGAGCACTTCCTCGCGCTTCGGCACCTGGTCGACGAACTCGAGCAGCGCCACCGGATCGACGTCGCCGCGGACCAGCGCCTCGAAGTTCGCGTTCGCGATCGCGAACTGCCCGACCAGCGCGAAGTAGAACCCGTCATCGGCCTGGTTCAGCTGCTCGGTGCCGGTCTGATAGCGCTCGTAGACCTGCTTGCCCGCCTCGCCCAGCGCGTCGGCTTCGGCATCCTGTTCCAGCAGGATCAGGCCCCCGCCGAGATTCCCCTCGCGCAGCACCCGGTCGCCCATCAGCGCCAGCCGCAGCGGCGTCGCATCCCCCGCGATCAGCTCGGCGAAGGCCGCCTCGGCCGCATCAGAATCACGCGACAGCAGCGCCTGCATCGCCCGCTGCCAGGTCTCCCACGCCTGGGCGGCCCGACCGGTCACAAATCCATCGATGGAAACCTGAACCGCGTACACCGGGCTCGCCGTCCAGCACAGCAGGCACAGCAGAGCCAGCGACAGCGGACCGGCAATACGAGAAGGCCGGGCGGGTCCGGGCATAGCGACCTCCATCAGGCGCAACCGAATGGCGGGAATCTCCTGGACGCGGCAGCATCCATTTTTCAGGCCGGGATTATAGCGCCGAGCCACACGCTGTCAAACGCGGGCTGCGGCCGGCCGGTGCTGCGCAAGTTGCGTGCGCAGCAGCCCTTCGGCGAGCGGCGGCGGCCCGCCCAACGAGCCGCGCCGTAACTGTCCGGAATCATGCTCCATGCCCGTGGGGCACGTCAACAGAAGATTCTGCGGCATGGCGAAAGAAAGCACTGTCTAAGCATCGCGGGACCGGCCTGTGCTCCGAGCATGGGGGCCAGGCCGGGTGGCAGCAAGCGCAGCTTGCCCGTGTCCGGCGAATGGGGAACATCGCTGCTCCGAGAATGGGGGACCGGTCTCTGACCGGTCACTGGACGACCGGTCTCCGACCGGTCGCGGAGCTGCCCAGGGGCGCTGGCCGCGGGTGAAGCGAGTCCGCCACCAGGCGGACGAGCGCAACCCATGGGTCGCTTCCCCCGTCGCAGCATCCGACCATGGCCCGTGCCTTGAGCGACCGCAAGGCCGTCGCTGTTTCCCTCGTCCGCGGAGCCCGCATCCTCTCAACGTCGCCGCCGCGATCCAAGCGCCCCCGACGCGCTATCATCCGTCGGCGGGCACCCGTGCCCGTTCGAGAGCGGCAGGCGGGCCCGGCGAATACTCTCGCGGAAAACACACGCGGGCCCTCCCGCATCCCGCCAAATGCGTTGACCCGTCCGCGACGCGTCGTTTAGGCTAAAGCGGTGAACTCGACCCTCCCGATCGACCCTCACACGCCCGCCGGCACCTGGCCGCGCCGCGCCCGCTTCGTCGCCGTCACGGCGCTCACCTTCGCGGGCCTGCACTTCGGCGTCAACGCGCTGCTCACCGGCCGCGGGTACAACGCCGTTCCGGTCATCCTCGGTTATCCGGACGCGGCGCTCGCGGCCATCGGTATCGCCCTCGTCGGGCTGCTCGGCGCGCTCGTCGTCGCCCTCATCACGCCGCGCGAGCGAACGCCGCTGGCCATTCTGGCGCTCGCGACAGCCTTGATGTTCTGGGCCTGGCCCGCCGGGACGATGGACGACTGGCTGATGCACCGAAACCCCGCACCCGGACCGCCCCGACCTGGGCCATACTGGTTCCTCATCGCCGACTACGTCTTCCTGGCCGCTCTCGTCCTGGCAGCCGTGCTCCTCTCGTGGCGCTTCGAGCCGCCCTCCGAGCCCGGCCTCGAGCCGCCCGCCGGCTCACGCAACGAATTCATCGCCGCCCTCCGCTCGCGCGAGGGACCCGTCGGCGCCATCACCGCCGCCGCCCTGGCAGGGGCGCTGCTGCTCGTGCTGACCGGTCCGGCCGCCGCCGAGACCCGCCGCGGCCAGGTCATCTTCGCCGTCGTCGCCGCGTTCTACCTGGCCGTCATGGTCGCCTCGCGGATCACGAACTGCCGCGCCGTCGGCTGGTACTGGCTCAGCCCATTCATCGTCGGCATCGTCGGGCTCGTCTCGGCCGCCCTGCGCCCGGTGGCCACGCCGCTCTATGCGCACATCAACTCGATCCCGGCCTCCGGTCTGGCGCGGCCACTGCCGATCGAGATGATCTCGCTCGGGCTGATCGCGGTGACGATCGCCTGCGGCTCCCGCTCGCGGCCTGCTCCCGCGGCCGCTGCGGCGGGGGAAGGGAGCTAGACGGTGGAACTGCGCTGGCTGCGCGACCGTCGGGAGACCCACGAGCAGATGCGGCTGCGCATCGTCGCCGAGACCTCCGCCTACCTGACCGAGTGCCTCCGACATCCGGAGCTGGCCGTGCGCATTCCGATCATACCGGCCGGAAGCGGCCGCTTTCCCAAGTCGCTCACGCCGGCATTCTGGGATCCGATTCTGGAAGACTGACGCCTCCCCGGGCGTCCACAACCGCAGCAGCTCGCGGCCGCAGCGGGCCGTTTCCATCCGTTGCTTGTAGAATCTCGCGCTGCCGGCGCCTTCGGGCGGGCCACAACTGCTGCGATTCAGCCGTCTCGTGAGTGTTGCTTGCGCATCGCGGTCCTGCAATTCGTCTCCGCCGTCCGCCACCGGGACGTGCCGCGCTTCGAGCCGAACCTCGGCACGCTACTCAGCCTGCTGCGCGGCCGCGGTCACGAGCTCTCGCTGCTGGGTGTGGCCCGCTATGACCTGCCCGCGCTGAAGGCCTTCCTGGCCCGTTCCCTGCCGCAGCTCATCTATGCGGACATCTCTCCGGTCTGTAGCGACGTCGCCCGCCGCACGCTCCAGCACATTCAGGACCGCGAGTTCCTGCCGGTCGTCGCCGGCGGCGGGCTGGCCACGCTCGCGCCCACCACCTGCCTGAGCCTGCCGGCCGTGTACGCCATCGCCATCGGCGAGCCCGACGCGTCGCTGGTCACCTACCTCGAGCGGATCAAGGACCCGGCCGTGCGGCAGATCGTCCAAGGCGTCTGGCTGCGCGACGAGCGCGGCCTGAGCATGCCGGCCCTGCCGGCGCTGGTCGAAGAGCTGGACTCGCTCCCGCTGGCGGAGCGCGACCTGTTCAACTACGCCGCCCACGTCGCACGCACCGGTTCGATCGACATCGCCGTCGGCCGCGGTTGCCCGCAGAAATGCGGCTACTGTCCCAACGAGCCCGTGTCGCGCCTCTATCGCGGCCACGGCACCTGGGTGCGCCGCCGTTCGCCGCAACACGTGATCGACGAGATCGGCCGGCTCCGCTCGCGCTACGCGGGGGTGCGGACGGTGCGTTTCCTGGATCACGCCTTCGCGCTCGACGAATCCTGGCTCGGGCAGCTCCTCGAGCTCTACGGCTCGCAGTGCGGTCTGCCTTTTCGCTGTCACCTGCGGGCCAACAGCCTCAGCCGGCAGACCGTCGAGCGGCTCGCGGCCGCGGGCTGCAATCTCGCGGATGTCGAGGTGATCAGCGGCAGCGACTTCATCCGCAACGAGATCTTCGCGATGGAGCTGAGCAACGAGCAGATCATCGAGTCGATGTCGCTGCTGCACGCGGCGGGAATCGCCCCGCGCGTCATCGTCTACCTTGGCTCGCCCTACGAGAGCGACGCCTCGCTGGACGAGACCGCCAAGCTTTTGCGGCTGATCAAGCCCGCGCTGGTGGATGTGCGGCCCTACTACCCCTGGCCCGGCACCGACGCGGAGGCCACCGTCCGCGAGAACGGCTGGCTGCATTCGCGCGGCGAAGATCAGTACCATGACGACGCCGCGGGCATTCACATGCCCGCGTGCAGGCCGGAGGTGATCAGCGCGGCCGTGCGCCGTTTCCGGGCGGAGTTTCCGACAGAGCTGGGCGACCCCTGGTGGCGGCGGTTCTCGCAAGCCTCCCGGGCGGCGTTCGTGCAGTTATTCCAGCGGCGGCGCTGATTCCGGCGACAGCGCCGGATCCCCCGAGACTCAGAACGTCCACCTTGTGGAACACCGCGACCGCGGGGAGCGCGCGTCCCGCCCGCATTGAGTGGGGCAGGCATCCTGCCTGCCATGGATGGGTGGTACGGGCGTCTCGCCCGTACCGAATCCGAGCCGCGCGCATGATCCGAGCCGCGATCGTGAGCGTCTGATCCGAACCGCCCGCATGATCCGAGCCGCGACCGTGAGGAGCGGGCCGGGGGCGGCGCGCTTTCCGCGCAGCGCCGGATGACATCCACCTACCGAGAACTCCGGTCCCTGACTTACAGGTGTGCGCGTTGCGGCGCGTGCACGCGGGGGACATTCTTGCGTCGGCCCGCTCCTCGCGGTCGCGGCTCTGTGCTCGCATTCGCCCGCGGCGCTCATCTCGTGTTCGCTGGCGGCTCGGATCGCGCATTCGCTGGCGGCTCTGACCATCCGCAACCGCGCGGCGCCTACCCCCCCAGCAGCGCCGCCATCCGGCGCAGACCTTCCTCGATCAACCGCTCGCTCGTCGCGAAACTCAGCCGCGCGTGCGTTGGCATCCCGAACGGCGTGCCCGAAACGACCGCCACGTGCGCCCGCTCCAGCACGGCCGCGGCAAACCCGTCCGCATCCTGAACGCCCAACCGCTCGAACGCCCCGGACACGTCAGGGAAGCAATAGAACGCCCCGTCCGGCCGGCGGCACTTCACGCCCGGCAGCGCATTGAGGCCCCGCGTCATCAGCTCGCCACGCCGCAGATACTCCTGCCGCATCTTCTCGACGCAGTCCTGGTCGCCGCTGAGCGCGTCGATCGCCGCCGTCTGCACGAAGCTCGTCGCGCCGCTGGTCATCTGACCCTGAAGCCGACCCATCGCCTCGATCAGCCCGGCCGGACCGGCCGCAAACCCCAGCCGCCAGCCCGTCATGGCGAAGCTCTTGCTCCAGCCGTTGACCGTCAGCGTGCGCTCGAGCATCCCCGGCGCCGCCGCGAAGCTCGAGAACGCCGGCCCGTCGAACACCAGCCGGTGATAGATCTCGTCACTGAAGACGACCGCGTCGCTCCGCGCGACGACCGCCGCCAGCGCCGCGATCTCATCCCGGCAATAGACGACGCCGCTCGGGTTGCACGGACTGTTGAACACGACCACGCGCGTCCGCGGCGTGAGCGCCTGCTCCAGCTCGGCCGGCGTGATCTTGAATTCACCCGGCGTGCGGCTGCGCACGATCACCGGCACGCCGCCGAACAGCCGCACCTGGTCCGGGTAGCTCACCCAGTACGGCGCGGGAATCACGACCTCGTCGCCCGGGTTCAGCAGCGACGCGAAGCCCAGGTACAGCGCATCCTTTGCGCCGACCGTCACGCACACCTGGTTCGGCGAATACTCCGTCCCGCAGTACTTGCTCAGATACTCGCAGATCGCCTTGCGCAGCGGCGTCTTGCCCGACGACGGCGACGGATAGCGCGTATCTCCCGCCTCCAGCGCCCGTACCAGCGCCGCACGAATGTGCGCCGGCGTGTCGAAGTCCGGCTCCCCCGCGCCGAACGCGATCACGTCGTGCCCCTGCTCGCGCAACTGTCGCGCCTTGTCCGCAACCGCCATGGTCGCAGACGGCGCCAACGTTTGCAGGCGTTGTGAAAGAGTGATCTGCATCTTCATCGATATCTACATAACGGGTCCGGCCGGGACTGTCCAACGCCGCCCCGCTGACCCTATCGGCCGGCGGCCGCCGAGCGTCCAGCAGCCCGCCCGCGACCGCCTTTTCGACGCGCACAACGCCGGCCCGGCCGCTCGCGCAGACGCCGCGACGCCGGTCGCTGGGAGCCGCTCGTGATCATCGATGTTCGCGGACACATCGGCGAGTCAACCCGCGCCGGACCGGCCGAGCCGCAGCTCGAGCAACACTTCCACGCATGCGGCATCGCGCGGATGCTCGTCTCGAACCTCGATGCCGCTCCGCCCACGCACCGCGACGAAGTCGATGCCAACCTGGCCTGCTTGGCGATCTGCCGCGACGACCCGCGCCTCGCCCCGCTCTTCTGGGCCCGAACCGGCGCACCCGACAGCCACCCGCGCGCGGTCGAAGGCGCGCTGGCCACCGAATCCTTCTGCGGCCTCGTGCTCGCCCCCGCCCTGCACGGACTGCCCGCTGACTCCACCAGGCTCGACCCCTATCTCGCGGCGGCCGCACGCTGCGGCAAGCCCATCATCGTCCTCGTCGACCGCACCGAGGAGGCCGGCCCGGCGCGCGTCTACCAGGCCGCACGGCGACACCGCGGCACATGGTTCATCCTCAGCGCCGCCTCAGCGGATGCTCCGATCGCCGAGATGCTCGACATCGTCCAGCGGGCCCGCCGCCGCGACGATGCGCTGCTCGCCCTCGATACCTCGCACATGCCGCCCGACGACGCGCTCGCGGCCGTGCGCTCCGTCGGCCCGCACCGCGTGCTCTTCGGCAGCGGATACGGCCTGGCCCGCGCCGCCACCGAGCGAAGCCTGCAAGCGCTCGCCCGCCTGCGCGAGCAGCTCCCACCCGAGGACTTCTCGCTGATCACCGGACAGAACGCACAGTTGATCTTCGGCCTTCAGAATGGTGACAGGTGAAAGGTGAACGGTGAAAGGTGAAAGGTGACAGTGGGGCCGGCGTCCCTGCCGGCCGTCAGGGCACTCTCACCGGCGGCCCTGTCACCTTTCACCTGTCACTTGTCACCGGTCGTGATCGCACCGCGGAAACTCACCATCGCCGCGCCGGCCAGCGCCGTCAGCGCAACCGCCGCCAGGTACGCCGCGGGCCGGCCGCCGACGTCGTAAAGCGCGCCCCCCGCCAGGTTCCCGGAGAATCGTCCCAGCCCCAGCACCGCCTGGTTGAGCCCCGCCAGCCGTCCCTGCGCCTGTGCGCTGACGATGCGCGACAGCAGCCCCGACAGCGCCGGCGTCACCAGGGCCACGCCCAGCGCCATCAGCAACGTCGCCGCCCAGAACCCCACCAGCACCGGCCCGGGTGCGACCCACGCAAAGCCCGCCCCCAACAGCGTCAGCCCCGTGAAGATCGTGTTTCGCTCGCCGAAGTGATGCACGAAGGCCCGGATCAACCCGCCCTGCACAATCACGCCGATCAGCCCGAACAGGCTCCACGTCAGCGCCTTGGCCCGCTCGTCGAAGCCGTAGTCCGTCGCCATCACCAGCGAGTACGTCGACACCAGCTCCGACGTCGCGATCGTCACCAGCAGTGTCGCGACCAGCAGGATCGGCACACCCGGCAGCCGCAAGACGCGCGCGTCCGGCGGCCGCATCGTCTGCGAGTGCTGTGCCGCGGCATTCGGCGGCGCCGTTTCGCGCAGCAGCGTGCCGATGATCAGCAGCGACAGCACCTGGAGCACCGCGCAAGCCCACCCCACCGCGTGCGTGCCCGCGAAATACGCCACGAAACCGCCCACCAGCGGACCGAACATCAGCGAAATGCCGAACGCCGCCCCGATCAGACCGACCGCCGCCGCACGCCGGGCCGGCTCGCTCACATCCGCCGCCACCGCCTGCGCGAGCCCCGCCTGCGCCCCGAAGATCCCGGTGATCAGCCGCGCCAACGCCAGCCAGCCGATGCTCGGCGCCAGCGCCCAGCCCACCGAGCCCGCCAGCGTCCCGGCCGACGCGAGCGCCAGCATCGGCCGCCGCCCGACGCGGTCCGCCCACGTCCCGAACAGCGGGTTGAAGACCACCTTCGGCAGGCTGGCCAACCCGAACAGCACGCCCAGCCACAGCGGCCCGCCGCCCAGCCCGCTGCAATGCGCATCCAGCACCGGCAGCACCGCCCCGAAGGTCAGCCCCTCGCAGAGCACGACCAGCGCAACGGCGATCAGCGGTGGCATTCGTTACGCATCATCCGGGCGGGATATCTGGTACTTGCGCAGCCGGTAGCGAAGATTGTCGCGCGAGATACCCAGCGCCTCGGCCGTCTTGGTCTGGTTCCAGCCATTCTCCTCCAGCGCCTTCACGATCATCGCCCGCTCATAGCCCTCCAGCAGTGAGCCGGTCTCGGCCGGCGTCGCCGGCCGCGGCGAGCCGACGATCTCGCGCGGCAACTGCTCGGCCGTGATCTCGCCCACGTCGCACAGCAGCACCGCCCGCTCGATCACGTTGCGCATCTCGCGGATGTTGCCCGGCCAGCGATAGCCGCAAAGCAGCTCCACCGCGTCGCTGGCGACCGCCGGCTTCTGCCAGCCCAGCTCGCGCGCATTCCGCTCGACGAAGTGGTCGATCAGCAGCGGTATGTCCTCGCGCCGCTCCCTCAGCGGCGGCAGATGAATCGGGAAGACGTTCAGCCGATAGAACAGGTCCTCCCGAAATTCGCCCTCCTCCATCGCCTTCTTCAGGTCGCGGTTCGTCGCCGCGATGATCCGCACGTCGCACGAGATCGTCTTCGTCCCGCCGACGCGCACGAATTCGCGCTCCTGAAGCACGCGCAGCAGCTTGATCTGCGTCGAGCCGCTGATGTCGCCGATCTCGTCCAGAAACAGCGTACCGCCGTCGGCCAGCTCGAAACGCCCCATCTTCTGCCCGACCGCGCCCGTGAACGCGCCCGCCTCGTGCCCGAACAGCTCGCTCTCCAGCAGCGTCTCCGGCAGCGCCGCACAGTTGATCGCGATGAACGGCCGGTTCTTCCGCCCGCTGACCGCGTGAATCCGCCGCGCGGTCAGTTCCTTGCCCGTTCCCGTCTCGCCCAGCAGCAGCACCGTCGCATTCGTGCCGGCGACGCGGTCACACAGCGACAGCACCTCGCGCAGCGCGCTGCTGTTGCCGATGATCGAGTCATCCTGCGCCACCCCCTCGCGCAGCCCCAGGTTCTCGCGCTTCAGCGCCTCGTGCAGTTGCGCGTTCGAGACGCTGATCGTCGCCAGGTTCGCGAAGACCTGGAGGATCTCCAGATCGCGCGGCGAGAACTGCTCTCTCCCGCTCTTGTTGAGCACCTCGACGACGCCCACCACCCGCCCGCGGTAGCTCAGCGGCGCCACCGCCATCCCCGTCGTCGTAAAGCTCGACTTCTTGTCGATCCCCTCGAAAAAATCCGGATGCGTCCGCACATCCGGAACCAGCTCCGCCTGCGCCGTCGACGCCACCCGCCCCGCGATCCCCAGGTCCGCGTCGAACTCCTCCCCGATCAGCATCTTCCCGTGAACCCCCACCGCCGCCTTGAACACCAGCTTCTTCCGCGGCCGGTCCAGCAGCAGCACCGAGCTCGCCTCGGCCGCCAGCACGTCCGCCGCCCCCTGGGCGATCGCCTGGAGCACCTCCTGGAGGTCCAGCGAGCGGTTCATCGTGGCCGAGGCTTCGAGCAGGGCCCGCAGGGCCTCTTCCCCGATCGATCCGCTCTTGATGGCGACTGGCGATTCCGACATCGGCACCCCGCCGGGCAAGGGTCACGTCCGCCGCGGCATTATCGCCGCACGTCCCGTCGACACAAGCGCTTAGCGACGCGCCCGCCGCCGCCGCGACTCCCGCCTCTCGGCACGAATCATCCCCCCTGCCCGCCCCCGGATCAGCCGATAACATACGCAGGCGCCACGACTTGCCCGAATCGGACGGCGCCCGCCGGCCCGCGGACGAATCGCCGCCGAACCCGAGCCCACGGACAGCGTATCAGGAGCGTGTGCTGGTGGAGAAACGAAGCGACGAGGAATTGCTCGCCGAGCACGTGAAGGGCGTGCCTGGGGCGTTCGACGAGCTCATCGCCCGCTATGCAGGTGAGCTCTTCGGCTTCCTCAGCCGCTTCGTCGGAAACCGCGCGGCCGCGGACGACCTGGTGCAGGAGGCGTTCCTCCAGGTGCACATGTCCGCCGCCTCGTTCGACGCGTCGCGAAGCTTCAAACCCTGGCTTTACACGATCGCGTCGAACAAGGCCCGTGACTACCTCCGCTCGCGCGGCCGCCGGCAGGAGCAGTCGCTCGACGCCCCGCTGGCCGGCAGCGATGCGGCCGTCGCCAGCACGGTGGCCGGCGAAGCCCCGAGCGCTGATGAGCAGCCCTCGGCCGACGAGCGGAAACAGAAGGTACGGGAGTTGATCGCACGCATGCCGGAGCACCTGCGAGCCATCCTGCTGCTGGGATACTTCCAGCAACTGCCCTATGCCGAGATCGCAGAAGTGCTGGATATTCCGGTGGGCACCGTCAAGAGCCGGCTGCACGCGGCGGTGGGCCATTTCGCCCGCCTGTGGGCCGCCGAGAACCGAACGAGCCTGCCCGCGAGGGGATGATTGGGGAAGCGATGATGTCGAAAACAGACCTGGACATGCAACTGGACTCGACGCTGCTAGAGCTGCACCTGGGCCACCTCAGCGAAGCCGAGAGCGACGCGTTGACCGCGCGGATCGAGCGTGAGCCCGCACTGGCGTCTCAGCACGAGGCCCTCGGCGCGATGTTCGCCGCGCTGAGCACGCTGGCGGACGAGCCCGCGCCCGCCGGCCTCCGCGAGCGCATCTCGGCCCGCGTGGCCGCGGCGCCGATGCGCCTTGCGCGGCCCCGGCCGGCCGAGCCCGTTCCGCCAGACCCGGACGCCTCCTTCGGCCCGATCCGCATCTATCACTTCCGCGACATCCTGGCCGTCGCGGCCATGATCGTGCTCGCGGTCGGTGTCGGCGTGCCCAGCGCCCTGCATCTGCGCGAGCGAAATCACCGCATCGCCTGTGCAGCGAACCTGGCCGAGGTCGGCCGCGGCGTGCAGGCCTATGCCATGGTCTTCAACGAGAACCTGCCCTTCGCCGGCTGGAGCCAGCGGGCCTCCTGGCAGCCGACCGACGAGCCGGGTGTGCAGACCTTGCCCAATCGCCGGCACGTCTTCCCGCTGCTGGCCCGCGGGCTCGTCTCGCCAGAGGCGTTCGTCTGTCCGTCGTCTAATGACGTGCCCATGCCCGCCAGCGAGGTCACCCGCCGCAGCGACTTCCTCGAATCGCGCAATGTCAGCTACGCCTACCAGAACATGGCCGGCGTGCGGCCGTCGCTTCGCAGCGACGCCCGGCTGCCGATCCTCAGCGACGACAACCCGCTCTTCGACGACGGTCTGCCGCTGCTCGATCTGCGGCGGATCACGCGCGGCAGCCCCGCCGAGTCCAATTCCGACGCCCACGGCGGCGCCGGCCAGAACATCCTCACGCTCGACGGCAGCAGCATCTGGGTCACCACGCCCTTCTCCGGCGTCGGCGGCGACAACATCTGGATGCTCGAGCGCGTAATGGACTACACCGGCCGCGAGGGCCCGCAGACGGCGACGGATTCGCATCTGATCAAGTAACCGCGGCGGCGCGGCTCGATTTGAGCATGCCGCGCGCTACGCCCGCGATGACTGTAACCAACAGGTAGCTGAGGCCCGCCAGCACGATCATCGTCGGACCGGCCGGCAGGTTCGGCGAATAGCTCAGCGCCAGTCCGCCCGACGTGAACACCACCGCCAGCCCCCCGGCCGCCAGCATCGTCTGCCACAGCGTGCGGCAGAAGAACCCCGCGATCGCCACCGGCAGCGTCAGCAGCGCGATCACCAGGATGATTCCCACCACCGACGCCAGCACCACCACCGTCAGCGCGGTCATCCCCAGCAGCAGCAGGTAGTACGCCTCCACCCGCACGCCCCGCAGCCGGGCGAACTCCTCGTCGAAGCAGATCGCCAGAAACTGCTTGTACAGCAGCAGCCCCAACCCGATCACGACCAGGTCCAGCAGGGCGATCAGCACGAGCTGCTGCCGCGCGACCATCAGAATGTTGCCGAACAGATACGTCTGGAGATCGGCCGCGTACCCCGGCGTGCGCCAGATGAACAGCACACCCACCGCCATGCCCACCGCGTAAAGCGCGCTGATGACCGTGTCCTCGCGCTCGCGAGCCCGCAGGCTCACCAGCCCGATGATCGCCGCCGCCAGCAGCGCCGCCGCCACCGCCCCATAGAACGGATCGAGCCACCCCCAGCCCCACACGACCTGCACGTAGCGGGCCGCCCCGATGCCCCCCAGCACGCAGTGCGCGATCCCGCTGGCGATGTAGCTGATCCGCCGCACCACGACGTACGTCCCAACGACGCCGCATGCCACGCTCGCCAGCCACCCGGCCAGCAGCGCCTGCTGAAGCAGTTCGTAGCGGCCGACCGCCTCGAAGAACTCGTACACGTGCCGTCCTATCTGCCGCCGTGCGAATGAGGCGGATGCGAATGACCGTGGCCGTGCGAGTGGCCGTGCGGGTGACCGTGGTGCACCATGCGCACATCGTGGCCGTACAGCTCGCTGATCACCTCGCCCGTCACCTGGCTGGTCGTGTGCACCTGCACGGTGCGATTCACGCACACCACGCGCGTCACGAACTGCGAGACGAAGCCCACGTCGTGGCTGACCAGCACGATCGTCAGCCGCTCGTTCAGCCGCCGCAGCAGCTCATAGAGCTGCTCTTCCACGCGCATGTCGAGGTTCGCCGTCGGCTCGTCCAGCAGCAGCATCTCCGGCTCGCACGCCAGCGCCCGCGCGATCAGCACCCGCTGCCGCTGCCCGCCCGAAAGCGCCGCGAACGACCGCCTGCGGCAATCGAGCAGTCCCACTTCCTCCAGCGCCTGGGCCGCGATCTGCACATCCGTCCGCCCATGCATCCCCAGCGCACGCGACCGCCCCAGCCGCCCCATAAGCACCACGTCCATCACCGTCACGGGAAATCGCGGGTCCAGCAGCGCCGACTGCGGCATGTACCCGACGCGTTTGCGCGCCTCGGCCGGCGGCACCCCCAGCAGCCGCACCGTCCCCCGGTCCGGCTGAATCAGCCCCAGCGCCAGCTTGAGCAGCGTCGATTTTCCCCCGCCGTTCGGCCCGACCAATCCCACGAATTCGCAGCGGCGGATCGTCAGATTGACGTTCTCCACCGCCGGCGGACCCGCATACGTAAACGTCACGCCGCGCAGCTCGATCACCGGCTCGGCCGCCGCCGCATCCGGCCGATCGGCCGCCTCATCCGTCCGCGCCGCCGCAATCTCACCCAAGCTACTTCTCCTCATCCCACAGCGCCGCCGCGATCTGCCGAGCCATGGTGCGCATGTTCGCCAGGTAGTCGCGCGCGAGCGGATCGAGCGTCTCCACCCGCGCTCCGACCTCGCGTGCCAGAGACTCGACCGCCGTGCGCGAATACTGCGGCTCGATGAAGATCACCCGCACCTTCGCTCGCCGCGCGTGCTCCGTCAGCGCCGCCAGCTCCCGCGGCGTCGGCTCCTTGCCCGATACCTCCACCGCCGTCTGCTTCAGTCCGTAGGCCGCGGCCAGATAGCCGTACGCCGGATGGAACACGAAGAACTCACGCCCAGCCAGCGGCCCGAACAGCTCCCGCAGCTCACTATCCAGCGCCTCCAGCTCGGCCGAGAGCTTCGTCAGGTTCGCCTCATACTCCGCCTTTCCCTCCGCATCGACCGCCACCAGCGCCGAACATACGGCCTGCGCCTGCCTGCGCACCAGGCGCGGATCGAGCCAGATATGCGGATCGGGCTCGCCCGCGCTCTTCAAAACCGCGCCACCATCCCGGTCTTCGCCGGCTTCATCGTGCTCGTGACCGGCGTGATCGTGCCCCTCATGGTCGTGCGTCTCATGCCCATCCTCACCGTGATCGTGACCCTCCATCCAGAGCCGCTCGATCCCGTGCGCTGTATCGACCACGCGCGGCCGACGCCGGCCCGCCTCCAGCCGCTCCACCACGCGCTGCTCGAAGGGCATTCCGACGGTCAGCAACAGGCTCGCATCCTGCACGCGGACGACCTGCTGTGCGGTCGGCTCATACACATGCGGCGACTGCCCCGCCCGCACCAGCACCTCCACCTCCACACGCGCGCCGCCCACACGCTCCGCCACGAACGCCAGCGGCGGGATGCTCGCCACGACGATCAGCTTCTCGCCCGCGCGACCGGCACGCTGATCCCCCGGGAGCGATCGATCGCAGCCGGCCGCGAGCCCCCCCGCCGCACACACCGCCGCCACGGCAGCCGCCAGCCGCCGCACGCGCCGTCCGACCGTCAGACCCGCCGCGCGCAACACAGGCTCACTCCTCATTCGCCGCCCGCCCGCTATGCACGTGCCGATGCGGCCGCTCCGAGCAGACCAGGTGAAACTCGTGACACTTCGAGCACTCGCGGACGGCATGGTCCGCCGCGAACGCCTCCCAGTGCCGCCGCTGGTTGGGCGTCAGAATGCCCGTCCCCAGGCAGAGGGGACAGGCGTTCTCGAGCGCGGCCAGAATCGCCGAGCGAATGAAGTCGGAGCGGTTCGGCACGCCGCGCAGCGCCTCCAGCAGCGACCGATCGGCCTTGAAGGTGACGATGCTTTCCTTGCGAACCGCCCGCTTCATGATCCACCTGCACGCGCCGGCGACCCTTCCAGCAGGCCCGGCCGCTTCCCCAGCAAGCCCGGCCGCCCCGCCTGAGATCTCGGCCGGCCCGCCCGGATTATTACGTTGTATTACCACCCGTCAAGCGGCCGGGGCGTCCAGAATCCGGTACGGCAAAGATCCTCTTTGCCGCCGCTCCGCAACCGCGGGACCGGCCGGGTCGTATGCTCAGGCCGGCGGGTGGCATGCTTTCGCCGCAGGCGTAAGCATGCTCCTCGGTCGCAGGGGAGCTGCCGGCGGCTTCTCGCGTCAGTAGCGAAGCGTGACTCGCCCGGCGGACTCAACTGCGCACCTCGTCCACCGCGCAACGGGAACGACGAACGAGCCCCCGTCCCGGATCACAGCACAGAACGGAACAGCCCCGCCCGCGCCCGCCCTCACGCCAGAAACCGATCCTCGAACCCGCGAAATGCCGCCCGATCCTCGACCCGGCACGCCGACAACCTGTGCCGGTTCAGGGCAATCAACCCATACACCGCGTCCCGCACCGGCCGCGGAATCACCACCAGCGCATACAGCAGCCGCCACAACCCCCCCAGCCGCCGCACGATCCGCAGCGACGCCGTCGAACGCACGAACGACCGGCCGCCCTCGATCAGCACCATCGAGTTCGGCTGCGCATCGGCGAACCCCGCCTCGCGCAGCAGCCTCTGACCGATCTCCGATTGCCGGGGAGCGAAGACGAAATGCCGCCGCGTGTCGCGGCGCAGAATGAACCGCACGCTGCGCTGACAGAACCCGCACCGGCCGTCGAAGATGACCACCGCGGGCTCCGCCTCGCGCCGCGGCTGAAACTCAGGGCTCGACTCCGGCCTCGCGCTCATGCGCAAGATCATAGCCGCCGCGGCCGCCCCGCCGCTCTACATGCTGATCAGCCGCAGCGGGTTCTCCAGCGAGCTGACCACGTCGCTCGTGAACCGGGCCGCGTCCGCCCCGTCCACCACGCGATGATCGAACGACAGCGACAGCGGCAGCATCAGCCGCGGCACGATCTGCATCTGCTGATCCGGCCGCACCACAGGCTTCCACATCGACCGCGCCAGGCAGAGAATGCCCACCTCGGGGAAGTTCACCATCGCCGTCGCGAATGTCCCGCCCAGCGCCCCGACGTTCGTGATCGTGAACGTCGCCCCGCGCAGCTCGCTGATCTCGAATTTGCCGCTGCGCACGCGGCCGCTCAGCTCGTTCAGCTCGCTCGCCACCTGCGGCAGCGGCTTTTTGTCCACGTCGCGGATCACAGGCACCACCAGCCCGCGCGGCGTATCGACCGCCACGCCCAGGTGCACGTAGTCCTTGTAGATGATCTCTTCATTGGCCGCATCGTACGAGCAGTTCAGCATCGGATAGTTGCGCAGCCCGTGGGCCACCGCCTTCATCACGATCGCCGTCACCGTCATCTTCCGGCTCTCGTCCTTCAGCGACGCGTTGAGCTGCTTGCGATTCCGCTCCAGCTCCGTGATGTCCGCCTCATCCCCGTGCGTGACGCGCGGCACATTCAGCCATGCCCGCGTCATCTGCCGCGCGATCGTCCGCCGGATCTGCGCCGGCTGCTCCCGCCGCACCGGACCGTACTGGCTGAAATCGGGCAACGCCTCGGCCGGCAGCTCGATCCGCCCCGCGGCGGCCGGCGCGGCCGCAGCCCCGCGCTGCGCGCCGTCCACTCGCTCCCCGCGGGCGAACCGCTCGACATCCTCCCGCATCACCCGGCCGCCCGGACCCGAGCCCGGAACCGTGTTGATATCCACGCCCATCTCGCGGGCCAGCTTGCGAACCACCGGCGCCGCCGGAACCGGCCCCTCACGCCGCTCCAGCGTCGCCGTCGCCGCGGCCGGCCGCCGCTCCGGCTCGCGCGGCTCCGGCTCCGCCTCGCGCCGCCCGCCCGTCTCGCGCTCCGCCCGCCGGGCTGGCTCCGGCTCCTCGCGCCGGGCCCCCGCCTCCTGCCGCGCGGGCTGCTTCTCGGCCTTCTGCGGGGCCGCGTCGCCCGCGCCGCCGCCGCTCTCGTCGATCGCGACCAGCACCTCGCCGACCTTCACCTGCTGGCCGGCCTTTACGTGCAGTTTCGCAATCCGCCCGCTCTTGGGCGACGGAATCTCGACCGCGGCCTTGTCCGTCTCCACCTCGAGGATCGGCTGGTATTCCTTGACCGTATCCCCCTCGTTGACCAGCACACTGACAATCTGGCCCTCGTGAACGCCCTCACCCAGATCCGGCAGCTTGAACTCGAACATAGGCCCCTGCAACCGTCCGCAGAATCAGACCCCTGGCCCGCGTCGCCGCTCGACGCGCAGACCGCCAATGTACGCGGCCGCCCGGACCCTTGCAAACCGCACCTGCCGGCCGGCCGGCCGCCCGCAGCGGCCGCAACGCGCCGCTACAATTCGTCAGAGAAGTCGGGCACGAACAGCCGCCCGCGATTACAGCACGCCGGCGGCTCCACACCGCAGAACACGCCGATCACCAGCTCCGAGCCGTCCTCGCAATACGCCAGCAGCGCATCGCCGTAGTTCAGCTCGCCCCGGATATGCCCGACGATCCGCGGCAGATCATCGCAGTCGAAACCGCCTTCGTCCGGCTCAGGCGTGACCTCCCAGTGCCCCTCGAAGCCCTCGGAGCCGTAAATCTCGATCAACAGTTTCGACCAGCGCGGCATGACGTGGCCCCGCAAGAGGGTTTCCGCCGCTCGCCTCGTACACGTCGACAGGACGCCCGACCACGCCGGCCGCTCAGAACCGCGTCGTCTCCAGCGCCGCTTTCACGACTCTACCCGAATCGGGCAGATAGTTCTTCTCGTTCGCGAAGAAGGGAATGATCGTGTCGAACCCGGTCACGCGCTTCACCGGCGCCTCCAGGTACAGCAGGCTGTTCTCCACAATCCGCGCCACGACCTCCGCCCCCACGCCGCAGTGCCGCGGCGCCTCGTGCACTACCACCGCCCGCCCCGTCTTGCGCACCGACTCGTTGATCAGCGAGTCATCCAACGGCGCCACGCTCAGCAGATCGAGCACCTCCGCCTGGATGTCGTAGTCGTCCTCCAGCTCCTCGGCCGCCTCCAGCGCCGCCCGCAGCGACGCCCCGTACGAGATGATCGTCACATCGTCCCCCTCGCGCGCCACCACGCCCTTGCCGATCGGCATCGTCTCCGGCTCCTCGGGCACCTCCTCGCGAAACGCGCGGTACAGCGCCTTGGGCTCGAAGAAGATCACCGGGTCGGGGCTGAAAATCGCCTCGCGCAAAAGCGCCCGCGCATTGCGCGGCCCCGACGGAATCACCACCTTCAGCCCCGCCAGGTGCGCATAGGTCGCCTCCGGCGCCTCGCTGTGATGCTCGATCGCGCGAATGCCCCCGCCATACGGCATGCGGATCACCATCGGCACCGTGTAACGCCCGCGGGTCCGGTTGCGAAACCGCCGCACATGATTCTCGGTCTGGTGGAACGCCTGGAACGAGAACCCGTCGAATTGAATCTCGCACACCGCCTTGAAGCCGCGGAAGCACAGCCCCACCGCCGTCCCGACGATCGCCGCCTCGGCCAGCGGCGTATCGATGCAGCGGTTCTCGCCGAACTCCTTCAGCAGCCCCTCCGTCACGCGGAACACGCCTTCGTCCCGGCCGACGTCCTGGCCCATCACCAGAACGCTGGGGTCCTCCCGCATCGCCTCGGCCAGCGCCAGATTCAGCGCCTTGACCATCGTCAGTTCGGCCATCTCGCGTCGCTCCGTAAGTTCTTCCGGCCGGCGCCTAGGCCCGGCTCAGATCGAGACTCGGCTTGTCCGCCGGCTCGTCGCCCTCGAGATACTGCTTGAGCTCGGCCATCTGCCGCTTCAGCTCCGGCGTCATCTCGGCGTATATGTACTTGAACATCTCGTACGGATCGAGCTGGTAGGACTCGTACGCCTTCACGGCCGCATCCAGCTCCTTGCGGATCTCCTCGTCGATCACCTGCTCGACCTTCTCATCCAGCAGCTTCCTGCTCAGCAGGTAGTTGCGGAAGCGCGGCAGCGGATCGCGCGCCTCCCAGTGCTTGACCTCCTGCTCGCTGCGGTACTTCTTCGGATCGTCCGCCGTCGTGTGCATCGCCAGGCGATAGGTCACCGCCTCGATCAGCGTCGGCCCGTCGCCCTTGCGAGCCTTCTCGATCGCCTCCCGCACCGCCACGATCATCCCCAGAATGTCGTTCCCGTCCGCCTGGATCGCGTCCATCCCGTACGCCACGGCCTTCTGAGCGATCGTCTGCGAGCGCGTCTGCCGCTCGCGCGGCACCGAGATCGCCCACTGGTTGTTCTGCACGATCACCACCAGCGGAACCTGAAACACCGACGCGAAGTTCAGAGCCTCGTGAAAATCCCCCTCCGACGTGCCCCCGTCGCCGCAGAACACCGCACAGACCGTGTCCTCGCCGCGCATCTTGCTCGCCCACGCGATCCCCATCGCATACTGGCACTGCGAGGCGATCGGAACGCAGATCGGCAGGTCGTTCACCCCCTCCGGAATGCTCGAGCCGATCTCGTGCCCGCCCCACCACAGCATGTAACGATCCAGCGCCCAGCCGCGCCACAGAAACGCCGACAGCTCGCGATAGGTCGGCACGAGCCAGTCGTCCTTACGCAGACAGTACGCCACGGCCAGCGGGGCCGCCTCCTGCCCCTTGCACGGCCCGTACGTACCGATCCGGCCCTGACGCTGCATGTGCAGACAACGCTCGTCCACGCGCCGCGTCGCCAGCATCGTCTTGTAGAGCTTGCGCAGGTCCTGGTCGCTGATCTTCGGCTCCAGGCTCTTGTCGAGATTCCCCTCGTGGTCCAGGACCGAAAGTGACTCGAGACGCACAGACAGGTCGATCTTCTTGCGTGGCACGGCGATTCCTCTGGTCGAATGACTCGGCCTTTGGTGGCCCGATTGGCCGCCCGCCCGAACGAGTGCGAGAAATTGTAGCTTGACGCGCTGCGCCTGCCAACCGCGGCCGCGCGCGGCACCGCCTCACGGACGCGCCGAACCCGAGGCACCCGCCGCCGCTCCCGTCTCGAGCGAGAGCCCTGCCTGCGCCTTCTCGACGCGCACGACCGGAAACTCCGCCCCCTCCCGCAGCGCCTCCCCGAAAAGGTCCCACGTCGCCAGCCCGTCTTCGCTCTCCGGCTCCAGCAGAAATACTGCCAGCGTCCCCAGCGGCTGCGCCGTCGGCACCACCACACTGCCCGCCGCGAACTCCCGCCGCTCGCTCCGGCCGGCCGCCGTCAGCGTCAGCATCCGCCGCTTCTGAAACGGCCGCCGCCCGACCTGAATGTCCGCCACTTCGTAGACCGTCACATCCAGCTCTGCCGGCCGCTCCAGCCGCTGCACGCGAATCCCGTGCTGCTCCAGCTTCTCGATCACCACCCGCTGGTCCGCCGGCACGATGTACGCGACCGGCCGCCGCACCGTCTTGACCGCCTCGAAGTGCGTCCACAGCGCCAGCTCGTAGTCCTTCGGCGCCCCCGCCACCGGCCGGCCGTCCTCGCCGCGATGCTCCACATACCCCGCCACGACCACCTTCTGCGGCGCCGCCACCTCGCGCGACCGAATCGCCACCGCGTCGCGCTGCGTCGGCGACCGCCCGGCCGACACCGCGGCCGCATCCGCCCGCTGGATCAGTCCGCGAATCTCCTCCTTGTGTTCCGCCGCGTACTCGAGGCAGCCGCGCACGAAATCGCGCGTCGCCAGCACCCGCTCGCGATACGGCGCGTACGAGTACGCCTCCGTCAGAATGCTGATCCGGCCGCGAAGCCCCACATAGGACGTGCCGAAGCGCGGATACGCCGGGTAGGTCACCCAGCGCGTGTGCTCCTCCGCGAAATCGCCGTACACGAACGTCTCGATCCGCGCCGCCGCCCGCACCCGCTGCCGAATCTCCGGCATCATCCGGTCGCGGCAGTAACGCAAAATCTCCATGTCCCCGGCCGGGTGTTTCGGCCCCTCATACGTCAGCAGGTAGCGATGCAGGCTGCCGTTGGTCGTGTGCGTGTCGATGAAGACCGCCGGATCCCACTCGTTGAAAAAGGCCACCAGGGCCCGCGACTCCGGCGCATCCAGCTTGATGAAGTCGCGGTTCAGGTCCAGCCCGGCCGCGTTCTCGCGCCGCCCCATCCCCTCTTCCGGCCCGTTCTGCCCCGGCCGGTTGTCCTTGCCGAACCGCTCGTTGCCGTCCGCGTTGTAGATCGGCGCGATCGCCAGGATCAGGTGCTCCAGCAGCGGATGCCGCTCGTGCGCGAGAATCTCCCGCGCCAGCATCGGCAGCGCTTCCTTCCCGCACACCTCGCCGCCGTGGATGTTCCCGATCGCCAGCACCAGCAGCTTGCCGCGCTCGCGCACCAGCCGCCGCGCCTCGGCCGCCGTCGAAACCGGCGGGTCGGAGATCAGCAGCAGCGGAAGCGCCCGCCCCTCGCCGCTGCGGCCCAGCTCCGTCAGCCGCGCCAGCTCACTGCTCGCCGCCAGCCGCTCGCACAGCTCCACCACGTCCGCATGCCGCGCCGTCGCCCGATACTCGCTCTTCTCAGCCACCGTCAGCAGACGCGGGTCCACATCATCTCCTGCCCGCGCCGCCACGGAGAACCACCCGGCCGGCGCGGCCGACAACAGCACCGCCAACACGAACGCGGGAACAGGCGGCACGCTCACCCTCGGCACCTACTCGACCGTCATCACGTCGACGCCCAGAATATGCTCGCGATCCGAGCGCAGCCGCTCGATCGTCGTCGTCGTCGGGGTCTTGCTGACGCGGATATGCGCAACGGCCGCCTTGCCGCCGTCGTAGATCACGTGGTCCATCTCCTCCACGTTGATCCCCTCGTCCGCGACGTGCCGGAACACCTGCGCCAGCCCGCCCGGCCGGTTGACCAGCCGCACCACCAGCATGGCCGCATTTCCCGGCGCCGCCATGTTGACGCAGTTCGGCGCCCGCCCCGTCGCCTTGAACTCGCGCACGATGCGGGCCGTCTCGGCCGCCACGGCGAGCTGCGCCTCCTCCGTCGACGCCCCGATGTGGTGCGTCCCGTACAGGTTGGGCACGTCGGCGATCGGCGAAGTGAACTCCGTCCCGTCGGCCGGCGGCTCGTTGCGGAAGACATCCAGCGCCGCCCCGCGGATCCGCCCCTCGCGCAGCGCCACGGCCAGCGCCTCCTCGTCGATCACGTCCGCCCGGGCCGTGTTGATCAGCAGCGCCGTCGGCTTCATCAGGCCGATCCGCCGCGCGTCGATCAGGTTGCGGGTCGACTCGCCGCCCGGCACGTGGATCGAGACCACGTCCGACTGCCGCATCAGGTCGTCCAGCTCCGAGCGGTGGCACTGCGGAAAATCGGCCAGCCGGCGATGACGCCCCAGATGGTAGAACATCACGTTCATGTCGAACGCAATCGCCCGCCGCGCCACCTCCGTGCCGATCTTGCCCGCCCCGATGATCCCGATCGTCTTGCCCTTCAGCCCCAGCCCCGCCTTGCTGTACAGCTTCTTGTTCCACTTGTGGTTGCGCAGATCGATCACGTTGTCCGGGATTCTCCGGTCCAGCGCCACCATCAGCCCGATCGTCAGCTCCGCCACCGCAACCGAGTTCTGCCCCGGACAGTTCGCCACCATCACCCCGCGCTGGCTGGCCGTCGCAACGTCGATCGTGTCGTAGCCCGAGCCCGCCCGGATCACCAGCAGCAGCCGCTTGCCCGCCTCGATATCCGCCCCCGTCACCTTCGTCGAACGCACGATCAGCACGTCCGGGTCGTACTCGGCCATGCGCCGGGTCAGCTCCGGCCCTTTCAGCCCGGCCTCGACCGAAACCTCGTCCCCGCCCGCCTTGAGCTGCTCGACGCCCCACTGCTCGAACTTGTCCGCGATCAGGATTTTCATGACCCTCTCCCGCTGAAGCCTCCGCCGCGGCGAAGGACTTGGTTCTCTTGCACTCGCATTATAAGTGGGCGCTGGCATTGTGAATGCGCCCCGCCGCACGCGAAATCCGCACCGCTACAATACCCAACCGTTCCTCATCACACGCGGAGACCGACGATGAAAGCCCACCGCCAGGAGCTCTGGTTCGAAACCCCCACCCGCCGCGCCTTCATCAACATCACCCCCCAGGTCGAACAGGCCGTCCGCGACAGCGGCGTCCGCGAAGGCCTCGTCCTCGTCAACGCCATGCACATCACCGCCAGCGTCTTCATCAACGACGACGAACGCGGCCTGCACCACGACTACGAAACGTGGCTCGAACAGCTCGCCCCCCACGAGCCCACCAGCAACTACCGCCACAACCAAACCGGCGAGGACAACGCCGACGCCCACCTCAAACGGCAGATCATGGGCCGCGAAGTCGTCGTCGCCATCACTGCCGGAAAGCTCGACTTCGGCCCCTGGGAGCAGATCTTCTACGGAGAATTCGACGGCCGCCGCCGCAAGCGCGTCCTGGTCAAGATCATCGGTCAGTGACCGGCCGGCCCGGCCGCTACCGGCCGCTACCGGCTTTTCGCCCCGCGGTCGCCGCCCGCCCCCAGCACGCTCACATCCACGGCCGGCCCCACCGCGAACAGCGGCAGTTCCTGCCCCGCGTACCGCGCGACGTCGACCGGAAACAACGCCGATCCATCCGGCCGCGTCGCCACGCCCCCGCTCTCCGCCAGAACCAGCCACGCCGCCGCGATGTCCCACAGCTTGCAGTTGTTCAGATAGGCCGCGTCGAATCCCCCGCTCGCGACATGCACGATGTGTAGCGTGGCACAGCCCAGGCTGCGGACGATGCTGCGCTCGATCGCCGAGAGCACGATCGTCCGCCCCTCTTCCCGCCACGCGCTCGGGATCGCCATCACCGGCTGGAGCACGCGCCCGCGGCCGGCCGCCTCCGCCGGCGGCGGCTCGAGCCGCTCGCCGTTCCGCTCCGCCCCTCCGCCCCACGACGCCGCGAACATCGTCCGCGACACCGGATCGTACACCGCCCCCGCCACCGGCCAGCCGTCCACCATCGCCGCAACCGAGCAGGTGAACAGCGGCACCCCGCGGATGAAGTTCCGCGTCCCGTCGATCGGGTCGATCACCCACGTGACCCGCGCCCCGCGAAGATCCTGCCGGCCGGCCATCCCCTCTTCACCGATGAACGCGTCCCCACCCCGCTCCGCGCGAATCCGCTCGATGATGTTCTGCTCCACCAGCAGATCGATGTCGCTCACGTCGCTGGCGTCGTCTTTGACCTTGATGAAAATCGGCCCGCCGAACGCGTTCAGAGCGTACTCCCCGCCCGCCCGGGCCGCCCCCTCGGCGATCCGCCGCAGCTCCGCCGCCTCATCCGGACGAATCGATGGCCCGCCGCCCGCCGCCATCAGCGCTTCTTCTTTCCGTCGCGGCGGACCGCCTTCGCCTCGCGCCGCTCGCCCTTCTCCTCTCGCGGCCGCGTCCGCTCCAGCTCGCGCAGCTCGTCCGCCTTCTTCTGAAGCTCCTCCGCCTGCTCGGCCAGCCGCTTGAAGAAGCGCCCCACCAGGCCCGGCTGCTTCGGCGCCGCCGGCTGCGAGCCACGCTGCTCCTTCTCCTCTTTCTCCCGCTTGAGCTGCTTGCGAATGATCAGCGACTCGCAGATGCCGAAGACGTTGGTCGCCATCCAGTACAGGTTCAGCCCCGACGGCATGTAGTAGAACATCAGCGGAAACATCACCGCCATCATGTTCGCGATCATCTGCTGCTGCCGGAGCTGCTCCTCCGGGCTCATCGCCCCGGGCGTGCGCGGCTTGTGCTCTGCGCCGTGCTTCTTGGCCGCCTCCAGCCGCGCCTCGATGTGCGGCTTGGGCATGTACTTCTGTTGCAGCCACATGCTCACGCCCATCAGGATCGGCAGCAGGTTGAAGGCCGAAATGTCTTGGAACATCCACCCGATCAGCGGCAGCCACGAGAGGATCGGAATGTCGAACGGCGGATTGAACGGAATCAGCGCATCCGGCGCCGACAGGTCGCGGATCCACCAGCCGTCCAGCGGCGCATGCCGCAGGTGAATGTCCGTGTTCAGCGCCGTCCACAGCGCCCCCAGGATCGGAATCTGAATCAGCAGCGGCAGAAACCCGACCATGCTCCCCAGCGGGTTCACCCCCTCGTCCGCGTACAGCCGCATCGTCTCCTGGTTCTGCTTGACGCGGTCGTCCGGATACTTCTCGCGGATCGCCTCCAGCTTCGGTTGCAGCCGCGCCATCGCGTCCTGCATGCGGAACATCGACTTCTGCTGAAACACCGTCAGCGGGTGCAGCAGCGTCCGCACGATCACCACCAGCACGATGATCGCGATGCCCCCGTTGAACAGCACCGCCATGATCCCCTGGAGCAGCCAGGTCATCAGGTCGCTCAGCCACAGCGGCACGCAGAAGCAGCGCATGTCCGCGCCGTGAAACAGGTGATAGCCCAGCGCCGACGCATCCGCGTACGCCGCGTTCACCCGCCGCAGCACGTCCGCGTCCTTCGGCCCCGCGTAGATCTCGAACTCGTACCGCGCCACACCCGACCGCTCCGGAATCGTCCGGTCCGTCGTCAGCATCCGCGCCAGCAGATCGCCCGTCGCCTGCTCTTCATTCGGGTTGGCCACCAGCCCGCTCACCGCCCGGATGAACTTCGCGTAGCCCGCGTCGTCTTCCGGCAGCGGCCGCGTGTAGACCGCGAAGAACTTGTTCCCCAGCCCCGTCCAGACGAACCCGTCGCTGCCCGTGTTCGGACCGAACAGCTTCACCGGCTCGCCCGCAAGCGTCGCCTTCTTCAGCTCGCTCCACTGATAGCTCCGCCCCGCCTCCAGCGACCGGCCGTCACGCGTCGCGGCCATCAGCCGCCGCATGTCATACTGCATGTGCTCGCGCGAGATCCCGGTCGGACCGTCCTGCGTCACGTAGACCCGCAGCGCCTGCTCCGTCAGGTTCTCGATCTCCAACGCCAGCGTCACGACCGGCTTGCCGTCCGCCAGGACGTACGACTTCGTCACCCGCAGCAGCTCCGCGCCGGCCTCGTCCTGAAGCGTCGTCCGAAACACCGCCCGGGACCGGCCCGCCTCCACCCGCTCCCAGACCACACCATCCAGCGCCCACCCGTCCCGGTTCAGCTCATACACCCCGATCCGCGGCGTCGCGAACGAGCCGCGCAGCTCCGGCCCCACCGCCACCGGCGAAAGCAGCGTCACCGGCTCATCGCGATCCGCCGACGCCGCGTATTGATATCGGCCCGTCTTCGGATTCCGGCTCGTCAGCCGAACCCGCTCCACGACCGCGCCCCGCGGCGAGAGCGTCATCTCGAGCGCATCCCCCTCGCCCCCACCCAGCGTCACCGGCTCGACGCTGCCCGCACTGCGAAACGCCAGCCGGCCGTTGACCAGCGCCTGCGACGTCGCCGGCGACGTTCCCTCGCCCGCGTCCGCCGGCGCGCTGGCCGTCTCGTTGCGCGACACCGCCGGAACCGGCGGCGTCGGCGCGATCAGCGGATAGACGAACTGCGCATAGAGCAGATAGACCGCGACGGCCAGGCAGATCGCGGCGATGAGTTGTCGGGTTTCCATCCCTACGCTGCCCGTCCTCCAGCGCGGCCGGCCGCGCTGCTGCAACACCGGAGAGCGGCCGCCGCCCCGCCCGCAGCGCCGAGCCGGGCATTGTAGACGCTCAGCGACACCACGCAAGCAAGCACCGCGCCGCCGGTTGCCCGCCGCCCGCGATCCGCTAGACTCTCAGTTGAAACTCGCCAAGGAGATCACGATGGGCCTGCTCGACGGCAAGAAAGGCTTCATTTTCGGCGTCGCCAACGATCACTCGCTCGCCTGGCACATCGCCCGCCTGGCCCACGAGCAAGGCGCCCAGCTCGCCTTCAACCATCTGCCCAACCCCAAGATGGAACGCCGCGTCCGCGAGCTGGCCGAGCCCATCGGCGCCAAGCTCATCGTCCCCTGCGACGTCTCTAATGACGAGCAGATCCGCGCCGCATTCCACCACGCCCGCGAAGTCCTCGGCCCGCTCGATTTCGTCGTCCACGCCGTCGCCTTCGCCAGCCGAGACGCGCTCTCGCAGCCCTTCTACAAGACCAGCCGGTCCGACTTCCTCCAGGCCATGGACATCAGCGCCTATTCGCTCGTCGCCCTCTGCCAGCACGGCCTCGACTGCATCCAGCCCGGCGGCAGCGTCCTCACGCTCACCTACATGGGCTCCGTCAAGGTCATCCCCGGCTACAACGTCATGGGCGTCTGCAAGGCCGCCCTCGAAGCCTCCGTCCGCTATCTCGCAGCCGAGCTCGGCCGCGAAAAGCAGATCCGCGTCAACGCCGTCTCCGCCGGCCCCGTCCGCACGCTCAGCAGCGCCGGCGTCAGCGGCTTTTCGAAAATGCTCGAGCATTACCCGACCAAGGCCCCCCTCGCCCGCAACATCGAGGCCGACGAGGTCGGCAAGAGCGGCCTTTACCTGCTCAGCGACCTGGCCAGCGGCGTCACCGGCGAGGTCCACTACGTCGACGCCGGCTACAACACGATCGGCTGGTAGCCGGCCCGCACCCGTGTCCACGTGAGCACCCCGGGCGCGACAATCCGCATCACCGACGTCGCCCCGCGCGACGGCCTTCAGAACGAGCCGCGCCCCATCCCCACCGCCGACAAGCTCCGCCTCGTCGAGGCCCTCTGCGCCGCCCAGCCCGACGAGATCGAAGTCTCCAGCTTCGTCTCGCCCCGCTGGATCCCCCAGCTCGGCGACGCCGCCGAACTCTTCACCGCTCTCGCCGGCCGCAAACCGCCCAACATCTGCTTCTCCGCCCTCGTCCCCAACGAGAAGGGCATGCACGCCGCGCTGGCCGTCAACGACCAGGCCGGCCACAGGCTCATCGACAAGATCGCCGTCTTCACCGCCGCTTCGGAGACCTTCGCCCGGCGCAACACCAACGCGACCATCGCCGAAACGATCGACCGCTTCCGTCCCGTCATCGCCCTGGCCCACTCCGCCGGATTGAAGACCCGCGGCTACATCTCCTGCGCCGTCGCCTGCCCGTTCGAGGGGCCGATCGCGCCCGCCGCCGTCGCCCGCGTCGCCAAGATGCTCATCGAAATCGGCCTCGACGAGATCGACGTCGCCGACACCATCGGCGCAGCCACGCCCGACACGCTCCGCCCGGCCGTCGAATCCGCCATGGCCACCCTCGGCCCCGATGCCGCCGCCCGCCTGACCCTCCATCTGCACGATACGTTCGGCCGCGCGGCCGACTGCGTCCTGACCGCCCTCGACCTCGGCATCCGCTCCTTCGACGGCGCCGCCGGCGGACTGGGCGGCTGCCCCTACGCCTCGACCCCCGGCCGCCGCGCCCCGGGCAACATCGCCACCGAGCTCCTCATCGCCACCGTCCGCCAGGCGGGCTTCTCGACCGCGGTGAATCTCGAAGCGCTCGCGTCGGCCGGCCACCTCGCCCGCGCGCTTGTTCCGGACACAGCGCCCGGCTCCGCGCCTCTCTGACCTGCCCCGAACAGCGACAGGACCCGTGCCTGACCTGCCAGAACGACCACCGGACCCGTGCCGGATGTACCCCGAACGACCACAGGACTCGTGCCTGACCTGCCCCGAAGGGGCGTAGGACCGTAGCCGCGGGTGACGCGGTGCGGCGGCGCGGCCGCCCGACGCGGATCCCGTGGACACCCGGCCCCGCGATTCCCGTATCTCAGGAAACCCCCGCCCCGAATCACAGCACGAGACCCCGCCCCACAAAACGCAGCAGGGCCGCTCGACGCGGAGCGACCCTGCCGCACGACTCACTTCATCGACGAGCCGGTCCGCACGCGGTGCGACGCGGTCAGCTCACCGCAAGTCCACGATCGAAGCTACCCCTGGCAGCCGTACTCACCCAGGAACGCAACCAGATCCTGGAAGTCATAGAGCGTGCCGTAGCCGGCCAGCAGCGCCACCAGGTCCTGGAAGTCCGTGTCGCAGTCACCGTCAAGATCCCACGCGCAGACGCAGCCGCTGCCGAGCGCGACCAGCTCAGCCGTGGCACCGTCGAAGTAGTAGATCTTGCCGTCCGGACCCGTCAGCGGACCGCCACGCATCGTGAAGCCGTGATCGGCACACACGCCCGTCGCGTACGCCACGTCCGGATCGTTCGTGTTGCTGCTCAGCGCCGTACCCTCGAGCTGGAAGCCGATGCCGGCGATGTCGAACTCGAACTGATCGATCGGCAGGCCCACCTTCGGCGTCCCGCCTTCCGGCGTGATCGTCAGCTGCACGGTGAAGTTGATGAAGTCATACGTGAACTGCACCGTCTCCCACACGCCCGCTTCCTGCAACACGGAGGCGGTGCCGTCCATGTTGTCCTCGAAGTGATAGGCGAAGTACTTCCCGTTTACGTCCCAGCCAAGCGTCCACGCCGCGCCGAAGTCGTTCACGAAGTCGCCGAAATACGGCCAGTGGTTGTCCGTCACGTCCGCACGCCACTGCCGCCAGCGAATCACGACGACGTTGCCCGTCGTGTTCGGGAAGTTGCGAAACGCACCATGCCAGCCGCCGCCCGTTCCGGCCGCGTCTACCTCGATCACCTGATTGTTCGGATCGGTCGGATCGACGATCACCTGCACCGGCCCGGCGTCGCCGCTCGGCGAAGCGCGGTCGTCTTCCCAATTGTTCTGTCCCGGCAGATCTCCCAGCGCCAGCGCGTCGAAGTTGTCCGTAAACACCGGCGTCAGGTTGTTGACGTCCGGGCCCTGAAGCACCTCGACGTCGTCCACGTACATCGGGCCGTCTTCCGGCGTGCCCGTCGCCGTGTCCAGATTGAGCACGACCACGCGCGCGTCATGACCCGCTCCCAGGTCGTTGCAGCGGCTGTTCGTGCCGCTCACCAGGATCGAGTCGCCGCTCGAGTTCTGGAGCAACTGGCCCACGAGCCGGTACTCGCCGAACCAGATCGTGTACGGCAGCCCGGCCGGGCTCACCGTCCCGTCCTGGTTGTCCGTGTACACGCCGACCTGGCCGCTGAACCCGCCGGCCACCACGCTCACGTCGTCCCAGCCCAGCGCCGACACGTCATAGAACCCGTGCCCGCCCGCCGGCTGCGTCGCGCCGTTGTTGTAGCTCGCACCCGTCACCGGGTCATACACGTAGAACGTCGCGCCGTAGTCGTTCCAGGTCGACTGATACAGGTTGCCGGTCACCGGGCTGTAGATCAGGTGTCCGCCGCGGCCGGTCGAGATCTTGCCGCCCTCGGCCTCCCACGCGTCGAACGCGCCGGTGTTCGTCACCCGCACCCCGTACACCTCGCCGAACCCGTCCGAGCCCGAGCCGCTGTCCGTCGCGAAATACAGACCGTGCTCGCCCGCCGCGAACGCGTCCGGAACGAACGTCAGGATGCCGCTCACCGCGAACGGGCAGAACACCGGCGACGTCCAGTCCACGTTGCCCGTCGCGGCGTCCACGCGGTGCACCTGAACCTCGACCCCGTCCGTCTGGCCGACCACATACAGCTTGCCGTTGTACAGAACCGGGTTCGGCTGCTGGTTGTCCAGCCACGCCGGCTCACCCGGCAGCGCCGCCTCCCAGATCACGACGCCCGTCGCCTTGTCGAACGCCGCAATCAACGCGTTGCCCGCGCCCAGCGCATACACCCGGCTCGCGCCGATGATCGGCGAGGTGCTGTTCCAGCCCGCACCGAAGACATAGTCCGCCCCGCCGGCCGTCTTCGCGATCCAGCGCAGCGTCCCATCCGGCGTCACCGACATCATCTTGTTGTTGCCCAGCGTCGTGCGCCAGTACAGGTTCCCCGCCGCATCGAACACCAGGCTGCCCCAGCCGCCCGGCCGGTGCCCGCCGAGACCCTGAACGTTGAGCCGCCAGACCTCGCTCGGCTGGTTGTTTGCGTCGAAGAGTGCCGGGATCGTGAGCGATCGAGCCCGGCCGAAAATGTCGCCGTGCTTGATCCCCCACGGGCCCTCCACATTGTCCTGCGCCCACGCGGCCGGCGCCAGGCTGAGCGCCAACCCACCCAGGCCGCACAAAACCACGGTCCCAAAGCTTCGCATAAGGTGCCTCCTTGATAGGCGTTGCGCGGATCTCCGCTCAACAACTGGTCTTGACCGGACTGCGCCCGGCCGCGGATCGGCGACCGGCGCACTCCGCTTCGAAGGGAACTTCGTTCACTGCCATCAGCAGCCGCTTCGTTCCTGCCGGCCGACACGATCGGCCGACCGACGAACCTCCCACGTGCGTCCCGCGCACGGCCCCACCCGAATAAATCAACGGCCGCGCGCAGCGGCGTTCGACTCAGCAGCGGCAACCGCGCCGCAAGCGCCAGCACGGCCCGCGCGCGGCCACCCTCTTCTGAGAGTGCCGAGGTACAGCGAGGCAAGTCGCGTGCCAGCCGCGCAACTTTCGACAGCCCGGTCCGCTCGCCGCGCCACCCGCACTTCCTGGGACAGCGCTCCACCCACGCGATGCCCGCCTGTGGGGCCCGCTGCGGCCGATTCTCGGCCGCCTCCCACCCGCGCGGGTCGAGCCGACCCCCCAGGGCGTGAATAAATCCGCGCGACCTTTCGCCACCTGGCGGCCGGGCCGCGCCCCGCCGGCGGTTCGCAGGTGCGCCGTCTCGCGCCACCGCCGCGTCTTCTGGCGCAGCGGATCGCCGGCCGGGCCGCGCTCGTCCGCTCTGGCACGCATTGTGCTGGGAGATTTACGTGCTAGAATCGGAGTGGATGTGACTCTCGGCGGCATCCATTCACAGTGCCGGGCCTCGTTCTCGCCGCCTGGTACGTGCCGCTCCGTTCGGCCGTTTCGTGCGCCGACTGAAAGGAAGGACACGGACCATGTTCACACGCGTCCTGAAGCCGCCCCGCAGCCGGGCCTTCACACTGATCGAACTTCTCGTCGTCGTCGCGATCATCGCGCTGCTGATCTCGATCCTGCTTCCGGCAATGCGTGGCGCGCGGGAGCAGGCCAAGCGCGTAAAGTGCGGCGCGAACCTCCGGTCCATCGGCCAAGCCGTCGCCTCATGCGAGGCCGAGAATCGCGGATACGGGCCGATGTGGGACGACGGAAACACGTCGCGAATGATGCTTACGTGGCTCGATGTGCTCTACGACCTGGATTACATCGGGAATATCGGCGTTCGCATCTGCCCGACCGACGAGCACCCCGAAGACCCCATGCGAATTCGTGGCGAGCGTTGGAATTTTCAGTACGTCGACGAATTCGGCGCGGGCCAGACGCCGCAGTACGGCGTCAGGACCAGCTACGCAATCAACGCGATCATGCATTGGAACCATCCCAAGGATAAGTTCACGGATAGTGCCAGACAGTTGTACGCGGTCGACGGCTGGTGGACCTGGTTCGGAAGCGTAAACGCCCAGTGGCTCGTCGCCCCTGGATTCTACAATGGCCGTGTCTTCGACCCGCTCACCTACCCGAACTGGGAAGGTACCATGGTCGGTTGGCGGCACGGATTCAGATACGAGTCAAACTTCCTGCTGCGCGACGGGCACGTCGACGTCGTCGAACCGATCTGGCCGACTTCTCGACAGGAGCTGGATGATTGGAGAAGCGGGGTCGGCGTAACAGTCGACACCATGCGATATTTCACGTGGCTGCCGGGAGAGAAAACGACGCGACTTGACTACAGGCCGTACGACGGCGCGTTCGACGAGTGGCGCGGTCGCATGCCGGCATTTCTGAGCGAAAACTCCAAGCAGATTCAGGGCGGCGATCAGGTCCCACCGGACTTTCCGGAGGAACTGAGCGTCAACTGGAGAACGGCTACGCGCTCCTGGAACAAACTCCCCGACACTGACGCCGAACGCCGAAGGTAGGAGGCGCGTGCGTGAGTGACTCCGCCAAGAAGTCGTTGCTGGTCGTGGCTGCGCTCGCTGCCGTCGCGGTGGCCGGCGTAATGCTGATGCGGTCTGATTCCGGAAGCGGGGGCAACCTCCCGCAGCAATACTCGATTGACGGCGTCTGCCTCAAGTGCCACGAATCCGGACAGTTCAGCTACAGCGCCAAACAGGATCAGCCGCTTGTTTGCCCGAAATGCGGCGAACGAGCCGTCTACTCGTGGTTCTACTGCAACGCCTGCAAGAAGCGCTTCGTCCCCAAGCTTCAGGTCCGCGCGGACGGCGTCGCCGTAATCCCGATGGTCCCCGCGTGCCCCGCGTGCGGCAGCACGGACGCGACGCCTTTCATTCAGGAAGACCCCACCCAGCAGCCCGCCGGAGACACCCCGCTGCCCGCCTGGCCGCCCAAGTAATCCGCAAACCCCGTAAGCGTGGCAATGCTTTTGAGCAGCGGTCCGTCAACACCCGCACCCACGGTGCCACTCTTGAACAGCGGCTGGTCAGCACCCGCACCGAAGATGCCGCTGCTCTCGAGCTGCCTGTTCCCCGCATTTCGACCCCGCGAGAAATACGGGCGACAATACCGCGACCCCTGACCGTCACCGGAACCGGCGTCCCAGCCCCCAATGGGGACCGCGGATTGTAGCCGCGGGTGAAGCGAGCCCGGCGCCAGCCGGGCGAGCGGAACCCGTGGATCACGGCCCCTGATATCCTCGTCTGCCCCGAAGGGGCAGCGGAAGCGCGGTCGCCCGCCGACGCGCGCACCTCTACCGCCCACGCTCGTCCGTCACGATGTGCGTTATACAACGCTCAAGAGCAGCGGCACCCCGAACCCGACTCGTCCCGCGCGCCGACCCCGCCTCGCCACCGCGCCATATCCCCCACCCCCCTGCGCCATCTGCCCCACCGCCGGTCCGTTCAACGAACCCCGCCCGCGCTCCGCCACCGCTGTGCCAGCCGAACCGCCCGAAACAGAGCCTGGGCCTTGTTCAGCGTCTCCTTGTATTCCAGCGCCGGCACCGAATCCGCCACCACCCCCGCCCCGGCCTGAATGAACCCCCGCCGCCCCTTGAGCACGATCGTCCGGATCGCGATGCACAGGTCCATATCTCCCAGCAGGCTGAAATACCCGATCGCCCCTGCATACACCCCCCGCTTGTGCGGCTCCAGCGCCTCGATGATCTCCATCGCCCGCACCTTCGGAGCGCCCGACACCGTCCCGGCCGGAAACGCCGCCCGAAACACATCCAGCGCATCCCGGTCCGCCCGCAGCCACCCCTCCACCGTCGACACCAGGTGCATCACCCGCGAGTGATATTCAATCTCCAGCACGTTCGCGACCTGCACGCTCCCGAACTCGCACACCCGCCCCAGGTCGTTCCGACCCAGGTCCACCAGCATCACGTGCTCCGCCCGCTCCTTCGGGTCGTTCTGAAGCTCCCGCGCCAGCGCCAGGTCCTCCTCCGCCGTCCGGCCACGCCGCCGCGTCCCCGCCAGCGGCCGCGTCACGCACCGCCGCCCCGTCAGGCTCACCAGGACCTCCGGCGAAGAGCCCACCACCTGCAACTCGTCCAGCTTCAGGTAGTACATATAAGGCGAAGGGTTCGTCACCCGCAGGGCCTCGTACAGCCGCAGCGGCTCGGCGCTGACCTCGAACTCGAACCGCTGCGACAGCACGACCTGAAAGATGTCCCCGGCGCGGATGTACTCCCGCGCCCGCTCGACCATCGCCTCGAACTGCTCACGCGACAGATTCGAGCGGAAATCGCGGCCCAGCTCCGCCGGCTTCAGGTCCGCGATCGCCTCGTCCGCCGCCGGCCGCCCCGCGGGCGACAGCCCCGCCGCCCCGCGGACCCGCCGCAGCTCCGGGTCGCGGCTCTCGGCCCGCTCCGCGGCCGCGACGATCTCGGCCAGCCGCTGCTCGTGGCCGGCCTCTTCGTAGAGGATCACATGCACGAGCTTTTCGAGATGATCGAAGCAGATCACCTCCCGCGGGAAAAGGAACACGCAGTGCGGCAGCCCCAGGTCGTCCTCGTTGATCTCCGGCAGCCGCTCGCACTGCCGCACCATGTCGTATCCCAGGTATCCCACCGCCCCGCCGCAGAACGGCGCCACCGGCGGCGCATCGGCCTGCGTCGCCAGCAGCCCCCGCAGCGCCGCCAGCGCATCGCCCGTCATCCGCTCGCACCGCTGCCCGACCCGCAGCTCGATCTGCTCGCCCCGGCTGCTGAAGATCGCCCGCGGCCGCGAGCCGATGAACGAGTAGCGCCCGCGCTGTCCGTGCGCCTCGAGCGACTCGTACAGAAACGCGTGCGCCTCGCCCGCATAGAGCGCCTCGAACAGCGCCAGCGGCGTCGCCCGCGTCGGCACGCGCCGATACCACGCCCGCGGCGTTGGAACGCAAAAGCCGCTCACGCCGCAACCCTCAGAAAGGAGACCGACCGATGATCTCGCTGCTCTCGCTCGCCCTGATCGCACTTGCGGCCCAGTCCGCTCCGCCCGCCGCGCCCGCAACCGCCACCGCCACGCACGAGCTGCACGCCACGCACTGGTTCAACAATCCCGTCTTCAGGCTGCACGACAACCGCACCGTCATCGTCTTCTTCTTCAAGACCGACGCCCCGCGCGAAGCCGCCCGCCAGACCGAGCGCATCATCGAACGCCTCAACCGCCTCATCAAGCGAACCGACCTCGTGCTCATCGGCCTCACCGCCGACCCCGCGCACGAGACCGAGCGCTTCATCCGCCGGCACCGCATCCGCTTCACCGTCGGCGCCCGCAGCCGCTCCGCCCGCGATTTCGGCGTCGACTCGTTGCCCGCCCTGCGCATCATCCGCCGCACATCGGCCGGCCCCACCAGCGAAGTCATCGATGAGAAAGCACTGCCCGACGTGCGCCCCGCCGCCCCAGCCACAAACGACCCGAACGCGAAACTGATTCAGGAACTGCTCAGCGCTCTCGAAAACCCGCCTCCCGGCGCCGACACGTCCGCGCTGACCACAGCCGTCCGCCGCCTCTATGAGCTCATGCCCGCCGAGGACTTCGTCGCCTTCGCGTCCGCCACCGCGCCCGTCACAGAAGACCGCTGGGTCCGCGCCTACCTGATGGACTCCGCCGACCGCGCCAGCGGCGCCGCCCGCGACGCGGCGGATCGCACCCTCTCCGCCCGAGCCCACCTCGACTACCGCGAAAACCCTGACGCCCGGCAGTGGGAGCCCTACCGCAAGTATCTGGCCGACAAAACCGCCCGCAAGAACGCCGCCGCGCTCGAAAACACCTACATCGAGCACCTCGTCGACGATCCCGTCGCCACGCTCATCCGCCGCACGGCCACCGAGGACCTCTGGAGAGCGCCGGACCGAAACACGGCTCGCAGCGCTCCGCTCAACATCATCCAGATCGATCCGGACGCGTCCATCCGCATGATCGCCGCCATGGCACTCTCCGAAGTCTGCACCAAGGGCGACACGCACGCCGCCGAGTTTCTCGAATCGCTCGCCGCCACCGAACCGAACGCCGTCAAAACGCGCCCGGTCATGCAGCGCGCCGCCCAGATCATCCGCGAAGGCCGCACCGACGCCGACACCAAGCCGCCGCAGACCTGACCGGCTGCCGCGCTGCGCATCCTCGGCCGGCGCCGCCCGCATCACAGCACGACCTTCCCGTGCCGCCGCACGGCCGGCTTGATGATCCGCAGCTCCTCCATCATCTCCCCGAACATCTCCGGCGTCAGAGCCTGGGCCGAATCCGACAACGCCTTCTTCGGATCGTCGTGCACCTCCACCAGCACCCCATCCGCCCCCGCCGCGATCGCCGCCCGCGCCAGCGGAATAATCAGCTCGCGCTTGCCCGCCGCATGGCTCGGATCGACGATCACCGGCAAATGCGTGATCCGCTTGAGTTCCGGAACGATGCTGATATCCAGCGTGAAGCGCGAGTAATCGCTGAACGTGCGAATCCCGCGCTCACACAGCATCACGCTGCGGTTGCCGTTCGAGATGATGTACTCGGCCGCCAGCAGAAACTCCTCCAGCGTCGCCGCGATGCCGCGCTTCAGCAGCACCGGCTTGCGGCACTGCCCCACCCGCCGCAATAGCGCATAGTTCTGCATGTTGCGGGCCCCGATTTGCAGAATGTCGACGTGCTGCTCCACCAGCGGCACGTCGTCCGTGCTCAGCACCTCCGAGATCACCGGCAGCCCCGTCGCCTCGCGCGCCTGCGCCAGGATCCTCAGCCCCTCCGCCCCCAGCCCCTGAAACGCATACGGGCTCGTCCGCGGCTTGAACGCCCCGCCCCGCAGCACGTTCGCCCCCAGCTCGCGCACGTGCTCCGCCACGCGCAGCGTCTGCTCCGGCGATTCCACCGAGCACGGCCCCGCCATCACCACGATGTCCGCCCCGCCGATCTCCGCCTGCCCCACGCGGATCACCGTGTCGTCCGGCTTCATCTCGCGGCTCGTCAGCTTGTACGGCCGCGTCACCCGGATCACCTCGACCACGCCCGGCAGCCCCGCGAACACGCCCGGATCGACCGGTCCCGTGTTCCCCGTGATCCCGATCGCGCACCGCGTCTTGCCCGGTATCGGATGCGGCGTCAGCCCCACCTCCTCGATCGCGCTGCACACGTGATCGATCATCGCCTGGTCCGCATCCGTCTTCATCACGATCAACATCGCCTCAGCTCCTCGTGGCGCTCTTCAGCGCCCGCACCAGCGCCCCCACGTCTTCCCCCTCACGAATCGCATCCACCAACCGGCTGCCCACCACCACCCCGTCCGCCAGCCCACGCAAAGACCGCACCTGCTCCGGCCGCGAAATCCCGAACCCCACCGCCACCGGCTTCTCCGTCGCCGCACGCAGCCGCCGCAAGAACGCCGGCAGCGCCGCCGGCAGCTCGCTCCGCGCACCCGTCGTCCCGGCCACGCTCACCGCGTAGATGAATCCCGCGCTCGCCGCCCCGATCCGCGCCAGCCGCTCGTCCGGACTCGTCGGCGCCGCCATCAACACCAGGCTCACGCCCCCCGCCCGCGCGGCCGCCGCCCACTCATCCGCCTCGTCCACCGGCAGATCAGGGATGATCAATCCCGCCACACCCGCCGCCCGCAGTCCCTGCAAGAGCCGCTCACGCCCGAAGGCCAGCAGCGGGTTCAGATAGCTCATCGCCACCAGCGGCTGCGGCACACGCACCCGCGCCAGCCGCTCCAGCAGCACCTCCAGCCGCGCCCCGGCCTTCAGCGCCACCTGCGACGAAAGCTGAATCGTCGGCCCATCCGCAATCGGATCGCAGAACGGAATCCCCACCTCGATTAGGTCCGCCCCGGCCGCACTCACCTCCACCAGCCGCTGCTCGAACTCCGCCAGCGTCGGGAACCCGCCCGTCAGATAGGGCACCAGCGCCATCTCTCCGCGCTCACGCAGCTTCTCGAAGACCTGCCCGACCGTCACACCAGCCCCTCCACGATCTCCAGGTCCTTATCGCCCCGCCCCGACAGATTGATCACCACGATCTGCTCGCGCGAGAGCTGCGGCGCGAGCTTGATCGCATGCGCCACCGCATGGGCCGTCTCCAGCGCAGGAATGATCCCCTCGCTGGTCGCCAGCTTCCGCAGCGCCGCCAGCGCCTCCTCGTCCGTCGCCAGCGTGTACTCCACCCGCCGCGTATCGCGCAGATAGGAGTGCTCCGGCCCCACGCCCGGATAATCCAGCCCGGCCGACACCGAATGCGTCTCCATCACCTGCCCGTCGGCGTCCTGCATCAGGTAGCTGCGCGCTCCATGCAGCACGCCCACCTTCCCGTCCGACAGCGTCGCCGCGTGCTGCTTCGACTCCAGCCCGCGCCCGCCGCCTTCCACACCGATCATCCGCACCGGATCATCCAGCAGCGGGTGGAAGATCCCCATCGCGTTCGAACCGCCCCCCACGCACGCGATCACCACGTCCGGCAGCCGCCCTTCCTTCTCCAGGATCTGCCGCCGCGTCTCGCGCCCGATGACCGCCTGAAAATCCCGCACGATCAGCGGGTACGGATGCGGCCCCACCACCGACCCGATCACGTAGTGCGTCGTCTCGACGTTCGTCACCCAGTCGCGGATCGCCTCGTTGATCGCGTCCTTCAGCGTCCGGCTGCCGCTCTCCACCGGCACCACCCGCGTGCCCAGCAGGTCCATTCGCAGCACGTTCATCCGCTGCCGCTTCACATCCTCCGCCCCCATGTACACGTGACACTCCAGCCCCAGCAGCGCCGCCGCCGTCGCCGTCGCCACGCCGTGCTGGCCAGCTCCCGTCTCCGCGATGATCCGCCGCTTGCCCATCCGCTGCGCCAGCAGCACCTGCCCCAGCGCGTTGTTGATCTTGTGCGCCCCGGTGTGTGCCAGGTCCTCACGCTTCAGGTAGATTCTCGCCCCGCCCAGCTCCTCGCTCAGCCGCCGCGCCAGGTGCAGCGGCGTCGGCCGCCCCACGAAATCACGCAGCAGCTCGCTCAGCGCCTTCTGAAACGACACATCCGCGCCGATCTGCCCATGCGCCGACTCCAGCTCGTCCAGCGCGTGCATCAGCGTCTCCGGCACGTACTTGCCGCCGAATTCGCCGAAGTATCCGCGGCTATCGGGTACCTGCATCTGCATCCGCTTTCCTCACCGCCTCTACAAAGGCTCGCATCCTGCCCGCATCCTTGCGCCCCGGCCCGCTTTCCACGCCGCTCGAGACATCCACCGCGTGCGGCCGCAGCAGCCGCACCACCTCGCCCACGTTCTCCGGCGTCAGCCCGCCCGAGACGATCACCGGCCGCCCGATCCCCACCGCCACGCGCCAGTCGAACACCCGCCCGCTCCCCGCCCCCGGGTCCAGCAGGTACCCGTCCACGCGATACGCCGCCATCCGCGCCGCGATCGCCGCCGCCGTATCCCCCGCCCGGATGTCGAACCGCTTGATCACCCGCCGCGCCAGCCCGCGGCACTCTTTCGGCCGCTCGCTCCCGTGCAGTTGCACCACGTCCAGCGGCGCCTCCAGCAGCGCCGCGATGATCTCCTCTCGGGCCGCATCCATGAACACCCCCACCCGCAGCACGAACGGCGGCAACTCCGCGCAGCACGCCGCCACCTGCGCCGGCGACACCCGCCGCGGCGAATCCGCCAGCACGAAACCCAGCGCATCCGCGCCGGCCGCCGCCGCCGCCCGCGCATCGTCCGGTGTCGTGATGCCGCAGATCTTAATGCGCGTCATGATCGCCCATCCATTCCACGCCGCCCGTCATCGCCGCCGCGAAACCCGCCAGGTCGCCCGCCAACACGCTACCCGTCAGGCCCTCCACGGCCGCCCGCAGCGACTCGTACAGCCCCGGCGTAAACGGGTTCAGCTTCTGGATCGCGTAGTACAGCCGCGGATCCTCGCGGATCACCGTCCCGGTCGTGTTCATTTGCGACAGAAAGGTCGTGCTCCCGACGCTCCGAAGCTGCTCGAAGCTCAGCCCGCTCTCAGCCAGCACGCGCATGAACACCACGTTGATCAGGTGCGACAGCCCCAGCACATACGCCGCGATCCGGTCATGCTCATCAATCGACAGCCGCACCAGCGTCGCCGCCGTATCGCGAAACAGCGCCTCCACCCGCGCCGTCGCAGCCGCGTCCCCGCAATCGCAGATGCAGATCACCTTGTCGCTCAGCGTGCTCGCCGACGGACCGAACATCGGATGAATGCTCGTCACCGCCGCCCCCGCCGCCCTCGCCCGCTCCATCGCCGGCCGCAGCGACGATTTCAGACTCGCCACGTCGCACACCACGCCGCGATATCCCGCCGCCACCACCTCGTCGATCGCCGCCGCAGTCTTCTCCAGCGGCACCGCCACGAACACCAGCGACGCCCGGCCGGCCAGCTCCGCCAGCTTCGCTCCGCCGTTCTCGCCACGCGCCGCCGCCGAGCGCGTGTCGTGGATCGACACCGTGTGTCCCTGGTTCAGGAAGAACTCGCTGAACCACCGCCCCATCCTGCCGAGCCCGCCGACGATCAGAATCTGCTCCGCATCCCCGCTGTAAGACGACCACGTCTGCCGCTCCTGCTCCGCCCGCGACTCGCCGATCAGTAGCTGCATCACGCTCCGCGCAAGCTGCGGCGAAAGCCCGACCCGCTGCGCCGTCGAACGCGCCGCCGACAGCACCTGCCGCTCCACCTCCCAGTCCCGCAGCGGCACACCCGCCGCCTTCTTCCCCTCGCCGATCCGCTTCACCAGCGCCATCCGCTCGGCGATCAGCTCCAGAATGCGCGCATCCAGCCCGCGCACCTGCTCCCGAAGCGCATCCGTCTCGCTCATCGCCCGCCCCCCGCGCCCCGACCCAGCAGCTCCGCGACCTTCGCCCCCGGATCGCCCGATATAAGCAGCGACTCGCCCACCAGCATCGCCTCGAAGCCCGCCGCCTCGATCCGCTCCACATCCGCCCGGCTGCAAATCCCGCTCTCCGCCACGCTCACGCAGCCCGCCGGCATCCGTCCGCGCAGCTCGATGCACCTCTCCAGCCGCACCTCGAACGTCCGCAGGTCGCGGTTGTTCACGCCGATGATCGTCGCCCCCGCCGCCAACGCCCGTTCCAGCTCCGCCGCATCATGCACCTCCACCAGCGCCGCCAGTCCCAGCTCCCGCGCCGCCGCCAGCAGCTCACGCATCTGCCCGTCGCCCAGAATACGCACGATCAGCAGCACCGCATCCGCACCCACCGCCCGCGCCTCGATCACGTGATAAGGATCGAGAGTGAAGTCCTTCCGCAACACCGGCAGCCCCGTCACCTCGCGCGCCGCCGACAGGTCCGCATCGCTTCCGCCGAAAAACGACTCATCCGTCAGAATCGACAGCGCTCGCGCCCCGCCCCGCTCATACGCCTGCACCACCTCGCCCAGCACCAGCCCCGCCCCGATCTCCCCCTTCGACGGCGATCGCCGCTTGAATTCCGCGATCACCGACATCCCATCCGCACGCAGCGCACCCGCGAAATCCCGCAGCGCCGGCCACGCATGATCACGCAGCGCCGACACCGGCCGCCGCCGCTTCCGCTCAGCCAGCTCCTCGTGCTTTCGGAGGACGATCTTCTCCAGCACGTCCATCACGCCGCCCCCTGCGTCATCGCCACGAGCTGCTCCAGCTTCACCCGCGCCGCACCGCTGTCGATCGACCGCTTCGCCAGCTCCACCCCTTCCTGCAAGCTCTCCGCCCGGCCCGAAACGTAGATCACCGCGCCCGCATTCAGCAGTACCACCGACCGCTCCGCGCCACTCGCCCCGCTCAGCACCGCCCGCGCAATCTCCGCATTCCGCGCCGCATCACCCCCCCGCAACTCCTCGATCGCCGCGGGCGAAACGCCCGCCTGCTCCGGCCGCACCGCATACTCCCGGATCGCGCCCTCCCGCAGCTCGCTCACCCGCGACTCGGCCCCGATCGTGAACTCGTCCAGCCCGTCCGCCCCGCACACCACCAGCGCCCGCTCCGTCCCCAGCCGTTTGAGCACCTCCGTCATCGGCCGCGTCAGACCCGCATCGAACACACCGATCAGTTGCCGCTTCGCACCCGCCGGGTTCGCCAGCGGCCCCAGCATGTTGAACAGGCTGCGAATGCCGATCTCGCGCCGCGCCGTCGCCGCGTGCTTCGTCCCCGCGTGATACAGCGGCGCGAACAGAAACCCGATCCCGATCTCGTCCACGCACCGCGCCGCAACCTCCGGCGAGATCTCCACCCGCACCCCCAGCGCCTCGAGCACGTCCGCGCTGCCGCACTTGCCTGAGATCCACCGGTTCCCGTGCTTGGCCACGCGGCAGCCCGCGCCCGCCGCCACGAACGCCGTCACCGTCGAGATGTTGAACGTCCCCTTGCCGTCTCCGCCCGTCCCGCACGTGTCCACCAGCTCTCCCGACCGCACCGGCACGCGCACCGCCGCATCCCGCATCGCCTTCGCAAACCCGGTGATCTCGTCCACCGTCTCGCCGCGAACTCTCAGCCCGACCAGCAATCCCCCGACCTGCGCCGCCGTGCTCTGGCCCGCCATGATCTCGCGCGCCACCGCCGACGCCTGCTCCTCGCTCAGCGTCCCGCCCTCCGCAATCAACCGTATCGCCTCGCGCACCGTCATGACTGCCGCCTCACTGCTCCCATTCGGGGACCGGACTCCGACCGGTCACCGTTTCGACGTTGGGGGACCGGTCTCTGACCGGTCACTGGACGACCGGTCTCCGACCGGTCACTGGACGACCGGTCTCCGACCGGTCACTGGACGACCGGTCTCTGACCGGTCACTGGACGACCGGTCTCCGACCGGTCGCGCTTCTGCCGGTCACGGCTACCTCCGCTCGTGCGAGAGTCCCTTCTCGCACGCCATTCGCCCTGCCATCCCTCGCCCCATCCGCCCAACAAAAAACCCCCGGGACTTTCGGCCGGGGGTCGCATACCTACGATAGATTCTACGATTGTGTGCGCGCTGCGACCTCAGCCCGGGCTCTGCCAGTAACGCCACCAGCCGAAGGTCGCAAAGAACCGCATCGCTCGCTTCCAGTCCGGCCATCCGATAACCACCGCCGGTCCACCAGCGGCATGGAAGGCCAACTTCGCCTCAGTCTAGTGGACCGCCGGGCACAAAGTCAACGCGATCCGCGCCGGCCGGCCCCTAGCGGCTCAGACCTCCATGATCTCCTTCGTCTTCTCCGCCACCAGCTTGTCGATCTTCTCGATGTACCCGTCCGTCAGCTTCTGAATCTGATCATCCGCCCGCTTGAGATCATCCTCCGTGATCTGCTTGGCCTTCTGCGCCGCATCCAGCCCCTTCTTCGCATCCCGCCGCGCATTCCGGACGGCCACCTTCTGCGCCTCGGCGAGCTGCTTGACCCGCTGCGCAAGCTGATTTCTCCGCTCGCCCGAAAGCGGCGGCACCGGCAGCCGGATCATCTTCCCGTCGTTCTGCGGCTTGATCCCCAGCTCGCTCTTCTCGATCCCCTTCTCGATATCCTTCAGCGTCGTCGGGTCGAACGGCTTGATCACGATCACGTTCCCCTCCGCGACGGCGATGTTCGCCAGCTCCTTCAGCGTCATCGACGAGCCGTACGACGCCACGTCGATCCGCAGACCCTCCACCAGCCCCGGGCTCGCCCGGCCCGTCCGAATCCCACGAAACTCCTGCCGCAGGTGCTCCAGCGACTTATCCATCTGGGCCTGCGCCTGACGCTTGGCTGCTTCCGTCGGCATACTGTGCTCCTCCTCGTCGAGGAAGCCCCGGAGATT
Source organism: uncultured Planctomycetales bacterium (assembly GCA_964643885.1). Taxonomy (GTDB): domain Bacteria; phylum Planctomycetota; class Phycisphaerae; order UBA1845; family Fen-1342; genus CAADGL01. The sequence goes on from CAZXUI010000018.1 coordinate 61,325, forward strand.
ACCGGCCGCAGCCGGCCCGCTCAAGTACGAGCCCGCCCACCCGGACCGCTAAACCTAAACCTCGCTCTCGCTACGCAACCCCACCCACCCCCTTGCCGATACGAACCTGCGAGCAGAAGCGGCACCGCTTCTAGGACGCGTCGGCCTGAATTCCCGCACGGAGGCGGCTGGAGTCCTGTTGGAGATCGAGCGTGAAAACCATCTTCGTCACCGGTGCGGAAGGCTTTGCAGGTAGACACCTCGTCCGCCACCTGAAATCCCGTGGCCACGAGGTCGTCGGCGGCGTCCGAAACCGCGCACGAAAACTCGTCTTCGAGAAGCAGTTCGGACGCGCCATCGTCTGCGAAGTCAGCGACGCCATCAACGTCGCCCGCGCCATCGCCAGCGCCAAGCCCGACGCCGTCGTCCACCTCGCCGGCACCTCGCAGCCCAGCGATGCCGTCGACGAGCCTCTCGCCGCCTATCAGTCCATCGTCAGCGCCTGGGCCAACATCCTCGACGGCGTCCGACGCTCCGTCCCGCGCTGCAAAGTACTCCTCGTCAGCGCCTGCGAGGTCTACGGCGAGGCCGGCGCCTCCGGAAACCGGCTCGCCGAGGACGCTCCGGCCCGGCCGGTCAACACCTTCGGCTCACTCAAGGCAGCGGCCGAGTCCATCGCCCGCACCTTTTACCTCAACTACCACCTGGACATCACCATCGCCCGCCCGTTCCACTTTATCGGAGCCGGACAGTCGGAGAAGTTCTTCTTCCCCTCCGTCGCCCGCCGCCTCATCGAGTGGGACAGCAGCGAATCCGGCAGCCAGCTCGCCCTGCCCGACCTGAGCGTCAAACGGGACCTCGTCCACGTTCAGGACGCCGTCGAGGCCTTCGAGAAGCTCCTCGAGTCCGGCAAGCCCAACCACACGTATAACATCTGCTCCGGAACCGGATACGTCGTCCGCGACATCGTCCAGATGATCGCCAGGACCGCCGGGGTGCAGGTCCAGATTACCGATCAGCCCGTCGATGACGCCCCGGCCATTCAGAACCTGATCGGAAGCCCGGCCCGCATTCAGGAGCACACCGGCTGGACCGCGACCCGATCGATCGAGGACGCCGTCCGGTCCGTCGTCGACGGCGCCAAGGGCGTCACCCAGGACGCTGTCGCGAACACCAGCCGCTGACGGCCCGCCGGGACCGCGCGGGCGACTCGTCCCGCGGCCTCGCCGGCACGCGACCTTTTCAGACGCCCCTCTATGAGCCTCGGGGCGGCCGGCCGAAGCCCACGGCCACGCCGGCCGCCCTGTCGAATCGTCCCGGAAACCGTGACCGCCCGGCGGCATTCCAGGCCGCCCGGCGGTCACACGTCGTTTATCCAATCTTTCAGATTGCCCCTTGGCGGCCCGCCCCGGCCTCCCTATATTAAGGGGCTCGTTCGGTGGCCGGGAGCAGTGCCCGCCGCCGGCGATGCAGGTGCGTGTCTCTGGGAGCGTTGCATGGCTGTCAAGCTTCGCCTGAAGCGGTTCGGTCGGACTCACCACGCGGTCTATCGTCTCGGCGCCATGGACGGCCGCGCCCCGCGCGACGGCCGCATGCTCGAAGAGCTGGGGGTATATGATCCTAAGAACAAGGATCCCCAGCGCCAGGTCGTCCTGAACGCCGAAAGAATCCGATACTGGCTGAAGAACGGCGCCACGCCGTCGGAGACCGTCAAGCAGCTCCTGGATCGCCACGGGATCTCGCGATCGTGAGGCTTGTGCCAGCACTTATGGCTGTGATCTGCTATGCGAATCGACGTTCTGACATTATTTCCGGAGGTGATGCAGCCGTATCTGTCGGCCAGCATCCTCGGCCGCGCGCGCAGCGCCGGCCTCGCTGAGATACACACCCACCAGCTTCGCGACTACTCCACCGATCCGCATAAGAAAGTCGACGATCGCCCCTTCGGCGGCGGACCCGGCATGGTCCTCATGTGCCAGCCCGTCTGCGACGCCGTCGGCGCCATCGAAGCCCTGGATCAGCGGCCGGCCCTGCGGATTCTCCTGACTCCGCAGGGCCGACCCTTTACGCAGTCCCTCGCCTCCCGCCTCTCCCAGCACGAACGCCTCCTCCTGATCTGCGGCCACTACGAAGGTTTCGACGAGCGCATCGTCGAGCTGCTCCAGCCGCTCGAGATCAGCCTCGGCGACTTCGTCCTCACCGGCGGTGAGATCGCCGCCCTCGCTCTGATCGACTGCGTCGTGCGCCTCATCCCCGGCGCCCTGGGCAACGACGACTCTGCCGGCTGCGAGTCCTTCCAGGCCGGCCGGCTCGAATACCCGCAATACACCCGGCCGCGCGACTACGCCGGCCTGTCGGTTCCAGAAATCCTGCTCTCCGGCAACCACGCCCAGATCGAGGCCTGGCGCCGTCAGCAGAGCGAGCTGCGCACGCGACAGCGCCGCCCCGACCTGATCGACGGGCCCGCGCCGCGCTTCCGCGCCGCCGAATCCGTCGACCCGAACCACCACCGCGCCGCCGCCAGTCGCCAGCATGCGACGGCCGCCGCGCGGCGATAGACAGTACAACGCAGAAAGTGAGGTTCCCCGATGCGACATCCGCTCTTTGACGTGGTCGAGAAGAAATACCGCCGCTCTGCCGACCTGGATTTCGAGATCGGGGACACCGTCGTCGTCACGCTCCGCATCGTCGAAGGCGAGAAGGAGCGCCTCCAGGACTTCGAAGGCGACGTCATCGCCCGCCGCGGCCGCGGACTGGACGAGATGTTCACCGTCCGCCGCCTGATCGGCGAGGAGGGCGTCGAGCGCACCTTCCCGATCCACTCCCCCAAGATCGCCAGCATCAAGGTCCGCCGCAGCGGCAAGGTCCGCCGCTGCAAGCTCTACTTCCTGCGCGACCGCGTCGGCAAGGCCCGCAAGCTGCGTGAACGCCGCATTTCGGCCGAGGCCCGCCGCGCCGCCGCAGAGGCCCGCGCCGCCAAGGCCCGCGCGATGGCCGAGGCGGCCGAAGTCGCCGACCGCGCCGGCGAACGCGACACCGAGATGGCCGCCACCTGACCCGACGCCCGCGCCGCTCTCAGCTTGGGGGTTGGGGGACCGGTCTCTGACCGGTCTATTGCGGGACCGGTCTCTGACCGGTCTGAGCCCTTTCTTTTTGGGGGACCGGTCTCTGAC
>CAZXUI010000019.1:0-22022 GCA_964643885.1 uncultured Planctomycetales bacterium
CCAGGCGCGGACCTCCTCCTCGCCGGCCGTGAGGAAGGAGATCATCCCGAGCGCGTCGAAGCAGGCGCGGATGATGCGGTCGCGTGCCAGGGCGCGGATACCGTAGCCGGCCATGAACTCCGGCCGCTCGGGCGGGTCGATCTGCATGATCTCCGCCTCGATTTCGGCGCAAATGGCGACGGTGGAGCTGGCGTGCTCGTCTTCGAACGGCAGCGGCTTGTCGATCGCGGCCTCGCCCACGTTCACAACGGTGACGACGGGCTTCTGCGTCAGGAAGCCGAAGCTGCGGAGCATGCGCTCCTGCTCGCCGGGCTGGACGACCTCGCGCATCGGCCGCTCTTTTTCGAGGCAGACGCGGCAGCGCTGGAGCAGCTCGAGCTCGTGCTTCTGCTGCTCGCGCTCGGGCGACGGCTTCGTGATGGCTTTTTCGAGCTTTTGCAGGCGGTTGTCGCAGATGACCAGATCGGCCAGGAGCATCTCTTCGCGCAAGAGTTGCAGGTCGCCGCGCGGGTCGATGCGGTTGCGGTGGGCCGGCACGGCGGCGGACTGGAACGCGCGGACGACGACGAGCAGGGCGTCCGCCTGGCGCAGCGAGGGCAGATGCCGTTCGAGCCCGGCGTGCTCGGACTGGCCCTCCTGGCTTCCGGGCAGGTCGACGAAGTCGACATGCGCCTCGGTCCGCTTCTTGGGCTTGTAGAGCTGCTCGAGCCAGTCCAGGCGGGGCTCGGGAACCTTCACGGCGGCCAGGTTCTCTTCCGATAGCTTGAGCTGACTTCGCGCGATGCCCGAGATGGCCGAGAAGAGGGTGGATTTGCCCGAATATGGGAAGCCGACAATCGCAATTCGCATCGAAAGCTCGCAGGCTCGTCTGCAACAGGGGTTCGCCCGGGCGGCCGCTGCGCCTCCGCACCGCCGCGGCCGCCGCGGCCGGCGGCGCGGAATTGTCCGCGCCACCGCCGCGGCTATACTACCCCGACACGTGGGGCGCGCGTAGACTGGAGCGGGCCGACGCGGATCCGCGGAGCGCCCAATCACCACCCCGTAACGGACGGGTCACCATGCTGAGGCTTTGCACGAGCGCTGTCCTGCTGGCCGCCGCCGCGCTGCTGGCGGCCGGGTGCGGCCGGAGCGACTTTCCGAACGCCTTTCCGACGACGCTGGAAGAGGTGGACCGGATCGTCGACGACGAGGACCTCACCGCGCAGGAAAAGCGCGAAGCGCTGGAGGAGCTGGGCATTACGCCGTCGGTGATCAACGCGCTGCTGGCGGACGAGCGGACCGGAAACCAGTTCGGCGGCGACCTGAGCAGTGCCCACGACAAGGTCTCGGGCGGACGATTCTCGGAACTTACGCCGGACGAGGTGCAGCTTTTCGCGGACGCGGCCCGCGAGATCGAGGACGGGCCGAACTTCGATCTGGAAGACGCGGAGGCCCAGGCGATCGTCACCTTCTTTGTTGAGAACGGCGTCAACACTGCCGATGAATTGGAGGCAGTCCTGGATAACCAGGGGATCGAGCTGCCGGATGAAGCTCCGGAGGGTGTCTTCCAGGAGCTCTTCATCGACTTCGACCCGGACCAGGTGCTGCCGCAGATTCCATAAGGAGACCCTCGGCATGAGACGCATGCGCAAGCTGACGACGCTGTGTGTATTCGCGAGCGCGGGCCTGGCCCTGCTGACCGGCTGCCCCTCGACCGAATCGCGGACGAGCAACCAGGGCGGCGGCAGTGTCCTGACGGCGGGCGCGAAGATCGCCGGCGAACAGATGAGCTCGCTCACGCCCGACGAGGTGCAGATCCTGGTCGACCTCGTCAGCGACCGCGTCGCCGAATTCGATATCGCCTTGTCGGACGAGGAGGCGGCCGACGCCGTCGACTTCCTGCGCGAGTACAACATCAACTCGGTCGCCGACATCCAGGCCCTGGTCGAGCAGTTCGAGAACGACCCGGACAGCATCGTCATCCCCGACAGCATCCTCGCCCTGATCGAGTCCCAGGGCATCGCCGTCTAGCCGCCCGATGGGCCGACGCCGCGGGCCGCGGCCGCAGGCTTTTCGCGAAAAGAACACCCTCGCTTGCCCGCGGGGGTGTTCTTCGCGTTTAATCTACGATGCGCGGCCTCCGACCGGCCGCGGGCGGGGGGGAAAACTGGGCGGTGATACTCGCATGTTCGCCGGCATCGTGGAAGGCGTCGGGAGAGTCGTCGGCTTGTCGCGCGCTGCGGCCGGCCAGGCGGGCGCGATGCGCCTGGAGCTGGACGCCGGCGGGCTGCTGGATGAGCTGCCGGCCGGCGCGAGCGTGTCGATCAACGGCGTCTGCCTGACGCTGGTCGGGCGGCGCGCTGCGGTGGCGGCGTTCGACGTGGTGGCCGAGACGCTGCGTCAGACGACGCTGGGCGAGCTGCGGGCCGGCGACCGGGTCAACCTGGAGCGCTCGCTGCGGGTCGGCGACCGGATCGACGGCCACTTCGTGCAGGGACACGTCGACGGAATCGGGACGATCGAGCGGATAGACTCCTCCGGCGGCCAATGGCTGATGTTCACACGCGCGCCGGACGAGCTGCGGCCCTATATCGTCCGCAAGGGCTCGATCGCAATCGACGGCGTGAGCCTGACGATCGCGGCGGCCGAAACCGACGTGTTCTCCGTCGCGCTGATTCCGGCCACGCTCGACCGCACCGTGCTGGGCGAGCGGCGCGCCGGGCAGCGTGTGAACCTGGAGTCGGACGTGATCGCGCGGCTGGTGGTGGCAAACCTGGCTCGCTCGTCGCAGGCGCAGGCGGAACCGCACGCCGTGTCCTGGGAGCTGTTGCGAGAAAGTGGGCTGCTGACGTGATCCCGCGGAGCCAATCCGGGCAGCACGCCAAGCCGCTGATCGGCATCACGCTCGGCGACCCGCTCGGGATCGGTCCGGAGGTCATCCTCAAAGCGCTGGCCGACACGGAGCTGCGCAGCAGCGCCCGCTTCGTCATCCTCGGCTCACATGATGTGCTCGAATTCACCGCCGACCAGTGCGAGATCAATCCCTTCTGGTGGCGCGAGCCGTTCGACGGCCAGCCGCGGGTCGAATCCGGCACGCTGGTCGCGGATTTCGACGACGTGCGCCTGCCGCACATCAACGGCACGCGCGGACCGGACGAGCTGGCCGGCGCCGCGTCGCTGCGCTTCGTCGAGGCGGGCGTGGCCCTGCTGCGCAGCGGCGGGTTCGACGCGCTGGTGACGGCGCCGATCTGCAAGGAAAGCTGGCGGCTGGCCCGGGCGCGGCTCGTCGGCCACACCGACCTGCTGGCCCGCCGCTTCGACACCCGGCGGGTGAACATGATGTTCGTCGCGGGCGACCTGCGCGTCGCCCTGGCCAGCGACCACATCCCCCTGTTCGAGCTGCGGAACCGTTTTACGATCGGCCTGGTGCACCAGCCGATCGACCTGCTCGACCGGGCCCTGCGCGACTGGTTCGGCATCGAGCGGCCGCACATCGGCGTGCTCGGGCTGAACCCGCACGCCGGCGAGGGGGGGATTCTCGGCGACGAGGAAGAGCGGATCATCGAGCCGGCCCTGACGATGGCCCGCAACGCGGGGATTCAGGTCAGCGGCCCGCTGCCGCCCGATACGGCCTTCACGCCCGAATCGATTCAGCGCTACGACGGCCTGGTGGCGATGTACCACGACCAGGGGCTCATCCCGGTCAAGACGCAGGCGCTGCACAGCGCCGTCAACGTCACCGTCGGACTGCCCGTCATCCGCACCAGCCCCGATCACGGCACGGCCTTCGACATCGCCGGACGAAACCGCGCCAATCCCGGCAGCATGAAAGAGGCGATTCGGCTGGCCATTCAACTGGCCAACGCGAATCGCCGGCAATCCTCGAGCCGTAGTCCCCTGATCGCACGCACGAGCTGACGCCCGCGCGCGCCCCGCACGTTTAGCCGGTTCGAACCGGCACGCGGCGCGAATTGGCGCTCGCCTGACGCTCGAGCTCGATCGTCAGCACGCCGTTCTTGTATTTCGCATCCACCTTGTCCGGGTTCACCGACGCCGGCAGCCGCAGCGACCGCGAGAAGCTCCCGAACTCGCGCTCGCTGTAGCGAAAATCACGGCCCGACTCCTCGTGCTCGAGTTTCTTCTCGCCGCGGACCGTGAGCAGATCGCCCGACAGGTCGATCTGGATGTCCTCCGGACTTACTCCCGGGACTTCGAGCGAAACGATGAACTTGTCATCACGCTCGATCAGGTCGCAGCGCGGCCAGCTCGATCCGAACAGTCCGGCATCCAGCATCGAGCTCGGCCACATGCCGCGCATGAAGCGATCAAACACGCTGTCGATCTCGGCCCGCAGCCAGTTCGTCGGGCTGTCGGGCTGGCTCATGCGGGAAAGCTCGTTACGCTCCCGCTTGCGCCTGGGAATCAGACTCATCATAGGCCCTACCTCCTTTCGAGCTTGCCGCCGCCCGAGCAAGGCATTGCCCCTCCTCCGCCGGCCGTGCGCTACGCGCCGCGAACGGAGATCTTCCGCGGGCGCGCCTCGGCGGCCTTCGGCAGCGTCACCGTCAGCACACCGTGCTCGAGCGTGGCGGAAATGTTGTTGGAATCCACAACCTCGCTGACACGGAACGTGCGGGCGAAATCACCCACGCCGTACTCGCGCAGCAGGTACTGGCCGGCATCGCCCGGCGCCCGGTCGGCAACCCGGGCATAGATGCTCAGCACACCCCGCTCAAACTCGATCTCAACGCCTTCCTGCGTCGCGCCGGGAACGTCGATCAGCAGACGCAGCTCTTCGGGCGTCTCGATGATGTCCACGGCCGGAACGTAGGTCGGTCCGCTCCTCGTTCGTTCGACCTCATTGGTCTCCGAGGTCCTCGTGATGGCACTGGTCGTCATGGCACTTCACTCCTTCCCTTCGAATGAGCCTTCCAGCGGGCAACTGCCCGCTGCCCGCTGCCCGAATGACTTGCGCCCGCCCGCACCGCGAGCGACGCGCGGCCGCCGCCTGGGTGACCCCGGCTTCCTGGTGATTCAGCCGTAAGTACTGCATCACGGCTCGGACAGCACGGGGCACCGTTCTGCCGCAGTTCGGGGCGTGTTGCGGGCGAGACGCCCACACTCCCCATGTTGCGGATCTATTGACCAACCGCACTACACCGACTTGACCGTGATCTTGCGCGCCTTGGCGGCCGCGGCCTTCGGCAGGCGGATGGTCAGGATGCCGTCCCGCAGCGTGGCCTCGACCTTGTCCGCGTCGATCTCGACCGGCAGCGTCAGGGTCCGGCTGAACTCGCCGGCCAGCCGCTCCTGGCGGTGGTAGACGCGGCCTTCGCCGTTGCCCGCCTGCGTGCGGCCCTTGAGCGTCAGCTCATTGCCCATGACCAGGATCTCGAGGTCCTCCATCCTCAGGCCGGGGACCTCCGCCTCGGCGTACAGGTTCTCACCGTCCTCCCAGATGTTCAGGGCGGGCATCGGCCGGCCGCCGAAGCCGTTCAGCTCGCGGCTGCCGAACGCGTCGAACACCCGATCGAGCTCGTTGCGCAGCTCGTTGAACGGAAACCTTGCCAGTGGTCGCATGCTCAGGAACATGGCTCTCTTCTCCTTTCCGACGAAAACTTGCTTTTCGGGGCACATCCCCGCGGACGACAGGAAAGCACAGCCCGTGCCAGCCTGCCTCGGGCGGCCGCTGAATCATCGTAACCTATTGAAATCAAGAGATTTACGAGATGCACACCCGCAGTGCGCCCCGCTCCCGGCCCGGTCAAAATGTCAGCGTTGGCAGGCACGGACAGGCATGCCGATTCGGCAGCGCCGGGCCCGATCCGGGACTACCACCCGCAGCGCCGCCCGGACTCAGGCCGTCCCGCCACCCGCCACCGCCAGCCCGGCCGCGTCACGCAACCGCCCGCGGCGCCCAGGTTTGACGCCGTCACCTTCGACGCGATAATCTCCCGGCGCCTTCGGCCGAGCCCTTTTCGGCCGGTACGCATGGGCGGCGTACCCAAGTGGACCAAGGGAACGGTTTGCAAAACCGTCATTCGCGGGTTCGAATCCCGCCGCCGCCTTCTAATTGCCTCGCCTGTCCATTTCCCGTTGAATAGACCCCGCGCGTGAGCCCTTTCGGGGCGGCGTGGCGACTCGTGCCGCCGCGACCCGGGAGAGCCCGCCGGAAGACCGATGATGAACGACCAGGAGCGACTCGAACGACTGCTTCGCGCCCGCCGGCCGCTGATCTGGGTGCCGACCTTCGAAGAGGATTACGCGCTTCAGCTCGCCCGCGACGCGGCCCTGAATCAGAACCGGGCCTGCTGGCTGTGGACGCACAGCTTCGGCCTGCGCGAGGGACTGCTGGGCAGCTCGCAGCCCATCGTGGGCACGGACGAGCCGCTGGTCCTTCTGCGAACGATCATCGACCGACCGGACCCGGCGATCTACGTCGCGCTCGACCTGGTCTGCCACCTGAAGAACGCCCGCGTGCTGCGCTGGCTGCGCCACACCGTGCAGCGCTTCGCGCAGAACGGCTCGTCGCTGATTCTGATCGACAGCGGCGACGATCTGCCGGCCGTCCTTCAGGCCTACGTGTCGCGCTTCGATCCCTCCCTGCCCGACGCGGCCGAGATCGAAACTCTCGTGAAAGCAGCGCTGCGGCGCGAGAATCAGGATCGTCCCATCGAGATCGCCATCTCGCGCGGCATCTGGGAGGCGATCGTCCGAAACCTTCGCGGCCTCACGCGGCGGCAGATCGAACAGATCGTGCTCGACACCGTCAACGAGGACCGCCGCTTCGACGACGAGGACATCAATCACGTGCTGGCCGGCAAGCGGCAGGCGCTTCAGGCCGGCGGGCTGCTCGAATACGTCGAGACGCCGGCGACGCTCGACCAGGTCGGCGGGCTCAACGCGCTCAAGCAGTGGCTGGCCGTGCGGGCCGGCTCGCTGAGCAGCCAGGGAGCCGAATATGGACTGCCCAATCCACGCGGCGTGCTGATGCTCGGCGTGCAGGGCGCGGGAAAGAGCCTGTGCGCCAAGGCCGTCGCGACGGCCTGGCAGCGGCCGCTGATGCGGATGGATGTCGGCGCGCTCTACGACCGCTACGTGGGTGAGTCGGAGCGGCGGCTGCGCGAGGCCCTGCGCCAGACCGAGATGATGGCCCCGGTCATCCTCTGGATCGACGAGATCGAGAAAGCCTTCGCCTCCGCGGCCTCGCAAAGCACCGACGGCGGCCTGTCGAAGCGAATGTTCGGCACGCTTTTGACCTGGATGCAGGAGCACCAGGCCCCGGTCTTTCTCGTCGCAACCGCCAACGACATCGAGGCCCTGCCGCCGGAGCTGCTCCGCAAGGGCCGCTTCGACGAGATCTTCTTCGTCGACCTGCCCCCGGCCGAAACACGGCGCGAGATTTTCGCAATCCACCTCCGCAAGCGCGGCCGCGACCCCGGTCGCTTCGACCTCGATCAACTCGTCGACGCCAGCGAGCGCTACAGCGGCGCGGAAATCGAGCAGGCCATCGTCAGCGGGCTTTATCGGGCTTTTGCCGACGGCCGGGAACTCGACACCGCCACCCTGCTGGCCGCCCTGACAGGCTCGCCGCCCCTCTCTGAGACCATGCGCGAACGGGTGGACGCCCTCCGCCGCTGGGCGCGCGGCCGCTGCGTGCCCGCCGATTAGCGGAATCGCCGCCGGCCGGGCGCTTTTCGCCCCGGTTCTGCTTGATTCAGCGCGTCCGGCGGGCTAGTGTGGAAGCTGCGAGTCCAGGCTTCTCCCGGCGAGGAACGCTCTCGTCGACCATGCATGATGCAACCTGAGGGGCGGCCGGTCGTCCCGGTCTCTCGGCGAACGATGCTTCGTGCGAGCAGCCCCGGGGAGACTGTCCCCCGCCGATCCTCAGACTGACTTCGGTTGAAAGCGTGCCGCGACGCGGCCTGCACCGGCAATCGCCGACGCGTGGCGCGCAAACCCAAGCCCTTCATAGGCAACAAGGAGTGCGAAGAATGCGGAGCAAGATCACTGGCCAGTCGCGGACGGCGGGCCGTTGGCTCACCGGCGTCGTCGCGTTGGCGGGCATGTCGCTGAGCGCCGGCGTCGTGTCGGCGCAGTCCATTCAATGGCGCAACGAGGGTGCGGCCGCGTCCAGCGTGTCGCGCCAGTTGACGAGTCTCGATGCGGCCGAGGCGATCGCCTCGCTGGCCGCCGGCGACACGAACCGGCACATGCTGGTCCATCTGCGCGGCCCGGTAACGCTGTCGGACCGCGCGGCGCTGGCCGAGGGCGGCGTGCAGCTTCTCACCTACGTGGGCGACAACGCCTTCTTCGCGGCGGCCGGAAATGTCGACACGGCCCGGCTCTCGCAGGTGCGCAACCTCGCCGCGGCCGAGGCGATCGACGTCTCGTGGAAGGTCTCGACGATTCTGTGGAACGGGGAGATTCCCACCTGGGCGGTCGTCGGCCTCGCCAGCGACGGCAGTCCGGTGATCGGAACCTACGTCCTCTTCCATCCGGACGTGGACCTCAACGCGGCCGCGGCCCTGCTGCCGCAGTACGAGGTCGTCGTCCGCGACACGCTCGAGACGATCAACGGCCTGGTGATCGAGCTGCCGATGACGATGGTCGAGCCGCTGGCGCGCGAGGATGCCGTGCAGTGGATCGAGCACGCCCTCCCGCGGATGAGCGAGCTGAACTCGAGCAACCGGGCCCGCGTCGGGGCCGATATCGTCCAGGCCCCGCCCTACGACCTGGACGGCTCCGGTGTGACCGTGCTCGTCTACGACGGCGGATTCGCCCGCGCGACGCACGTCGATTTCGGCGGGCGGCTGACGACGCACGATTCCTCCGGCCAGAGCGGCCACGCCACGCACGTCAGCGGCACGGTCGGCGGCGACGGAACAGCCAGCGGCGGGACGAACCGCGGCATGGCGCCGGGCGTTACGATCGTCTCGTACGGCTTCCAGTACGACGGCTCGGGCATCTTCCTCTACACCAACCCGGGCGACATTCAGGCGGATTACAACCAGGCCATCAATACCCTCGGGGCGGATATCTCCAACAACTCGATCGGCACGAACACCGAGACCAACGGATTCCCGTGCAGCCTTCAGGGCGACTACGGCGTCACGGACGTGCTGATCGACTCGATCGTCCGCGGCAGCCTCGGGGCGCCGTTCCGCGTCGTCTGGGCCGGCGGAAACGAGCGGCAGGGCAGCCGCTGCGACGTCGAGGGATTCGGCGACTATTACAGCACGGCCCCGCCGGCCGGCGCCAAAAACCACCTGTGCATCGGCGCGCTGAACTCGAACAACGACAGCATGACCAGCTTCAGCAGTTGGGGGCCGGTCGATGACGGCCGGCTCAAGCCGGACTTCACCGCGCCCGGCTGCCAGAGCGACGCCGACGGCGGCGTGACATCGTGCTCGAGCTCGAGCAACACGTCCTACTCTACGCTGTGCGGCACGTCGATGGCTTCGCCGACGGTGTGCGGCATCGCGTCGCTGCTGCTTGAGGATTACCGCGTGCAGTTCCCCGGCCAGCCGGACCCGCGCAACTCGACGCTGAAGGTGCTCTTCGCGCACAACGCGGTCGACCTGGGCAACCCCGGACCGGATTACCAGTACGGTTACGGCTCGGTCCGCATCCAGCCGACCATCGACCACATGCGAAGCGGCCGCTTCTACGAGCGCTCGCTCGACACGGGCGAGGTGGTCGAGTTCCAGACGGTGGTCAACGGCGGCGATCCGCAGCTCAAGGTGACGCTGGCGTGGGACGACGTGCCGGGCACGGCGAACGTCGTGCCGTCGCTCATCAACGACCTGGACGTGCGCGTCTTCGACCCGCTCGGCAATGAGCACTTCGCCTGGACGCTCGATCCGGGCCAGCCCAGCGCGGCGGCGGTCCGCACGATGCACGACCGGCTGAACAATCTCGAGCAGGTGCTGGTGGACAACCCGATGGCCGGCGAGTGGCGCGTGCTGATCGTGGGCCATAACGTCCCCTCCGGGCCGCAGCCCTTCTCGCTCGCCTCGTCGCATGACCTGTTCGAGCGCGGGATTCAGTTCGGCTTCCCGGCCGGTCTGCCCAGCGTGCTGCTGCCGGGTCAGTCGGAGGACGTCGACGTGACCGTCACACCGGTCAACGAAGACCTGACCGAGGCGCCGGTGATGCACGTCCGCTACGACGGCGGCACGTACATCGACATCCCGCTGACGCACCTGGGCGGGACGAGCTATACCGCGACGCTCCCGCCGCCGACCTGCGCGGCGACGCCGGAGTTCTACTTCACCGCCGCCGGCTCGATCAGCGGACCGGTGGTGAATCCCCCGGGTGCTCCGGGCAATGCCTATGACGCGAATGTCGGCGTGATCGCGATCGTGGTCGACGACGACTTCGAAACCGACACGGGCTGGACCGTCACGAACCAGAGCCTGGCCGACGGGCCGTGGGAGCGCGGCGTTCCGGCCGGCGACGGCACGCGCGGCGACCCCACCAGCGACTACGACGGCTCGGGCGCCTGCTGGCTGACGGACAACGTCGCCGGCAACTCCGACGTCGACGGCGGACCGACCATCCTCACGTCGATCGCCTACGACCTGAGCGGCTCGGTCGACCCGACGCTCTCGGTCGCGACGTGGTTCACCAACGACGACAACGACGCGGACCGCCTGACGATCGAGGTAGCCAACAGCAGTGCCGGACCGTGGACGCTGGTCGAGGCCATCGGCAACAGCGGCGGCTGGGTGCCCAGGAGCTACTCGGTCAACGACATCCTCACGCCGTCGTCGACCTTCCACGTCCGCTTCAGCGCGGTCGACAACCCCAACAACTCGGTCACCGAGGCGGCGATCGACGCGCTGCGCATCGAGGACTTCTTCTGCGATGCGGTTCTCGACGACTGCAATGGCAACGGCATCGTCGACAGCGACGACATCGCCAGCGGCCGCTCCGAGGACAGCAACGGCGACGGCGTTCCGGATGAATGCGGCGCGCCGTGCCCGGGCGATTTCAACGGTGACGGGCAGCGCGACTTCGACGACCTGGTCACGCTGCTGGCCGCTTACGGCGTAAACGCCGGCGGCGACATCGACGGCGACAACGACACGGATTTCGACGATCTGGTCGGATTGCTGAACGTCTACGGCACGCCGTGCCCGTAGGAGCGTCTTGAAAGCCGCGGGCAGCGGCCCGCGTGCTTGAACCGCGCCGCACGAGCCGGAGGGGCTTGTGCGGCGCGCGATGGCCGGCGGCATCGGCCGCCGGCCCCGTCTGCGGTGTCGCGATGCAGAGGGTCCGCCGGGGTCACACTGGAGGTATCCGAAGATGAGATGCGCTCGCCGATCCGTGCTCGGGTTTCTGCTTGTCTCAACCTGCATCTTCGCCGCAGCGCAGGATGCGCTTCCGCCGCAGGACGCGCCGGTCGATTACACCGGCCACGCCCTCGTCGAAGTGACGCTCAACACGCCCGCTCAGCTCGAGCAGATGCTCGAGATCAGCCAGCACTTCTGGAGCTGCTCGCCGCACCTGGGCGACGTGCCCTTCAGCGTCTCGCCGCAGCAGATGGAAGCCCTCCGCGCCAGCGGCCTGCCCTTCCGCATCATCGAGCCCGATATCCAGCGAATGATCGACCACGAACGTGCCGCGCTCGCTCAGCGCGGCGGCCCGTGGTTCGAGAACTACCACCCCTATGACGAAGTCAGCGACTACGTCAACACGCTCGTCGCCCTCCGGCCGGATCTGGCCGGCCGCATCAGCCTGGGCCAGTCCATCCAGGGCCGCGACATCTTCGGCATCCGCATCACCGGACCCGGCGCCCCGCCGGATCGTCCCGCGGTGCTCTACAACGGCTGCCAGCACGCCCGCGAGTGGGTGGCGGTGATGGTGCCGATGTACATCGCCGACCGGCTGATCCGCACCTATGACACCGACCCGCAGGTCCGCGCCCTGGTCGACAGCGCCGTCTTCTACATCGTCCCGATCGTCAATCCCGACGGCTACGTCTACACCTGGGGGCCGGATCGACTGTGGCGCAAGAACCGCCGCAACAACGGCGGCGGAAGCTACGGCGTCGACAACAACCGCAACTGGGGCTACCAGTGGGGCGGCTCCGGCTCCAGCGGCAGCCCCGATTCGGAGACCTACCGCGGCACCGCCCCGTTCTCCGAGCCGGAAACCGCCGCGATGCGCGATTTCATCATCGCCCACCCCGAAATCGCCGCCCACATCGACTTCCACAGCTACTCCCAGCTCATCCTCTCGCCCTGGGGATACTCGACCGGCGAACCGCCCGAACCCGACCGCACGGTCTTCCGCACGCTCAACGACCAGATGGCCGCCGCGATCCTCTCCGTCCACGGCGAGACCTACATCGACGGCCCCACCGGCCAAACGCTCTACCTCGCCGCCGGCTGTTCGCTCGACTGGTCCTACGGCGACCAGGGCATCCTCGCCTGGACGATCGAACTCCGCCCGGACAGCGCCAACCCCGGTTTCATCCTGCCGGCCAGCGAGATCATCCCGACCTGCGAGGAGAACTTCGCGGCCATCACCGTGCTCACCGAGTACGTCAGCTTCCTGCTGGCCTTCGACTTCCCCGACGGGCTCCCGGGCTACGTCCCCAGCGACGCCGGCCGCGATCTCAGCGTGATCATCCGCGAGCTTCGGGGCTCGCTCGAGCCCGGCTCGCCGCGGCAGTTCGTCCGGGTCGACGGCGGCGCCTTCGTCGAAACCCCGCTCGTCTCCCTCGGCGGCGATCTCTACCAGGCGACGCTGCCGGCCGCGAACTGCGGAGCGGCCATCGAGTACTACTTCCAGGCCGAGACCACCGGCGGCTCGATCGTCCGCTCGCCGCTCGACGCCCCGGCCACGCTCCACGCGGCCGACGTGCTCGACGAAACGCTGATCTTCGAGGACGACATCGAGCTCGACCGCGGCTGGACCGTCGGCGCGCCCGGCGACGACGCCACCACCGGCATCTGGGGCCGCATGAACCCGGAGGGCACCGCGGCCCAGCCCGAGGACGACCACACGCCCGCACCCGG
Organism: uncultured Planctomycetales bacterium; assembly: GCA_964643885.1. Lineage (GTDB taxonomy): Bacteria > Planctomycetota > Phycisphaerae > UBA1845 > Fen-1342 > CAADGL01. The sequence goes on from CAZXUI010000019.1 coordinate 13,008, forward strand.
CGTGATCTGCTACGTCACCGACGGCCGGGCCGGCACGGGCGTGGGCACCTACGACATCGACGGCGGGCAGACGACGCTGCTTTCGCCCGTGCTCGACCTGACCGGCAGCCCGGAAGCGGTTGTCAGCTACTGGCGCTGGTTCTCGAATAACCAGGGCGCGTCGGCCAATGAGGACATCTTCCGCATCGACGTGACCGCCGACGGTGCGAACTGGGTCAATGCCGAGACCGTCGGCCCGGCCGGCGCCGAGGCCGGCGGCGGCTGGTACTACCACGAGTTCCGCGTGGCCGACTTCGTCACGCCCAGCGCGGCCGTCCGCGTTCGCTTCGTGGCGGCCGACGAGGGCAGCGGCTCGATCGTCGAGGCGGCGGTCGACGACTTCCGCGTGGCCAGCCTCGGCTGCGATTCGCAGCCCTGCCCGGGCGACCTGACCGGCGACGGCCAGCGTGACTTCGACGACCTGCTGGTCGTGCTGGCCGCCTACGGCGTCAACGGCGGCGGCGACATCGACGGCGACGGCGACACGGATTTCGACGATCTGGTCGCATTGCTTAACGTCTACGGCACGCCGTGTCCGTAAGATCCCGGTAGCCCGCGGCGGACACTTGCGGGCGCCGTCGCCCGCATGATCAGAGCCGCGACCGTGAGGGAGCGGGCTGGGGGTGGCGCGCTGCCCGCGCAGCGCCTCACTGACATCCACCTATCTCAGGCACTCGTCCGTTGAGGACCGGTGTGTGCGTCTCGGCGCGCATACCCCGGACACGCAGTGTCCGGGGTATGCGCGGGCGTCGTGCTGAAACCCGCCCGCTCACGGTCGCGGCTCGGTGCAGATGCACGGTCGCGGCTCGAATCCTGCGGACGAGCCGCCTGCACCCGCCAATGAGTGGGGCGGCATTCCCGACCGGATCGCTGCACGTGCGCTCAGTCGTTCAAGGCCGCACGCACCAATCCCACCGCGTGCTCCCGCGCGCGCTGCACCGCCCCGACACCCTCCCTCGCCGCCTGACGCACCGCCTCGATCAGCCGCTCCGGCGCATCCAGCCGCTCCAGCACGCGCACGCAGTTCAACGCCAGCCCGCGGATGCGATGCGTGCAGCGGGCCGCGTGCGTATTGATCGCCTCGATCGCAGCGTGCGCAGCCCGCCGGGCCGCCTCATCCTCCCCCTGCGACTGCAAGTCATTCACCCGCCGCGCCCCCTCGTGACCCAGCGCAAGCAGCGCCCGGCTGCAATTCGCAGCAATCTCCCCGATCCGCTCGATGCACTCGCGCGCGATCGTCTCCGGGTCCGGCTGCGCCAGCGCGGCCGGCGCCGCCAGCAGGCTCAGAACGATCGCAGACAGTCCTCCCATGCGCACTTTTCGCCCAATCATCGGCTTCCTCCGAAAGCTGAGAGCTGTTTCGTGATCCTTCCCACACACGAACCGTCCGACGCGGCCCGCGTCAGCCAAAACGCCCCGCCCTCCGGGCTATTGCCCGCCGGCCGCCCGAATTTGCCGCCTATCGCCGCCCGGGTACACTCGCCGCACTATGAGCAGCGACCAGGTTCAGGACCGCCGGAACAAACTCGAAAAACTCCGCTCCCTCGGAGTCGACGGATACGGCGCCCGCTTCCCCCGCGTGACCCCCAACGCCCAAATCCGCGCCCGCGGCGAGACCATGGCCATCGACCCCGGCCAGACCCGCTCCGAGCCCGACGCCCGCTTCCGCGCCGCCGGCCGCGTCCACCTCTATCGCGACACCGGCAAGCTCATCTTCATGCACGTCCGCGACTGGACCGGCGAGCTCCAGTGGGCCCTCTCCAGGAAGGCGATCGAGGAGGCGGCCGCGCCGGCCGCCGGCCCGGACAACCCCGGCGAACTGACTTTCCCCGACGGCCCAACCGCCTGGCAGCTCGCCAAGACGCTCGATCTGGGCGACATCGTCGGCGCCGAGGGGCAGCTCGGCCGCACGAAGACCGGCGAGCTGACCCTCTGGGTCTCGCACATCCAGATGCTCAGCAAGGCGCTGCGACCGCCGCCGGAGAAGTGGCACGGCCTGACCGATGTCGAGGCCCGCTACCGCCGCCGCTACGTCGATCTGCTGGCCAACGCCGACTCGCAGCAGCAGTTCATCACGCGGGCCCGCATCCTCGACTACATCCGCCGTGTGCTGCACGAGCGCGGCTTCATCGAGGTCGAGACGCCGGTGCTCCAGCCGATCTACGGCGGCGCGGCCGCGCGGCCCTTCACGACGCACCACAACACGCTCGATATGCAGCTCTATCTGCGCATTTCGCCGGAGCTCTATCTGAAGCGCTGCCTGGTCGGCGGGCTGGAGCGCGTCTACGAGTTCGCCCGCTGCTTCCGAAACGAGGGCATCAGCCCGCGGCACAACCCCGAATTCACCATGCTCGAGCTCTACCAGGCCTACGGCGACTACCACGACATGATGGAGATCACCGAGGCGATCATCGCCGGCGCGGCCCGCGACGTGATCGGCTCGACCCGCATCCGCTTCGGCAATCGCGAGATCGACTACACCACCCCCTGGCCCCGGCGGCGCTACGCCGACCTGTTCGCCGAGCATGCCGGAATCCCGATCGACGACGCGCCGGCCGTGCGGGCCCGCGCGGCCGAGCTCTTCGCCCGCAGGCAGCTCACTCTCGACCCCGCCAAGGCGGACGACGCGGTGATCATCGGCGCGCTCTTCGAGCACTACGTCGAGCACAAGCTCATCAACCCCACCTTCGTGGTCGACTATCCCGCGCCGCTCTGCCCGCTGACCAAGCGCGTGCCGGGCGATCCGCGCTTCGCCCTGCGCTTCGAGTGCTTCATCAACGGCATGGAGATGGGCAACGCCTACAGCGAGCTGAACGACCCGAAGGTGCAGTACGAGACCTTCAGCGCCCAGCTCCGCGGCGAGGAGGGCGAGACGATGGCCGTCATGGACCAGGATTTCGTCGAGGCGCTCGAGTACGCCATGCCGCCGGCCGGCGGGCTCGGCATCGGCATCGACCGGCTGATCATGCTGCTGACCGGCCGCGAAAGCATCCGCGACGTGCTGCTCTTCCCGCTCCAGCGGCCGGAGGCGTGAGCTGGGGTTCGCGGGGAGGCCGGGCGTCGCATGGTTCAACTCCGTGCACCCGCCGCAACTACCAACTGATCGCGATCCCCGTAAACACCGTGTGATCGTTCTGCGACGGGTTGTCGTTGCCGAACGCGCCCCAGTTCGACAGGTGCCGCAGGCGGTAGCCCGTGATCCAGCTCACGTTGTCCGTCAGCCGCGCCTCGAAGCCCAGCCCCGTGTCCTGCGTGAAGTTCGTGTGCGAACCGCTCTCCGGCACGCTCCGCGGACCGTGGAACATCCCGCCCCACACCTCCGCGAACAGCCCCACCGGCACGTCGCCCACGTCGAATTCCACAAAGAAATACCGCACGCCGAGCTGAAGCTCGCCCGTCCACGCGTCGCCGTCCGCCTGGTTATAGATGCGGTAGGGCGTGATCGCCGCCCCGACCGCGAACCGGTCCGACACGAAATAGTGATACCCCAGCACCGCGGCCGCGTCCTCCGCCCGCCCCTCGCCGTCCGGCCAGCCCACGTCATCCTTGATCGGATGCCCCCACGTGCCCACCAGGCTGAACTGCTGCTCGCCGCGGCGATGAATCCCTCCTTCGCAGCCGGCCAGCAGCAGGCAGCAAAGCCCGGCCGGCGCTGCAACCCGCCGCAGACTCAGCGCCAGCCCACGCCCGACGAACCTAGCTAGACGCATTCACGACACCCCTCTTGAGCTGGATTCTCTTGCTTCGCCCAAGTCCGGCTCCGCCCGCACTACGAATGCCCGCCGCTCCGATTCCGAGACATGCCCCACGAACCACCCGACCACCAGCCCGACCACCAGTCCGATCGGCACATTCCACGGCCACGCCACAGTCAGCGGAACCCACTCGCCACCCAGCGGCACACGCGCCATGCACACCGCCACGGCCAGCCCGGCCGCCAGAACGACCGTCGCCGTCGCCCCCGGCCGCCGCCGGCCGACGTCGGGCTGTCCATACGTCAGCCACATTCCGACGATCACGACCGCGCCCGCGATCGTCAGCACCTGCGCCCACGCCGCGTGCCACGAAACCGCCAGCACCATCAGCACCGACAGCGGCGCCCCCCAGACGACGCCGCGATAATCCACCGGCCAGCGCAGCAGCGCCATCAGCATCGCCGCCAGCGTCGCCCCGCCCGTGTAGCTCGCCATCGCCAGCGCCAGGTTCAGAATGTCGCCATAATGCTGCCGCGCCAGCTCCGCCAGGTGCGCCATCAGGCACAGCACCACCCCCCACGCGACCACCAGCCCGCGCGACGCCCGCACATAGTGCGGGTCCTCCTCGATCTCCCCGGCCGCCGACCGTTCGCCGCCGGCCGGCTCGCCCGCCCCGCCTCGCCGCCGCTCGCGCCACGGCCGATACAGCCCCGAGACGACGGTCTGGCTCAGTGCCGCCAGGATCGAATCCAGGCTCGAGATCGCCGCGGCGAAAATGCCCGCGATGATCAGCCCGGTAAGCCCCGGCGGCATCTGGGCAACGATGAAGATCGGCAGGATGCGGTCGACCTTGTCGGCCACCCGAGCCGCGGCATCCGGCCCCAGCGGATAGAACTCGTAGAACGCATACAGCGCCAGCCCCACCACCATCGCCAGCGCCGCCACCAGGAGCCCCACGCTGCTGGCGATGATCGCCAGCGCCGCCGGCCGCGGTCCGCGGCAGCAGAACATCCGCTGCGCCACCATCTGGTCCGTGCCGTAGGCGTTCAGGCACATCAGCGTGTTGCCGATCAGACCCGCCCAGAGCGTGAAAGCCACCCGCGGATCGGTGCTCAGGTTCCACAGCACCAGCTTGCTGGCCGGCCGGCCGGCCGCGTCCGTCGCCCGCCCGGCCAGCTCGAAGATCGCGCCCCAGCCGCCGGGCACCTCGGCGATCACGAAGACCAGCGCCGCCAACAGCGCCGCGACGAAGAGCACGAACTGGATCAGATCCGTCCAGATAACGATCGAGATGCCGCCCAGCAGCGTCCAGCCCACCGCCACCGCGCCGATCACCCAGATCGACGCCGACAGCGGCAGCCCGGTGATCTCTTCCAGAATCACCGCCGTCAGCAGCACGCGGGCACTCTGGGCGAGCACGCCGCCCAGCAGGAACAGGCAGGTCGTCGCGGTCCGGGCGGGGTTGCCCAGCCGCTGGCCGATGTAGTCATACGGGCTGTAGATTTCGCGCTCGTAGAACGCCGGCACGAACCACAGTCCGATGATCACCCGCGCGATCACCGCTCCGAACATGAGTTGCAGATAGGTGAGATTCCCGCCGGCGGCGAAGACGATCGCCGGCACGCTGACGAACGTGACGGCGCTGATTTCCGTCGCCACGATCGAGCCGGAGACGGCGTACCAGGGCAGCTTCCGCCCGCCCAGGAAGAAATCGCGGATGGTCGCCTGCTTGCCCGCCAGCCGCGCGCCGAGCACCGTGGTGAACACCAGGTAGCCCACCAGCACGAACCAGTCGAGCAGTGTGAAATGAGCCGGCAGCGTGGACTCCTTTCTGCGCGCGGATGCACCCGCCCGGCCCGCCGGCCGAACGCGGCCAATACCCGTCGGCGACGCATCCTACCATCGGCGCGGGACGGAGAGCATCGGCACCCGGTAGACCGATGCCCCCCTGCGGCGGGGGGAGGAGGCTCTGCCTGCACGGTCACTGGCCGGTTCACGATGCGATCCGCCGGTATGAGTCAGGGATGCGGAGAGCCTTGCGTGTCCTTTGGGACCGTGGGCCAACAGACGCAAGAATTCTTGAAAACTCGCTTGACAAACTGCTCGGACGCCGGTTAATCTTCAATCTCGCTGAGTTCCGGGTGCGAATCGTGTTGAAGTCGAAGGGGAGTCGAGGACGTGTCGCGGATTGAGGACGTTGACTCCGGTTTGGGTTCGTCGCCACAGGGCGATGGGCCTGTGCTTGAGGGGGGGGGGACAAGGTCGGCGAGAGCGAAGGTCCTGATCGCCCTGACCCTGTTCGTCGGTCTCTGTCTGGTCGGTTTTCTTCGCCCGTCACTTTTCGCATCGGCTGAGCCGTGGAGGGCTGGGCTCTTCGAGGCGTCGCACCGGACTGGTTTCGTCGCGGGCCAACTTGACGTGGGCCGTCACGCGTGGCGCAGCGAGGTGCCTGTCAGACTCGATTTCGCGAACAGCGGCGTACAGGAAGTTGTGCTAACGAAGTTTGAGTCTGAGTGCGAGTGCATTCAGTTTTCCGTCAAGCCCGATGGGGTGCTTCGTGTCCCGCCTGGCACCGTGGTCAGTATTAGGGCGGGGCTTTCCACAGAAGCAAAGACCGGCAGACTTTCGCGCTTGGTTCGTGTCACTGATCAATCCGGTGCACGATATGAATGCCGGATCGAGTTCGAGGTTGTTGGTACGTACCAACTCGTTCCCCCTGCTGTCGACTTAGGGGATCTTCTCTGCAACTCGTCGGTCATTTCACGTAATGTGGGATTCACATCGGAGATGGGCGTTAAGCTGATTGAGGCTTCCAGTGACGTTGAGTGGCTCTCTGTCGAACTGAACAAGTTCGGGTTGCGAGTCTTGGCGGACTCCACTCAACTCAAACCGGGTCCGCATGTCGGACGGATAACTGTTCGGACGGACGATCCTCGGCGACCTGGTCACTCGCTTCCAGTCTACCTCCGCGTCACCTCGGATACTGGTGACCCCTAAAAACTCTGGCAAGGAGACACTTTCATGCTTCGTCCCATCTTTGCGTGCTTGGCCATCGTGATTGTTACGGCCCAACCGGCCCCAGTGCCGGCAGACCAGGTTGGTTGCGGACAGCCAGCGTGGCACACCGATTGCGAGGGCTGTCAGCCGGTCGCGGGAACCTGTTCGTGTGTGGGTGGGAACTGTAACCAGACCGCCAGCGGTTGCACTAACTACCCATCTGCATTTGAATTCTGCCCCGAGCAGATTGCCAAAAACGTATTCACAACGCAAAAGCACTGCCAGTTCCGCTTCAAGTGTAACAATTCGCAGGGGCAGGACCTCGGACCGTGCGTCAGCGAATGCGAGCAATCACAGGAAAAAGTCGAGTTCGGCGACGCGCGAACAGTGTATCAGGCAACGGGTACATGCATCTGCGAGCCAACAAACCCCTGACGAATGGGTCTGCCGGATTTCCAGAGTAGTGTGTGTCCGGCATGAGCCGGACGATCGAGTGTGTGTCTAGACATCGACAACTTACGATCCGGGTGGTTGTCGAGCGGGCGCAGATCCCGGGGCAACGGAGTAATTCGGTTGACGGAAAACTAGTGCTCTTCAAAATGCACCAATCCCCCCAAAGACCGTTCATTGGTGCATCGGAGACTCCGGATGATCGCGTGGAATCCCTACACGTTTCTCGCTTCGAGTACTCGTAGTCGGTACGGGTCCAGGGGGATCAGCGGCATCTTCTTGGAATCACTGACCGTAGCTGTGCTCGCCCTGTTCTTACCGGTCTTGGTCGTAGCGGCCCAGGACGGTAAGAACGAGTGGATTGAAACGACCGAACGCCCCTCAGCCCTGCATAAAATGGTCGAGTCCAGACAGCGAATACAACGGGCCGAAATTCACTGGTCAAAGCGATTTCCCCGAGACCCTGACACACATGGAGATCCCCTTGGTTACGTCAGCCGCGTCAGTCCGACCGAAACTGCCATTCTTGTACGGGGCACTCCGGAAGGGATTGCCGCATGGAACGAGCATGGCGATCCAATTCCGTACTCGCGAAGGTCATATCTAAAGCGGACAGATGATCATTGGGAGCTGGAGGTTGACGGCGTATATGGACATGTGAGACAGGGTGCTCAAGGTCGTAGCCAACCGATGACCGATGCGCGAACGATCGCGCTCCTGCCGGTGATGTCGCCGATGCGCACGGTACCTGAGGTGATCTGGGACTGGCCCGAAGATGACTATAGCGAGCGCAGGTATCGAGAGGCCATATCCGGTGGTTTGCACATCGTCGAAATGCGTCTACCGGATCGCGAGATTGAAATCCGCTGGGAGATCGACCCGAAGATCGACTGGAACCCAGTGCGATCACAACTGCGTTACAGGGGACGCGTCATCAACGAGTCAGTCGTAGAGTATGAGGAGTTCGACGGCGTATGGTTTCCGCGTTCAGCCACGTACTTCGACGCCACGGGTGATCTGATCGCCGAGATTCTCGTCGAGTCGGCGCAGATCAATACAGACGACCTCCCCCAGATTCTTACGCCCGACCACGTGGGGTTCAAGACTGGGCTCAGCGTCAGTTTTGTGCGAGAGGACGGATCCGCAGAAGGAATGACCTATGTTGCTGGCGGGGGGTTGCTCCCCGACCGAGAGTATTCCAGACTAGTTGGCGAAGGCAAGATTGAGGATGATCCGGAGTTCGTTGAAATGGCTAACGCTCTACTCGAGCGTCTTCGATCCCAGGAACTCGAAAAGAAGCAAGCGAACTCAGGTTCCGCGTCGCAGCCATCTGTCCCCGATAGTGAGTCCGGCGGTCAGCGTTCCGTGAGTGAAACACCGTCGCCTACGATCGTTCCGAACCGCGTCGACGACGAATGGGAGCGTTATACTCATGAGTTTATCGCGCGCTACAAGCTCAATGACGATCAATCGGCCGCGGCGATGCGCGTACTCCACGATTGCCAGGAGCAACGGACGAGCTACCTGAACAGGCAGCAGGAACGGATTGCGCTCCTTCAGGAACGGGCAACCGGGCCGAAAAAAGTCGGTGACGCAGAACGCATCACGCGCGAGCTGGATCAATTGCGCGAGCCGATCCAGCGAATCTTCGAGCAACAGCTCAAACCGCGGCTCGACCGGCTGCCCACCCGGGCACAGCGGCAGGCAGCCGAGTCCGCGGCCGCGTCCCAGCCGACGCCCTGAGTCACGCAGCGTCCGCTTCGCTCCGGCCGCGGTTGGTCTCGGGGCTACCAGCCCCTTTTGGCGCGCGCTCGCCGCCGCGAATGCCGCCGCC
>CAZXUI010000019.1:22122-30753 GCA_964643885.1 uncultured Planctomycetales bacterium
CAGGCCCGCCTGACCGACGCGCAACACTCGCTGATCTCCGGCTTTACGCGCGAAATGAACGTGCTCGTGCTCTCCGGCGTCTGGTGCGGCGACTGCGTCCAGCAGTGCCCCCTGCTCGCCCGCATCGCCGCCGCGAACCCGGACAAGGTTCGTCTTCGTTTTATCGACCGCGACACGCACCCCGAACTGGCCGAGCCCCTGCGCATCAACGCCGGCGCCCGCGTCCCCGTCGCCCTCTTCCTGGCCGAGGACTTCGAGCTCTGCTCCGTCTACGGCGACCGCACGCTCGCCCGCTATCGCGCACTGGCCGCCCGACAGCTCGGCCCATCCTGCCCCGTCCCGGGCGCACCCATCCCGCCCGACGAACTGGCCGCCACGCTCCAGGACTGGCTCGACGAGTTCGAGCGCACCCAGCTCATGCTGCGCCTCTCGGCCCGCCTGCGCGCCAGACACGGCGATTGATGAGGATCGTCGAATGCTCCGCAAGACCGGGAGCATGGGCGCCACGGCTCTTCAGCCCCGGACCCGAAGTGTCCGGGGGGCGCGGTGCAATCCGGCCACACGCTCCTCATGCTGTGGAACTCTTACCGGCTGCACCGGACGGCCGGCCCCCATCCATCCCCCGCATCAGCCCCCGCCGCCGCCGAGCCCCCCGTCAGCCGCAGGAAAACCACGCGGCTACCCACCCCCGGCCGCTATAATACGCCTTGTTCGAGCCGGCTGAATAACCCCCGCCCCGCGCCACCCCGGCCGGCGGGCTCGCACCTGGAGGGATGCCCATGCTGCGCTTCGCAGTTCGCCTGGCCGCCTCGGCCGTCCTGGCCGCTACACTCGCCCACGCAGGCGAGTTGACCGTCGCCTCGCTCGACCCGCCCGCAAACACAACCACCGCCCCCGTCGGCGGCCGCATCTCCGTCACCTTCGATCGGCCCATCTTCCGCGACAGCGTCACCACCTCCAGCTTCGCCGCCTTCGGCCGCTGGAGCGGCGTCGTCAGCGGCAGCTTCGACTTCACCGACGGCGACCACACCGTCTCCATCGTCCCGGCCCTCCCGCTGAGTGCCGGCGAGATGGTCATGGTCGTGCTCTCGCACGATCTCCAGGCCGTCGACGGCTCGTTCCTCCGGCCGCAGGGCTACAGTTACCAGTTCTACACCCGCGCCCGCCGGGCCCCGCTGAGCTTTACGCAGCTCGACTCGATGTCCACCCGCACCTCGCCCGGCCAGACGAGCCGGGCGTATGGCGGCGTCGCCTGCGACCTGAACCAGGACCGCTTCCTCGACCTGGCCATCGTCAACGAGGACACGGCCGACCTGCGCGTCTTCCTCAACCGCGCCGACGGCAGCGGCCTGTTCCACGATTTCATCCAGCCGACCTTTCCGCTGGTGCAGGTGCCCAGCCCCTCCGAGCCGGCCGACTTCAACGCCGACGGCATCACCGACATCGCCGTCGCCAATACGACCACGAACAAGGTCTCCGTGCTGCTGGGCGACGGCGACGGCACCTTCGCCCCGCAGATCGAGCTGACCGTCGGCAGCGGCCCGCGGGGCATCGCCGTGCTCGACGCCGACGGCGACGGCGACATGGACATCGCCACCGCCAACCAGTCCAGCAGCAACATCTCCGTCATCCTCGGCAACGGCGACGGCACCTTCGGCCCGGCCGCGAGCTTCGACGCCGGCGGCAGCAGCGAATGGGCGCTCGGCGCCGGAGACATGAACGAGGACGGCATCCTCGATCTGATCGTCGGCACCCAGGGCGGCCAGCAGGTGATCGTGCTCCGCGGAAACGGCGACGGCACCTTCACCAACATCACCACGCGCACCGGCGTCGGCCGCCTCTGGATGCTCAACATCGGCGACCTGAACGGCGACGGCCACATGGACGTCGCCACGGTCAACAGCTCCAGCAACACCGGCTCGATCCTGCTCGGCGACGGCGCCGGCGGCCTCTCGCTCCCCGTGCCCTACTCGCTCGATCCCTTCCCGCTCGCGACCGACCTGGGCGACATCGACGGCGACGGCGACCTCGACTGGGTCACCAGCAGCTTCAACGGCGACTGGCGGCTCTACATCAACGATGGAACCGGCACCTTCGCCTTCAATCGCGAGTTCAACGCCCCCGCGGCCGCCTCCTGCGCGCTGCCCTTCGATCTCGATAACGACGGCGATCTCGACCTGGCGCTGATCGACGAGCTGGCCGATGTCGTGATCATCATGCGCACGGGCGGCAACTCGCCGCCGGGCGATCTCGACGGCGACTGCGACGTGGATTTCGACGATCTGGTCGAACTGCTCAGCGCCTACGGCAGCACGCAGGCCGGCGACCTCGACGGCGACGGCGACACGGACTTCAACGACCTGGTCATCCTGCTCGGCGCCTACGGCGGCACCTGCCCGTAACGCGACCACGCGGGACCGGTCTGAATGAACCTTGGGGGACCGGTCTCTGACCGGTCTGGGCGACAGGTCTCCGGCCGGTCGCTGAGGATCACCCCGATCGTGGGGCAAATACGCATAGCCCCAGCCGCACCGCCACGCTAACATGGACTTCGCCGGCGCTGCCCCGCGCGGCCGTCACGTCGGCCGTCCGGCTCCGGCCACGCCGGCCAATAATGAACGCCCCCGCCGCACCGGCGGGCTTGGAGGGAACCAACATGCTGACTGTCTTGCTGCGCCCGTTCCACCGGCTGATCCCCTGCGCCGCCGCGGCCCTGCTGGCCGTCCCGGCCGTCGCCACCACCCCGGCCGACTCGCCCGACGGCGACCCGACCCTCATCCAGCACATCCTGCCGGCCGAGCTGCTCGACATCGACGGCATGCGCCCGCCGACGCCGCGCGGCCTGACCTTCTCGCTGATCGACGCCGGCGTCGACCCCGAGGGCGACACGCCCACCCAGGTCGTCTTCACGCCGGACGGCACACGCTTCCTCGTCGCCCATCGCGACACGCAGAACGTAATCGTCTACGACGCCGCCACCCGCGCCCACGTCGACACGTTCAACGTCTCCGGCGCGCCGCAGTCGCTCGCCGTCACGGCCGACTACGCCGTCACCGCCAATCTCTGGGAAGACACCGCCTCGATCATCACGCTCGCCACGGGCCAGGAGCGGATCGTCCCCGTCGGCGATCAGCCCGGCATCGCCCGCGTCACGCCCGACGGCACCAAGGCCGTCATCGCCAACCTGCGCGACGGCGACATCTCCGTGATCGACCTGGCCAGCGCCACCGAGCTGCGCCGCATCGACGGCGCCGGCTTCACCGCCTCGCTCTCCTTCGCCCCCGAGCCCGGCGTCGTCACCTTCGACTTCGGCACGCTCGAGGTCGCCGACAACAGCACGGCCGTCAACGCCGACTACTTCAACGCCCGCATCAACGTGATCGATCTCAATTCCGGCAGCGTCACGGCCGTCCCCTGCGCGAACAACCCGCGCGGCCTGGCGATCGTCCCCGGCGGAAACACGGCCGTCATCACGCACTACATCAACATCCGCACCATCACGCTGCTGGACATCCCCAGCCGCACGATCAGCGGCACGATCTTGACGCCCGAGGACCTCTGGGGCCCCGTCGCCGTCAACCCGACCGGCACGCAGGCCGTCGTCGCCATTCAGAACGCCTGCCGCGTCGTCGATCTGGTCAACGGCACCTTCAGCGGCAGCCTCAACACTGCCTCGGTCAACCAGCTCTACACGTCGGCCGACGGCGACTACGCCCTCTGCGTCGGCTTCCGCGGCAGCCTGATCAGCTTCGCCTCGCAGACCGTCGTCAAGGAGCTCAACAACATCGTCTCGACCGCCATCGGCGCACACTCGCCCACCGACCCGCGCGGCGTATTGATCGCCACCACCTTCGGCGAGGACATGCTCGTCGTGAACACCAACGGCGCGGCCGGCTTCCTCGAGGGCCGTCAGCTCTCCGGCCCCGATCCCGAGGCCGACAAGACCCGCATGCTCGCCCTCTCGCCCGATGGCACAAAGGCCGTCACGACCAACATCCTCAGCGACACCGCCTCGATCATCGATCTGGCCAGCGGCACCGTCGACGCCGTCGTCGACGTCGGCGACCGCCCGGCCGAGGTCGCCTTCGGGCCGGATGGCGGCAAGGCTGTCGTCTGCAACCTCGATTCGGCATTCACGTCGATCATCGACATCGCCACCGGCAACGTCACCAACGTGAACATCTCGCGCCGCCAGAGCGAGGTCGAAATCTCGCCCGACGGCCAGTATGCCTACATCGCGGTCGTCGCCGACGGCGACGGCGTCTGGCGCGTCGATCTCGACACCGCCACCGTCGCCGGCCCGAAACTCACCACCGGAAACATGGGCAGCGTCGGCTACCTCTACAGCCAGACCAGCGGCGTGACGCTCAGCCACGACGGGGCCACGCTCGTCACCTGCAACAGCTTCGACGACACCCTCACGTTCATTAACACCGCCACCTGGTCCGTCTCGCAGACGCTCTTCGTCGGCGATTTCCCCGTCCGGGCGACCTTCTCCGCCGACGACTCCACGCTCTACGTCTCCTGCCGCGACGACGACACCGTCCGCGTGCTCACCTTCGCCGGCAATTGGTCCGTCACCAGCACGATCAACGTCGGCGACCAGCCGCTGGACACGGTGCTCTCGCCCGACCAGACCAGGCTCTACGTGATGAACTACGCATCCGAGTCGGTCGGCGTCGTCAACCTGCCGGGCACGACGCAGAGCGCCACGGTCCCGCTGCCCGACAACCCGGCTACCGGACTGCGAATCTCGCCCGACGGCAGCGAGGTCTACGTCGCTACCGGCACATGGACCGCCAGCCTCGGACCCGGCCCGGCCGTCTCGCTGACCCTCAACGGCCAGCTCTCCGCCATCGACACGGCCACGAACACGATCTCGCGCCAGGTGACGACGAATCAGCCGCCGGCCATGCTGGCCCTCAGCGGCGACGGCGCCACGGCCGCCATCGCCGCGCCGTTCTTCGATCTGCTGGTCGTCTCGCAGGTCGGCGGAACCTGCCCGGGCGACCTCGACGGCGACGGCGACGTCGACTTCCAGGACCTCGTCACCCTGCTCGCTGCTTACGGCAGCGGCCCGGGCGGCGACATCGACGGCGACGGCGACACGGACTTTAACGACCTGGTCGCCTTGCTGGCCGTGTACGGAACGTCGTGCTGACAGTGTCGTGGCGACAGTGGGGCCGTTGGTGCGAGAATGGGGGACCGGCCTCTGGCCGGTCACTGGGCGACAGGTCTCCGGCCTGTCGCGCTTTTGCCCGACAGGGCAAACGGCGGTAGCCGGTGGCTTCAGCCCGCAGGGTGCGTTCCTTGACGCACCGATGATGACAAACGATCCCTGGTGCGAGAATCCTTTCTCGCACCGATTGGTGAAGCGGGACTCTGTGCCCGCCATGAACTGGGTGACGCACGCGTCTGCATCCGCCACTCGCTGGGTGGTACGGGCGTCCCGCCCGTACGCGTGCTCAGAACAAGCACCGAACGGTCGTCCAATGAACCGGCCTCTCGGCCGTTCGAATTGACGAAACCACTGTCTGGAGGGCTTCACAATGACACGCAGATCGATCCACCTCGCCGTGATCCTGATCCTCGCCCCGGCCGCGCTCGCTACCGACGCCCGGCGAATCACCATCGCCGACGCCGGCGACCTCGTCCCCGCCCGGCTCACAACCAGCAGCATCTCCATCGACGACCCGCCCGCGCCGCGCGGCGTCATCCCCCAGATGCCCGGCTTCCCCACCCTCATGGGCCGCCACCCCAACTTCGCCCCCACCCGCGGCGTCGTCTTCGCCGACCTCGACGGCGACACCGACCTCGAGCTCATCGCCAGCAGCACCGACGCCCGCCTCTACGCCTGGCACCACGACGGCACGCCCGTCGCCGGCTTCCCCGTCGCCACCACCGGCTTCGGCCAGTACGCACCCAGCGTCGGCGACCTCGACGACGACGGCGACCCGGAGATCGTCCTGCACACCCGCGGCCTGACCAGCGGCGGCCGGCTCTACGCCTTCTCTCACACCGGCGCCGTCCTGCCCGGCTTCCCCAAAAGCTTCACCAACAACAACGTCGAGGCCAGCCCCACGCTTTACGACCTCGACGGCGACGGCCAGCTCGAAATCCTCTCGCACGAGCGGGACTATCCGCTCGGCTTCCTGCACGTGATCGAGCACGACGGCACGGAGTGGGGCGGCAACTGGCCGGTGCAGATCGACCACGTGCCCACCGCCAGCGCCGCGGTCGGAGACGTCGACAACGACGGCCAGGTCGAAATCTTCACCATGTCCTACACCACGATGTACCTGCTGCGCACCGACGGCACCCTCCTGCCCGGCTGGCCGCGCGGCATCGCCGGTGCGAACTTCAGCTATCAGTCCGCCGCCCTGGCCGACCTGGACGGCGATGGCGACCTCGAGCTCATCGTCGGCGCCCACCAAAGCGCCGCCGGCTGCTACGTCTTCCACCACGACGGCACGCCCGCCGCCGGCTGGCCCAGGCTGCTGGGCACCTGGACCTACTGCCCGCCGACCGTCACCGACCTCGAGGGCGACGGCGTTCTTGAGATTCTAGACGGCCGGGCCGGCTTCGTCTCCGGACCCAGCGACTGCTTCTGGGCCTGGACCCCCACCGGCCAGGTCAAGCCCGGCTTCCCCTACAGCTCCGCCCACGGCGGCGGCTCCGAAGGCCCGCTCACCACGGCCGATATCGACGGCGACGGCCTGCACGAGATCTTCGCCGACCACAACATCACCATCGACGGCCTGGGCTTCCTCTTCGGCGTCGACGCGGCCGGCCAGGACCTGCCCGGCTTCCCGCTTCGCCCGCGCGGCTTTACGTACCTGAACAGTGCCACGATCGCCGACGTGGACAACGACGGGGATTACGAGCTGGGCGTGCTCTCGTCGCACGACGCGGGCGTCGACGTGAATCTCTACGATCTGCCGGACAGCTACAGCGTCACTGGCCGCGAGTGGCCGATCTACCACGCCCGCCGCACGCGCGGCGGCCTGTATGATCCCGCGACGCCCTGCCCGGGCGACCTCGACGGCGACGGCGACGTCGATTTCGACGACCTCGTCACGCTGCTGGGCGCCTATGGAACCAGCGCCGACGGCGACGTGGACGGCGACGGCGACACGGATTTCGACGACCTTGTCGCCCTGCTCGGCGCGTACGGAACATCGTGCTGACCGTGTTGTGCCGACGGTGGGGCCGCTGCTCAGAGAGTGGGGGACCGGTCTCTGACCGGTTGACCTGCTCCCCAAATCTTGATCCAGTCTCAATGAGAGTCTCTACTGCCTGCCCGTCGCGTGCCATTCTGGACGCGCCGATGCCAGTTGACTCGCGTTGCACCGTAAGGTGTAGCGGGGCGGGCAGCTACGCCCACTTCGACCCTTACGCGCTCTTGCGGCGTGCGGCCATCCCACGGCCACCATGCCTCCCCGGAGCTCACGGCGTGCGCAAGTCGATGACTACGTCATTGAGGTCACGTACTTCACCCCACGTCAGACCCGCCTTCGGTGCCACCGAAAACTCGATCCCGTTGGATGCAGCCGCTGTGCCCAGCGCGTCAGGCTTGCTGACTTTGACGCTCGCGCGGATCGGATCACGGCTGCCCATTGGCACGACTCGAATCGCAGCCAGCGAGGCGTCATTCCCCTCGCCGCACGAGACCAAGCTGTACCCCACGGCCCGCACACCGTCGGAGGAATCGGCGAATCCCGTGATCGGCTCGGAGTTCAGGACATGACCAATCGGCTGCCCGTCCAGCCGGCAGGGAATTACCAATCGCTCGCCCGACTGCCGCTGAGCCCGGTAGTCCACGAGCGGCACTTCCTGCATCGGTGTATCCTGAGACTGCGACAGAACCGTCGAAGCACCGGCCAGCGAGAGCAGTGTCACCGTACCGGCCATGATCGTACGCATGCTGTGCCGGTACATTATTTCCTCCATTTTCCCGGAAGCAGAAACAGCGCGTCAACCGGAGATCAAAACGCACAAGTCAGAGCACTCGTCGACATCGGACCAGTAGTTCCCGAGGCATGGCCGAAACGACAAGCAGCAACCCCAACCACAGGTCCATACGATATATCGAGAATCGGCGGCCACCTGTATACACGCAGACTCGCCACAGCCAAAGTAAATACAGACTTCCACCTGCCCGTTTACCGGATCGCCAATCGTTATGCGCGGATTGTCCTGCGCGCAAGGGCCGGTCGCACCCGGCGGAAGGCCGCAGTCGCCGGTCGCCATGACTACGCGGCCCGCGGCGAATGCCCCCGAGCAGACTTAAAGCCAGACCGCAGTGAGCACAACACGATTGAGCATGGGTATCTCCTGTGTTCTGTGCCCTTTCAGTTACCGACGCGCACCCGATTCAAGTGGCGCCCGCGGGTGCTCTAGCTCTCAAAAGGCTCTCACATGGTATCCGTAGCGCGGCTTATACCCCCCGGCGGAGAAATGCAACCCCGTCAACTCAGTTTCGCGATAGTTCGTGAGCCAGTAGAGTGCGTGCCTTGACGCACCAATGATGTATGACAATCGCCGCTCGGAGAATGGGGGACCGGTCTCCGACCGGCCAAATGGGGGGACCGGTCTCCGACCGGTCAAATGGGGGGACCGGTCTCCGACCGG
>CAZXUI010000019.1:30853-39476 GCA_964643885.1 uncultured Planctomycetales bacterium
ACCGGTCTCCGACCGGTCAAATGGGGGGACCGGTCTCCGACCGGTCAAATGGGGGACCGGTCTCCGACCGGTCAAATGGGGGACCGGTCTCCGACCGGTCAAATGGGGGGACCGGTCTCCGACCAGTTAAATGGGGGGACCGGTCTCCGACCAGTTAAATGGGGGGACCGGTCTCCGACCGGTCAAATGGGGGGACCGGTCTCCGACCGGTCAAATGGGGGGACCGGTCTCCGACCGCTCAAATGGGGGGACCGGTCTCCGACCAGTTAAATGGGGGGATCGGTCTCCGACCGGTCGCACGGGCGCCCTGCCGACGGCTGTTCGCGCCGGCAGGGCCCTCCGGTGTTCATCTACGATGGCGATCGACCCGCCCCCGGCCTCAGCACGTCGTACCGTACGCGTTCAGCAGCGCGACCAAGTCGTTGAAGTCCGTGTCGCCGTCGCCGTCGATGTCGCCGTCGTCCGTCGACCCGTACGCATTCAGCAACTGCACCAGGTCGTTGAAATCCACGTCGCCGTCCCCGTCGAGGTCTTCGGGGCAATCGACCTTCGGCGGCGGCGGGAACTGAATCTGCCCGCGGATCTCACCGCCTCCGAAGTTCACCGTGTGGATGTTCACGTAGGTCATTCCGTCGAGAATGCCCGATTCCTGCGCCGCCGCATACGACCACGTCCCCAGCTTCGGCGAGCCCGCCGGCAGCGGATGCAGCACCCCCGCCGGCGTGCCCGGAGGCGCAAAGCCGTGAATGTGCGCCGCCGTCTCCGCCGAACTCAGCCCGGCGAAGCGAATGTCATAGCTGAGCACGTCCGCCGCCCGATCGATCGCGAACAGCCCCGTGCCCGCCGCACCCGGCGACGGAACCGGCGGCGTCTCCTGCATCGCGTCGATCGGCGCGACGATCGGCGTGATCTGGCCGCGAATCTCGCCGCCGCCGAAGTTCTGCGTGTGAATGTTCACGTACGTCAGCCCGTCCAGAATCCCCGCCTCGTCGACCTCGTTGTAGTTCCACGTCCCGACCTTCGGGCTGCCCGCCGGAAGCGGGTGCAGCACGCCCGCCGGCGCCGTGTGCGTCGCGAAACCGTGAATGTGCGCCGCCGTCTCCGCG
This sequence comes from uncultured Planctomycetales bacterium, assembly GCA_964643885.1. Taxonomy (GTDB): domain Bacteria; phylum Planctomycetota; class Phycisphaerae; order UBA1845; family Fen-1342; genus CAADGL01. Next base: position 31,960 of record CAZXUI010000019.1, read on the forward strand.
CTCCCCAGCCCGCCATACGAAATGTAGTAGCTCAGCGCGTTCGCATCCGTGTCGATCATGAACAGGCCGAAGCCGCGGCCGGCCGAGCCGTTCGGCGGCGTCTCTTGCGCTCCGTCGAGCTGGCAGACGAGGTCCACGATCTGCCCGCGGATCTCACCGCCCCCGAAGTTCGACGTGTGAATGTTCACGTAGGTCAACCCGCCGAGAATGTCCGCTTCGTCCACCTCGTTGTAATTCCAAACGCCCGTCTTCGGATTCCCCGATGGCAGCGGGTGCAGCACGCCCGCCGGAGTCCCCGGCGGCGCGAAACCGTGGATGTGGGCGGCCGTCTCCGCCGACGACAGTCCCGTGAAAACGATGCGGTAGGTGACCGTGTTCGCCGTCGTGTCGATCTCAAACACCCCACAACCGAACGCGTTCGTCGCGACCGGCGGCGTTTCCTGGCTCCCCGTCAGCAGCGTCACCATGCGAACGACGCCCGACCCCTCGGCCGTCAACACGCCGCCCAGCAGCACTCCCGCGAGCGCTGCGCCAACACCCAGCCGGCCGGTGATGCGATGATTCAGCTTCAGATGCATTCTGAGTCCCTCCTGCGTGGTTTTATAAGACGTTTCCGTGACTTCGACAGTGTGGCCCGACGCGAAGCGCGACGCTCCGCATGATAGATATGTTCCCGCGTCCGCCCGGCCGTGCAGCCCGCCGGATTATCGATAACCCGTTTTAGACAAGAGAGTTACAAAAACGCAAACCGCCCCCGCTACGGACCGGGCGTTTCCGCGGCCGCAACGCTCAGCACCGCCGCAACACAGCACGCCGCGACCACGATCCAGATTCCACGGACCGGCGCCGCCATACCCACCCCTCCGGCCCCGACTCGTCATTACCGAGAACTCCGGCCCCGAGTCGTCATCACCGAGAACTCTGGACCCGAGTCGCCATCACCGAGCTAACCGGCCCCGAAGGGGCGGCGGATTGTAGCCACAGGTGCAGCGAGCCCGGCGACAGCCGGGCGAGCGGAACCCGTGGATCCCGGCGCCCCAGATTCTCTAGTCTGCCCCGAAGGGGCAGCGGAGCCGCCCGCCAAGACACATTCTTCCGCGAAACCACGCCCGCCCCCCAAGATGTGGGAAGCCCCGGCCGCGTCAGACGTTTCAGGCCGGCACCCCTCGGACCTCGCCACCTCTCCGCCGCCGCGCCAGCACGTCAACACTTCGTCTCGAACACCGCCAGCAGCGCAACGATATCCGCAGAATCCGTATCACAATCCCATCGCCCGCTCCTTCCTGCGCGCCGCGCATCCAGCCCTTCCTGCGGAACTGGCCGGAAGCCGGGCAACACGACCGGTTTTGTGGTCACATCGAGCGCGGATGGAGCCCGGAGGCAGTCGGCTCCGAGATCCATTACTGGTGGATCAAGAGCTCGACGAACGGGTCGAGACCGAAATCGTCGACCCGCCCGTCCTGGTTGGTGTCGCCCTGGACGCCGTCGGAATCGGGCGACGCAGTGCCATCGCCGGCAGGGTCGCGCAATTCGAGGACGAAGGGGTCGACGAGCGGGTCGATGTCGAAATTGTTTGCGGCGTGGTCACCGTCGACCTCGCCGCGGGAACGCGCAGGGCGGCCGACAACGGCCAAGCCTTCCATCATCCAGATGTAGTCCTGAGACGTCGCAACGTAGGTCGCTTGGCCCGTCGCAATGTCCAGCGTGAAGATGCGACCATCGTTGATGGCCCACAGAATGTCCGTCTGCGGGTCGAAGTCACAGCCGCAGTCTCCGTACGTCTCGACGCCCAGGAATCCAACCAGGCTCAGTTGGCCGGTCGCGAGGTCGACGGAGTAGAGCGCCTGCGCCGTAAAATCGGCGGCGAAGGCCTGCCCATGTCGGTTGATCGCCAGGCAGTCGGCAGAAGTCCACGGACTGGAGCCGATCAGCGTCGCGCCGCGCTGTGGTTCGATCTCGTAGAGCCAGTTCCCCGGCCCCGCTTGTGGTGTGTAGGCCTGGAGGTTGTAGAGCTTGCCCGTCGTCGGGTCATATCCGAGTCCGGCGTCAATTCCCTGACGATCGGGCGTGAACTGCACGCGGAAGCCCGGCGGTTGGGTGATGTCCCACACCTCCTCGATGGTCCCACCGATGGCGATGATGCGGTCGCCAACCGCCGTGATCCCCTCAGAATCCCACAGCCCGACTTGGCCCAGATTCTCGACCGCGCCGGTGGACAGGTCCACGCGATACATGTCCTGGCGGGGCTGGTAGTCCGATTGAACGAAATATCCGATTGGCCCGTCCGACCGCGCGCTCGGCACAAGTCCGAGTGCGACGAGGGCGACAATCCACGCAGGTCGCATATTGGAACCTCCTGTTTTGGTCACGAGCATGCGGTGCGCTCGCGTCGCCGATAAACGAGCGCCAGCGCCCCGAGCAAGGTCGCGAATGCCGTCGCCGGCTCGGGAACGATGCTTACGTTGTCCCAGGCCAGACGGTTGTTGATCGGGGTATTCCCGCTGCTGAACAGGCGCACGGCAGACGGCAGCGGCCCGCTCGGGCTCTCGCCGCCGCGCAGATACCAGTCGGTGGGGAAGGCGTCCGCCGTCTCTCCTGTGTGCAGGTCCGTGAGTGACACGCCGATTACTTGGTTCGACGTGAAATCCACCGTGATGGATTGCCTGTACCAATGATTGTACTGAAGATTCTCCCAGGCAGGTCCCGGACTCTGATCCACAAATGCCCCGCCAAAGGCGTTAAACACATCGAACCGAGCCCGCGCGCCGCCGAGGGGATTCAGGCGATCGATCCAGCGCAGGCTCGCGATAAACGAGCGGCTCGTCGCCGAGTCCTGGAGCGAAAAGCTCCCGATCGGTTCGGCGCCAGGTTCGATCTCCCGCACGTTCGCCGCCATGTCGTAGGAAATCACCCACACGTCGCGCTCCGCGAAGTTCACGTCGTGCTGTCCACGCACCGACGTGAACGTCTCCGTGAACATCGAAGCGAACTGACTTCCACCGCCCGGATTCTGGACGAACCCGAGCGCGTTATCAGCATACGTGTACACGCGGTAGTCCAGCGACCCGCCCACCGGAATGTACCAGCCGTCCTGGCCCGCAAGCCCCACTCCGGACGGCGCTCCGCTGTAGACCGGCGGTTCGAAGTCGGCGGTGAAGTCACCATAGGCCACCTCCGATCCGGCAAGTGCTACGAGCGACAAACAGGTTCCGAGCAGCGACGTGGGGTTGAAAGCGTTCTTCATCTCCGTTCCTCCAGCGCCCAAAAGACATGTGGGGCCCGCGGGCCCAGGGCGATGGCCCGGCGAGCAGGTTCGACATAGGCGAGGTTAACAGGTGGCGAGCGCAGCGTCAATCGCAATTTCAGAATATTCTCAGAATATCTTATCGCCGAGCTTGCAGGGTCGGCCGCAGGCGAGCTAGGATCGAAGCAGGATCGGGATCGTAAGGTTCGGCGATCGCGAGCGCGAGCGCGGGGCCGCGGGGAGCTCGTACTGTGGTGTCGCAGCTGCGAAACGGCGCGTTGTCAGCGCACCGTCGGAATTCCGGCGGCCCTGCTCGACCGAGGCGGCAACGTACGCATCGTACGGATAGCTCAGTCTGGCATGAAGTACTCAATGGGATGTGTGCTCGTGGGACGAACTGAATTGAACCGCCGTACGCGGACGACTCGCAAAAGAGTCGTTTCGCCGCCTGATGAGAGTCAGCGCGAAACGGTTGTGCCGCTCGAGCATCGGGTCCGCGCTTTGGCAATGGCCCTGCACGAAGCGATTCGTAACGTGGTGCAGCAGGCGGGGCGCGAGTGTCGGAATCAGGCCGACTATCAGCGATCATTCGGTTTGAGCCAGCCCGCCGTCAGCCGCCTGCTGGCTGCCGTCCGCCTGAAAGACCCGTTGGCCGCGCTGCGCGCGATGCCCGGGTCGACCGGACTGCGGCGAATGCTGCGTTTCGCCGAAAGGGCCGGCGTTGATCGCGGCTCGGTCCAGCGGGCGTCGATGGCGCTGGAGCAACTTGCGCGGTTGATGGAGCGCGAGATCGGCGGGCGGGCCGAGTTGGACGCGTTGCTGACGGCCTGGCTGCCGGAAGCGCGAGAGAGATTCCAATCGAGTCAGAAGCAGACGATTTTCAAGGCAATGAGCAATCTCAAGGGCGTGCTGCTGGAGTTGAACCTCGTCAACGTGCTGCTCTGGCCCTCGGCAGATCCAGAGTGGCACGACGCCGCCTCGATCGAAATCCGGCACGGTCTGCGGCGGCTTCGCCCGGGCATGCCGCTACGTTTCCTCAGCATGTTCTTCAAGCCCGAAGAGCAGATCGCACCGACGCGGCGAACGCTGGACGGAAAGCCACTCGACCCGCGGCGCGGGCCGGCGCTGCTGGAACCGTACTGTAGCGTCCCCCTGCCGAACGTACGCGTGGAGCAGGAAGGCGACCGGCTGACGTATGTGCTCGAGGAGCGCGGCATCGGGCTGGCGTCGGCCGTGGACCTCGTAGATTGCGAGGTATTCTTGCGGTCCTACGTGGGCTTCGACCCGGGCGACGGCCGCTTGCGAGGCGGCGGCGCCATCGTCGAGCTTCCCACGCGTACACTGATCGTCGATGTGCTGCTGCACGAGAACGTGTGGCCCGCGGCGCAGCCCAAGCTGCTGGTGTACGACACACACGTCCGTGGCGTAGCCGATCCGAACGATCCGAGCCGCGACTGCGACCGGCTGGAAGTCGCCGAGACCGTGCAAGATATGGGCGTCGGCGTGGAGCGGTTTCGCGTGCCAGAGGTCGCCGAGTACGTGAACATGATCTCCGACGCGTGTACGAAACTGGGCTGGGACGGGTCGAAGTTTCGTGGATACCGATGCCGAATTGAGTATCCGCTTTCGGGATCTCAGGTGCTCATACAATTCGTCCCGCCGCGTCCCCCGCGCGGAAGTCAAGCCCGATAACCCCAACCTAGTGGGTCAGAATCATGCGCGCACTTGACCCAATTCCCACCCACGCACCTGCTCCCGCTCCAACACGCCCCGGCGCCGTGTCGACTCGCGGGGTGCCCGCCTAAAACCACCTACACACCTCGCGCGACGCGCGCTTCGCGAGCCCGGACCCGCACCCGACACTCCTGGTTTAGTCACCACCCCGCCCCCGCATATTCACTTTCAGGCCCCCACGCCTGCAACTATCTGCAATTCTTTGCAGCCGACCCCCGCCGCCGGCCGATCTCTCTCCCGTACGCGACGGTTCGGAGGGCCGCGCGGCACAGACGTGAACAGGGCCGCCGCATGAACCTCCGACGCCTTCCCACCCTCCACAGTGAGGCCCCGATGCCCAGACCCGCCGCCCGCCGAATGCCCCTGATCCTGCTGCTCCTCGCCCCCATCGCCAGCGCCGACCAACCCTGCCCCTGCACCGGCTGGACCGACCACACACCGCCCGGCCCCTCCCCGCGCTCCGGCGCCGCCGCGTTCTACGACGCCACGCGGAACGAAACGATCGTGGTCGGCGGCGGCGGCGAAGGCGCCTTCCTCGGACACGTTTGGCGCTGGAACGGCGTCGTCTGGCAGCCCGGACCGCCCCTGCCCACCGGCCGCTCACTGCACTCGGCCGTCTTCGACACCCACCGCGGCCGGGGCGTTCTCTTCGGCGGCAACCAGTCGTTCAACGCCACGGCCGAATACGACGGCTCGTCGTGGACCGTCTTCGACACTCCGAACAACCCGAACGACCCGTCGGCGAACCTGACGCGAGTTGCGTCGGCGATGGCATTCGACGAGTCGGCCGGCCTGACGCTGCTGTTCGGCGGCAGCGGGCCGGCCGGAATGTTCTTCCCGGCGTATCTGTGGGGCTTCGACGGGGCCGACTGGGTCCGGCTCGCGGACGAGAGCGGCGCCCCGCCGCGCCGCAAGCGGCACGCACTGGCGCACGACGCCGGGCGCGGCGTCACGCTGCTGTTCGGCGGCCGATTCGCCGACGGCGCGCCCGCCGGCGACACCTGGCTGTGGGACGGCAAGCAGTGGCAGCCGGCGACGCCGGCGCACTCCCCCTCGCCCCGCGACAGCCACGCGCTGGCCTACGACCGCGCGCGGGGCGTGGTTGTCCTCTTCGGCGGCGCGGACACCGCGGCACTCGGCGATACGTGGGAATGGGACGGAAGCGCGTGGCGCCAGCGGCAACTCGACCACGCCCCGCCCGCCCGCTCGAAACACGTCATGACCTACGACGCCGACCGCCGCGTGATCGTGCTCTTCGGCGGACAAAGCGAAAGCGGCCAGCCGCTCGCGGACCTCTGGGAGTACGACGGCCTGCACTGGATGCAGCGCGACACGCCCTGGCAGACGCAGCCGCCGATGCGAGCCGGCGCCTCGATTGCCTTCGACTCGCACCGCAACCGCCTCGTGCTGCACGGCGGCAGCGCCTCGACCCCCTCGATGCGCGACACGTGGGAATGGTCGCCGATGTCGCGCACCTGGACGCGCCGCACCGCCTCGGGCCCGAACGTCGGCGCACATCACGCCATGGCCTTCGACCCGCAGCGCCGCGTCGCCGTGCTCTTCGGCGGCAGCACCGGCTCGGCGGGCGGCTTTCATCAGACCTGGGAGTGGGACGGCGAGAGCTGGTTGCAGCGACAATTCGAGCGACATCCGGTCGGCCGCAGCTCGCTGGCGATGAGCTACGACAGCGCCCGCCGCGAGATCGTGCTCTTCGGTGGCTCGACCCGCGACGGACTGACCGACGACACGTGGACCTACGACGGCGCCGCCTGGACCGAATGCCAGCCGCTCGTCCGCCCGACGCCGCGCCGCGGCCACGCGATGGTCTATGACCCGCGCTCGAGAATGGTCGTGCTCTTCGGCGGCGAGACGGCCGACGGGCTCGACGCGGAAACGTGGGGCTGGGACGGCTACGAATGGCGCCTGCTGGCCACCGACGGGCCCACTCCTCGCAGCCACGCGCGGCTGGCCTACCACGCCCGCCTCGGAGAACTCGTGCTCTTCGGCGGCCGCGGTACCGCCGGTCTGTTCGAAGACACCTGGCGCTGGGATTCCGTAGCCGGGCAATGGCGGCAATGGGGCGAGATCGGCCCGGCCGCACGGCACGGACATGGCGTCGCGGCGGTGACGACGACCGGAACCATGCTCGTCGTGGGCGGGAATCTGGCCGCGGTGGGCAGCAACTGGAGCGGCGAGACCTGGGAGTTCGGCGAGGCCTGCGGCTGCGGCGATGCGAATTGTGACGGGCGGATCGACGCTGCCGATCGGCCGCTGTTCGAGGCAGCCGCGGCCGGCGACCTGGATCGGTACATCAAGCTGGGCGGCTCGCACGAGTGCTGGGCGCGGCGCTCCTGCTGGCAGGATGTCAACCAGAACGGCCAGTACGATCCGGCGGATCGGGCGGTCTTTCAGGGATTCGTGCGAGCGGGTTGTGTGCAATGCCGGGGCGACCTGGACGGCGACCGCGACGTGGATGAGGCCGATCTGGCGCTGCTGCTCTCCCTGGACGAGGGCGACCCGCGGCGCGACCTGGATGAGA
>CAZXUI010000019.1:39576-43296 GCA_964643885.1 uncultured Planctomycetales bacterium
GTTGCGACCGGGCGCCCTAGCCCGCAAACAGGGTAACTTCTCGGTCACGCGCCGGCACGGATGGGTCGTGCCACGGCGCAGCAGCGCGCGGGACGAAGCCGCGCGACGGGGAACTCGCCTAGCGGCGTCGCAGCGACGCCACGCCCAGACCGGCGACCAGCAGGAGCAGCGAGGTCGGCTCCGGAATCGGCCCCGGCAGGAAGCCGTTGATGTTGCCGCCGCCGTCAACCACGTTGGCGTCGACGAACGCCGGGCCGAACGGGCTGCTCAGCAGCAGCACGACGCCGAAGTTGTCGATCGGCAGACCGCCGTTCAGGTAGAGGTAGAGGGCCGAATCGCCGAAATCGAACGCGGCCGTTGCCGGCACGTCGTTGGGCGACGGGTCGAAATCGGGGTCCTCGCCCAGCGACCCGATCAGGCCGCCGCTGCTGAGGTTGATCGCCATCTGGCTGACGGCGGTCGTGCTCGTCCCGCCGTTGGCGGCGCCGATGTTGTAGACCTGGTAGGCGTAGACGTAGTCGTTCGGGTCGAACGCCGGCAGGCCGGGAAACTCGTTGAACGTGCCCGCGAAATCGCCGGGGGCGAAGACGGCGTAGTCGACGTCCACGTCGAGCTGACCGCCGACGACAGCGCCGGAGAAGTTCTCAGACCCCTGAAAACCCGCGATCGCGTTCGGCGCGTTTGCCACCACCCGGTTCGCGAAGTCGGCCAGAGCCGGACTCGCAACCACCAAGGCCCCAAGGACAGCCAAGAATCGACGCATCACTACCTCCTCCGAAGGGATGACCGAAATGACCCCTTAGCCGCGACGCCGCAGCAGAGCCAAACCGCCCGCAAGCAGTACCAGAGTCGACGGCTCGGGCAACGGGCTGGGGGCTTCGAGCTGAACTCCTGTCCCACCGTTCGCGACCGATGCACTCGCAAAGGTCGGCGGCTGAGGACTCGTGAACAATAAGACCGTCGAGTACTGACCCGGATCGACCGGCGGATTCCAGAGACTGAAGAACGACTGCGCCTGGAACGTCGGGAAACCCGCCAGCGGGTCGATCCCGCCGAGCTGCGCGTAGTTCGGGTCCGTACCCGCATTGGCCACAATCGCGCCGTCGAGAATGCCCACCGTCGTGGTCGTGTAGCGCGCGTTATTCGCGAAGACCTGATACGCGTACACATAGTCCGTGCCGCCGGACGGATCCGCCCCGCCGTAATCGCCCGGGGCGAAGACGGCGTAATCCATCGTCGCGGACACGTTACTGCCGTTGTCGAATACGACCGAGCCGGTAAAGCCGGGAATGCCGTTCGGATCCGAACCGAGGGGACCAGCCGATGCAACCGAGCAGGCCGCCGCAGCCACCACGGACGCACAAACGCGAAGAGAGAGCGACCGCATTCATCCTCCTCCTTGTCTGCGAACAGTATCGGGAGAGATTGCGATGTGATGGCGCGTTCTTTCCCGACTTCCAAGGGCGATAATAGGTCTTTCGAACCGCAAAGTCAACGGAAAATCAAGAATTTCCCGCCTGATAACGTCGACGATCGTAAGGTCCGCATTTCCAAGCACATACGAGAATTCGCCCGAACCTCGACACCGCCGACCCGCCAACCCCGCACACGCACCGCCGGAATCGCTTGATTCTCGGTCCCTCCTCGTGGTATGGTGCTCTCGTCGAGCGTTGCTCGCCGGCGATGTACGGTCTGGGAAGAAGCGTCCGACCTGCCCGTCGCGAATCCGGCCATTCTTCTAGCTGGGTGGAAGGGAGCCACTGATGGCGCGACGCCATGCCACCGAGCGGTCCGGTTTCGGGCCCACACTCCGCGTCCGGTCGCTCGCCGCCTGCTGCCTGACCATTCTGATCTGCTCGACCGGCCTCGCCGGCTCGGAGCCGATGCAATTTCAGCTCACCTTCCAAGCCCCAGGCACCGTCTACGCGATCGAGCTCGAGCCCGACCGCGGCCTCATGTATATGGGCGACTATCGCCGCATGTGCGTGTTCGATATCGACGACCCGCTCTATCCGAAGTACATCGGCAACACCGGCTCGCTGCCGAGCGCCGTGGTCGGCCTGGCCTCCAAGAAGGCCCGCAGCGTCAGCCGCGGCTCGGCCCGCCTGGACGAGCGCCGCTTCGCCTTCGCCGCACAATTCGGGCTGGGTGTGCAGGTCCTCGACGTAACGGACCCGACCTCGCCATATCCCGCCAACGACTGGGACACCCCCGGCGCCGCGGTTGCCCTCGTCGTGCGCGAGCAGACGCTCTATATCGCGGACCGCGAGCGCGGGCTTCGTATCGTCGACGTGACGGACCCGCTCGATCAGCAACCGCTCGGCTCCCTGGACACGACGGGCATGGCCTGGGGACTCGACGTCGTCGGCCGTTACGCTTATGTCGCCGACCTGGACGGCGGATTGCTCATTATCGATGTTTCCGACCCGCAGACACCGACGCTCGTCAGCTCCACCGATACCGGCGGTCAGACGTACAACGTGCGTGTCCGCGGCCACCTGGCCTACGTCGTGGACCTGTTCGGCGGGCTGCGGATTCTGGACGTGACCAGCGCAGAGAGCCCCACGATCGTCGGGAGCTACGACTTTCTCGACGCGTTCGATCTCGACGTTTCGGGCTGTTTCGCGTATGTCGCCGCGGCTTACGGCGGGCTGTACGCCTTCGACATCTCGAATCCGGCTGACCCCGTGGCGGTCGGCCACCTGTTTCTGCCCGGACCGCCCCCGGTCTTCTTCTGGGACGTGCGCGTCGTCGGCGACGCGCTCTACCTCGGCCTGGCGCAGTCCGGAATGGCGATCTTCCAGGTCAGCATCCTGGGCGACGTCAACGGCGACCTCACGGTCAACCTGCTCGATCTGGCAATTGTGCTGGCCAACTACAACTGCTCTAAGAACTGCGACGGAGACGCGGACGGCGACGGCGTGGTCGATTTCGCGGACCTGGCGACCGTCCTCACATACTACGGCCTCGGCTGCAACTGACCGCGGCGGTAGACATCTCCGGCCCCCACGTATAAAAGCACTGTGAGACGGGCACGCCGTCGGCTCGCCGGTCTGCGCGGCCGCGAATCCGGTCGGACCCACAGGAACGCGCCCCAATGCTCAGCAGCTTCAAGCACGTGATCGCGGTCGGCGCCGGCAAGGGCGGCGTCGGAAAGAGCACGGTCGCCACGATCCTCGCCTTCGGCCTCAGCCGGATGGGGCGCCGCGCCGGCCTGCTCGACAGCGACGTCTACGGCCCATCGATCCCGAAGCTCACGGGCAGCGAAGACGCCCAACCGCAGGTCGACGGCGAGGGCGCGATCATTCCGCCCGTCGTCGAAAACGTGCCCGTGATGAGCATGGGCTATCTCGTCTCGCCCGACCAGGCGGTCGTCTGGCGCGGGCCGATGGCCCAGAAATACGTGAAGGAGTTCCTTGAGCGCGGCCGCTGGGGCGAGCTCGATTACCTGATCGTCGACCTCCCGCCCGGGACCGGCGATATCCCGCTGACGCTCGCGCAGAGCATTCCGCTGACGGGCGCCGTCGTCGTCTGCACGCCCCAGGACGTCGCCCTGCTCGATGCCATCAAGGCCGTGCGAATGTACGAGAAGCTCGGCGTGCCGACGCTCGGCCTGGTCGAGAACATGAGTTACTACATCTGCCCGCAGTGCGGACACCGCGACGAGATTTTCGACCACGGCGGCTGCGAAAAGGCCGCCGCCGAGCTGAATGTGCCCTT
>CAZXUI010000019.1:43396-62122 GCA_964643885.1 uncultured Planctomycetales bacterium
CCCCAGCGCGCCGATCGTGTGCTAGACTTCCAGTAGACCTTTCCAGCGGGCGGCCGCGATTCAGCGGCGAGTGGTCACATGTCAACGTGTCACAAGTTCAATGTGGGAGAGGATTTATGGCGCCCTGAGTGGGTCGATTGGCCGCTGGCGATCGCCAGCGCCCGGGCTGACCTGATGGCCGCTCTGGAGCGGCGGCGGGAACTCAGCCCGGCCCAGGCGGCCCGCATCGCGGCCCGGGCCCTTCCTCGCCCGGCCGGCGCCTGGCTCCTGCACCGTTTCCGCAGCCTCGGCTGGCTCGATCCGCAGGCGCGAATCAACCTCGACGTGCTGGACGACGAGCGCTGCCCGCGCGAGTTTCGCGGCCCGGTGCGGTCGCTGGTGCGGCTGGCGCTGTTCGGCCCGGGCGGTCAGGGCAAGCCGGCGGAAGTCAAGCACCGCATGGCGCTCTACCAGCAGCTCTCGTCGGAGATTCTGCGTGAGGCGCGCGATCTGAACGCGCTCGAAACGGTCGCCCGGCGCGTGCTGAACATGCGAGATGTGAGCGCCGACTACGAGCTCTCGGCCATGCTCTACGCATTCGTCGCTGAGCGCCGCGCGGACCTGCAATCGCGCCTGCAAATGGAGCGGGCGATCGCCCAGGCGGATGTCCCGCGCGTCGCCGCGGCCTTCACGCCGGCGGAATCCGGCTCGCCCGAGTCCGGCTCGCCCTCGACCGAACAGATCATCGCCGGGTTCGAGCGGATGCGGCACGAGTTCGACACTCGGCTGATGCAGTTCGACACGCACGCGGCGTCAGGAATCCTCGTACGACTCGACTCGCTGCACGAGCGCTATCCGGAGGTCATCACCGAGACGGCGATCGACCGCTGTCGCACGGACCTCGAGCGCGTCGTTCAGCGGCGGGCGGAGTTCGAGGCGGAGGTCGACGCGCTCGCGGCGATCGCGACCGCGGCGGCGCGGCGCGGCGACCACGAGAAGGCGGCCCAGTCGATCCGCCGCCTGTCCACCATCCGCGCCGCGCAGCCGCTGCTGCTCACCGAATCGCGCATGCAGGAAATCCGCGACCGCATCCAGCAGGCCAGCGAGCACCATGAGCACGTTCAGGCGGCCAAGGCGCTGCTCGAGCGGGAGCGAAGCGTCGCCGACGAACTGAAGAAGCTCGCCGAGGGAATCGCCCGCTTTCAGCAGATCGCGCGCAGCCAGCGGCACGATTCCGAGGCGTACCGTCAGGCCGATGCGGAGTATCACCGCGTGGTGCGCGAAATCGTCGCGCGTGACACGGAGTGGTTCATGCAGCTTACGCTCGAAATCGACGAGTTGCTCGAGGACCTGCATGACCCCACCGGCCGCGCGGAGGCCCAGGTCACGCGCTTCCTCGAAAGCGTGCGGCGGGCCCTGCACCAGCTCCGTCACCGCGCCCGCGACGCCCAACAGCTCGCCCGCCCCCACGTCGTGGACAGCCCGCCGCCGCCCGGCGAGCAAGCGCCGCCGGCCGGCGCCGCGGCCGCAATCGCCGCGGCGCAGCGCCGCGCGGCGCACGGCTGATAATCCGCCCGGCCATGTGGCAGCACGCGGCGCCATCTGAACTGTTCTCATCCGGCGCCGACCGCAAACCACCCGCCACTATTGCGTGTCTTCTCCGGGCGAATCACAATGTCGGCGGAGATGATGCGATCGTCCTCGCAATCCTCGGAGGCGGCGCCGATCGGCCGCGGGCTGATCGATGTCGCTGCGCGCGCCCCCGGCGGAAGCGAGCCGGCGGCGCGCGAGGAGCGCTCGCTCGGCTGGTACACGCGGGCCAAGTTCGCCCTCGTGCGCTGGTTCCTGTGGGCCTGGACGCGGGCGTTCAGCCTCAAAGGCCTGTACGTCTTCGGCCGCTGGTTCGGGACGGCCGAGTACCTGATCAACTTCAAGCGCCGCGCCCGCTATCGGCGGGAGCTGCGGCGGGTCTTCCCCGAGGGCCTGGAGCGGGCACGTGAAACGGCGATCGTGCGGGAGTACTTCTGCCGCACGCGCTGCGACAAGCTCTTCTACCTGATCTTTGACAAGCTGCCGCGCGACAAGATCCTGCGGCGGATCCGCTTTCACGGCCGCGAGGAGCTGGACCGGCTGCTGGCCCGCGGGCGGGGTGTCTACATCATGCTCAGCCACCACGGCTCGCACCACGTCGCCGGTCTGCTGATGGCGCTGCTGGGCTATCGCTGTGCGGGCGTGCGCGACCGCAACGAGGGCGCCCTGCGGCAGTACATGCAGGAGAAATACACCGAGACCTTCCCGGAGTTCGCCGCGATCCGCGTGCTCTATGCGGACACCTTCCCGCGCGAGATCTACCGCTGCTTCCGCGACAATTTCGTGGTCGGCACCGCCCTGGACGTCAGCCGCGTCCGCGGCCTGGCGCTCAAGACCTGCCCGGTCCGCATCTTCGGCGAGTCGCGCGAGTTCCTGACCGGCACGCTCCAGATCGCCCTCCGCAGCAGCGCCGCGATCGCCCAGGGCTTCGTCGTCTCCCGGCCGAACTTCTATTTCCGCCTCGTCGTCAATACCCTCTTCGTGTCCGAGGAGACCGGCGACCTGGATACGCCCGAGCGGGTGTCCGAACTGATGCAGTCCTACGCCGACGGCATCGCCGCCCACGTCCGGGAGCACCCGGACCACCTCAGCCGCATCTGACCGCCCGCGGCCAACCCCGCTCCGCCGCCCCCAGGCTCGCCCCCCCGGGGTAGAAGGCTTTCGCCCCGGGCTGTAAAATCCCCCGATCGCTTCGGCTTGGGCGGGGTCGCCCCCGGCTTCCTGGCCGGGGCGCCTCGGGGCCGGAGAGGGCCTCGATGGGGCCTGAACGCCAGCGAGGCGGCCGCGTGAAGTTCCTGTTGATCGACCGGATTGGAGAGCTCGAGAGCGGCCGGCGGATTGTGGCGTACAAGGCGCTCTCGCTGGCGGAGGAGTACCTGGGCGACCATTTTCCGACGTTTCCGGTCCTGCCGGGGGTGCTGATGCTGGAGGCGATGGTCCAGGCGTCGGCGTGGCTGGTACGGGAGGCACTGGATTTCGGTCCGTCGGTCGTGGTGTTGAAAGAGGCCCGGAACGTGACCTACAAGAGCTTCGTCACTCCGGGCCGCATCCTGACCATCGAGTCGAACTGCAAGGAGCTGTCGGCCGGGGGGAGCGAATTCGCGGCCGCGGGGCAGGTCGACGGCCGGGAGATCGTCAAGGCTCGTCTGTGGCTGCGTCATCTGCGGCTGGCGGACTCGGAGGGGGGCCTGGCGGAGCTGGATGAGCGGATCCGGTCGCAGATGCGCAGCGTATATGAGCTGCTGCGGTCGGGAGGAGCGGCGGTCGGCTCGGTGGCCGGCGGGCTGTAGCGAGGCGTAGCGCGGACGAGTGGAGGATGGCATTCATGCCGAGCCGTGAGGAGATTTTCGAGAAGGTCAAGCTGGCGCTGATCGAAGCGCTGAGCGTCGAGGAGGACGAGGTGACGGAGGACGCCAAGCTTCAGGCGGACCTGGGGGCCGAGTCGATCGACATTCTCGACATCGTTTTTCGTCTCGAGAAGGCGTTCAACATCAAGATTCCGCAGGATGAGCTGATGCCGCGCGAGATCCTGGGCAACCCGGACTACGTCGTCGACAAGAAGCTCAACGCGGAGGGGCTGGCGCAGCTTCGCAAGGCGATGCCGCACGCCGATCTGTCCGATTTCGAGAAGAATCCGGAGATCGAGAAGATCACCGACGTGTTCACCGTGGGCACGATCGTGCGCTTCGTGGAAAGCAAGCTGGCCAAGATCTGAGGCGGGTCGTGCGCTGGATCTGGTTCGATCGCTTCGAGCAGTTCGAGAGCGGGCGGCGGGCCGTCGCCGTCAAGAACGTTTCGCTCGCCGAGGACCACCTGCATGACCATTTTCCGGGAATGCCGATCATGCCGGCCAGCCTGATGATCGAGGGGATGGCGCAGACGGCGGGAATTCTCGTCGGCGAGGCCCGCCAGTTCCGTGAGAAGGTGATTCTGGCCAAGGTCAAGCGGGCGGTCTTTCACGCGCTCGTGCTGCCCGGCGACCAGCTCCGCTACGAGGCCCAGATCGAGACGCTGACCGACTCGGCGGCGGCGACGACCGGGACGATCCGCCGCGGCGACCAGCCGATCGGCGAGGTCGAGATCGTTTTCTCGCACGTGGATCAGAACATGTCCGGACTCGAGTTTCCGGAGCACAACTTCGTGTTCACTGAGCAGTTCATGTCGCTGCTGAAGACCTACCGCAGCGACGCCGCCGCGAGGATCGCCCTTTGAGCCGCAGACGCGTCGTCATCACCGGTCTGGGTCCTGTCACGCCGCTGGGCGTCGGCCCGGCCGATTTCTGGAACGCGCTGCTGGAGGGCCGCAGCGCTGTCCGGCGGATTCAGGCGTTCGACCCGTCGCGCTTCGATTCGCAGATCGGCGGCGAGATCGACGGCGTCACCATCGCGGACGCCGTGCCCAAGAGCTACCGCAAGGGCGCCAAGATCATGGCACGCGATATCGTCCTGGCGGTGGTGGCCGCCGCCAACGCCGTCCGCGACGCAGGGCTCAAGACGCGCTGCCTGATCGACCGCGGCGAGACCGAAGGCCCCCCGAACCTCGACAGCACCCGCTTCGGCGCCAACATCGGCGCCGGTCTGATCTGCGCCGATCTTTCCGAGCTGGCCGAAGCGCTGCACAGCTCTTCCGAGAACGGCCGCTTCAGCCTGGCCCGCTGGGGCGCCGAGGGGATGAACAACCTCACGCCGCTGTGGCTGCTGAAGTTCCTGCCCAACATGCTCGCCTGCCACGTAACCATCGTGCACGACGCGCAGGGACCCAGCAACACGATCACCTGCGCCGAGGCCAGCAGCCACCTGGCGATCGGCGAGGCCTTCCGCACCATCGCCCGCGGCGTGGCCGATGTCTGCATCTGCGGCGGCGCGGAGAGCAAGGACAACCCCATGGCCCTGCTTCGCCAGAGCCTGGGCAAGCGGCTCAGCACGCGCAACGACACGCCCGCTACCGCCTGCCGACCCTTCGGCGCACAGCGCGACGGCTCGGTCGTTTCCGAGGGCGGCGGCCTGGTGATCCTCGAAGAGCTCGAGCACGCCCGGAAACGCGGCGCGCGAATCTACGGCGAGATCGTCGGCTTCGGCGCCAGCAACGACGCCCACCATCCGCAGCAGCCCAGCCGGCCGCACCCCGACGGCCGCGGCATCGCGCTGGCGGCGCGAAAGGCGCTCGCCGATGCGGGTCTGCGCAGCGAGCAGGTCGACCTGGTCGGCAGCTTCGCGGCCGGCCTGCCGCTGCACGACGCCGCCGAGGCCGCCGCGATCCGCACTCTGCTCGGTCCGCGCGCGGCCGACGTGCCGGTGCTGGCGGTCAAGGGCGGCATGGGCAACAACGGCGCCGGCAGCGGCGCGATCGACCTGATCGCCACCGTGCTGGCGATGCATAACGCGACGATCCCGCCGGCGATCAACAGCGACCCGGCCGACTCGTCGCTCGGCCTGCGGCTCGTCACCAAGGGTCCGACCGATGCGCGGATCGAAGCCGCGCTTTCGCTGAGCTACGCCCTGGGCGGCGGCCAGAACGCGGCGATCGTGTTGCAGCGCTGGCGGGGAACGTGATCTGTGAGATGGACAAGCGAGGACGTTAAGCACATGAGTCGCCGACGCGTGGTCATCACGGGCATGGGCTGGGTCACGCCGCTGGGCACCGAGATCGATGCGGTGTGGAAGCGGTTGCTGGCCGGCGAGAGCGGCGTGGCGCCGACGACGATCTTCGACGCCCGCACCTATCCGACCCAGTTCTCGGCCGAAGTCAAGGATTTCGACCTGCGGCGCTTCATGAAGCCCGAGGACTACGAGCGGCATCGCACCGCCGCCCGCAACACGACCTTCGCGCTCGCGGCGGCCGAAATGGCCTGGCGCGACGCCGGCCTGAACGGCACCGGTGGCGTCGACCCGGAGCAGGTGGGGGTTTATCTGGGCGGCGGCGAAGGGCCGATCGATTTCGAGAACTTCGTCGCCGCGGCGATCGCCGGCTGGAACGTGGAGAAGCGCGAGCTGGATGCGATCCGCTGGGCCGAGGTCGCCTACGAACGGCTCGACGCGGTGCGCGAGTTTGAGCAGGACCCGAACTGCGCCGCCGGCCACCTGGCCTGCCGCTTCAACGCGCAGGGGCCGAACCTGAACACGCTGACGGCCTGCGCCGCCAGCACGCAGGCGATCGGCGAGGCGTCGGAGATCATCCGCCACGGTGATGCCGACATCATGATCGCCGGCGGGGCGCACAGCATGATCCACCCGCTGGGTGTGACCGGCTTCAACCGGCTGACGGCGCTCTCGACGCGAAACGACACCTGCCTGACGGCCTCGCGGCCGTTCGACCGCACGCGCGACGGCTTCGTGCTGGGCGAGGGCTCAGGGATTCTGATTCTCGAGGAGCTCGAGAACGCGAGGCGGCGCGGGGCGCGGATTCTGGCCGAGGTCGTCGGCTACGGCTCGACCGCCGACGCCTTCCGCGTGACCGACATTCACGAAGAGGGGCGCGGCGCCATCGCGGCCATGCGGGCGGCGCTGAGCAACGCGCAGCTTCGGCCGGACCAGATCGACTACGTCTCGGCCCACGGCACGGGCACCGAAGAGAACGACAAGCTCGAGACGCTCGCGATCCGCACGGTATTCGGCGAGCGTGCCCGGCAGGTGCCGATCAGCAGCGTCAAGAGCATGCTTGGGCACCTGATCGCCGGCGCCGGCGCGGTGGAGCTGATCACCTGCGTGCTGGCGATCCGCGACGGCGTCATTCCGCCGACGGCCAACTACCGCAACCCGGACCCGAACTGCGATCTCGACTACGTGCCCAACGAGCCGCGCAAGGCCCGCGTCACCCACGCTCTCTCGAACAGCTTCGGCTTCGGCGGCCAGAACGACACGCTGATCGTCAGCGCGCTCGTCGCGTAGGCAACGATCCGCGCCGCAACGGTCAGTGGGGCGGGCCTCTGCGCCCGCCATGTCCTGGGTGGTACGGGCGTCTCGCCCGTCGTGCTCCGGGTGATATGAGCGTCTCGCCCGTACGCGTCGCGAACGTCATCGCATCGACGAGCGCGCGGGCATCTTGCCCGCACCTGTGCCCAGAGCCACGACCGTCAGGGAGCGGGCTCCGTCCACAATCTCTCCCGCGCCCACGCGCCGCAGCGCACACAACTGATCACGACGCGCATGCGCATCTGATAGGTGTATGTCATCCGGCGCTTTCGCGAGAAGCGCTGCACCCCCCGCCCGCTCGCTCACGCTCGCGGCTCGGATCATGCGGGCGGGACGCCCGCGCCCCCAGCGCGCGGATCAGAGCATTCATACGGGCGAGACGCCCGTACCACCCAAACGAGGCAGGCAAGATACCTGCCCCACCCGCTATGCCCCCAGCAACGCCCGCTCCATCTCATCCACCAGCCGCTCCGCGAACTCCCGCGACACGCCCGGCCGCCAGTACGTCGCACACAGCGTCAAGCGCCGCTCGAATTCGATCACCTGCACCGCCAGCGGCGTATCCGGCAGCAGCGAGCGCATCCCGTACATGTTCTCGATCTCCGCCCCGCAGAAACTCGTGCTGCCGATCGACGCCGGCACGAATCCGATCGGCAGCGACGGCGATCGCAACAGCCCGCCCTGCCCGGCATCGCGCCGCAGCGGCCGCTCGAAGAAACCCGCCAATACGCCCGTCGGCAGCCGCGCCATCAGCTCGATGCCCGCCAGCCGCCGCAGGATCATTCCATGCGCGATCATCTGCCGCGTCTGCCGCCGCAGTTGATTCATCACCGCCGTGCGGTCCTCCATCAACTCCGCCGGCAGGACATACGCGAGCGTCGAGAACAGATTGCAGAAGACCGGCCCGGCCCGGTTGCGCCGGCGATGATCCAGCATGCCGCGTGTCGAATACACGGCCCCGCGCGGCGCCCGCACGCCCAGCGCCCGATGCAGCGCCAGCAGCCCGCAGCCGCGAACATAGTCGGCAAAGCTGAAGCCGCCCACGTCGCGCATCGCCCGCGCCCGAACGACATCCGACTGCTCCACGGACAGCGCCCGCACGAGAAAATCGGCCCGCTCCGCCCCCGCCCGCGCGAACGGAATCCGAACCACCGGTTTCGTCCGCCGCCGTCGCAGCCCGACGCGAAGCGGCTCGAGCCACCGCTGCGTGCGGTCGAGCGTAGCCAGCAACTCGGCAAAGGCCTGCTGCGGATCCTCGCCGGCCGGCCCGAGCGATTCCAACTCCGGCCGCTGCCGATAGAACCGCTCCAATTCGCCCAACAGCGCGAGCAACCCGCCCGCATCCATCAGGCTGTGCGCACAACGCACCAGCAGAAAATCGTCCCGCTCGCCCTGGAAGATCGTGAACTGCACGGGCGGCTCGCTCGCCGCATCGATCCCGCGGCACAGCCACTCCGCCGCCCGCTGCCCGGCCGCTGCCCGCTCGAGCCGCTCAAACCGCACGGCCGCATCGGCGTACGGCACCCGCGCCGCTCTCCAAGCGGGATCCCCCGTGATCGAGGAGCGCACAAGCCGATATGTCGCCACCGGATAGCGCCGGCCGACCGCCTCCCATGCCCGCCGCAGACCCGCCTCGTCGATCCGCCCGCGGACCGGCATGTGAAGCTGAATCGTCAGCCCGGCACAGCGCTGCCGCCGCGCGGCTGTCTCGAGCGCGAAAAACAGCCGATCGATTGGGTTCGGCCGGACGGCGGCTGGACACCGAGGCGGCCCCGCCCGCGCGCCATGAGCGACGACGGCTCGACCGGCCGGGCGGTTCATCCCGCGACTAGTCCCCCGCCGCGCGCATGGCGTGGAAGACGTAGGCCTCGAGCTGGAGCAGGTTCTTGCCGGCCAGCTTGGCGAGCTGGAGCAACTGCGTCATGCTCGAGACCTCTTCGACCTGCTCGTCGACGAACCACTGAAGGAAGCTGCGCGTGGCGTAGTCGCTCTCCTTCTCGGCCAGTGCGACCAGCTCGTTGATCTGCCGCGTGACGGTCAGCTCCGAATCGACCGCCGCCTGCACGGCGTCGACCACCGACTCGAACTGTGTCGGCGGTTCGGCCAGTTTCTGGAGCTTGACCGTGCCGCCCACCTCCAGAATGTAGTCGATGATCTTCAGCGCGTGGCCGCGCTCCTCGTCCGATTGCTCGCGGAACCGCCGCGTCAGCACCTTCAGCCCCATCGAGTCGAACTGACAGGAGATGGAAAGGTACTTCTGCGACGCGTCGAATTCGTGCGTGATCTGCTCGTTGAGCTTCTTGTTCATCGCCTGCGAGATCATCATCGCTCTGCGCCTTTCTACGATCGCTGATCAAGTTCCCAGACGGGTCCGCCGCCGCCCGCCGATCCCCTGCAACGCGTGTGCCGCACGGCGTGTGCAAAGTATAGAGCCGCACCCCGCCGCCGAGAACGGACCGCCCCGTTCGCCGTCCGCCCGCTTCCCGCACCGCCGCGGTGCGATTTGCCCGCCCCCGCACACGCCGATAGACTGAGGATTCCGGGAGTCGGCCGTCGGCCGACCCGATGCCTCGACCGGCCGGCGCCCGGTCCGCCGCCGGCGCGGAGAAGCTCTGATGGCCGATGTGATCTCGGCGAATCTCGATGCCCGCGGACAGCGGCTGGCGATCGTCGCCGCCCGTTTCAACGAGTTCATTACGACTCGACTGATCGACGGGGCACTCGACGCCATCGTCCGCCACGGCGGCAGCGCCGACCAGGTCTTCCGCGTCATGGTGCCCGGCTCCTTCGAGCTCCCGCTGGCCGCCCTCCAGCTCGCACGCAGCGGCAAGTTCTCCGCCATCATCGCCGTCGGCTGCCTGCTCCGCGGCCAGACGCCCCACTTCGACCTGATCGCGGCCGAAGTGACCCGCGGCCTGGGTGCCTGCTCGCGCGAGACCGGCGTGCCCGTCGGCTTCGGCGTCGTCACCGCCGACACGCTCGAACAGGCGATCGAGCGCTGCGGCGGCAAGCACGGAAACAAGGGCGCTGACGCCGCCCTCGCGGCAATCGAAATGGCGAACCTCCTGGCCTCCATCTCCCGGCAGCATTGATCCTCCCCGTGCCCTTCGACGAGTTCATCGAGCTGCCCTTCCGCCGACGCTCCGAGGCACGCATGCTCGCGCTCCAGGCACTCTGCGTCTACGACGCCGTCGGCGACGATTTCGGCCGCGACCTGAACGACTTCCTCCGTGACGAACAGGTGCTCGACGATCTGGGCATCGCCCAGCCGCCCGCCTCGGCCTTCCTGCGTTTCGCGCGGCACCTGGTCACCGAGACCTGGCTCCGCCGCCCGGGCTACGACGAGCTGCTCGCCCGCACCGTCGCACACTGGAGCGTGCAGCGCATGACGCCCGTCGACCGGAACGTGCTGCGCCTCGGGCTCTACGAGCTGCTCGACGCCGGCCAGCCCGCCCAGGTCGTGCTCAACGAGGCCATCGAGCTGGCCCGCCGCTTCGGCGACCGCGATTCACCCGCCTTCGTCAACGGCGTGCTCGACGCGATTCGCCGCGGCCGCGACGGCGACGCCCGCACACCCGTCACGCAGCCCCCCGCACCGACGCAGGAGGACGGCCATGGGTCTGTTTGACGTCTTCAAACGCGGTCTGACCAAGACCCGCGAGAAGGTCACCTTCGCGCTGCGCCGCGTCCTGGCCTTCGGCCGCCCGATCGACGACACGCTGCTGCGCGAGCTCGAAGACGCCATGCTTGCCGGCGACATGGGTCCGCGGGCCGTCAGCGCCCTGCTCGCCGAAGTCCGCAGCGCCTGGAAGGCCGGCCAGCTCGAGCAGGCCGAGCAGATCATCCCCTTCCTCAAGCAGCGCATCGCAGGCACCTGGAGCGACGCCGACCGCAGCCTGCACCTGGCCGCCAGCCCGCCCACCGTCATCTTCGTCGTCGGCATCAACGGTTCCGGCAAGACCACCAGCGTCGCCAAGCTCGCCAATTACCTGACGCGGCAAGGCAGAAAAGTCCTGCTCGGCGCCTGCGACACCTTTCGCGCCGCCGCCATCGACCAGCTCACAGTCTGGGCCGGGCGGGCCGGCGTCGACCTCGTCAAGCAGGCACACGGCAGCGACCCTGCCGCCGTCGCTTTCGACGCCTGCGAGGCCGCCATCGCACGCCGCGCGGATGTGCTCCTGCTCGACACCGCCGGCCGGCTGCACACCCAGGACCACCTCATGCGCGAGCTGGGCAAGATCGGCCGCGTCGTGCAAAAGCGCATCCCCGAGGCCCCGCACGAGGTGCTGCTGGTTCTCGACGCGACCATCGGCCAGAACGCCATCAACCAGGCGAAGGTCTTCTCCGAAGTGGTGCCCGTCACGGGCATCTTCCTGGCCAAGCTGGACGGCTCGGCCAAGGGTGGAATCGTGGTCGGCATCCGCGATCAGCTCAACATCCCCGTCAAGTTCGTCGGGCTCGGCGAGACGATGGAAGACATGCAGCCCTTCGATCCGCAAACCTTTGTAGACGCGCTATTTGCAGACATTTGAGCCGCGGCCGGCGGAAACTTCACCCGAAAATGAAAAAACCAACGTGAGATTCATTCGTACCGGTCGTATGAATGGGTGTCCCCGTGGCCGCGCGACGGCCGACCGTGTCGCTTCGGACGACCGTCGCGTGGCCGCACTTGCTCGCGACCACCGAACGCGAGCGGGGCATCGCTGGGTCACTTCAGCGGCTCAAGTCGACTTGCGGCGCCCAGCCGGGGCACTCCCGGCGGCGGCGATGTCGGCGCGGTCAAGACAACCTGACGCTACCGCGCCGCGCGATGGGGGGACGCGCGGCGTTGTATGCGCGGGCTTCGGCCGCAACGCGAAAGCCCCGATTCTGCCGTTCGCTCATTCGCCGCCCAGCAGCTTCTCGAATTCCACTTCGCTGAGCATCGGAACCCGCAACTCGCGCGCCTTGTCCGCCTTGCTGCCCGCATCCGCCCCCACCACCACGTAATCCGTCTTCTTGCTCACGCTGCCGGAGACCTTGCCGCCGTGCTCCTTGATCAGTTCCTCGATCTGCTTGCGCGAATAGTGCTCCAGCGTGCCGGTCACGACGACCGTCTTGCCGGCCAGCTTGCCACCGTCCGCCCGCCGCGCCCGCCGCGGCTGCGTCACGTTCACGCCCACCGCCCGCAGCTCCACGATCGTCCGCCGGCCGGCCTCGCTCGCAAACCACTTGCGCACCGACGCCGCCACCTCCGGCCCGATCCCCTCCACCTCCTGAAGAGCCGCCTCGTCCGCGGCCGCGATCGCGTCGATATCGCCGAAATGCTCCGCCAGCAGCTCGGCCGTGTTCACCCCCACGTGCCGGATGTTCAGCGCCGCCAGCAGCCGCGAGAGCGGCCGGCCGCGGGCCACCTCGATCCCCGCCAGCAGCGTTTCGGTGCGCTTCTTGCCAAACTCGACGTAGATCGTCTTGCTCGATCCGTCGTCGTTCTTGCGCTGCTGCTCGAAGGTCAGCTTCTCCAGCCTGTCGCGCTGCTCGGCCAGGCGGAACAGGTCCGCGTATGTGTGCACGAGCCCCTCGGCCACCAGCTTCTCGACCACGACCTCGCCCAGCCCCTCGATATCCATCTGGTCGCGGCCGGCGAAGAACTTCAGCCGCTCCAGAAGCTGCGCCGGACAGGCCGGGTTGATGCAGCGCAGATAGACGCCGCCCTCGTCCTGCACCACCTCGCCGCCGCAATCCGGACAGCGCGTCGGCCGCTCGATCGGCCTGGCCCCGCGCGGCCGCTTCTCCTTCACGACCGCGACGACCTGCGGGATGATCTCGCCGGCCTTTTCGACGATCACCGCATCGCCGATCCGCACGTCGAGCCGCTCGACCTGGTCGAAGTTGTGCAGGCTGGCGTGCCTGACGGTCGTGCCGGCCAGCAGCACGGGCTCCATGACGGCCCGCGGCGTGATCGTGCCGAGCTTGCCGACCTGAAGATCGACCCGCAGCAGGCGGCTCTCGGCCTGCTCGGCCGCGTACTTGTAGGCGATGCACCAGCGCGGGGCCTTGCTCGTGTAGCCCAGCCGGTCGCGCAGCGGGAACTCGTCGATCTTGACCACGACGCCGTCGGTCTCGAAATCAAGCGAGCGGCGCCGGGCATCCCACTCCTGCACGAACTCGAGCACCTCATCGATGTTCTTCTTCACGTGGCGATGCGCCCCCGTCGGCACGCCCCACGTGCGCAGCAGCTCGTAGAACCGGCTCGAGCGCGTCACGCCCTTGGGCCAGGGCTCCACCTCGCCGAAGCCGTGGGCGCAGAAGACCAGCCCGCGCTGCGCGACGATCGATGAATCGAGCTGTTTGAGCGTGCCGGCCGTCGCGTTGCGCGGGTTCTTGAAGGCGTCCTCGCCGGCCGCGAGCCGCTGCTGATTGACGCGGTCGAAATCGCTCCTCGGCCAGTAGACCTCGCCGCGCACTTCGAGCACGGCCGGCCAGCCGCTGCCCAGCAGCGAGAGCGGCACGCTGCGCACGGCGCGGATGTTCTGCGTGATGTCGTCGCCCGTCTCGCCGTCGCCGCGCGTCGCCCCGAGCACGAGCCGCCCGGCTTCGTAGCGCAGCGAGACGGCCACGCCGTCGATTTTCGGCTCGACGACGTAGCTGTAGCTGGCGGTTTCGAGCTGGCGGCGGATGCGGGCGTCGAACTCGCGCAGCTCCTGCGGCGAGTAGGTGTTGTCGATGGAGAGCATCGGTACGGCGTGGCGGACGCTGCGGAAGTGGTCCAGCGGCCGCTCGCCGACGCGCTGCGTGGGCGAGTCGGGCGTGACCAGGTGCGGGAACTGCTGCTCCAGCTCGCGCAGCTCGCGCACCAGGCGGTCGTAGGCTTCGTCGCTGATCTCGGGGTCGTTCTCGACGAAGTAAAGGTGATCGTGCCGGCGGATCTCGGTCCGCAGCTTGTCGATGCGCTTGCGGGCGGCCGCTTCGTCGGGAGTCGGGGTTGTGCTCATGTCTCACTCGGCCGTCGTGCAGATCGTCCTGGTTCGATAGTCGAATCGTGCTGGGGACAGGCCGGCGCCGCGCCCCTGTCGGGCAGAGATTCTAGCGGAACCTCGTTATGAGCCGCGACTGCGAGCATCGGCGTCGCGCCGCGATCGACGGGGTGCGTGGGCGACCTCGTCCGTACCTGGATCGGGTGGTACGGGCGTCCCGCCCGTATCCATTCCTTCGACAGGCGCGCCTCGGGGAGCGCGGGCGTCCCGCCCGCATTCCGCCTCTGCCAAGCACCGGCACCGTCACGGCATCGGCAACAACTCCGCTGCCACGTTGTCCACCATTCGATCCGGCGGGACCGGCACGGGCTGCTTCGGGATGACGAACCGGAACACATCTGCCGGCGGCGGATTCTCCGGCGGCCGCAGCCGGCCGTCCGGTCCCCACGTGAACCGCGCAATGATCCGCGGCGGTTCGAATGTCGTGCCTGTACGCCCGGCTCCGCCGCCCGCGGCGACCCATTCCCTCGTTCCCAAGACGAGATCAGCACGCTGGCTGCCGACTGGCCGGTCCCACCAGAGCACGAGCTCATGCTGCGAGGCCCGGGCGGATCTCGTATCGCCCGGCGGCGAATCCGCTTCACCCGTGGCCAGCCCCCTTGGCCGCTCCGCGGCCAGATGGTGACCGGTCAGAGACCGGTCCCCCAGTGACCGGACAGAGACCGATCCCCCAGTGACCGGACAGAGACCGATCCCCCAGTGACCGGTCAGAGACCGGTCCCCCAGTGACCGGTCAGAGACCGGTCCCCCATTCTTGAAGAAGCATGAGCACGGGCAAGCTGCGCTTGCCCATGCCACCCACCGCGAATTCCGCCCGCGCCGCGAGTTCCGCCCCCCGGCCGCGCTACCCCCCGCCCGCCCGCACGGCCGGCGCCGGCTGCGAAGCGACCTCCATTCCCAGCCGCAACAGCTTCACCTCGCTCTGCGCCGAGCGGCCGGGTTTGAGCTCCACCCGCGCCGAGCCGGCCAGATAGACATTCACCGACTCGCCCGGCCCGAGCGTGACGGTCAGCTCCAGATTCTCCTGACCGCGGCTGGAAACGCCCCCCTGCTCCGTCGTGTGCGAGAGCACCGGAATCGTCCGCAGCAGCCGGTTCCGCCCGTCGCGGGCATAGAGCGTCAGCCCCACGGCCGCGTCCGGCAGCGCCGTCGGCGGCTCGTTGGACGCGGCGTACTCGAACTCGAGCTGCACCGCGATCTTCAGGTCCGTCTGCCGCTCCGACTCGTTGCGAAACGCATGACCGATCTGAAACAGGCCGGCCGCCCGGCCGCCGCCACGCACCGACGCACTGGCCGTGGCCGTGCCCTCGCGCGAGGCCGCCGCGGCGGAGTCCGCCTCGCCGTCGAGATCGGCCACGCGGCTGGCCTCCTGATGGCGGATCGAATAGCCGCCGTCGCCGGGCAGCGTCAGCGTCTTCGGGCCGGACTCGCGCAGCGCCAGCGGCTCCGGGCGGGTCGAGAGCTCCGCCCCCGCGCCGCCTCCGCCGCAGCCGGCCGCCATCGCCGCAACAAGCGCCCCCGCGGCAAGCCGCGTCCACGCGCGCGGCGCCCGCGCCGCGCGTGCTGAGCATACGGCCCTCGCCCAGCCGGAACGAACACCGGCCGCGCCGCTCGCCCGAATGTCCGTCTTCGCATCCACGACGAGCGCCCCGCCGATGCCGGCGTTCGAGCCCGACCCGCGGCTGCCTGCTGCGCTGCGCGCTTGCATACCTGCACTCCAGCCAAGAGGAAGGCGCATTGAATCCGCCCGGCCGCGTTCCCACAAGAGCGCGGCCCGCCTTGGCAAGTCAGGCCCAAGCAGCTAGTGTGGTTAGCTGGGAATTATGCACGCGGGTTGGGGAGTGTGGGCGCGTCGTTAGCCGCCGCTCGGAGCGAGTTGCGGGCGAGACGCCCGCGCTGCCCAAGGGACTCGTGGCCGGGCCGCACTGCTCAAGAGCAGTGGCACCCAGGCGCTGCCCAAGGTTGCGGTATTCTCGACCGAGTACACTAAGCTTCCGCGCTCCGGACGCGGCCGCGGTCTGACGCCCGGACTCCCAGGCGGACGAGATCGACTTCGACGAGCGGGAGCCCGAGCCAGAGAGGGGCGGCCGATGCCGCTGCTGGAGCTTGCCGATCTCAAGAAGGCGTATCTCTCGCCCGACGGCGAGCTGACGCCGATCATCGATATCGAGCGGCTGGCGCTCGAGCCCGGCCAGCAGGTGGTCCTGCACGGCCCGAGCGGCTCGGGCAAGAGCACGCTGCTGAACCTGATCGCGGGCATTCTGCGGCCGGACTCCGGGAAGATTCTCTTCGAGGGCCGCAACCTGGCGGCGCTGAGCGAAGCCCAGCGCGACCGCGTGCGGGCCCGGCACATGGGCTACATCTTTCAGACGTTCAACCTGCTCCAGGGCTACACGGCGCTCGAGAATGTGGAGCTGGCGATGCGCTTCGGCCGCGGTGTGCGGCGCGACGTGGCCCGCGGCCTGCTCGAGCGGGTCGGGCTGAAGGACCATCTGAAATATCGCCCGCGGCAGCTCTCGGTCGGCCAGCAGCAGCGGATCGCGGTGGCGCGGGCGCTGGCGAACCGCCCGGAGCTGGTGCTGGCGGATGAGCCGACGGGGAACCTGGACCGACATCACGCCCGCACGGCGATCGAGCTGATCCGCCGCGTGTGCAGCGAGAACGGCGCGGCGCTGCTGATGGTGAGCCACGACAGCGAGGTGCTTGCCCAGTTCGACACATCGTATGAGCTGGGCAATCTGAATCGCCCGGGACCGCCGCGGCAGGTGATCGTGGAGGGCGCATCATGATCGCGCTCGCCACGCCGCTCGCCGCCGCCGCGAGCGCTTCGAGCTGGCTCGGGCCGCTTCAGAACCTGCCGCTCTGGCAGCAGATCGGCATCGGCGTCGCGGCGGTTCTGGCGCTGATTCCGCTGGTGTGGCTGATCACGACGGTGATTTTCGTGCTGCCGCTGATCCGCCGCAGCCTGCGGCAGCACGCACTGGCGACGTGCATCACGTCGCTGTCGGTGGCGCTGGCGACGGGGCTGGTGATGAGCGTGTTCGCGATTCAGAAGCAGACGGTCGACGCGTTCACGGGCGGGCCGATCGGCTTCGACGCGGTGCTCGGGGCGCGCGGCAGCAAGCTCCAGCTCGTGCTGAACACGGTTTTTCACCTGGAGACGTCGCCCGGTAACATTCCCTGGAGCCTCTACGAGGAGGTCCGCAAGCGGCCCTTCGTCGAGCTGGCGATCCCCTACGCGCTGGGCGACAACTACCAGGGCTTCCGCATCGTGGGCACGACGCAGCAGCTCTTCACCGATTTCGAGTATCAGGCCGGGCGCAAGTACGCGATCCGCCCGGGCGGGCGCATCTTCGACGCGGACCGGCAGGAGGCGGTCATCGGCAGCTTCGTCGCCCAGAAGACGGGACTGCGCGTGGGCTCGACCTTCAATCCCGCGCATGGTCTGGACCTGCACGGCGACCACGAGCACGAGGAGGAGTATCTCGTCGTCGGCGTGATGGCGCCGACGAACTCGCCGGCCGACCGCGTCATCTGGATTCCGATCGAGGGTGTGTTCCGCATCGGCGGGCACGTTCTCCGCGGCACGGGCGAGGAGTATCACCCCGATCCGCACGAGCCGATCCCCGACGAGCACAAGGAAGTCAGCGCGGTGATGCTCAAGCTCAAGGGGCAGCAGGCGGGCATGCGGCTCGATCAGGACGTGAACCGCAAGGGCTCGCAGGCGACGCTTGCCTGGCCGATCGGCGGCGTGATGGCGGAGCTGTTCGACAAGATCGGCTGGGTCAATCGCGTGCTGGAGCTGGTGGCGTATCTGGTCGTGATCGTCGCGGCCGGGTCGATCCTGGCCAGCGTCTACAACACGATCAACGAGCGGCGGCGCGAATTCGCGATCCTGCGGGCGCTGGGTGCCCGCCGGTCGACCGTCTTCACGGCGATCGTGCTCGAGGCGGCCACGCTTGCGGCGATCGGCAGCATTCTCGGGCTGGTCGTCTATGCGATGATTCTGGCCGCGGCGGCCGTGACGATCCGCTCGCAGGTGGGGGTCGTGCTGGACCCGTTCGCGCTGCACTGGATTCTGGTGGCGGCGCCGGTCGGCATGACGGCGATCGGCGCGCTGGCGGGGATCATTCCGGCGACCAAAGCGTACGCGACGGACGTGGCGACGAATCTCGCGCCGACTTCGTGACGCGGAGGCAGTCTGGGCGCACGCTGGTGCCGCTGCTCTTCAGCCCCGGACGCGAAGTGTCCGGGGTGAGCAGTGCGGACAGAGGCTGCGGCGGCTGAGGCCAGCGGAAATGGCCGGCAGCCCCGTCGGGCCGAGGTTACGACAGGTCCGAGACCGGTCCCCCAATCTCGCAGCGGGCGGGTGGCGTGGGCAAACGCAGCTTGCCCGTGCTCACAGGGGCCTCTGAGCGACCGGCTGGTGCGAGAATCCTTTTTCGTGCCAGGACTACACGATCGGGCCGTTCGCCATGCTGGATGAAAACGCGGTGCGGGTTTGGCCTTTTTGTGCTGTGATCCGAGCCGAGGGCCCCGCGGACGACGTGAGCGGACGACCTTTCCGGTGGCTTCAAGCCACCGGCTACGGTCGTTAGCCCTGACGGGCAAGAGCGCGACAGGTCGGAGACCTGTCGCCCGGTGACCGGTCAGAGACCGGTCCCCCAATGTCGAGGAGACCGGTCCCCCAATGTCGAGGAGACCGGTCCCCCAATGTCGAGGAGACCGGT
>CAZXUI010000020.1:0-61412 GCA_964643885.1 uncultured Planctomycetales bacterium
GCGGCCGGACGGCGGCCGGCCAGAGGCCAGTCGCCCAGTCTCAAGGCGGCGGCAAAGAGGATCTTTGCCGTACCTCGACTTCGCAGCAGCAGCGGAACAGTGCACCGGCTATTAGCCGGTGCCACACTTTCCAAGGGACCGGGCACTCTCTGATGAGCGTGGCGCGCTCCGAAGGACTGGCACTTCTCGAAATGCTCATCGGGTGCGAGATAGGAATCTCGCGCCAGCGAGGGAAGGGCAACTCGCACCGGCGATCACCGATCCTCCACGCTGGGAGCAGTGGGCTCACGGGCACGCTGCGCTTGCGCATGCCGCGCCGCCCGCCGACGATGCTTCCCGGCCAGCAGCAAAAGCCGCAGTCGGCGACCCCCTTAATCCCTTAATCCCTCAATCCCTTACTCCCTCAATCCCTCAATCCCTCAATCCCTCCTCCTTGCCACCCCCCACCCCGAACCCGCAGAATATCCTCATGGCGCCGCTTACCACCCAGCGCATCCTCATCTTCGTCGGCGACGACTACGAGGACCTCGAGCTCTGGTATCCCAAGCTCCGCCTCGAAGCCGCCGGCGCACGCGTCACGCTCGCAGGCATGCAGGCCGCCCACACCTACCGCGGCAAGAACGGCTACCCCGCCGTCTCCGACGCCGCCGTCGGCGACCTCGTCGGCCACGACTTCTCCGCTCTCGTCGTCCCGGGCGGCTGGATGCCCGACAAGCTCCGCCGCGAACCCAAGATCCTCCAACTCACGCGCCACTTTCACGAGTCCGGCAAGCTCATCGCCGCCATATGCCACGGCGGCTGGATCCTCATCTCCGCCGGCGTCTGCCGCGGGGTCCGCATGACCAGCACCACCGCCATCCGCGACGACCTCACCAACGCCGGCGCCGACTGGGTCGACCAGCCCGTCGTCGTCGACCGCCACTTCATCACCAGCCGCCGCCCCCCCGATCTGCCCGCCTTCGGCGAGGCGATCGTTGACTACCTGGCCCGCAAACCCGCGGAATAACACCGTCTAAACCGGTCCCGCAGTGCCGCCGCCGCCCGGCCGGTCCCGCTTCCGCTTCAACCCGTGGGATAATCTGTACACTCTTGCGAAATCGTGGGACTCGGGACACGATAGCCCTCGCGTGCGGCCGACCGCCGAGCGCGAGGGCGCCCGCAGGGCCCTGTCGCCGGCCGGCCACGCATCCCAAAGCCATCGTCTCGGACGCGTGGCCGCGGGGGTGGACCTGTCCGGGTGGGACTCGCCGATGGGGCGGGCGCCGGGTTCCAGGCAACGCAGGCCTGGTCGCACTCGCGACGCGGCATCGCTGGGACGAACCATGCAGAATCAAAAGGCGCTGCGCGAGCAGATCTGCG
The DNA here is from genome assembly GCA_964643885.1 of uncultured Planctomycetales bacterium. GTDB lineage: Bacteria > Planctomycetota > Phycisphaerae > UBA1845 > Fen-1342 > CAADGL01. The sequence goes on from CAZXUI010000020.1 coordinate 1,360, forward strand.
AGATCGGCCGCCGCCTGTACGCCCGCGGCTTCGTCGCCGGAAACGACGGCAACATCTCCTGCCGGATCGCGCCCGACCGCGTTCTGTGCACACCCACCCTGGTCTGCAAGGGCTTCATGAAGCCCGACGAGCTCTGCGTCGTCGATCTGGACGGCAAGCTCGTCGCTGGCCCGCGCCCGCGCACCAGCGAGATCCTGCTGCACCTGGAGATCTACCGCTGCGACCCGGGCGCTGGCGCAGTCGTGCACGCCCATCCGCCGCACGCCACCGCCTTCGCCGTCACGCGCGAGGAGATCCCCTCCGGCATTCTTCCGGAAGTTGAAGTATTCCTAGGGCTGGTGCCGCGCAGCGACTACGAAACCCCCGGCGGCGAGGACTTCGCCCGCACCATCCGCCCCTTCGTCGGAAACGCCAACACGGTCCTGCTCAGCAATCATGGAACGGTCAGTTGGGCCCCCGAGCTCGAACTGGCCTACTGGCGGACGGAGATTCTCGACTCGTATTGCCGCGTCCTCATGCTCGCCCGCGGCGTCGGAGATATCGAGCGCCTGCCCGAGAACAAGGTCCGCGAACTGCTCGCCATCCAGGCCCACTACGGCGTGACCACCGACCCGCGCCACGCCGGCCGGCGGCCGATATTCGTCAACCGCGCCTTCGGCCGCCGCGACGCGCAATGACCGCCGCCCGCCCCGCCGGCTCGCTTCGCCCGCCGCCTCAGTGGCTGCCGGCGCGCTCGCGGTTCCAGTCGCTGCTGACCTCGCGCGCTACGCTGATCAACGCCTCTTCCAGCGAGTCGCAGTTGAGCGTAACCGCCGGCGGCTCCGAACACTGCGCTCGCCACTGCCCGCGCTCGTAGACCACGGACACATCCACCGGAACCGCCGCCGTCATTTCGCCAGACGGCCTTTCTAATTCCATCCGCAGCCTAAGCCGAAAAACCATTTGAATACTCCCGATGGCCGGTTTCGCACGTGCTGGCCCGCCGGCCGCACGTGCCGGCCGAGCGCTGCTCGTCCGGCCGGGCCTGACGATCGGCCGCCAGAGCCCCTGTGGCCGGGCTCATTCCGCTGGGTGTGCGCGTCGTTCGCACGAATCAGTGCAAGCGAGGGTCTAGCCGTGCTCTTTTTCGTCCGCCGCTGGTTGTCATCGCTGTTTCCCCCGGACGCGGATATCACGCCGCTCCAGGCGGCCGACCCGGATGCGCAGCCGCAGGTCTTATCGGCGGATACCGCCGCGCAGGCTGAGGTCCGCCCCGCCGCAGGCACGCAGACCGGGGAATCCGCGTCCGCAGCGCCGGCCGAGGAGGACATTCCGGCCGGGCTGATGTGGTGGATTCCGCGCGAAGCGCCGGCGGCGGCGCCGGATCCGTCGCAGGCCGGGCGCAAAATCGACCGCTCCCTCTACGACCAGCTCGCCCGCGTCATCGACGACCCCGGCCTCGAGTTGCCGCACATGCCGCAGGTCGCCCAGCGCGCCCTGCACGCGCTGCGCGGCGACGACGCCAACTACCGCAAGGTCGCCGAGCTCGTCGAACAGGACCAGGTCCTCGCCGCGGAGATCCTCCGCGTCGCCAATTCGGTCAGCTACCGCGGCCTGCGCGAGATTCGCCAGCTCGACCTGGCCTTCGCCCGCCTCGGCCTGCGAACACTCCGCTCCGTGATCCTCGGCGCAACGCTCAAGGGCCTGTCCATCCGCACCGGCGGCGACCACAAGACGCTCGGCGAAGAGCTCTATCAGCGCTCCTTCGCCGCGGGCGTCGTGCTGCGGCACCTCGCGCCGCGCTTCAAGCTCCCCGAAGACGAATCTTTCCTCGTTGGCCTGCTGCACGACATCGGCATGTTGGTCATCCTCAAGGTCGCCAACGAGTATCAGCAGTACCACGGCCGCACCGTCGACCGCCCGCTCTTCGATCGCCTCTGCACCGACTGGCACCAGCACGTCGGCATGCGGCTGGCCGACGCGTGGAATCTGCCCGATCCGCTGCCGGAACTGATCGGCACGCACCACAAGGATCCGGCCGACGACGACCCGCTCAAGACCTATCGCCTGCTGATCATGACCTCGGACGCGGCCTGCGCGCTGCTCGGCTACGCCCCCTACGAGCCGCTCGACTTCTTCAATCTGCCCTGCGTGCAGCGGCTCGGCCTGGCCGACGATCTGCCGACGCGCAAGCTCCTGGCGGACATCCCCGGCCTGCTGGCCGAACGCCTCGAAGCCGTCTGACCACCCGCGCACAGAGCGTGGCATGCTTTCGCCGCAGGCGTGAGCATGCGCCGCTCGTGCGACATTCCCTTCTCTTACGCCCCGTGCATCGTGCCGAGCACCCGCCTGAACTCGCTACTCTTAACTCTGAACTCTGAACTCCCCCGTGTATCCTCCCCCGCATGTCCTGGACCATCCTCCACGCCGGCGCGCTCGGCGACCTGGTGCTGACGATCCATTTCGCGCTTCACCTCACACGAGCGCGCCCGACTGAATCGCTCACCCTCATCAGCCGCGTCACGATCCCGCCGCTGGCAGCCTGCCGCCCCGCCATCCGAACCCTGTCGAGCGACGGCCTCGGCCTCCACTGGCTCTTCGCCGAGAGCGACACGCCGCCGCCGCCGCGGCTGCGCGAGCTGATCGCCGGCAGACTCGTACTCTGCGCCCTCTGCCCGGCCGCCTCTCCGCCCGCGCTGCGGCTCGCATCCCTCAGCCCCGCTGAACTGCTCTGCTTCGATCCTGCGCCGCAACCCGGCAGCGACTTGCACATCACCGCTCAATGGTCACACGCCCTCGCTCACCCAAGATCCGCCACCGCGCTCGCCGACGTCGTCGGCGCCGCGCCCGCCAGCGACCCCACCATCGAGCTCGACCCCGCCATCGCCGCCCGCGGCCGCCAGCGCCTCGCCGACCTCGGCTGCCCCCTTCCCGCCGCCCTCATCCACCCCGGCAGCGGCGGCCGCACCAAATGCTGGTCGCTGGACGGCTTCCGAGAAGTCGCCCGACAGCTCTCAACACGCGGCCTGCACCCCTGCTTCCTCATCGGTGAAGCGGAACGCGACCGCTGGCCGCCCGCCGCGATCGCCCGTCTCGCACAGGCCGCCCCGCTGCTCGGTTCGCTCACCACAGCCGAGCTGCTCGAACTCTCCGCGGCCGCGGCCGTCTACATCGGCAACGACGCCGGGCCGACCCACCTGGCCGCCCTCGCCGGCGTCCCCGTCCTGGCCATCTTCGGCCCGACCCGCGCGTCCGTCTGGCGGCCGCTCGGCCGACGCGTGATCGCGATTCAGGGCGACCCCTCTGGCGACGCCGAATCATGGGGAATCCACGCGGAATCCATCGTGAAGCATGCCCTGCACATCGCCCGGAAATGACCGCGGCGGCCGACCCGCCCGCCGCGCCGCCGCAACCCCCGCCGCCCCACTCGCGCCGCCCCCCAAACACTTCGCCTATCGCCGCGCCACCGTCAGCAGCGCCCGCGCCAGTTCCGTCGCCTGCGGATAGCGCTGCGCCGCGGTGACGTACTTCTGCGCCAGGTCCGTATGCACGATCGACGGCACCGCGCCCGAACCACGTACCCCCGCGCCCCCGCCGCCATCAAGCACCCCACGCTCGCCCCCGCCGTCCGCACCGCCTACCATCATCCCCCGCGTCGCGTATCCCCCCGCAAACGCCAGCAGCACCACCGCCACGTAGCGCGCCGCCACACCCGCCAGCCGCGCCACCACCGGCCGCTCAGCCCGCCCCGCACCCGCAACCGGAAGCGCCGCCGGCGCGGACCGCTCCGCCGCCTCGAGCGATACCAGTCGCGCGCCCAGCGCTGTCTGCGCCGACCGCAGCCCCTCGACCTCCGCCCGGTCCTGCGGCGCGCCCGCCAGGTATTCCTCGACGCGCGCCCGTTCGGCCGGGCTCAGCTCATCGCCCAGGTAGTCCGGCAGAAGCCGGCGGAACTCTTCCCGCGTCATGACGCTCTCCTTCGTATCCGTGTGCCCCCCGCGCTCGCGTCCCGGCCCCCAACCGCTCCCGCAACGCCGCGAGCCCGCGCATGTAGTGCGTCTTCACCGTCGCGACAGCCAGCCCGAGTTGCCCGGCAATCTCCGCAAAGCTCATCTGGTCGTACGTCTTGCACATCAGCACCAGTCGCTGCTGCTCGCTCAGCTCCGCCAGCGCCGCCGACAGCCGCTCCCTCTCGTCCGGCTCGACATCCGCCCCATCCCGCCGCTCCGCCAGCGCGTCCGGTTCATCGCTCACCACCCGCAGCCGCGACCGCCGCCGCCAGCGGTCGATCGCCGCGTGACTCGTCGCCCTCCGCAACCACGCGACCGCCCGGGCCGCATCCGGCAGCGCCGGCCGCGAGCGAATCAGCCGCAGAAACACGTCCGAAACAACGTCCGCCGCGTCCTGCTCGCGCCCGCAAAGCGCCAGGGCCCAGCGATAAACGCGGGCCCGATGCGCTGCGAAACACTCTTCAACGTTCACGGACACCTGCGGCTCCTGCCGACCTGCCCCCGCTGCAACCGCCGCCGTCCGATGCTACCGCTGCACGCGGCTCGTGGCCATCAGAACCACGTCCCGGTCCATCAGCGCCTCGCCCGGAAACTCCCACACCACGTGTCCGTCATCCACGCTGTCGCCGTTGTGCGCCACCAGCTCGCCGGGAAGCAGCACGCTCACCTTCCAGAACTCGTCGCCCAGGTCTTCGGTCACGTGCCAGCGCGCCTTCTCCTCCTCGTACGCCACGAAGAACGCGTCGATCTCGCGCTTCGCCACGCGCAGCTCGACCAGCTTCTGATACAGCGCGTCGCGCCCCTCGGCCGTCAGCCGCTCCCCATACGCATTGATCTCCGCGTCCCGCTGCTCGCTGGCCGGCTCGCTCAGCAGCGCCAGAATCGGCTCCACGTCCACTTTCGCATAGTGATCCAGCAGCGCCTGCCGCAGCAGCAGTCCGTAGTGCTGCGGCCATCCCTCGCCCGCAGCCGCCACCGCCGAGCGCAGATACTCGCACTCCTTCTGCGCCTCGATCAGCCGCATGCTCGTGAGCAACTCGCGCCGATCCTCCTCCGAGATCTCCTCGATCTCCTTTTCAGAAATGCGCTTGAACAGCGGCGTCTTCTCGAATTGCTCGATGAAGTAGCGGTAGCGGGCGCTCTCGCGCGCGTGATAGTCGCGGCGGAAGTGATAGTACGTCCCGTCCGGCCGCTTCTCGATCGTCAGCTCCGTCGGAAACATCAGCGCGCTGGCCATCGCCAACTCGTCCCGCTCGTCCGCGTAGGTGCCCGGCAGCGGCTGGCCCGCCCGCACCTCCATCGTCGCCTCGCGCTTCTGCGTCTGCTTGCCGTCTTCGTTGGTCTCGAATTCGTCCCGCACGCGCCAGCCGGTCCGCTCGGTCGGCAATGCGTCACGCCCGGTGAAATCGCCCGGGTCTCCCTCCAGCACCACCCGCAGCTCCACGGCCCCATCCGCCCGCACCCGAATCGTCTCTTTCCGTTCCAGGCACCCCGGCAGCGCCAGGGCGACGACGGCCAGCGGTGCGAACACCAACGTCCGATAGCTTGTTCTCATGGGAGTTTCTCCTGCGCGGGCACTGTCAACCACGCCCGCGGTCCACCCATGAGAACGCACCGCCCCGCGAATCGGATGACACCGCTCGCCCAAAATCCTCTACTGGGGGACCGGCCTCTGACCGGCGGGTGGCATGCTCTCGCCGAAGGCGTGAGCATGCTTTTCAACTGCTCACCTGCTCTCGCCCGCAGCGCCCCTCCCCCTCGCGCCACAGCCGGAACACGCGCCCCCGAATTCTCTCCCCCGTCATGGGGTTCTCCCGCTCCACCGCCTCCACTGCGACCCGCAGCCCCGCCTCCCGCGCCACATCCGCAAATCCGTCGGCCGTCTGCCGGTTCGCATCCGAGATCAATGCCTCCCCGCCCGCCGCCAGATGACCCGCGACGAACCATGCAATCGGCCGCAGGCTCCGCAGCTCATATAGAATCTCCGCCGCCACGATCCGATCCACCCGTAGATCCGCATACGTCTCGCGCCAGTCCACGTACCGCGTCTGCGGCGCCGGCAGCCCGTTTCGCCGCGCGCTCTCGCACACGAACGCCAGCGCATCCTCGTCATAGTCCGAGACGATCACCTCGTGCCCCAGCGCCGCCGCCACCAGCCCCACCAGCCCCAGCCCGCACCCCAGCTCCAACACCCGCAGCGGCGCCGCCTCCGCCGCCCTCGGCCCCCACGCCGCCACCGCATCCGCCGCCAGCAGACACGCCGGCCAGAACTCCGCCCAGTAGGGCAGATACTCATCCTTCTCGAACCGCACCGCCACGTCCGGCTCGTCGATCAGCGCCTCGAAGTTCGCCGGCCCCAGCAGCTCAATCACCCGCCCCGCCAGCTCGAACCGCCGCACGCAAACTGGATACCCGCGAAACCGCTCCACCACGCCCACTCCCTATGACAGCCTCACCAGCCCCGCTACGATACGGTAACCGACTCGGCCGCCATTCGAACTCGCGCCGGCCCCGCCCGGCGCGTCATCGGGCGCCCGCGTCCGATGACCCGCGGCGAGTGGAGCGTACCGCCCATGGCTGTCAGCCCGCTGAACGCCCGAACGACCAGCTCGCAGTTCGATCTCCAGCCCTTTCAGCGCCGCTACGCCGCGCTGATCGCCTCCTGGGCCCGCGACGAGCTCGAAGGCTACTGGCTCGCTCCGCGCACCGCTCCGCCGCTCACCGCCGCCAAGGTCGCCGCCTGGGCCGGCTTTCAGCGCGAGCCCGTTCAGCTCGTTCCCCGCGGCGGCCGCCTGCCCGTCGCCTACGGCGAGCTCAACGTGCTCAACGCCTGGCGCCGCGAATACTGGCTGGGCCACCTCGTCGTCGATCCCGCCCAGCGCGGCCGCGGCCTGGGCCTTCGCCTCGTCAGCGGCCTGCTCGCCCGCGGCTTCAGCCAGCGCGGCGCGCACCGCATCTCGCTCGTCGTCTTTCGCGAGAACGAGCGCGCCATCCGCTGCTACCGCGCCGCCGGCATGATCGACGACGGCGAGGAGCTGCACCGCTTCCCGCTCTATGACCGTGAGGAGACACTGCTGCGCATGGTCGCCCGCCCGCGCCTCTGACGCGGCCGGCCGCGACGCCCGGAGAGATCAGAATGGACAAGCCGCTCCGCCACATGCGGCGCGACTACTTCGCACGCGAACTGCTCGAATCCGACGCCGGCCACGACCCGCTCCGCCTCTTCGACCGCTGGTTCGACGAAGCAACCAAGACCGGCATGCTCGAGCCCAACGCCATGGCCGTCGCCACCGCCGACGACCAGGGCCGCCCCTCCGTCCGCATCCTCCTGCTCAAAGGCTGCGACGAGCGCGGCTTCGTCTTCTATACCAACTGCGAAAGCCGCAAAGCCCGCGAGCTCGAGGCCAACCCCAACGCCTCTCTCTGCTTTTGGTGGGCCGAGCTCGAACGACAGGTCCGCATCGAAGGCCGCGTCGAGCGCGTCCCCCGCGCCGAAGCCGAAGACTACTTCCGCACCCGCCCGCGCGCCAGCCAGCTCGGCGCGTGCGTCTCGCAGCAGAGCCGCGAGCTCTCCGGCCGCGACGAGCTCGAGCTGCGCCTGCGCGAGCTCGAGTCGCAATATCGCGACGGCGAAGTCCCCTGCCCCGCACACTGGGGCGGCTACCGCCTCTTCCCAAGCTCGATCGAGTTCTGGCAGGGCCGCGAAAGCCGCCTGCACGACCGGCTGCTCTACACGCGTCAGCAGGATGGAAGCTGGAAACGCACCCGCCTCGCCCCGTAATCCCCCGCGGCGCAGCAGCCGGCTGCGCGCCGGCCGCGCTCAGCTCTGCCGGCCCGCCCGTTGATAGCTCACCGTCCGGCCCGCGGCACACCCCTGGTACTGCCGCATCCCCGTCGCCCCATAGCGACAGAGCACCTCATGCTCACGCACGCCCAGCGCCGCCGCCACCGTCGCCTCATCCAGCCCATCCCCCAGCAGCACCACTTCATCCCCCGCCTTGTCGCGCGGATCGACGCTGACGAACGACGAGTTCATCCCCGCCTCGATGATCCGCTGACGCCGCCCGTTGATCATCACCGGCGCCGGCCCCAGCAGATTGCCGTACCCCGCCAGAATCAGCCCCACGTGCGGACACTCGAACCCCGTGTACCCCGCCGGCCCGTAGGTCGTCCGCACGCTCACCAGCCGCGCCGTCACACGCATCGCCCCGCGATAGAGCGCCACCCCCGGCCGAACCGCGTCCAGCCATGCCTCCGGATGATCCAGCAGCGCCGACGCCGCCGCGTGCAGCCGCCGGCCCGTCGCCCGGCCCAGCTCACGCAGCTTCGCCGCCCCCTCCGGCCGGCCCGTGTGCGTCAGCAGGTCCGTCACGTTGCCGCACGCCAGCAGCTCTTCGACCCGCTCCGCCTCGCAGCCGAACCGCTGCATGCCCGTGTCCACGCTCACCATGCAGGGCGTATCCGCCAGCCGCCGCGCGTCGGCCGCGGTGAACACCGTCGGCCGCAGCCCCAGCTCGCGGTACTCGGCCGCCTCGGCCTCCGGCGGACCCAGCACGAGCCCCGGCTTGCCCACCTCGCGCGCTTCATGTATTGAAAAATAGGCCAGCTCGTCCGCCACGCCCGTCAGCGCATCGGCCACCGCCGCCGCACCCAGCCCGTACGCATCCGCCTTGATCACCGCCAGCAGCCCCACCCCCGTGCGGCGGCGAATCCGCTCAGCCGACGACCGAACCGCCTCCAGATCGATCTCAACCGTGATATGACGCGAGCGCATCATTTCGCTCCCTGGGCGTGGACCTCCATGTCGGCCGCGCAGTCTACCCGACGCAGCGCCCGCGCAACAGTCTTTCCCGCCGCGCCCGACCCCGCGCCCGCACGCTCGCCGGCTCGCGCTATCGCTCCGCTGCCCCGCCGCCCCCGGACAGCCACCTCCACTGGTATCGACATGGCGTCTGACCATACGCGTACGCGCTCGCCGCGTTGCGCGTGTTCCGCGCGTCGCCCCCGTACATCCCCCACTCCACCGGCCCCACCGTCTCGGTCGCAAAGCAGTGAAGCCACCCCGCCCGGTCCGCGGCCAGAAGCTCCAGCGTCCCATCGCCCGTCACATCCGCCACCACCGGCGAGCACTCCAGCGCCGCATCGAACGCCACACGCGTCATCACCCGCCCCTCCGCCGAATAGACCGTCAGATACCCACGCGCCGACTGTCCCTCGCGGGCCTCGAACGACGCCACGATCACCTCCGGCCGCCCGTCACGCGTCAGGTCCGTCAGCGCCGGCGTCGCCCAGGCCGTGCCGCTCAGCGGAACGCGCCACTGAACCCCCTGCGGCGAAAGCAGCGCCACCGAGCCGCCCAGCGCGCCGAACTCCCCCGCCGCACACGCCACCACCCACGGCATCGCATCGCGCCGCTCCGCCAGCGTCCGCAGCGTCGACACCAGCCCGGTCGGCCCTCGTGACTCCAGCCGATGCAGCGCCGCCATCGAAATGCTCCGACCCGCCGGTTGCGCCGTCCAGATCCGCCCCTCCAGATCACCCAGGTAGAGCGCCACCCGCTCCGGGTTCGCTCCCGGCCCGCACACCGCACCCCCCAGCCCCCCCGCCGCATCCTGCCCCGTCCACAAAACCCGCCCGTCGCTCGCCGAAACCAGCCGCAAATCCCCGTTCGCGCTCGCCACCGCAATCTGCGGCCGCTTCTCACCCAGCACGTTCCCCAGCGAAAGCCCCGCCAGCAGCAGCGGCCGCGGCGCCGAGCGCTGCGCCTCCCGCGACAACCCGCGCACCCCCGCCGAGGCGACATTCGCGACCCAGACCGTCCGGCCGTTGGCGCGATTCAGCGTCACCAGCCGCCCCGCCTGCGATACCACGGCCACGTCCAGCCGCCCGTTGCCGGTCGCGTCGAACGTCATCGGAATCGACGCACAGGGCGCACCCACCGAAGCCGTCCAATGCACGCGGCCGTCCGGCGCAAGGCAGTACACCAGCCCGTTTCGACACGCCGCATAGAGTGCGTCATCGCCTGCGGCGATCCCCAGGATGTCGCGCGGCCCGTGCCCGCTCGGCTCCAGCAGATAGCGTGCCTTGCCGCTCGCGCCATCCACGACGACCACGCCGTCATACTCGTCCGCCGGGTCTTCGAACGCCCGTCCCAGCGACGACACGTAGATCTGCCCGTCGATCGGCAGAATCGTGCTGAACCACGTCGTCAACCCGATCGGCGCCGACCAGACGCGCTTCAGCTTCAACCGCCCGGAAATGTGCACGACCGGCGTGCTCGCGCGCCGCAGATGCTCCCGGTCCTCGTACCACGTCAGCCAATCGTCGACGCGATCGCCGAAGTCCGCATCCGTCACGCGGGTCAGCAGCCGCCGCACGCGCGCATCGCTCAACGGATGGTGCCGAAATGCGTAGTGCAGCAGATCGTCCGCGTCGTCGCGCCAGATGTGCTGCGTCTCCTGCTCCCACTTCACGACCGCCGCCTCCAGCTCGGCCGGCGTCTGCGCCCGCGTCTGTAGCGCCTGTCCATGCTGGATCGCCCACTCGAGCTGCCTGGCCCGAATGAACCACCATGTCAGCCAGGTCAGCGCCAGCACCAGCGCACCGCCCACGCCCCACGCCGCAAGCCGCCGCCACGGACGATGGCTGCGAGGTGTGGGTCTCAGAAGGCCGCTGATAGGCAAGGCGCTCGCTCCGCGTGGCACGACGACCGACCGGCTGCCGCGGCGGGCCCGACTCGCGTAACCCGCGACAGCACCTATATCTGCGTTCAGCGGCAGCGACAAGCCGCCACCCGGCGCCGCCGCCCCCTTTCCGCCGCCGCACAAAATCGAATCAAAACAGTCCGAAATTCCTCGCCCGACCGGTTGACATCGCAAAACATGTGCTTAGTATGCCAATCAAGTGCTTTGGAGCTATTTCATCCCGGAGCCCCGGATGCCGACTCGCCGCACGACCGGCCGAACGCCGGCCTTCACACTGATCGAACTGCTCGTCGTCGTCGCGATCATCGCTCTCCTGATCTCGATCCTGCTGCCCTCCCTCGCCGCCGCCCGGCAGAACTCGCGCACCGCAGTCTGCGCCAGCAACAGCCGCCAGATCGCCGTCGGCTGGGCCATCTACGCCCAGGAGCACAAGGACATGGCCGTCGCCGGCCGGCCCGGATCACTCCCGGGCGACAACCTCTACTTCGTCGGCAACGGCTGGAAGTTCCGCCCCCGCTGGCTCGCCAGCCTCGGCGCCGCCGTCGAGATCTACGCCTTCAACGAGCCCCGCCGCGACGGCGTGCATCAGAACATCGAGAATCGCCTGCTTGTCTGTACCGAAGTCGCCGACTGGACCAGCGAGCGAAATGCCTCCTACGGCTACAACTTCCAGTTCCTCGGCAACGCCCGCCTCACGAACAACGGCTCCGGCCACTTCGTCCGCTACCCGGTCAAGACCGAGCACATGCTCTCCGCGCGGACCGTCGTTCTTGCAGACTCGCTCGGAACGGCCGCCGAGTTTCCGGCCAATCAGCGGAACCCGAACCGCCCCGACGGCTCGGCCGAGCTGGCCGCCCTCGGCAACCACGCCTACATGCTCGACCCGCCGCGGCTCACCGACGAATCGGACCGTTGCGACTCGGGTACGCGCGGCGGACCGGACGACCGCCACGGCGGCCTGGCCAATTTCGCCTTCGCCGACGGCCACGTCGCCCGCAACAAGCCCGAGGAGCTCGGCTACGTCCGAGCCGGCGACGGACGCTACCTGGTGAACGACCCTGACAGCCACAACTCGCTCTTCAGCGGCACGGGCCTCGATGCGGACCCGCCGCGGCTCCAGGATGGAAGGTAGGAATATGTCGACTCCGTCGCCCACACCCAACGCTCGCTCCGCCGCCACGTGGCTGCGCCGCGCCGGCATCGCCGGTTTCCTGTTCTTCTTTCTCAAGGGAATGACCTGGCTCGTGCTGGGCGTGGTCTTTACCGACGGCTGCATCGCCGATATCTGGTAGTGGACGCCCGGCCGCCGATCGGCCGGGCCGACGACGTGCCTCCAATGACCCCTGCACGGGAGAGATCGTGAATCCGATTTCGATGCGACTTCGTGAAGATACGCGTGTGCAGCACGAGCGGGCCGAGTCGGCCGCGTTCGAGCAGGCTCTTTTCCGCGGCACGCTGCCGCGCGAGCTCTACGTCGCCATGCTCGCCCAGCGCTTCGTCATTCATCGCGTGCTCGAGGCGGCCATTCGCGAGGCCGCGCCGCGCGTTCCCACCTTCGACGTGCTCGTCACGCCCGAGCTGCTCCAGGCGGAGAATCTCCGCGCCGACCTGGCCTTCTTCGGCTTCGATGCGGACACTGCCGAGCCCTGCCCCGCCGCGGCGGAGCTCATCGCCGCGATCGAGAGCGCCGCCCGCCAACAACCGGCCGCCCTGCTGGGCTTCTACTACGTCTTCGAGGGCAGCAAGAACGGCGCCCGCATCATCTCCGAGCGCGTCCGGCAGGCCTACGACCTGACCGGCAGCGACGGCACGCGCTACCTCGACCCCCACGGCGCCGCCCAGCGCGAGCTCTGGCGCCAGTTCCGCGACCGCATGGATGCCGTGCCGCTCTCCCCCGAGCAGGCCGACGCGGTCATTGCCGCCGCCCGGCTCACCTTCGACTGCGTCACGCGCATCGGCACCGAGTTGCTCGAGCAGCACACCGCCGCGGCGTAGAAGCGATCCGCGATCCGGCGACGGGCACCTGTGGCGGCGCAGGTGTCTCGCCCGCCTGAATCCGGGTGGTACGGGCGTCTCGCCCGTACCTTGCCTTCGCGCGACACTGCTATGCGAGCCGTGCAATCCCGCCGCGCGCAACTCGTGCAGCGCCGGCTTCTCGCCCGCACCTCTGCCCCGAACCGCGGCCGTCTGGGAGCGAACCAACTCAAAAACCGCCCGCGCACCACACGGCATCCACCTGACAACAAACCGCAACCGCCCCCATCACCCCGCCGGCGAATACACCAGCGGCCCGCCGACACCCAGATCCCAGCCCATCTGAATCCACGCCACGAGCAGGATCGTCCACACCACCAGGAACGTGAGCGTATATGGCACCATCATCGAAATCAGCGTCCCGATCCCAGCCTTCGGGAAATACTTCTGAATGTATACCAGCACGATCACCAGATACGCATTCAGCGGCGTGATTACATTCGTCACGGAATCGCCGATCCGGTACGCCGCCTGCGTCAGCTCCGGACTCACACCCACCATCATGAACATCGGCACGAAGATCGGCGCGAACATCGTGTACTTGGCCGACATCGACCCCACCAGCAGGTTGAAGCACCCCGTCAGCAGAATGAACGCCACCATCAGCGCCCCCGCCGGCAGCGCCGCCGCCGCCAGCGCCTGCCCGCCCGTGTGTGCGAGCATCACGTCCAGCCGCGAATACTTGAAGTATTCGATGAACTGCGCCGCGAAGAACGCCAGCACGATGATCGGCGCCATCCCCGCCATCGACTCTGTCATCATCTTCGCCACGTCCCGCCCGCCGCGCAGCTTCCCCGTCGACAACCCGTAGACCACCCCCGGCACCAGGAACGCGAAGAAGATCAGCGGCACGATCACCGCGATCCAGCGATCGAACGGCCCGCTCGTATCCTTCCCATACAGCGGAGAGCCCGGCATCGTCGCCAGGATCGCCACGCCGCCGACGATCAGCGAATTCGCCGCCGTCGCCAGCGCCAGCCCCCGCGCCTCGACCGCCTTCATCCCCCCGAACGCCAACGCATACACGAACCAAGGCAATACAAATACGCCCGCCGCCACCGGAATGCACAGTTTCAGCCACAGCGGCGGCGCGGCCCACACGCTCGCCCCGCTCGCCGCCACCCGCGGCGCCGCTTCCGCCAGATCGCTGAAATACGCCCCCAGCGACGCAAGCCCCGCACCCTGCGCCGAAAGCCCGCTCGCCAGCACCTCATACAACCCCCGGAATGCAAAGAAGGGCGAGCTCGGAACCGCCAGCGGACCCACCGCCGCCACCACGAACAGCACGAACAGCAGAAACACCCCCACCCCGCTCACCAGTGAATGTCCCCCCGCCGCCGCAGCCAGATCCTCCTGCGAAACCGGCCGCGGCCCGCCCTCTTCCGCGCTCTTGCGCGAAAAGCGATGCTCCACGAACCACGCCGTCGTCAGCCAGCCCGTCAGCGTGATCAGGAACGTCGACGCGATCATGAACCACCAGTTGCAGGTCGGCGCCACCTGGTATTCCGGATCGATCACCTGCGCCCCGATCGTGCTGAGCTGCGCCAGCATCGGATCGAGCCCCGTCACCAGCAGGTTCGCGTTGAACCCCGCCGCCACGCCCGCAAACACAGCCGCAATCCCCACCAGCGGCGAGCGCCCCACCGAGATGTACAGCGCCGCCGCCAGCGGCGGCAGAACCACGTACCCGCAGTCGATCCCCATCGACGACATCACCCCCAGAAAGATCATCGTCGGCGTCAGCAGCGCCCGCGGCACCACCAGCACGAATGCCCGCAACGCCGCCGCCAGCAGCCCCGACCGCTCCGCGATCCCGATCCCCAGCATCCCCGTCAGAACCACCCCCAGCGGCGGAAACGCCATGAAATTCGCCACCATCGTCCGCAGACACCAGTACAGCCCCTCGCTCGTCAACAGGCTCTGCGGCCGGATCACCGGCCGCTCCCGCGCCTCCCCCTCCAGCACGTAGACCGCCTCACCCTCCTCCCCCTCCCCCGGAACGCTCACCGCCACAACCCGCCGCTCGTCCGCGACCAGCTCCAGCACCGGCTGCCCGTCCTCGTCGAACTTCGGCCGGATCCGCGGCCGCCCCTCGTGCAGCACGGGCTCGCCAGCCGCATTCACCACCGGCTCGAACGCCTGCCGGATCGCCCGCGGCTGAACCCGCCAGTCCATCCGCACCGCCAGCCACGAAACCCCCATCACCACGACCGCCCCGATCACGAACAGCATCGCCGGGTCGGGAAGCTTGTTCCCCAGCCACTCGATCCAGTCGAGCAGGCCGCGCCGCGCCGCCCGCGGCCGCGCAGGGGGTGTCGGAGAAGACTGCGGAATTGCGCCGGGTCGTTCGGCCATCACTGCCTCCCTTGGCTCTCAGTTGGTCTGCGGCCCGAAACCGCGAATCGAGCGGGCATTGTAGCTACCCGCCCCACCCCGCCTACCCGGTCGCGCCGGCAGCGCTCATGCCCGTCGCGACTCTCCGATCTCAAATCACAGATTTCAAATCTCAAATCTCAAATCTCAAATCTCAGATCTCAAATCGCACCCGCCGCCACGGTCCATCCGCCCCGCACATTCGCGACCCACCCGCGCCCCTGCCCCACGCGCCGCACGGCCCCCCCTTGCCGCACGGCCCCCCGCGCCGCACGGCCCCCCCTTGCCGCACGCCCCCTGCCACCTCCGTCTGCCACTTTGACACCCCGCCGCGACCTTTCAGCCCCCATCTCCCGCCCGCCCAAACTCCCGAACCCCTTCCCCCACAACGCTTTAGCTCACCGCCGCCAAGCCCCCGCCCGCCCTGGCACGCCGCTTGATACTGCCACCCTGCGTCGCCGCCACCGGTCTGTCCCCGGGGCGGCCCGCGCCGGCCGCGTGCGTTCGCGCCGGCCGCATTAACCGGAAATCAGTTCAATCTGGGCGCAGCGGGCGGGAGATCACCGGCCGCTCGGATAGGAGAGAATCTCGATGCCTGCCAAGCAGATCGCGTTCGACATGGAAGCCCGCGAGGCAATCCGCCGCGGCGTTCGTCAGCTCGCCAAGGCCGTCAAGGTCACGCTCGGCCCCCGCGGCCGCAACGTCGTCCTGGAGAAATCCTTTGGCGCCCCGACCGTCACCAAGGACGGCGTC
Organism: uncultured Planctomycetales bacterium; assembly: GCA_964643885.1. GTDB lineage: Bacteria > Planctomycetota > Phycisphaerae > UBA1845 > Fen-1342 > CAADGL01. The sequence continues at coordinate 17,213 of CAZXUI010000020.1, forward strand.
ACCGTCGCCAAGGAGATCGAGCTGGAAGACCCGTATGAGAACATGGGCGCCCAGATGGTCAAGGAGGTCGCCAGCAAGACCAGCAAGGACGCCGGCGACGGCACCACCACCGCCACGATCTACGCCGAGGCCATCTTCGACGAGGGCCTCAAGAACCTCGCCGCCGGCGCCAATGCCATGCAGCTCAAGCGCGGCATCGACATGGCCGTCGACGCCGTCGTCAACGCCCTCCGCGAGATGTCCGTCCCCGTCAAGGGCAAGCAGCAGATCGCCCAGGTCGGCACCTGCGCCGCCAATCAGGACAGCGAGATCGGCGAGAAGATCGCCGAAGCGATGGAGAAGGTCGGCAAGGACGGCGTGATCACGGTCGAGGAGGGCAAGGGCATCGAGACCACCGTCGACCTGGTCGAGGGCATGCAGTTCGACAAGGGCTACATCTCGCCGCACTTCATCAACAAGCCCGAGAGCATGGAGGTCCAGCTCGACAACCCCTACATCCTCGTCCACGAGAAGAAGATCACCAGCGTCAAGGACCTGCTTCCGCTGCTCGAGAAGGTCGCCAAGGCCGGCAAGCCCCTGCTGATCATCGCCGAAGACGTCGAGGGTGAGGCCCTGGCGACGCTCGTGCTCAACAAGCTCCGCGGCATCCTGCCCTGCGCCGCCGTCAAGGCGCCGGGCTTTGGCGACCGCCGCAAGGCCATGCTCGAAGACATCGCCATCCTCACCGGCGGCAAGCCCATCTTCGAGGACCTCGGCATCACGCTCGAGGGCGTGCAGCTCACCGACCTCGGCCGCGCCAAGCGCGTCATCGTCAACAAGGAGACCTGCACCATCATCGAGGGCGCCGGCAAGGCCGCCGACATCAAGGGCCGCATCGAGGCGATCAAGAACGAGATCGAGAACACCACCAGCGACTACGACCGCGAGAAGCTCGAAGAGCGCCTCGCCAAGCTCTCCGGCGGCGTGGCCCAGATCAACGTCGGCGCCGCGACGGAAGTCGAGATGAAGGAGAAGAAAGCTCGCGTTGAGGACGCCCTGCACGCCTGCCGGGCGGCCGTCGAGGAGGGGATTCTGCCCGGCGGCGGCACGGCCGTCCTCCGTGTGGATGCCGCCCTCGACGCCGTCACGAAGAAAGCCCGCGGCGACGAGAAGACCGGCGTGGACATCGTCCGCCGCGCCCTGCGGGCCCCGATCAAGATGATCGCCGAGAACGCCGGCCTCGACGGCAGCATCGTCTGCCAGAAGGTCAGCGAGAACAAGGGCAACTTCGGCTACAACGCCCTGACCGGCGAGTACGGCGACCTGGTCAAGATGGGCGTGATCGTCCCGCTCAAGGTCGAGCGCATCGCGCTCCAGAACGCGGCCAGCGTCGCCGGCCTGCTGCTGACGACCGACGCGGCCATCAGCGAGATCAAGGAGAAGGACGACGACAAGAAGACCGCCGGCGGAATGGGGCACATGCACTAACGGGTGATACGGGCGTCCTCGCCCGTCCTTCCGGGTGGTACGGGCGTCCCCGCCCGTACCTCTCCGCCCCCGGCGTGTGCCATGGGCAAGCGCCGCCCGCCCGCGCCCACCGCCTCGCAGCCCCAACCCGGCCACCCGCGGCCGGTCTCCATAAACCCGGCCGGAGCGCGGCACAACCTGCCCGCTCCGGCTGTTCTTTGCGCTGGATCGCGTGAGAAACATCACGTCAACACCCATGAATCGTCTGATAATAGGCATCATCTGACGCGCCAAATCATCGTACGCCGGAGTATTCCGTGATAATCTTTCGAAATCCAGTATGTTCTGTGATATATGTGATACACTGTATGACAGATCGGCCGATGAGCGTTCAGAAGGCCGATCGTGGGACTTGAGGGAACACGATGGGTGCGGGTACTTCTTCCAGCCGTGTACGACGCACAGCGACTTTGGCCGCGGACGCGCGATCGGATGATTCTTCGGCGACATGGACTCAAGTTGCGCTAGTGGCCGGAGCCGCACCCGACCGATGCGACCGGTCAGATACTCGACCTGGATTGGCGCTGGATTCGGTCGCTCAAGGGTCAGCGTGTCGGTGAACTGCGGATCGCCGATCGGATAGCTGACCATGACAACGTCCGCCTCATCATCTACGTGCATCCCGAAGCGCGGGCCGGCGACCCGCTGCCAATCGTGTGGGTTCTGGCCGCGATGCAGAAAAAGCGCGATGACTTCACGGTCGCGAACATCGCTACGTTCCGCGCCCGAAAGCAGTTGGTGATGACGCGCTTTTATGGGCAGTGAGTCGTCGCGAGGAGCGAATGAAATGAACGCCGCAACCGAACGTGAATTCGACAAGCCGTTGACGGAGATCGGCGCCCGGATGCTGCGGGCCTATCTGGAGTGCAGCGACGAGCTTCAGCGCGCCGCGCGCGAGATGGTCGCGATTCTGAACGCACCGGAGTCCGACGACGACGAGCGCGCCATGGCGCTGCACACGCTCGCCCAGATCTTCTTCCCGGAGCGCGACGACTGTAGCACCACCCTCGAGCATCTCGACGAGTGCGCCGTGACAAACCAGGCGGACGGCGCGGACGCCGGGGCCGAGCTCGACCGGGAGGAGGAGACCTTCTCCCAGCGCCTCGCTGCCCTCATGGAAGCAAAGGGCCTCACGCAAACCGAGCTCGCCCGGCGGGCCGGGCTCGGCCAGCCGGCGATTTCGATGATGCTCGCCCGCAACTGCCGCCCCCAGCAGCGCACCGTCCGGCGGCTGGCGGAGGCCCTCGGCGTCCAACCCGAAGAGCTGTGGATCGAGCGCTGACGCGCACCGAGCGGAAAACGCTGTCGCACCGCCGCCTCTGAAATCTCAAATCCCCCCGCCAGGTGCCATGGCCAAGCGCCGCTCGCCCGCCGCCGCCGCGTGCCCGCACCGCCCGCCCCGCACTCCCCCCGCCCCCCTCACCTCACTCCGTCTCCCCCCGTATCCGTCTCAGCGCCTCCTCCAGCGCCTCCTCCGCGCTCACCTTCACATCCGGGTCCACGCCCGTCCCCTCCCAGTTCGTCTTCGTGATCGGGTTGATCGCCCGCGCGAACGGCACCATCAGCGTGAAGCGCCCCGCGATCTCCACCCCCCGCACCGGGTGCGCCCCGCCGCCCGTCGTCTCCCCCACGATCGTCGCCCGCTTCAGATTCTTGAGATTATAGGCAAACTCCTCCGCCCCGGAGAACGTCCGCCCGCTGGTCAGCACGTACACCGGCCGCTTTCCCCCGAACCGCCGCCCGGGCACGTCCGTCCGGCTGTACGACTCCTGGGTCGAGTCCTGCTCGCGGTTATAGAAGCTGTTCAGGTGCACCTTTTCGTCCAGCAGATACCCCGACAGAAACGCGATCATCTCCGGGCTGCCCCCGCCGTTGGCCCGCAGGTCGATAATCAGCGCATCGGCGCCGGCCACGAAGTTCATCGCCGCCGCGGCCGCCTCCTGCGCCTCCGGCCCCGGCACGAACGCGTTGAACTTCACGTAGCCGATGTTGCCCGGCAGAATCTCCACTTTCTGGAATCCATAGTTGTCCCCCGCGATCCGCGTCACCAGCGCCCGACCCGGCTCGCCGCCCGCCCCCGGCCGCGGCGGCACACCCACCCGCAGGCCCAGGTGCTTGTCGCCGCACACCGTCCGCAGATCCTCCATCACCGCCCGCGCAAACGTCTCCGCCCCGTCGTGCCGGTCATACGCCCCCTCCGCCGCCCGCTGGCGCACCAGCTCCGCCATCCTCCGGCCCACGTCGGGAAAAACGTACACCCGGTCCAGCGCCCGCGCGATCTGCTCGACCGCCTCGCGCCGCGTCGCCTCATCCAGCCCGCGGCCGGCCTCCATCGCCGACTCGCGCGTGGTCGACTCGATCCGAATGCCGTCCAGCCCGTGCGGCTCGCCGTCTTCCAGCATGAAATCCAGCTTCAGGTGCTCATCCGACCGCGTCGCGTGCACGATCACCATCGGCCGCTCGTCGCCGGCGATCCGCACCACCTCGAGCCGCCCCCAGTCCTCGCGCAGCTCCCGCCACTGCTTGATGCGGTCAACCAGCGAGCGCCGCCCCAGCGACTCCTTCGAGCGGTACGCGGACTCGAACGCCCGCATCCGCTGCTCATCGCCCGAGTTGAACGCCTCGACATACGCCCGCGCCATCCGCCCCACGTGCGTATCGGGAAACTCCGCCTTCGCCCCGCCCCCCTCGCCAGCCTTGTCCTGCACCCACGCGGCCGACGCCGATGCCGCCGCCGACACCGCAGACGACAATGACGACGATGACGCCGCGGCTCCTGCGCACACCGCCGACTGCGCCGCCGCAGACGCCAGCGCCGCTCCCAGACCCGCCGCCAGCGACACGAACACCACGCGCGCCCGCAGCGCGCCGCAATCGCGACTCGACATGATCAGATTCTCCTCCCGACCAGACCTGCCTCAGTGGACGCCCCCGCCCGCCCGGGCCTTTCAAAAACCGCCGCCGGCCAATCCCCGACCCGCGCTGTCCGAATTCGACACCTGGGGACCCGCGTAACATGAGACATTCAAGCTGGTCAGCGCCGCGTCGGCGCGGCATCATGCGGACACCGGCGGGCCGGCCGAATGCGGCCGCGCCGCTTCCGCCGCTCACTCATGAAGGGGGTGAACGCGTGAGCACGCGCACATCATCGCTCGCAGCCGGCCACGTCCTGCGGCGGCCGCGCGTCCGCGCCCGCCCGCGGGCGGCCCCGCCGCCGCTCCTGCTCGCCGCGGCCGGCTCGACACTCGCCGCCTGGCTCGTCGGGCTCTACCTGGCGCACAACTGCATCCGCTGCGATACGGATGTGGCCACCGCCATCGCCTGGATCGACTGGGGCGAGGGCGAGCTGCCCATCGGCTCGCGCCGGCCGCTGCTGCCCTTCGTTCTGCTCGCGGTCAAAAGCGCCATCCAGCCCCTCACCGGCTGGCCGCTCATCGTTCTCTGGCAGCACCTCGTGGCCGCGTCGCTCGCCGCGATCTCGCTGGCCCTCTTCGCCGCGGCCTGGCTGCTGACGCGCGATGTGACCCGCGCCCTGCTCGCCGCGGCCGTCGGCTGGGCGTCCGGCGGACTGTTCGCCCTCGTGCGCGTGCTCGAAGACAACCTGCTCTCGAACGCCCTGCTCGCCGCGACGCTGCTGCTGCTGGTAATGCTCTGCACACGGCCGCAGCGTTGGTGGCTCGCGCCGCTGGCCGGCCTGACGTGGGCCGCAGCCTTCCTGCTCGGCAAGGCCGGCATCCTCTGGCTTCCCATGCTCGCCCTCGCCCCGCTGCTGATCCCGCTCTCATTCCCGCGCCGCGCGGCCGTGCTCGCCGCCACGCTCGCCTCCGCCCTCGGCCCCGCCTTCACCGCCGGTGTCGCGATGGAGATGGCCTACGGCCGCTACAAGTCCATCCCTTCTCCCTACGAGTACTTCGTCAAGCGGCTCCCCGCCGATCGCCTGCTCGCGCAGCGTAACCCGCCGCACGTCATGGTCCGCTACGTTCTGCTCGGCGTGCACACCTCGCTGGCCGCCCTTCCGGCCGACCCGGCCAGGGAATGGAACCTCCGCATCCGCGAAATCCGAGCCGGCACACAGCCCGGCGTCCTCTTGCACGGACTTACGGCATTCGCCTGGCTGGGCCTCCTCGCGGCCGCCGCCATCGCCCGGCTTCGGCCCGGCCCGCGGCGTGTGTATTACTTGGTGCTCGCCGGCCTGGCCGCGGCGACGGCGCCCAACCTGATCGCTCTCGACGGATCGTTCATCGAGCGATTCGACCACGTCCCTCTCATGACGGCCGTCGTCGTCGCGCTGCTGCTCGCGCCGCACGCACCGCCCGCGCGCTGGCGGCCCGCGCTCGCCTGCACCTTCGCCCTGCTGCTCATCGGCGTGAATACGGCCTACGCGGTGCTTTCGCGCGGCCGCCAGGAGCCGGAGTTTCGCCAGATGCGCAAGCTCGCCGCCCGCATGCACGCGGATGAGCGGGCCGTGCTGGCCGGCCACTTCGGGCTGTCGACCGACGACGACCGCTTCGTTCAGTCGGCCTCGCTCTGGATCGGCCGGCGGCGGGCCGTGCTTCTCGGCCAGCCCGGGGCGGAGTTTCGCGGCTACTACATGGCCCGGCCCTATCGTCCCCGCAACGCTGGCGAGCTGCGTTCCATCCTCCGCCGCGAGTTCGCCGCGAGCCCCGACCGGGCCGGGAACTCCGATCCGAACGGCCGGCCGGATGCCGTCTCAAAGCCCGACTCGTCCGGACGAGCCGGCCCCCCTGGCTTCCCTGGCCTTGTCCTCAATGAGGCGGCCGCCGAGCTGTTGCGAGACCTCCTGGCCGCCGACGGCCTCTCGCTGGAGCCGTTCGAAGCCGGCGGGTTCCGCTACTACCGCGCAGTGCCGCGTCTGAAATCTCAAATCTCAAATCTCAGATCTCAATTCTCCCCCCGCACCCTGGCCCCCGAAATAGCTCCACCCCTCCGCCGGATTCGCTCACAATAACGCCCGCACAACCGCCGCCCCGACCCGGAGACCACATGCTCCGCCGACCGCGCCCGCTGATGCTCCTCGCCTTCCTGCTCTCCTGCGGTCTGGGTGTCCTCACCGCGCTTTCATTCACCCGGCCGCTGATCAAGCCCATCACCGCGCGCGCGGGCATCTGCATCACCCGCGGCGAAGCCACGCTCGCCGTCGCCAATGGCCGGTTGAGGGTCGCTTCCCCCCTTGCTCCGCGCCGGGCTGCCCCACCGCCTCCCAGCAACGATCAGTCGCTCTCCGCAATCGACGGGTTTTGTGGCCCCGGAGTGTCGGTCTCTCCCCGCCTCATGTGGCGCGTCGACCCACCAGCCCAACAGGTCGGCCCGTCTCTCTTCACGCTGCACGACGCGACCACCGGTGCCCGCTGGCTCCCCGCCGTCCGCAACCAGCTACACAGCCCCAACGCCGCCCTCGCCGTCACGCTCATTTCCCTCCCCCTCATCCCACTCACCATCCTTGCTGCCATCCTCTGCCTGCTCCTCGGGCTCCGATCGCTCCGCCACCCGCCCGACCATTGCCACCGCTGCGGCTACGACCTGACCGGCAACCTCTCCGGCCGCTGCCCCGAGTGCGGCCACGACCTCGACCTCGCCCGGCCCGTCGACCCGACACAGCCATAGACCCACCCGCCGGGCGAAATCCACCCGCGCCCGGCCCCGTAGATCCCTCAGTCCCTTGGCCCCCTCGGTCCCTTGGCCCCCTCGGTCCCTTGATCCCTCGGTCCCTTGGTCCCTTGGTCCCTCCAGCAATCCTGACTTCGCGCATCCCGCTCGTTCGCACTCGTCTCCTCCCGGCGGGCACGTGCCCACACCATCCCCGGCCCCGGGACTTCCCCTCAGTCCCTCAGTCCCTCAATCCCTCGCCGAGACTTTCGCGTACAATCACCCCGACTTACGCGCGACCGAGGAACCCCGATGCCTCTGCGACTCTACAACAGCCTCTCCCGCTCGCGGGAGGACTTCGCCCCCGTAAACCCCCCGTACGTCGGGGTTTACGTCTGCGGACCGACCGTCTACGGCCATAGCCATCTCGGCCACGCCAAGAGCTACGTCAGCTTCGACACCATCATCCGCTGGCTCCGCCTCACGCCCGGACCCGACGGCCGCCCCCTCTACACCGTCAACTACGTCCAGAACATCACCGACGTCGGCCACCTCACCGACGACGCCGACGAGGGCGAAGACAAGATCGTCAGCGAGGCCCGCCGCCGCCGCCTCCACCCCATGGCCATCGTCGAGACCTTCATCGCCAGCTACCTCGAGGACATGGACGCCCTCAACATCCACCGCCCCGACATCATGCCCCGCGCCACCGGCCACATCCCCGAGCAGATCGAGCTCGTCCGAACCCTGATCGACCGCGGACACGCCTATGTCGCCAACGGCTCCGTCTACTTCGACGTCAGCAGCTATCCCGACTACGGCCGCCTCAGCGGACGTACTTTCGAGGAGATGGAGGCCGGCGCCCGCGTGGCCGTCAACCCGGAGAAGCGCCACCCCGCCGACTTCGCCCTCTGGAAGCGGGCCGAGCCCGGCCACCTGATGCGCTGGCCCAGCCCCTGGGGCGAGGGCTTCCCCGGCTGGCACCTCGAGTGCTCCGCCATGAGCCAGAAGTACCTGGGCGACTCCTTCGACATCCACGGCGGCGGCATCGAGAACCAGTTTCCGCACCACGAGTGCGAGATCGCCCAGAGCCGATGCGCCACGGGCAAGCCCTTCGTGCGCTACTGGCTGCACAACAACATGGTCACGCTCAACGGCCAGAAGATGGGCAAGAGCCTCGGCAACGCGATCAGCCTCAAGCAGGTCTTCCGCGAGGGGCACCCGCTGCTCGAGCAGACCTTCGAACCGGTCGTCGTGCGGCACTTCATCCTGACCAGCCACTACCGCCAGCCGCTGGACTTCTCCAATGACGCGCTGCGGGCGGCCGAGAGCGGCACGTACAAGCTGCGCGACGCCCTGCGCGAGCTGAGCGAAGCGGCGCGCAAAGCGCCGGAGAAGCCCGCCAGCGACGCGGTGCGATCCGCGCTGGGCGAGATCGAGCAGCGCTTCGCCGAAGCGATGAACGAGGACTTCAACACCGCCGCCGCGATCGCCGTGCTCTTCGACTTCGCCCGGCAGGCCTCCGGCTGGATCGCCGGCGAGGTCGGCCGGGCCGATCTGCTCGCGGCCGACACGCTCGCGCAGCGCCTGGCCGGCGACGTGCTCGGCCTGAAATGGCCCGAGCCGGCGAGCGGCAACCGCGAGCGCGAGGACGGCCTGATCGGCCTGCTGGTGGAGCTGCGCAGCGAGGCCCGCAAGCAGAAGAACTTCGCGCTATCGGATCAGATCCGCGACCGGTTGGCGGCGCTGGGCGTCGAGCTGCGCGACGGCCCGCAGGGCACGACCTGGTAGCGCGCCGACCGGCGGGGCGCGACGCACTTGCGCGCGGCCGGATGCGTTCGCCCGGCGATTCGCCGACACGCGCACTCCGGGTTTTATGCCGGACCTCGCCGCGCGCGGCGCCCCGCATCTGCGCAAATTGCCCTTGACCCCGGTCGCGCCGCGGTGCAGAGTAGAGCCTGTCTGGGACGAGCGGGCTGCGAGCTTCGGATCACGTCTTTCGCGCGCGCGTGGCGCGCCGGTCTGCTCAAACCTCAGCCGCCGGGACCCCAAGCCAGGAGGAGAGAACTCCATGCGTTCACTCGCGCTTACGCTCATCTGCGCCGCGATGCTGGCCACACCAGCGCTCGGCCAGCGAATCTACGTCGACGCCAGCGCCAGCGGCGCCGGCGACGGTTCGAGCTGGACCGACGCCTTCACGAACCTTCAGGACGCCCTGGCGGCCGCTCGCGCCACGAGCACACTGGAGCTCTGGGTCGCCGACGGCACATACCGGCCGGATCTCGGCGCGGGCTTCACGTCCGGCAACCGCTCGCACGCGTTCGTGCTGGACCGGATCGGCTTCGCGCTCTACGGCGGCTTCGCCGGCGGCGAGACGATGCTCAGCCAGCGCGATATTGCCGCGAACCCGACGATCCTCGACGGCGACCTGGCCGGCGACGACGGCCCCGCCTTCGCCAATTACGCCGACAACAGCATCCACGTCGTCACGGTCACTCAGACCGCCACGCTGGACGGCTTCACGGTCCGCGGCGGCAATGCGAACGGCCTCAGCGGCGGCGCGAACCAGGGCGGCGGCATGCAGGTGCTGACCGGCCCGACCATCACGGTCGCGAACTGCACCTTCCGCGAGAACACCTGCACCGACGCCGGCGGCGCGATCTTCTGCTTCGACCCGACGGTCAACATCCACAACAGCTCGTTCCTCGATAACTTCGCCCCGCGGGCCGGCGGCGCCATCTTCATCAACGGAGCCATCAACCCGCGCTTCAAGCGCATCGTGAGCTGCTCGTTCATCTCCAACAGCACCGGCAGCCAGGGCGGCGGCGGCATCGGCGGAGACACCAGCCGCACGACGATCGCCAACTCCGTCTTCATCAACAACTCCGCCGGCTCGACGAGCGGCGGCGGAACGGGCGGCGGCGTGGGAGTCGCCGGCGCGACGGGCATACAGACGGCCGTGATCAACTGCACCTTCGCGGCCAATACGACCAGCGGCCGCGGCGGCGCCGGACTGGCCGTGCTCGTCAGCAACGGCCAACCCACCATCTCCAACAGCGTCTTCTGGCAGAACCAGGACAACACGGCCGCCGACGAGCGGGCCCAGATCGACCGCCTCTCCTTCGTCACCAATCCGCCGATCGTGCGTTCCTCGCTGGTTCAGGGTCTGAGCGCCTTCGCCGGCAACAACAACATCGACGGCGATCCGCTCTTCAGCAACCTCGACGGCTGCGACGACGTTCTCGGCAACGCCGACGACGACGTCCGCCTCCAATCCGGCTCACCCGCCCTCGACGCCGGCGACGCCACGTTCCTCCCGCCCGACACGCTCGATCTCGACGCCGACGCGGACACGACCGAGCCACTTCCCGTCGACCGCGACGGCAACACGCGCGTGCAGAACGGACAGGTCGACATGGGTGCCTACGAGGGCGCCTTCGCCCCCAGCGGCGATGTAGAAATCACTTGCCCCGCCGACGCGACCGTCGAATGCGGCGGCGACACCAGCTCCACCGCGCGCGGCTCCGCCAGCGCGATCGACACGTGCAGCGGCCTGCCCGTAACGCCGACCCATAGCGACAGCTTCGCACCCGGCTGCGGCAATACCGGTGTGATCACCCGCACCTGGACCGCGGACAACGGCGTCACGCCGCCTGTGAGTTGCGTCCAGACCATCACGATCGTCGACACGACCGATCCGGTGCTTACCGTGCCGGCCGATACGACCGTAGAGTGCGATGCGTCGACCGCACCGGCCGACACCGGCACCGCGACGGCCAGCGATGCCTGCGACACCGCGCCGTCGGTCAGCTACAGCGACACGGTGACCGCCGGCGCCTGCCCGCAGGAAAGCGTCATCACCCGGACCTGGACCGCCACCGACGCCTGCGGCAACAGCGCCAGCGCCGATCAGACCATCACGGTCGTCGACACGACCGCACCGGTGCTGACCCTTCCCGCCGATGTCACGGTCGAGTGCGGCGCGTCCACCGACCCGATGGATACCGGCTCAGCCACCGCCGCCGACAACTGCGATCCTGCGCCGGCCGTCTCGTACAGCGACACGGTCACGCCTGGTAGCTGCGCCGGCGAAGAGGTCATCACCCGCACCTGGACGGCGACCGACGCCTGCGGCAACTCCGCCAGCGCCGATCAGACCATCACCGTGGTCGACAACACGCCACCGGTGATCACCGTCGACACGACGCCCATCACGGTCGTCGACGTCGATTGCTCCGGCGACGAGGCGGTGTCGCTGCCGGTCGCGACCGCGAGCGACGACTGCGATCCGGCCGTGACGGTCACGAACGACGCGCCGGCCGCCTTCGCCGCCGGCCAGGCGACCGTGGTCACCTTCACAGCCACAGACGCCTGCGGCAACTCGAGCTCCGCCAGCGTCTCGGTCACGGTGCTCTACGGCGCGAATATCGAAGTCCGCGCCGTGCGGCACAGCGTCGGCGCCGGTTCTCGCCCCGGCGTCAACCGTGAGCCGCTCGTCGGCATCGAAGTCTGCGCCTACGAGACCGGCCCGGGGAGCTGTGCCTGGCAGACGTGCGGCGGCACGCTGCGCCAGCATTTCACCTGCATCGCCGACAACTGCACGCCGGCCGCCTGCGGTATCACCGATGCCAACGGCCAGGTCACGCTGAACGTCCCGCCGGGCGACTACGTGGTCTTTACCCAGGATGTCGGCGGGCTCATCATCCCGGACGCGCTCTTCACGATCGCGCAAAACGTCGACTGCGGCGAGACGCAGCGCGAGCATCTGCGGCAGATCGTCCTGGCCAACGGCCGCCGGACGCCCGGCCGCTGCTGGTTCCTGACCGGCTCCGAGCTGCTCATCGTCGAGCCCGAATACGTCATCTGGGACGACGTCGAGCAGCCCTACCCGTTCGTGCTCGACGCGCTCGGCGACTGGGTCGTCACTGTCTCGGTCGAGCCGCCGGAGGGCTTTGTCGCCGACCATGATGAGCTGACCGAGGATGTCGAGAGCACGCTCGAAGCCGTGCAGTTCACCATCACTGAGGTCGGCAGCGACCTGGTCCCGACGCGGACCTCGTTCGACGTGCTCCACAACGGCCGCCGCATCAAGATCGACAGCAACGTCGGCATCTTCCTGACGCCCGACTACGCGGTCTCGCGCGGCTTTGATGTCGAACAGCTCCGCCGCAAGGGGCTGATCGTCGAGAAGCAGCAGGTCGAACGGGCCACCGGCGCCCCGGTGAACCTGCCGCGACGCAAGTAGCGGCCGGGCTCTTCGCCCGAGAAAGTGCGCGATTCTGCGGCCGAGCGCTGAGAACGGCGCTCGGCCGCGTCGCTTTTCCGCCCGGCAGCGCGTCGTCACGTCCTAGAAAACATGCCGCCTTCGCCGCCGATCGGCACTGACAGCCAACGTCGTTGAATAATCCGCCACAGCTTCCTACGTCGCAGCTCGACGGGTCAAATCAGACGCGTCGGTGACGATTTTGTAGTTGCATTTCCGACCCGTGCGTGATTATGATGGCGCTGGGTCGAATATGCCGCGCAAGGAATCGGTCGGCTCCCATTGCTTCGCCGGCCGCCTGTCGTTGTCGCGGGTTCTCAGTCATTAGCTGTTCGGAGGGGCTTTCGCTCAGGGGCTCTGGCTGCGCCCTGAGTTTCCCATCACTAGGTCGCATGTGCGACGACGTCCAGAGGAGGAGTGCACTCACATGAAACGTATGCTCGCTGCAGCGCTGTTCGTGGCGGTGGCCGCCCCGGCCCTCGCCGTACCCATCAACTATCTGGCCGAGCTTTCGAACGGCGTCCCCGTCGCCGGCAGCATCCCGCTCAACGCGGACGGCAACGGCGTCGACAATCCCGAAGACTGGGATTGGTATCGCTTCTACGCCGAGGCCGGCAACGTCGTGACGGTCACCGTCCGCCGCACCACCGCCGGCATCGATCCGGCGTCCTCGGCCTACCTCGGCCTGCCCGCCGACACGAACCCCATGACGACCGTGTTCGACACGCCGGCCGGCGCCACCCTGATGGGCCAGGGCGACGACAACCTTCCGCCGAACGTCCCGGGTCCCTTCGGCGATCCGGAGTACGTCTTCGTCGCCCCGTCCGACGGCCACTATTCCGTGGTCGTCGCCAACTTCCTGGGTCTGTTCAATGACCCCGGCAACTACAACATCACCGTCCGCGGGATCACCCCCGAGCCGACCAGCGCCCTGCTGCTCGGCCTCGCCGGCCTGATCACCGCCCGTCGCTTCCGCCGCTAAGCCGGCACGCGACCGACTGCGAGTAACGCGAAAGCCGCCCGGCCTCAAAAACCGGGCGGCTTTCTTTCTCCCCTCTCACCCATCCCCGAACGCCCTAATCCGGATTGATCACCTGGTAGTGCACCTCCAGCACGTCCGTCGGCGGCTTGCAGATCCCCGTCCCCGGATCACCCGCGCAATGCACGCGAATCATCGCTCCGCCGGGTGTCTTGGTATGGATCTGCGCCGAGTAGCACGGCCGCAGCGGAGTGCCCACCGTCTCGACCGTCACCAGAATGATGCTGTCCGACACGATCAGGTCGTTGACCAGCGGCACGTCGATGCAGAATCCGATGATGTGCGCGTGTTCGCAGTCCGGACAGGGCGTCACGCACGAGATCACCGGAACCCACAGCCCCACGACCGAGACCGTCCCGGCCGGACGAACCGATCCGCTCACCCGGATCGCCCCGTCGCGAATATCCAGCGCTGCCGCCTGCGGCGAGCCCGCCCCCGCCACCCCCTTCCCCTCCGCCAGCACGCCCGACGCCGACGAATCCGTCGACTGCGACCGCCCCCGCACACCGTGGTTGACGATCGAGTCCGCCGTCGCATCACCCAGCACGCCGGTCGACCCCGATTCACCGGAATGCGCGATCCCCCAGACGCCCACGTGGCCGTCAGGCATCTCCGGATCCGGATTGGCGCCGATCGCAGACATCGCCTGTCCAACCACACCCGACCACGCGGCACTCAGCGGGTCCGCTTTGATCCACCCGCGCACACCTGACGCCGCCAGCGGCTCGGTCACGCCCGGTGACGCATCTCCCTCAACGCCTACGCGCACGCTGTCCGCCGTCGTATCCGGCGCGTAGCCGCGAACGCCGATCTGCGCCGCGAGCGGCGGAGGCGGCGCATCGAACGGTATGCACTCACCCTGCACCCCCACGCTCCGCGTCGCCGCCAGCGTCCGCCCGCGCGCCCCGGCCGTCGCCTGCGCGGCCCCGGCACCCGGCGCCGCCGCAGACGCCTCGCCGAACACGCCCGCCGCCGCCGCGCCGTTCGAGACCGTCGTCCCGTGCACGCCATACACCGTGCCCGCAAGCGAGTTCGCTTCGCCAAGCACGCCGGCCGCATCCGTCGTCGCTGAATCCGTCTCGCCGGCCACGCCATACACCCGACCCGTCGCACCCTGAGCCCTGCCCCGCACACCCGCCGAGTCATTCCCGGTCGAATTCGTCGTCCCACGAACACCCGTGTTCTGCACCGCCGTCACGGCCGTCACCCAGCCGTCTACGCCGATCGCGTCGGCCGCTGCGGACAGATTGTTCCCATACACCGCCCGCGTCGCCCCGCCCGCGTTCTGAGCCAGGCCGACCACGCCGGCCGCCCCGGCCGTGCCCGACAGCGTCCGCCCTTCCACGCCCGCCGTCATCCCCGTCCCGGCCGTCGCAGCCCCGTAAACAGCCCGCGCGCCGTCCGTCGCCGAGGCATTCGTCGCCTGAACGCCATAGGTGATGCCCGCCCCGGCCGTGGCCAGTGCCGAAACGCCGGCCGACCCGCCGGCGCTCGAGTTCGTCACTCCCACGACGCCGGCCGTGATCGCGACACCCGACAACGCCTCGCCGCGCACCCCCGCTGCGCCATCCGCATCCGACGTCGTCCGTCCCGACACGCCGGCCGCCACCCCCGCCGACGCCTCACCGAACACGCCCGCCGCCCCCGCATCGCCCGATGCCGTCGCACCCCAGACACCGTACGTCGCCCCGCTCGCGCCGAGTGCCTCACCGTGAACACCGCTGGCCAGCGCCGTCGTCGACAGGTTCGACCCGTGCACGCCAGCCGTCGCGCCCGCCGCGTTCGTCGCCTCGCCGCGCACGCCCGCCTGTCCCGCGACGGACGAGCCCGTCGAACCAAGCACGGTGCCGATTCCGAGCAGCGCCAGTCCCGTCCCGGTCGCCTCCGCGCGAATCGCCAGCCCACCCGCCGTCTTGGCGTAGAGTGCCGGCAACGTATTCGCCGCCGATGTCAGCTCGAAGTGCCCCGCCCCGCCGCTGTCGGTGTTCGTGATCGAAAACGCGGTACTTGCACTGCTCACGCTGCCCGCGAACGGGAGCACCAGCCCGCCCGCCGACGCCGCGCTCGCCGCGTTGAGCGCGTAGATCGCATAGGGCGACGGCGTCAACTCCTGCCGCGGCGAGAGCGTCACGAACGCCCCGGCCCCGCCCGGGCAGCGCACCGCCAGCTCCAGCCAGCGCGGCGACCCGTCGAAGTCGCCCGCCCCGAAATCGACCGTCACCGTAAACAGCCCGTCGTTGACCAGCACGCCGAGGACCGTCTCGCTCGCCGTCACCGGCGCCCCCCCGCTCGGAACGTCGAACAGCGTCAGCATGATGTCACACGTGTCGTCGACCGGCACGCCCCCCTCCAGCAGCAGTCCCTGATAGGTGAATGCAGGATCGAACTGACCGACGGCCGGAGCCGCCAGTGCGCATGCGAGCACGCACGCCAGCGCGCGGGGCGCGAAACGATTGCCAGACATGGGGTTTCTCCTGAGATGTGCGCGAGCGGCCCGAAATACCGACCCGCGCTCTCCGAATTATAACCCGGATTCCCCCACCCCCCACACAAAAACCGCGCACGCCCCCTCGATCCCCTGATCCCTCAATCCCTGCCTACCTGCGATCCAGCCGCCGGTACTGGATCGCCTCCTGCACGTGCACGCCCGCCACCCGCTCCTCTCCGGCCAGGTCCGCGATCGTCCGCGCCACCCGCAGCACCTTGTCGTGCGCCCGTGCGCTCAGCCCCAGCTCGCTCACCGCATGCCGCAGGATCCGCTCCCCTTCCGCATCCAGCGCCGCGTGCTCGCGCAACTGCCGGCTCGCCATCCGACCGTTCGTCGTCGTGCTCGTCGCCCCGAAACGCCGCCGCTGAACCGCGATCGCCGCCTCCACCTGCTTGCGCACCTCCGCACTGCTCGTTCCCGGACGCAGGTCGCGCAGCGCCTCGATCGGCACCGCCGGCACTTCCAGGTGAATATCGATCCGCTCCAGCAGCGGACCCGAGACCCGCGCCATGTAGCGCTCGATCTGCGGAGACGAGCACTTGCACGCCTTCCGCGAGTCGCCGGAATAGCCGCACGGACACGGATTCATCGCCGCGACCAGCAGAAAGTCCGCCGGAAAGCGAACGCTGCTGTGCGCCCGCGAGATCGTCACCTCCCCGTCTTCGATCACCTGACGCAGCGACTCCAGCGCCGGCCGGGCGAACTCCGGAAACTCATCCAGAAACAGCACCCCGTGATGCGCCAGCGACACCTCCCCCGCCCCCGGCACCGTCCCACCGCCCACCAGCGCCGGCACACTCACTGTGTGATGCGGCTGCCGCACCGGCCGCGTCGCCAGCAGGCTCTGATCCGGCCGCAACTGCCCGCTGGCCGAATAGATGCGCGTCGTCTCCAGCGACTCGTGCAGCGTCAGGGCCGGCAGAATCGTCGGCAGCCGCTCGGCCAGCATCGTCTTGCCCGCCCCCGGCGGGCCGATCAGCAGCACGTTGTGCCGGCCCGCGGCCGCGATCAGCAGCGCCCGCTTGGCCTGCTCCTGCCCGCGCACGTCGGCGAAATCCAGCTCATACCGGCTGGCCACGCGAAACAACTCGTCCAGGTCCACCTGAGTCGGCTCGAGCGGAAGCTGACCGGTCAGGAACCCTACCGCCTGCGACAGCGTCGCCACCCCATAGACCTCGATCGCCTCGACCACGCCGGCTTCGCGCGCGTTCTCCGCCGGCACCAGCACGCCGCGAAAGCCCCGCTCGCGGGCCAGCATCGCCAGCGAGAGCGCCCCTTTGATCGGCCGCACCCGCCCGTCCAGCGCCAGCTCGCCCGCGATCAGAAACTCGTCCGTCTCGTCGCAGCGGATCTGGTCATCCGCCAGCAGCATCCCGACCGCGATCGGCAGATCGAACGCCGGCCCCTCCTTGCGCACGTCGGCCGGGGCCAGGTTGATGGTCGTCTTCGATTTGGGCGGCCAGTAGCCGGAATTGGTCAGGGCGCTGCGGATGCGGTCGACGCTCTCCTTCACGGCCGAGTCGGGCAGGCCGACGATGTTCGGCATGCCGAACCCGCGTCCGGTGACGTCGACCTCGACTTCGCACAGGCGGGCGTCGATCCCCGCCAGCGACATGCTGTGGATCCGGGCGATCATGGTCGGGGATTGTACGGCCCCGCGCCGATTTGTGGGACAGGCGATCCCATGGGGGACCGGTCTCCGCCAGGTCAGTCGCATGGGGGATTGGGCTCCGACCGGTCAGTCGCATGGGGGATCGGGCTCCGACCGGTCAATCGCCGGGGGGGATGGTCTCGGACCCGTCGCGTACTCTACTGCCGACAGCTCCCCTCTCGCGCCCCAACGGCGCGGGGAACGTTCTCTGACCAATCTCTGGCCGCCTGGATTCAGAACTCGCCGCGCAAAGCGGCGGGCCGGCTGGAATCAGAACTCACCGCGCAAAGCGGCGGGCCGGTCGGCCCCGAGCGCGCCAACCGCTGCCGAATCCCGCGCTCGCAAGTTTCAGATCTCTAATCTCAAATCTCAAATCTCAGATCTGAGATCTCAGATGTCGGATCTCAGATCTCAGGTCTCAAATCTGAGGCCCCCGGCTCCCGCCCGCGAGTCCCCCTCGTTTCCTCCGCCTGCGTCGCGTATACTGGCGAGATCGCATGTGCGCGCAGGAAACGGCGTGGAAAGAAACATCAGCGGCACCGCTGCGAACCATCGACCGGCCGCCGCCAGCCCGGCGTGCGGCCACGGCACGCTCCGCCGCGCCCGGCGGGCCGACTACAAGCACCTGTTCTTCCTCACGGTCCGCCCCGACATCTGCGACGCCTGCGAAGCCATGATCCGCCGCCGTCCAGCCCTGCCCTGGACTCTCGCCGCTCTCGCCTTCGCCCTGGTCATGGCCCTGGCCGCAGTCCGATACGGACTCTGGCCGGCCTGGAGCGCACTGCACGCCGAACACCTCGCCCGCGCAAGCGTCGAGCTTTTGATCTCGACAGTGGCCATCATCTGGTCCGCCGCGATCGCCTCTAACGCATTGCGCGACGCGTTCGGCCGCAGTGTCGCCCATTCCTGAGCCAGGGTTGTCCAGGTCTCGAATCTCAAATCTGAAATCCCGCGGTAGCCGCGCGCAAAGCGCCGCCGCGTGCCAAACTCTGCGCGCTACCTTTCGAAGTGCCCCGCCAACGCGAGCTCTATCTCCCCCACCCCCAACCACCACGCCACCATCCGCCCCCGCCCGTCGATCAGGTGATACCACCCCGTCCCCGACAGAAACCGCCCGTCATGCGGCCGCGGAACCGGAGCTGCGCCCCGGTCGATCCGCTCCGCCAGCGCCGCGCCTCTCAATCCCTCAATCCCCAGATCCCTTAATGCGTCCCCGCCTATAATTCACCTCATGAGCCGCAACGGTAAGGTTCTCGTCGCCATGTCCGGCGGAGTCGATTCCTCCGTCGCCGCCTGCCTGCTGCGCGACGCCGGCTACGACTGCGTCGGCGTCTTCATGCGCGTCGGCGCCGAGCCGCCCGAGCAGCCCTCCTGCTCGCTCGACACCAGCCACCCGCCCCGCCGCCTAAAGCACGGCTGCTGCTCCGCCACCGACGCGGTCGATGCCCGCGCCGTCGCCGCCCGGCTCGGCATCCCCTTCTACGCGCTCAACTTCCGCGACGACTTCGGCCGCATCATCGACTACTTCGTCGACGAATACGCCCAGGCCCGCACGCCCAACCCCTGCATCCTGTGCAACATCCACCTCAAGTTCGGCAAGCTCCTGCGCTACGCGGAGATGATCGACGCCGCCTGCGTCGCCACCGGTCACTACGCCCGCATCGTCGAAGCGGCCGACGGAGCCGCCCCGCGCCTCGCCCGCGCCGCCAACCTCGCCAAGGACCAGTCCTACGTCCTCTTCGGCATCCGCCGCGAAGACCTGGCCCGCTGCCTGTTCCCCCTCGGCGAAGTGCCCGACAAGCGCGACGTCCGCCGCATCGCCGCCGCGCTCGGCCTGCGCGTCCACGATAAGCCCGACAGCCAGGAGATCTGCTTCGTTCCCGATCAGGACTACCGCCGGCTCGTCTATGAGCGCCGCCCCGAGCTGCGCCGCCCCGGCCACATCCGCGACGCCGCCGGCCGGCCCATCGGCACGCACGACGGCCTGCCCGGCTTCACCATCGGCCAGCGCCGCGGCCTGGGCGTCGCCGTCGGCCGGCCCGTCTACGTCACGCAGCTCAACGTGCTCGACAACAGCGTCACGGTCGGCTCGCACGACGAGCTGCTCGCGGCCGGCCTGGTCGCCGACCAGCTCAACTGGCTCTCCGACCCGCCGCCGCCCGGCACGCGCCGGCGTGTCACCGCGAAAATACGCCACACGCACACGCCCGCACCCGGCGAGCTGCTCATCCGCCACGACGACTCGGTCGAGCTGCGCTTCGACGAGCCGCAGCTCGCCGTCACGCCCGGGCAGGCGGCCGTCTTCTACGATGGTGAGCTCGTCCTGGCCGGCGGCTGGATCCGCAGCGCCGTCTCGGTGTAATCGCACGGGTGACACTGCTCTTCAGCTCCGGACGCAAAGTGCCCGGGGTGGGGGGCGCAGACGCGTCCGCACGCCCCACGGGGAGCGCATGGGTGCCACTGCTCTTGAGCAGTGCAGGTCCGACGCCATGTACGTCTGCGAGCGCGGGCGTCTGCCGCGTACGCCGCTAGAATCTCCGCCATGAACCGCGACACCGGCCAGCCCGCGCGGCCCATCCCCGGCCATGTCCTGCCCACCGACGCCGGATATGACCTCTGGGCCGCCATCTACGACGACGAGGACAACCCGCTCATCCGCCTCGAGCAGCGCCACCTCGACCCGCTTCTCGGCGACGTCGCCGGCCTGGACGTGCTCGAGCTCGGCTGCGGCACGGGTCGCCGCACGCTCCCCCTCGCCGCCGCCGGAGCCCGCGTCACCGCCCTCGATTTCTCCGCCGGAATGGTCGGCCGGGCCGCGGCCAAGCCCGGCTGGGAGAGCATCCGCTTCATCCGTCACGATCTGGAGCGGCCGCTGCCGCTGCCCGACGCCGCCTTCGACCGCGTCTTCAGCTTTCTCGTTCTCGACCACATCGCCGGCCTCGACGGCTTCTTCGCCGAGGCCGCCCGCGTCTGCCGCCCTGCCGGCCGCATCGTCTGCTCCGTCATGCATCCGGCCATGATGCTGGTCGGCGTTCAGGCCCGCTTCACCGACCCCGCGACCGGCGGGTATATCCGCCCGGCCAGCAGCCCAAACCGGCTCAGCGACTACGTCATGGCCGCCACCCGCGCCGGGCTGCGCTTCGAGCATCTCAGCGAGCGCGCGGTCGACGAGCCGCTCGCGGCCGCGTCGCCGCGCGCGGCGAAATACCTCGGCTGGCCGCTGCTGCTGCTGATCGAGCTGCGGCATGCGGGCTGGGCGGCGGGTGATGGGTGACAAGTGACAAGTGACAGGTGACAGGTGACAGAACGTAGGGTGCATCCTTTGACGCACCAATCGGCGACGCGGGCGGGATCGGGCCCGGCAGGAAAAACCGTGAACCGAATCGGGGGTTCGAGCGAAAAAACGCGCATCGAGTGCGGCCTGCGGCGGGAAGACCGCGCGTCGAGTACAAGCTATCCCACAACCTCCTTCAGCAGCAACATCGTGCACGTGTAGCGCAGGAAGCTCTGGAAAAGCGGCGTGGACTTTTTCCAGCGTATGCAGAGGCGGCGGAACTATTGAATCCAAGCGACTGTACGCTCGACGGTCCAGCGGCGCTTGTAGCGCCGCAACGGACGCCCGTCCTGAGAGGTTCTGTCGGATCGGCGACTGCGGCGATGCGGAGCGATCCACTCGATTCCCTCGGCTGCCAACTCGTCAGCCAGCGGATCGCTATCGTAAGCCTTGTCGCCAATGACCCGTTCGAGCAGGTTATCGATCATCATGAAGTCGAACAGATGCTGAACGAGCTGGCTCTCGTGTCTGTTGGCCGGCGCGGTGCCGATCGCGAGCGGAAGTCCGCGGGCATCCATCAGAACCATGATTTTCACGCCTTTTCCGGCGTTGGTATTTCCGATCCCGTCCCCGCCGCCCTTTGCTTTGGAGAAGGTTGCATCGATAGAGCATTCATACAACCGGTACTCTCCGCGCGTTTCGACCAGCCGACCAGCCGACCAGCCTCGCGCATGATCCGCTCAAAGACCCCGGCATGTGTCCAAATCTGGAACCAGCGGTGAACCGTGCTCCTCGCGCCGAAGCGGCGCGGAAGATCCTTCCACTTCGCACCGTTGTCAAGAATCCAGAAGATACCCTCGATCTTGCGGCGTTTGTCAGCCGGCGGACGACCACCCTTCGGAGAAGGGGGATGATCGGGAATGTGCTTCGGAAGCCAGTCGAGTTGTTCATTCGTAAGTTTCAGCATGCCACATTATGGGATTGCTACAAGTGTCCCGGTTATGGGATAGGTTGTAAACAGAATCCGTATCCAGGGCGAGCGCACGACCTCAATACCTATCCGAAAGCAGCGTCGGGCAGTCCGCCCAACGCACCGATCCCGCCGCCGCCTCGAGCTGAGCCCCCTGCAATCGCAGAAGTCGGTTGGCCCACATCGGGCTCCGGTGGCCGGGTCAGTATAAGCACGGCGCTCGCTTCGCGCGCTGGCCCTGGGCTGTCCTGCCGCGCACCTTCGGTGCGAATCAGCTCCGCGGCCGCCAAGCGGAGCGGTGCGTCGAGGGACGCACCCTACATTCTTTCGCGCCGAACTGCGACCGAAACACGCATCTGCCCTTACCATGCCGCCATGCCACGCCGCGACACGCTCAACAGGACCCTCGACGTCGCCCAGGCGATCCTGGTCGCCGCGGCCGTGCTGCTCTGCACCGCCGGCCGCGGGCAGCATCGCGACTGGCTGATCCTCGCATTCGCCTTGCCCGCGCTGCGGTTCGTGCTCGCGGCGAGCTTTCGCAGGCGCGTCCTCGGCATCATTCAGCGGTACTGCTCGCAACTCGGCGAGTTCGCGCAGGCCGCCGGCGGCCGGTTCGACGGCGCCGCATCCATCGAGCCGCCGGCCGCGGCGATGCGGCCAGCGCCGGCACCCTCCGGGACGGCGCCCGAGCCGCCCGTCGCAGCGCTCCGGCCGCACGCGGCGGCTCCGCTTCCGCTGCGCGCGGTGCTCCTACTCGTCGTCCTGCCCGTCGCCGCGGTCAACCTGTCGACCAACATCTCCGGCGTGAGCGGCGACACGGCCGGCGTCATCCCGACCGCCACCAGCCTCGTCACGCGCGGCTCGCTGCGGATCGACGACGACTACGTCGCCCGCCTGGCGGCAAAGACCGCACGCAGCAATGCAGATACAACACCGGCAGACAACAAGACAACACAACAGCATAGCAGCCTGCCCTACTACCTTATCCGCACGCCGCACGGCGTCTACTCCGCGTATCCGCTCGGCATGGTCCAGTTCGCTGTGCCCGTCGTCGCCGCCGCGAAGCTCGTCCACGCCGATCTCCCCAGCCCGCACGTCGCCCGCCGGCTGGAGAAGTGGACCGCGGCGTGGCTCGCGGGCGCCTGCGCCGGCCTGGTCCTGCTGATCGTGCTGCACCTGATTCCGGCCGCGCCCGCGCTGGCCCTCACGGCCATGCTCGCGCTCGGATCGTCGATGTTCTCGACTGTCGGCCAGGGTTTATGGCAACACGGCGGTGTGGTGTTCCTTTCGCTGATGGTGCTGCTGATCGAAGTGCGCTGCGCTGGTGCGGCGGCTGCATGGCGGGCGAGACGCCCGCACCACCCAAGAGGTGCTGCTGATTCCAGTGTACGGGCGAGACGCCCGTACCACCCAGAGCAGGCCGCCGATTCCAGTGTATGGGCGGGACGCCCGCGCTTCCCGATGTGGATCAAGTTCCGCGCCGCAGGTGGACGGGCGTGGAGCGAGCTCGGCGCAGCGCCCTGGTCCGCCGCCATCCTCCAGGGCATCGCCTGCGGAGCAGCGCTCGCCTGCCGCTCGACGGCCGCACTCTTCGTCGCCGCGTTCCTGCTCTGGACGCTCCTGCGATCACCCCGCCGCGCTGCGCTCATCGCCCTCGCGGCCGCACTCACTTTCGCCCCCTGGCTGCTGCTGCACCTGTCGATCTACGGCCACCCGCTCGGCCCGTCCGGACCGCAGACCAGCGCGGACCTCTGGACCACGCCGGCCGCTCACCTGGTCGACGTGCTGTTCAGCCCGGGGCGCGGACTGCTCATCTACACGCCCTGGCTCGGGCTGGTGGCACTGCTGCCGTTCATGCGCGGCCGCCCGCCGCTGCCCGGCTGGAGTCTCTTCCTCCTCGCGCTGCTCGCCGCCCACATTCTGCTCGTCAGCTCCTGGGGCATGTGGTGGGGCGGACACTGCTACGGCCCGCGGCTGCTCTCCGAGATCGTCCCCCTGGCCGCGCTCGCGATCGCCCCGGCCGTCGCCGGCCTCTGGCGTCACGCCGCCGGCCGCACGGCCCTGGCCGCGCTCGCCGCGCTCTCGCTCGCGCTTCATCTGCCGCCGCTCTACGCCGACGCGATGAGGTGGAACCGCGAGCCGGTGGACGTCGACCTCGCCCCGCAGCGGCTGTGGTCCTGGCCACAGGCTCCGTTTCTCACTGTCTGGCGTTGACGCCGGCGGGCCACGAATATGATCCCGTACAACGCGGCGCGGCGGGCCGCCCGGATCAGGCCGCCGATCCGTGATGATCCATCACTCGCAGGCAAGGAGCTCTATATGTCCTATATCAGCGGCAAGGACCCCGCCTCGTTCGGCTTCCAGAGAATCCGTTACGAGAAGCACACCCGCCAGCGCCGCCGCGCCACCGTCACCATCAACCGCCCGGAGGTCTACAACGCCTTCGACTTCCAGACCTTGCGCGAGATGCGCGCCGCCTTCGAAGACGCGGCCCACGACGACGAGATCGCCGTCCTCGTCCTGACCGGCGCCGGCGACAAGGCCTTCTGCACCGGCGCCGACCTGAAGGAGCAGCAGGAACACTGCGTCGACCACCCGCAGACGTACTGGAAGTGGATGGGCGCCTTCATCGAGGCCCATGAGAAGCTCCGCAACATCGGCAAGCCCACCGTCGCCCGCCTCAACGGCATGACCGTCGGCGGCGGAAACGAATTCAACATGAGCTGCGACCTGGCCGTCGCGGCCGACGACATCTACATCCGCCAGGTCGGCACGGCCCGCGGCTCCGTCCCCGCCGGCGGCGCCACGCAGTGGCTCCCGCTGATCGTCGGCGACCGCCGCGCCCGCGAGATCCTCTTTCTCTGCGAAGAAATCCCCGCCGCCAAGGCCCTCGAGTGGGGCCTGGTCAACCGCGTCGTCCCCCGCGCCCGGCTCGACGCCGCCGTCGACGAGCTGTGCACGAAACTCATCGACAAGCTGCCCGGCTGCATCCGCTACACCAAGCAGCAGCTCAACTTCTGGCGCGACCTGAGCTGGCACCTGACCATCGGCCACGCCCGCGACTGGCTCGCCATCAACAACCTCACCCCGGAAACCAAGGAGGGCATCGCCGCCTTCAACGAGAAGCGGCCGGTGGATTACGAAGCCGTCCGCCGCGGACTGAGGTGATCGCCCGAATGATCACGCTGCCGGCCGAAGTCCGCGCCGCCGCACCGCACCCGCCTTGCCGACGACGCGGACTCGTGCTCCAATACCTCGCCAATAACCGGCCGCGAACGCCCGGTGAGCGGCGTGCGGCCGGCGGGCCAGTCAACTCAGGTGCACAATGACGTCACACTCCACGCTCGCTGGCGCTCGCGCCGCGTCGGCACTTCTCGCACTCGCCGTCGTGCTGACCAATCTCGGCGGCTGCCCGGGCATCACGATCATTCCCGACACGCTCGACGTCTCCATCTCCGCCACCGAGAAAGTCTCGGCCGAGCGCGACAGCGGACCGCCGAATCTTGCCGACAGCTCCTGGGCCGTTTTCCGCGTCGCGGACCCCAACGATCCCGACGACGAGCCCGATGCGGATGCCCCTCCGCCCGGCCCCTACGGCGGCCTGCTCAACGGCGGCCTGATCGCCCGCCCGCCGATCGGCGAGCAGATCTTCATCGTCGATTTCGGCGCCGGCGGCGTCGCCACGGGCGTCCGCGAGAACCGCTTCTTCCTGCCCGAGTTCTACGGCAGCGAGGTTCCCATCCGCAGCACCTGGACCCCGACGACGATCCCCGGCGTCCTCTACCGCAGCGCCAGCTTCGGCGTCGAAGTCGACGGCCGCTTCGGCGCCGCCATCTTCGTCGAGGTGCGCTTCGCCGGCCTGCTCGTCGGCCAGGCCGTCCTCTACGCCTGGGGAACGCGGGACGACGCCGAGCTGAACGGCACCTTCGGCTATCTGCTGGATTTCACGGACGGAATCGGCCGGGTGCTGCTGCTCACCGGAGGCGATCAATACCCCTTCCGGGCCGAGCTCGTGTTCGATACGCAGTAGCGGACCCGCCCGGCTCACTCGCCGGCCGGCCGGCTCGCCGCCCGCGCGCGAACCTCGCGCCCCACCAGCACCAGCAGCCGCGAATACGCCTTGCCCGAGGGCGGACTCGACGGCCAGCGGATCAATTCCACCGGCCGGCCGTTCGGGTCGCGCACCCGCCCGCGCTCGTCGATCTCCAGGCTGGCCAGGTCGGCCCCCCAGGCGATCTCGAAGGGCTCCAGGTCGGCGATCGGAACGCCCTGCGTCTGGCGGCGATAGTTCGAATCCGGATTTCCGCGGACGCGGATGGTTCCGTTCGGGTCCTGCTCGACGTACGGGCTGGCCAGGAAGGCCTCGCGGCTGGCCGGGAACTGCCCGCCGCTGGCCTCGATGTAGTAGATCAGCCCGACCGCCAGCTCCTGCGTCGCGGATAAGTCCTCTTTGTACAATGACTTGAGCGCGAACGCGATCACCACGCTCGCGACCAGGCATCCCGCCACCACCATCAATCCCGTTCGCATTCCGGCTCCCGCCATTCCTTTCCTTCCGGCCGACCCGCCCCCGCCCGGCCGGCAGATTCTACGACACCGCCTGCGACGCGGCACGGCCTGCCGTGCGCGAAGCGATCGCGCTCGTTGCGCCGAATGCCGGCGATTGATCGCCTATAACATATACGGCCTCGTCGCCCGGCAAACGCCGTAAAGGTCAAAAGAGGACTTCCATTGTGGGTTTGGCCTGCGTACAGTCGGCATTGACGTGATGGTCCCATTATTTCCGAGCGAGTCGCTCAGCGGGGAATCGGGGTGTTTCCGAAGACGCCAGAGAACTGGTTCCACTCGCGCCGCTTGGCCGCGTCTTCCGGGTTTGGGGAGGTCTGTAGCGATTCCTACTCGAGCGCCCGAGGCTTCGACAATTCAGGATCGACCGCGGCCATCCGCATCGCGTGACCGCGGTCGATTTCAGTTTGGGGAGCGCCGCATAGGAGGTATCGCCATGCAACGGACTGTGCGTAGTGTTTGAGATGGTTCATACTAGCGGGAATCGGAACCGGTTCCGGGGGGGTCGCCATTGCCGGTGAGAAGATCCCGTCCTTTCACCCGCCCGCCACTTTCTCGCTCGTGCCGACCAATTCCTTCCCGTTCGGCCTGACCAGCGGCGACGGGACGCGCCCTCTGGAGGGCCCCGCTGTAGGCAGGGCCTCGATCCTCAAGAACGTCGAGACGCCTGACGACTTCGAGGTATTCACCTCACAGGTCTGCGATCCGGCATGGCTGAGCTTCTGGGGCATCACGGCCGGATCGTGGGGGCCGGACTCGCATCTGGACATCGCCGGAATCGAGGAGAACGGCCAGGTCGTTCAGGTGCTGCACGGTAACGGCCTTGGCAATCTCACGGCCCAGTGCGGCGAGCATTCGCCGGATCGATACACATTGAACTTCGGAGCGGCGCCTCCGTTCGTTCCTCCCCCAGGGATTACCAGCGGGCACCTGAACGGCGGCACGCGTTCGGACATCGTGGTCGCCTTCGGGAACAAGCTGTACTTCCTGCTCGGAAAGGGCGACGGAACGTTTCAGTACAACGGCGCTGCGCAGTATTCGGTGAATCTCCCGTCCGGTGCGCTGGCTGTCCAGGCGCTGGTCTCCGACCTTGATCAGGACGGTTTCGGAGATCTGATCTCGGCGAATCACGACGAGCACAACATCAGCGTCTTCATCAACAAGTTCGAGCTTGTGATCATCGGGCCGTAGCGTATAGGTCCTTCATGGGCGGCGGTCACGTTCAGTGGCCGCCGCCTTCGTTGCCCAAGTAAGGTTGGCGTGTCATGCGAATCAAGCTTTTTGACTGCATTCTGGCAGTAGTGATCGGCGGCGCCGTCAGTGGCGCGAACGCGCAGACGGCGAGCTTTCAGGGTCTCGGCTTTATGCCGGGTGGAACGATGACGTTCCCGAAGGCTGTGTCGGCGGACGGAACTGCCGTCGCGGGCTGGGGCACGTCACAGGGGCGCTTCGAAGCATTTCGCTGGACAGCTCAGACCGGGCCCGTTCCGCTGGGACACCTGCCGGGTCCAGGCTTCACGACCGAAGCGTTCGCGATCTCCGGGGATGGGCTCGTCGTCGGCGGTCTGAGCGTCGGCACCAAGGGGCCCGAGGCGTTCCGCTGGACCGCCGATACCGGGATCGTCAGCCTCGGCGACCTGCCCGGCGGCGATTACTGGAGCGCGGCTCGGGGGGCGTCCTTCGACGGGTCGGTCCTGGTCGGCACCAGCCGTTCCGGCGCCGCCCACTTTCTCGAAGCCTTCCGCTGGACTGAGGCCGACGGCATGGTTCCGCTCGGCGACCTGCCGGGCGGCAACTACTTCAGCCAGGGGCTGGGCATCTCGGCCGACGGCCAGGTTATCGTCGGCTACAGCCAGACGGCAACAATGGACGTGGCATTCCGCTGGACACCTGATGCGGGAATGGTCGCACTCGGGGATATCTCTTCGCACGCACTTGCGGTTTCGGGAGACGGTCGCACGATCGTCGGATGGCATCACGAGCCCACCAGCGGCGTTCCACAGGCGTTCCGCTGGACGGAAGCGGAAGGATTCGTCGGTCTCGGCAGCCTGCCAGGTGCGTTCGGAATGAGCAAAGCCTATGGCGTCTCGGGGGACGGCTCGGTGATTGTGGGCGACGCACCGGTACAGGGTGGCAACCAGGCTATCATCTGGACCGCCCAACAGGGAATGCGCTCGGTTCTCGAGGTGCTCCGCGACGACTTCGGCCTCGGCCAGCAGCTCGAAGGCTGGCGGCTCTACAACGCCATGGCCGTCTCCGCCGACGGCCTGACCATCGTCGGCAACGGCTTCAACCCCGACGGCCGCAGTGAAGGCTGGATCGCCCGCCTGCCCGAGCCGGGCACCGTCTGGCTGCTCGGTCTGGCCGGCCCGCTGCTCGTCCGCCGCAGCGCTCGACGTGGCCCGCCCTTCGCGTCGCACGGCGCCGCGGGCCGCCCGCTCGGCAGATCACGCTCCACCACGTGATGCCCCCGCTGAGCCCCCGAAGCCCGCTCAGGGCGCTGCTCCACCGCGCGCCACGCCTTCCCCCGCCCCCGGCGAACCCGCGCCCGCGGGGCCAAGTCCGGACCGAGCTTCTGCCGATAGAAGAGCGGCCGAACCCTTACCGGGGCTTCCGTTGCCGGAGCGGGAGCGCTCACGGCAGTCCCGGGTGCCGCGAACAGTCTGAGCATGTCGCTGCAATCTGTTGCCCCGGCCGCGGTACGATATCTGTGTGTCGAAGGAGTGTTCCCCCTCGCCGGGGCTATTCTGCTCAAGGAGATTTCGGATGCACGCCAGGATCGGTTGCTCGCTCGCTGCATTGCTGCTCGTGTTCAGCGCCTCCCCCGCCTTCGCGGGCGACGTCGGCGACCCGGCCCCGCCGCTGAAGGTCACTGAGTGGGTCAAGGGCTCGCCGGTCGACATCGCCCAGGGCAAGGGCAAGAACGTCTACGTGGTCGAGTTCTGGGCCACGTGGTGCGGCCCGTGCGTCGCCGCCATCCCGCACGTCACCGAGATGCAGGCCAAATACAAGGACAAGGGCGTCATCTTCATCGGCGTGAGCGTCGACGACGCCAAGACGGTCGACAACGTCAAGCCTTTCGTCGAGAAGATGGGCGACAAGATGAACTACACCGTCGCCATCGATGACGCCGACGCGACCCACGACGTCTACATGAAGGCGTTCGGCATCAACGGCATCCCGCACTGCTTCGTGATCGACAAGCAGGGCAAGATCGCCTGGCACGGCCACCCCACCTATCCGCCGCATCATCTCGAGAAGGTGCTCGACCTGGCCGTGGCCGACAAGCTCGACGACTCGGCCCGTGCGCAGCTCAAGCAGGAGGTCGAGAAGTTCCAGGAGCAGCAGCGCCAGACGCAGGCGCTCGTCCGCGAGTACCTCCAGACCGTCGCCTCAAAGGGCGACGAAGGCAAGGCCCGCGAGCTGGGCCGCAAGGTCTACTCGATGATCAAGGATGACCCGGGCATGCTCAACGCCGTCGCCTGGGACATCCTCACCAATGAGGACATCCAGTTCCGCGACAAGGAGCTGGCGGTCATCATGGGCAAGACCGCCTGCGAGCTGACCAAGTGGGAAGACGCAGCCATCCTCGACACCTACGCTCTGGCGCTCTTCAAGACCGGCAAGGTCGAAGAGGCGATCAAGTGGCAGGAGAAGGCGGTCTCCGTGTGCACCAACGAGCAGATGCTCGAGGAGATCAAGGAGCGGCTCGCGGAGTTCAAGAGCAAGGTCGACGAGTAGCGCCGACAGCGCAGCGTGAAATGCCTGCTTCGCGGGGCGGCGCCAGGTTCAGCCTGGCGCCGCCCCGTCGCTTTTCGTATCTGTGCGCGGATTGCAGGGATGGCTTTGGATCGTGGCGAGACGAACAGGTGTTGAGAGCGGGCTGGTGCGACAGGTCGGAGACCCGTCGGAGACCTGTCGCCCAAGTCCGGTCGGAGACCGGTCCCCCAGGACTGGCCGGAGACCGGTCCCCCAATCAGACCGGTCAGAGACCGGTCCCCCAGGACTGGCCGGAGACCGGTCCCCCAATCAGACCGGTCGGAGACCGGTCCCCCGTTTTCACCCGAGCATCCGGGTCAGGCGCTGACGCGCGGCCGGCCACTCCTCGGCGATGATGCTGTAGTAGACGCTGTGCCGCATCGTCCCGTCCGGCCGGATGCGATGATTCCGCAGCACGCCCTCGCGCACCGCGCCGGTCCGCTCCAGCGCACGCTGCGAGCGCTCATTGGCATGATCCGTCTTGAACTGCACCCGCAGCGCCCCCAGCACCTCGAACGCATGCGCCAGCAGCAGCAGCTTGCACTCCGTGTTCACCGCCGTCCGCTGAAATCGCGCCGCGTACCACGTCCAGCCGATCTCCAGCCCGCGATGCTCCGCGCGAATGTCCAGAAAGCGCGTCGAGCCCGCCAGCTCGCCGCTCGCCAAGTCGAACACCGCGAACGGAAGCTGCGGCCCCTCGCCTGGCGGCTGCACCCGCGCCGACTCGACGTACGCCCGCGCCGCCTCGATCGTCCGGATCGGCCCGCGCGGCATGTAGCGCCACACCGCCTCATCCCCGCCGGCCGCCAGCAAACCCTCGGCGTGCCGCTTCTCCAGCGGCTCGAGCCGCACGAACTTCCCCGACAGCGTCACCGGCCGCACCCACTCGCTCACATCCGTGCCTCCGCGGCGATCCGCCGCACGATCTCGTCGCTCTCCAATGCGTCTGCATCCAGCCACTGCACGCCGGCGAAGCGCTTCAGCCACGTCCGCTGATGCTTGGCCAGCCGCCGCGAGTTGATCCCAATCCGCTCGATCGCCTCCTCCAGCGGCCAGCGGCCCTCGAAGTGCGCGAACAGCTCCGCATACCCCACCGCCTGCCGCGCCTGCCCGCTGAGGCCCCGCGGATCGCTCCACACCCGCCGTGCCTCCTCGACCAGTCCCTCCGCGACCATCCGCCGCACGCGCTCGTTGATGCGCCGGTTCCCCGCCTCGCGCTCATGCCGCAAGCCGAACAGCCGCCAATCCCAGTCGCCCCGCCGCACCCGCGCCCGGTCCCACTGCTGCTGCAACGCGCTGATCGGCCGGCCCGTCGCATGATAGATCTCCAGCGCCCGCTCGATCCGCCGAAGATCGTTGCGATGAATCCGCCCGGCCGACTCCGGGTCCACGCGTGCCAGCTCCGCGTGCAGCGCAGCAAGCCCCTCGCGCGCCGCCCGCGCGCGGAACGCCTCGCGAAAGGCCGCATCCGCCGACGGACCCGCGAACATCCCTTCGTAGAAGCACTTGAAATACAAGACCGTGCCGCCCACGGCCACCACCGGCCGGCCCCGCCCGTGAATCCCCTCCACCGCTGCATCCGCCAGCTCCACGAACCGGGCCGCGTTGAACGTCTCCCACGGATCGGCCACGTCGATCAGGTGATGCGCAACCGCCGCCCGCGCTGCGGCCGACGGCTTGGCCGTCCCGATATCCATCCCCCGATACACCTTCATCGAGTCGATGCTGAGCACCTCTCCGCCCAGCGCGGCCGCAACGGCCCGGCCCACCGCGCCCTTGCCCGCGGCCGTGCAGCCCAGAATTGTGATCACTCGCCGTTCCATTCCGCCGCCATGCTACTGTAGCGCCCCGCGATCACACACATGGGGATGGCGTGGCCCTCTCCGCCCGCCGGCAAGTGGGGCAGGCCTCTGTGCCTGCCAAGGCGGGCAGGGACGCCCGCCCCACTGTGGCACCGCCCCACTCTGGCACCGCCCCACTTTGGCAGTGCCCCGCCGATCGTGAGGGGAGACTCGCCCAACCTCGCCCGCCGATTTGCAGCGACCGGCCGCAACTCGGATCATATGCCCGGTCCCCGCGCGCCGATGCCGCCGCGGCCTTAGCGCCGGCGGAACGCGCCGCGCCCCGGAGCAGCCCATGGCCGTCAGCTTCATCCTCGGCCGCGCCGGCTCAGGCAAGACGCACTATTGCGTTCAGGCCATCGTCCGCGCGCTGGCGGAGCCCGGCGGCCCGCCGCTGCTGTTGCTCGTCCCGGAACAGGCCAGCCTCCAGATGGAGCGCACGCTCGCCGCCCGCAGCCCCACCGGCGGCTACAGCCGGGCCGAGGTCCTCAGCTTCTCGCGCCTGACGCGCCGCGTCCTCGACGCCACCGACGCATCCCTCAGCGTCATCGACGCCCGCACGCGCCGCGCCGCCCTCCGCGCCGTCCTCGCCCGCATCGACGGCGGCCTGCCCGCCTTCGGCCCGGCCGCCGCACGCCCCGGCTTCGTCCGCGAGCTCGACCGCATCATCTCTGAGCTGCTGCGCGAGGGCATCACGCCCGCCGCACTGCGGCAGGCCGCCGACGCGGCCGGCGCGGCGCGCACGCGCGAGCGCGCCCGCCAGCTCGCGGACGTGCTCGAGGCCTATGAATCCTGGCTCGGACCGCAGCGGATAGACCCCTCCGCCCAGCTCGCCGCGCTGCGAAACTGCGTCGAGCGGGCCGCGTGGCTCCGCGGCAGCGCTCTCTGGGTGGACGGCTTCGCGGGCTTCACCGGCCAGGAACTCGCCACGCTCGCCAGCCTCGCCCGCCTGACGGCCGAGATGCACGTTACGCTCCTGCTCGACCCCGATTCACCCACGCTCGACCATACCGCCGGCGACGACAACCCGCTCGCCCTCTTCTCGCGAACCGAAATAACCTGCCGCCACCTGCGCCGCCTTTTCGCCGAGGCCGGCGTGCCGCTCGCGCCGTCGATCCTGCTGAACGAGCCGCGCATGCCGCGCTTCGCCGAGTGCGAGCCGCTCACGCGTCTGGAACGCGGCCTCGCGCTACCTCAGACGGGCGCTCCCCGCCGCCACGCGGCCACGCCGCCCGCCTCGCCCGACGAAACGCCCGCCGTCCGCGTCCTCCGCTGTAACACCCACCGCGACGAGGCCGCACAGGCCGCCCGCTTCATCCGCCAGCAGGTGATCGACTCAGCCGGCCGCCTGCACTTCCGCGACTTCGCCCTGATCGTCCGCGAGCTCGAGCCGCTCGCGGAGATGATCGCCGACGTATTCGACACCTACGAAGTGCCGTACTTCATCGACCGCCGCCGCCCGCTCGCCCACCACGCTCTGACGCGCTTCATCCGCACCCTTTTCGACGCCCTGCGCGACAGCCTCTCCGTCCGCTCGATGTCGCGCCTGCTCCAGACCGGCCTGACGCAGCTCGAACGCGGCCACTGCGAACGAATCGTCGAACTGCTCGAGGAGCACAACCTCCGCGGACCCGAGACCTGGACCCGCAGCCGCTGGGATTTCCGCGCCGCCTCCGGTGCACGGCCCGAATCTCCGCCGGAAGCAGAGGCCCGCCGCGCCGTCGGCCGCGCCATCCAGCCGCTGCTCCTGCTCGCGGGCGCCGGCGACGCACCCCTGGGCAAAACCTGGGCCGCCGCCATTCACGAGACCCTCGCGGCTCTGCGCGTCCCCACCCAGATCGAACGATGGATGAACGCCGACACGGCCGCCGGCCAGGCCGAGTCCGCCGAGGTTCACCGCCAGGCATGGACCCAGCTCGCCCCACTGCTCGACGACCTGCACGATGTGCTCGGCGACACGCCCCTCCGCCTCACTGACGTGGCCGGCGTGATCGTCGAGAGCCTCGCCGACGCCACGCTCGGCATCGCCCCGCCCACCGTCGACCAGGTTCTCGTCAGCTCCATCGAGCGCAGCCGCCACCCCGATATCCGCCACGCCTGGATTCTGGGCTTCAACGAGGGCCTCTTTCCCGCCCCGCCGAGCCAGCCAGGCCTGCTCAGCACCGCTGAACGAGAGGAATTGCAGGCGGCCGGGCTGACGCTGCTCTCTTCCCCGCGCGACGAGGCGTTCGTCGAGCGGCTCTTCGCCTACATCGCGCTCACCCGCCCGTCTGCCGGCCTGACCATCAGCTTCGCCGCGCAGAACGACGCGGGTGACGAGCTCTTCCCCTCGCCGCTGCTGAGCGACGTGCAGGCCGCGCTGCCGGAAGTGCCTATCGAGCGCCCGGAAACCGACCCGCCGCCCATCTGCGCCTGGGAGCTCGCCTCCGGCAGCCTCGCCGCCCGCGGCTGCGAGCCCCCCTCGCCGCTCGCGGCCACGTATCAGCAGCTCGAAGCCCGGCTGCGCGACAGCGACGTCGGCCGCCGCGTCGAATGGCTGCTTCGCGGCCGCTCCTACACCAACGAGCTCGCGCCGATCGGCAACTTCCGCCGCCCGGCCGACGCCGACGCCGACGCCGTCTGGCTCGGCTCGGCCAGCGAGCTGGAATGCTACGTCCGCTGCCCCTTTCAGCACTTTGCACAGCACGGATTGCGATTCAGCACCTATCGCGGCCCGAAACCGCTCGAGATGGAGCTCGGCTCCAACGCCCACGCGGCCCTCGCGCACGTCACCCAGGCCGCGATCGATTCCGGCCGCGACGCGGCCGAGATTCCAGACGACCAGTGGCTCGCCTGGCTCGAAGCGGCCGCCGAGAAGGTCCGCAGCGACGATCCGCCCGAGCTGCCCGCCCGCCGGCCGGAGTCCTACTCGCTTCGCGAGAACCTCTTCGCGCAGCTCCGTGAGCTGGTCCTGGCTCACGCCGCCCGCTGGCGCCGCAGCCGCTTCCGCCCGCTCTGGGTCGAGCGCGGCTTCGGCCGGCAGCGCGGGGATGACGACCTGCCGCCGCTGGCGCTCGATACTCCCGGCGGACAGCGGATCGCCCTGCGGGGCAGTTTCGACCGTGTGGACGCGTGGGAATCTGCCGGCTGCCGCTGGCTGCTCGTCTATGACTACAAGTCGACCGGCAAGCCGCTCAAGGGCCGCTACCTCACAGGCGACGCACTTCAGATGTTCGTCTACCTGCTCGCGCTGCGCGAGATCCGGCCGGGCGAAGACAAGGACCGGCTCGCCGGTGCTCTGATCGCACCGCTCTATCCCAACGCCAGAGCGCTCGACCCGGGCTACGCGGCGAGCGCCGACGAGCCGGCGCAGCGCATGTATCTGCACCGGCCGCGCGGACTGGTCGCTGAGTCCGTCGCCGAAGCCATCGATACGCAGGTATCCGAGATTCAATCCCCCGTCGCCGGGCTGCGCCGCACCAGGGACGGAGGATTCGACTCGCGCGGCGACCTGGCGGTGCCCGAGGCCATCGGCGGCCGCATCGACCTCGCCCGCGAGACGCTCCAGCAGGCCGCCCACGGCATTCTCGCCGGAAACATCGCCGTCCAGCCGCTTCTCGAGCGGCGCAAGCTCGCCTGCGCGGAGTGCTCCTTCCGTCAGGTCTGCCGCTTCGAGCTGATCTATAACACGCCGCGCCGCGCCGAACGTGACCTGCCGCGCATCGACGACGCGCGAGCCGACAGCGAGGCCGACGAATGAGGCTCACCGACCAGCAGCAATCCGCCGTCGGCCACCGCGGCTCCAGCCTGCTGCTGGCCGCCTCGGCCGGCTCCGGCAAGACCGAGGTCCTCTCGCGCCGCTGCGTCAGCCTCATCGCCGACCCCGCCGAGCCATGCGGCGTGGACGAGCTGCTCGTGGTCACCTTTACCCGCGCCGCGGCGGCCGAGCTTCGCGCCCGCATCGCCGGAATGCTCCGCGATGCGGCCGAGAGTGCCGACGCTGGAATGCGGCAACACCTCGCCCGCCAGCAGGTGCTGCTCGAAACCGCCGAGATCGGCACGATCGACGCCTGGTGTGCCCGCCTGCTGCGCGAGTTCTACTCCGACTCCGAGATCGACCCCGCCTTCCGCGTTCTGGATGCCGAGCAGGCCGCACTGCTGCGCCGCAGCGTGCTCGACGAGCTGATGGAATGGGCCTGCTCCTCCGACGACCCGCTCGCCGCCGCCGCACGCGACCTGCTCGCCCGCGCCGGCCAGCCCCATGATCCTTTCCTGCGCGAGATGATTCTCGGCCTGCACGCTTTCCGCGAACGCCTGCTCGACCCCGCGACGTGGTTCGCGCAGCACGAGGCTCTGCTCAACAGCGACGGCGACGCCATCCGCACACACGCACGCCGCATCCTCGCCCAGGCGATCGGCAACGAATGCGGCTTCCAGCACGAGCAGCTTGCCCAGACGCTACCAACGATACAAGAGCCGCGCATCCGCGCGTTGCTCGAGACCTACGCCGCTGCGCTTGAGACCTGGAAAGCCGCGCTCGCCTCCCCCGCCGCGCTCGAAACCACGGCCGCCGGGATCGCCGCCTTCAGACTCCGCAAGCCGAACAAGCTGCCCGGCGGAGCCGACGCCGACTTCTTCGAGGACCTGCGCGAAAAGTGGCACAAGCGCCGCCTCATCAAAGCGTACGATCTCGAATCGATCGACGAGCTCATCGCCGCGGCCGAGCCCTGCGCCGCCGTCGGCCGCACGCTGCTCGGCCTCGAAGCCCGCTTCAACCACCTGCTCGGCCAGGCCAAGGCCAACCTCTCCGCCCTCGAATTCGGCGACATCCTCCGGGCCGCGCTCAACCTCCTCGGCCGCCCTGACGGCCGCGGCAGCCTCGTCCCCAGCGATGTGGCCGTGCGCCTGCGGCAGCGCTATCGCTACGTGCTCGTCGATGAGTTCCAGGACACCAGCCCGCTCCAGGTCGAGCTGCTCCGCCTCGTCACCCGCGCCGCACCCGAAAAGACCAACGCCTTCTGGGTCGGCGACATCAAGCAGAGCATCTACGGCTTTCGCGAGGCCGAGCCGCGACTCTTCCAGCAGCTCATCGCCAGACTACAGACCGGCCGCGACGACGGCCGCGTTCAGAACCTCGTCGACAACTTCCGCAGCCATGCCACGCTCGTCGAGGCGGTTAATCGTCTCTTCGCCCGCCTCTTCGATCCGCAGCTCGGCGGCACGGGCTACGACAAGAGCGAGCATCTCACCGCCCGCCGCGGCGAGCTGCCCAACCCCGGGCTCGATGCCGCGCCGCGCCTGCACATCGACGTGGTCGCCAAGCCGCCCAAGAACGCCGACGCCGGAGACGAGGATGACGACGACGACAACGGCATCCCGCCCGAATCCGCCGAGCGCGAAGCCATGCTCGCCGCCGTCCGAATCCGCGAGCTATTGGCCGCCGGCGTGCAGGTCCTCGACCGCGCCGACGGCCGCCCGATCCTCCGCCCGCTGCGCTACGCCGACATCGTCGTCCTGGTCCGCACCGCCCGCCGCAAGGCCGGCCAGATCGCGGCCGAGCTCCGCCGGGCAGATATCCCCTGCATCGCCGGCGGACGCGAGTCCGTGCTCGACAGCATCGAAGTCGGCGACGTCCGCAGCGTCCTGTCGCTGCTCTGCTCGCGCCGCCACGACGTCGCCCTCGCCGCCTATCTGCGCAGCCCCCTCGTCGGCCTCCAGCCGGCCGAGCTGCTCGCCATCCGCCGCGCCCGCGCGGACGGCGCCCTGATCGACGCGGCCGAATCGTTCCTGCAATCCGACCAAGTGTCCGACACCGCCCGCCGCCTCCGCGCCGCGCTCGACCAGCTCGATACCTGGGCCGCCGTCGCCCGCCGCGCCTCGATCTCCGCCCTCGTCCGCCGCATCCTCGCCGACTCCGGCCTGATCCTCTTCGCCCGCGCCCTGCGCGGCGGACAGCACCGCGTCGCCATGCTGCGAGCCTTCACCCGCCTGGCCGCCAACTTCGAACGCACCGGCGGGCTGGCCGAGTTCGTCCAGCACCTCGACGCACTCGAAGAGGAGGAGGTCGTCCCCGAAATCGCCGCCACGAGCGGCGAAGACGTCGTCCGCGTCATGACCATCCACGCCTCCAAGGGCCTCGAATTCCCCGTCGTCTTCCTGCTCGACGCCGGCGCAACGTTTTCCGCCGGCCGCCGCATGGGCGCGCTGCGCTGCGATGAATCCCTCGGCCTGGGCTTCAGCTTCTTCGACGCCCGCCGCCGCAAGCACCTCACGAGCCCCGCCGACCCGATCCTCCGCGCCCGCCGCAATCATCGCGAGCTCGAGGAAGAGCTGCGCCTCCTCTATGTCGCTGCCACCCGCGCCCGCGAGCTGCTCTTCGTCATCGGCCACGCCGATTCCGACAAGCTCCAGTCGCGCATAGATCGGCACACCGGCCGTCCCGTCCCGCTGATCGACCGCATCAACGCATCCAGCACGCTCGAATGGCTCCTGCTCGCCACGGCCGCCGGCCGAGCGGACCAGCCGGCCGGCGCGCAGCCCGCGCTCGTCGCGATCGAGCAACACACCGCCGAGGCGGTTGAGAAGCGGCCCACCGCCGGGACGCAGCCGCTGCCGACCGCGGCGGCGCGACAACCCGTCGTCCGCGGCGACTGGCTCAACCGCGCCGCGCAACTGCTCACCGCACCGCTCGACCGCTCGCTCGCTTCGCGCCCGGCCGTGCTTTCCGTCAGCGCCCTCAAGCAGCTCACCGCCGATGCCGCGGATGCGCCGCGCTCGCTCGACCCGCCCGTCACGCGCCTCGAGCCCCCGCGCTTCGCCGGCCCCGCCGAGCCCGACGGCCGCGCGCTCGGCACCGCCGTCCACCGCTTCCTCGAATTCGCCGACCTGGCCGACCTGCGCGACGAACCGGCCATCCGCCGCCAGATCGAATCCCTCGTCGCCCAGCGCCGCCTCAACGCCGACGATGCCGCCATTCTGCCCGTCGCACAGCTCGCGTGGCTCGGCCGCAGCGACGCGGGCGCTCTGCTCGCCGCGCACGCCGCCTCCGCCCGCCGCGAAGTCCCCTTCGCCTTCTCGCTCCCGAGCTCGGCCGCCCCCGACGCCCCCACGCTCATCCGCGGCGTCATCGACTGCCTGCTCGATTCGCCCGCCGGCCTGGTCCTGATCGACTACAAGACCGACCACGTTCGCGACGAGGCGCAGCTCAGCGAGCGGCTCGAGCGCTACAGCCTTCAGATCGCTCTGTACGCCCGCGCCGCTGGGCAGATCTTCCAGCGCCCCGTCGCCGACTGCCTGCTCGCCCTGCTCGCGCACGAGCGCATCGTCCGCGTCGACAACGCCGCCGAGCGGATCGACCGCCACCTCGCTTCGCTGTAGCGCAGCGCCTCCGCGCGGGTGCCACTGCTCTTGAGAAGTGCGCTTCGGCCACACGTACCTTGGCGAGCGCGGGCGTCCGCCTGCAATCAGAACCATGAGCGCCAATAAATCAGAGCCCCGTGCGCCGAGCACGGGGTCAAGTGATCGCCAGCGGACCCGCCGCTTGGCGCGGCGGGTTCTGACGCATGCGTGCCACTGGTCTGCGTGCACTGCACCCTGCCCACGCGCTCCCCATGTTGCGGAACTATTGACCAGCCGCGCAGGCAACCCACACCCCCTCCCCGCCCGCTCGTGGTAACATCGCCATCCGCAGGAGGTCCCCCACGCAATGCTCAGCAAGGCGACCGTCATCGGAACCGGCGGAATGGGCACCGTCACCGCGCACATCCTCGCCTCCAACAACATCCACGTCAGCCTCCTCGGCCGCCGCGGCGAGCTGGTTCAGGAACTGCTCGTCACCCGCGAAAACCGCCGCCACCTGCCCGGCCTGCGCCTGGCCGACCGCGTCATCCCCACGCTCGATGCCCCCCGCGCCTTGGCCAACACTGAGCTCGTCGTCGCCGCCGTCCCCTGCCAGCACCTGCGCGAAGCCTGGCGCCCCCTCGCCGACCGCGTCCCCGACGGAGTCCCCATCTGTAGCGTCACCAAGGGAATCGAGGCCCGCACGCTCGCTCGGCCGAGCCAGATCATCGCCGAGCTCTCCCCGGGCCGCCCGATCTCCGTCCTCTCCGGCCCGAGCATCGCACCGGAGGTCGCCCGCTGCCTGCCGGCCACAGTCGTCGTCGCCTGCGAAGACACCGAAATCGCCGAGCTCGTCCGCGACGCGCTCAGCACCTCGTGGTTCCGCGTCTATACGAACCCTGACGTGATCGGCGTCGAGCTCGCCGGCGCCATGAAGAACATCATCGCCCTCGCCGCAGGCATCCTGGACGGCCTCCGCGCCGGCGACAACGCCAAGGCCGCCCTGCTCACGCGCGGTCTGGTCGAGATGACCCGCCTCGGCGTCGCCGCAGGCGCCCGCCCGCAAACCTTCGTCGGCCTCGCCGGCGTCGGCGACCTGATCACCACCTGCGTCTCGCCCCTCGGCCGGAACCGCTCGGCCGGCGAGGCCATCGGCCGCGGCCGGCGACTCGACGACGTCCTCGCCAGCTCCGCCTCCGTCGTCGAAGGCGTCCCCACGACCCGCGCGGTCCTCGCCCTGGCCCGCCGCTACGAGGTCGAAATGCCGATCACGCAGGCCGTCGCCGACGTGCTCTTCGAGGGCAAGGAGCCGCTCGCCGCGCTGACCGAGCTGATGAACCGCCCGGCCAAGCCCGAAGACCCCTCCTGACCTCCCGCCGCCCAGCCGCACACAATCGAGGCGCACCACCTCCGAAGAGAGCCAAAAACAACCCACGGCCGAGAAAAACTGCCGCCCCTCGCCGTATTCCGCACACGCCCGCGCCGCCGGAATGGATTTGACGCCTCCCTACAGGCCCCCTACACTGTCTATCACCCGGATGGATGCTTGCGAAACTCGGGGCTTTCGCCCCGTTCTCGGCCGGGCGTCTTTGTGCCGTCTCCGCAAATCTCGGAGAACTCGGACATGAGGCAACACCTGCCTCGCTCGCAAACCTCGCACGCCGCCGGCGAAGCTTTCGCCACGCTCAAGCTCGCACCCGATGCCGCCGACAATGACGCCCGCCTGCCGCTCGATCACCACGCCGCCTCGGTCCACCGCCTCGCGCTGATGGGCACCCTCACTGCCATGATCGCGCACGAATTCAACAACCTCATGACGCCGGTCGTCGCCTTCGCAACCGAAGCTTTGCGCCACGATGACCCGCAATTCACACGCCGGGCCCTCGACCGCGCCCTGAGCCAGAGCCAGCGCGCCGTCGAGCTCTCCAAACGCCTGCTCGCTCTCTCCGGCCGCTCCGACACGGCCGTCCGCAAATGCACACTCCGCGCGCTGGTCGACGAGGCGATCGCCGCGGCCGCCCGCCCCTTCGAGAAGGACTCCATCGAGCTGAACGTCGATGTCCCCGCGGACCTGTGCATCCGCGCGGACCGCATTCTCTTCGAGCAGCTCCTGCTGAATCTGCTGCTCAACGCCCGCAACGCTCTCAAGGAGCACCGCGGCCGCATCTGCATCGCCGCGCGCCCGGGCGGCGACCATGTGATCATCGACGTCTCCGACACGGGCAACGGCCTCGACCGCGAGGACGTGGTCACCCGCATCAACCCCTTCCTGGGAGCCAGCGGCGACGGCGACCCCGCCGATTGGCAGGAGGTCGGCCTGGGACTGAATATCTGCCGCATGATCGCGCACGCCCACGCCGCAGCCATACAGGCCATCCCGCAGGAGCACGGTTTCACCGTCCGCCTCACCTGGCCGAAAGCGTAGCGCGCCGCGCGCCGCCCCCGCTCATCGCACCGCAATCCGACTCCAGAGCACCGCCCCCAACAGCACCCCTGCACTCAACCCGCTCGTCACCGACCCACCCACCAGCCCCGGCGGGAAATACCGCCACTCCACGTCGAACCCCGCCCGCAAGGCCGCCGCCCGCGGCACACGCACCGACAGCAACCCCTCCTCCGTCGCCTCCACCGGCCAGCGCTGCCCATTCACCCACGCCCGCCAGCCCGGCAGCGCCAGCCGCGACACCACGACCCGCACGAAGGCCGCCGCTTCCGCGCCGGCCCCGTCCATCTCCGTCACGGCCGGCGCATAGCGCGTCACGAACGAGCTCGGCCCGCGCGGCTCGTACGCCACCACGCCCGCCTCCGTCGCATCCTCCAGAAACGCCATCCCGCGCGCGTCCGGATCGAACACCAGCCGATACCCGCTCGGCGTCACCTCCACCACCTCGCACCCCTCCGGCACCGGCAGCTCCGCCTGGCACAGCAGCAGCCAGGCGACGTTGTACGGCACGCGCCAGAAGCGCTCCTCGAGAATCTCCGCCGCCCGCGGGGCCTCGCCCCACGGATTGAATCCGAATCGCCGCACCACCGCCGCCGGCTGAAGCGGCCCATAGTCCGTCAGCGACTCCACGCCCGCCAGGATGTTCGTATTCGCCACGCCCTTGCCGAGCGGATCGATGTACTCGCCCGGCGTGTGCTGCGGCGTCGGCCGCGGCGTGATCGTCCAGAGCCGCCCCGGACGCTTCTCGACGTGTGGCCGCCACGCATCCCGATCCGCGCTCGCCAGCAGCTCATCCGCCGACGACACCCCGCGCGGCACGAGCACCGACCAGCCGATGATCCCCAGGTCGGCCAGCAGCACCGCGGCCGGCAACAGCAACCACGCCGGCCGCTCGAATCGCCGCAGCGCCAGGTGAAGCGCTGCCAGCGATGCAATGATCACCAGCAGCGCGACCCAGATCGCGGGATTCCAGGGCATCACCGCCCGCCAGGCGGCCTCGCGCGTGGCCGGCGCGAGCAGCGGCATCGCCGCCAGCGCCATGACCGGCCCGGCCAGCACGAGGCCTGCCCACACTTTCCACGCCCCCACGATCCGCAGCATCATCGCCCGCAGCCGGGCCCGCTCGGGCGTCAGCCGCGAGGCCAGCCCATCCGCCCCCATCGCCGCCAGCAGCGCCAGGGCAAGCTGCGCCAGCACCATCGCCCGCGCCGGCACTCGAAACAGGCTCGCCCCCGGCAGCCAGTACAGCAGCGGACAGACCGGTCCGAACTGCCCCAGCGCCAGCAGCACGGCGAACAGCAGCAGCCCCGCCCAGGCCGTCCGCCGCCGGTCGAACCGCCACGCCGCCACCACGGCCGCCGCCAGCACGAGCGGCACGATCCCCACGTAGAAGAACTGCTCGAGCTGATGGCTCGGCCCCCACCACGCCTGCCCGAAGAAGTTCGTCGTCCGCTGACCCAGGAAGAATGGCAGCAGGACGCCCACCGCGGAGACCGGGCTCCAACTGTTCTCTACAAAGTCCGCGAAGCCGCGCTCCACCCGCGTCGTCTCGCGCAGATAGGCCAGCGTCGGCAGCGCCTGCGCCGCGAAGATCCCGCCCGCCGCCAGCCACCCCGCCAGCCACGCCGTCAGCGGCTCGCGCCACGCCCGCGCCCGCAGCGGCAGATACACCGCCAGCCCCAGGGCCGTCAGCGCCGCGATCTGAACGTGCCCCGCGTAGCACTGAAGCCCCCCCACCACCGCGGCGGCCGTCAGCCGCACCAGCCCGCCTGTGGCACGGGTTTCCAGCCCGTGATCCGCTGTGGCACGGGTTTCCAACCCGTGAGCTGTTGTGGCACGGGTTTCCAACCGGTGATCTGCTCTGACACCTCCCACCACCAGCCGCTCGAACCGCCAGAAAACCCACGGCACCCACGCGGCCGCCGCCTGCATCGCGAAATGCCCCCGGTGCGCCAGCATGAATCCCCCCAGCCCGAACACCACTCCCGCCACCACCCCGCCCGCCGGCGACAGCCCCTGTGCCCGTGCCAGCCGATACGCCCCCCACATCGCCAGGCTGAAATGCAGCCACAGGTGCAGCGGATACGCCGTACGCGGCTCCAGCAGCGCAAACAGCCACGTGGCCGGATAGAACACGGCCGACTGCGGATCGGCCAAGTACGG
Source organism: uncultured Planctomycetales bacterium (assembly GCA_964643885.1). Classification (GTDB taxonomy): domain Bacteria; phylum Planctomycetota; class Phycisphaerae; order UBA1845; family Fen-1342; genus CAADGL01. Next base: position 61,100 of record CAZXUI010000020.1, read on the forward strand.
CCGGTCCAGCCCCGTCCACGGGCTCAGCCACGGCCACTGGCCCTCGGCCGCGAACTCGGCCAGCAGCGTCCGCGAGGGGAAGTAATAGAGGATGTCGTCTTCGCCGACCTCGAGCCCGCCCAGCCGCCAGGTCGGCGCGAGCACCGCCCCCGGCAGCAGCACAAACAGCAGCCCGATCAGCCCTCTCCGCGCCATACCCATCGGGGCAATCTTAGCCGCTGTCCGCGACTACTGGGGGACTGGTCTCCGACCGGACGTTGGGGGACCGGTCTCTGACCGGTCATTGAATCTGGGGGACCGGTCTCTGACCGGT
>CAZXUI010000021.1:0-59463 GCA_964643885.1 uncultured Planctomycetales bacterium
GGACCGGTCAGAGACCGGTCCCCCAGTCAAAGACCGGTCAGAGACCGGTCCCCCAACCTGCTTCGGACCGGTCAGAGACCGGTCCCCCAGTCAAAGACCGGTCAGAGACCGGTCCCCCATGAGACCGGTCCCCCAGTCAAAGACCGGTCAGAGACCGGTCCCCCAGTCAAAGACCGGTCAGAGACCGGTCCCCCAGGAGACCGGTCCCCCATGAGACCGCTCCCCCAGCATCAGTCACTCGCGCTCGGGTCAGACCTTGATCGTGACCGTCTTGACCTCGGTGTAGTTGGCCAGGCCGTATTCGCCCAGCTCGCGGCCGAGGCCCGACTGCTTGAAGCCGCCGAACGGGGCGGCCGCGTCGAACACGTCGTAGCAGTTGACCCAGACGGTGCCGGCCCGGACGCGGGCCGCGATTGCGTGGGCCTTCTCGATGTCGCGCGTCCAGACGGCCGCGGCCAGGCCGTACATGGTCTTGTTGGCTCGGCGGACCACTTCGTCGATGTCCTTGAAGGGCATCACGCTCATGACCGGGCCGAAGATCTCCTCCTGGGCGATCCTCATCTCGTCGCGGACGTTGTTGAAGACGGTCGGCTCGATGAAGTAGCCCTTGCCGCCCATCCGCCCGCCGCCGCAGACCAGCTCAGCGCCCTCCTGCTTGCCGGCCTCGATGTAGCCGAGGATCTTGCTGAACTGCTCCTTGTCGACCTGCGGGCCCTGCTCGGTGTCGCGGGCGAAGGGGTCGCCGACCTTGCGCTTCTTGGCCCGGTCGATCAGCTTCTGGACGAACTGACCGTGGATCTTCTCCTCGACGAAGAGCCGCGAGCCGGCGCAGCAGCACTGGCCCTGGTTGAAGTAGAGGGCGAAGTGGGCGCCCTCGGCGGCCGCGTCGAGATCGGTGTCGGCGAAGACGATGTTGGGGCTCTTGCCGCCGAGCTCGAGCGTGACGCGCTTGAGGTTGCTCTCGGCCGCGTACTTCATGATCAGGTGGCCGACCTCGGTGCTGCCGGTGAAGGCGACCTTGTCAACGTCCATGTGGCGGGCGATGGCCTGGCCGGCGGTGGGGCCGTAGCCGGGGAGGATGTTGACCACGCCGGGCGGGAAGCCGGCCTCCATGATCAGCTCGCCGACGCGCAGGGCGGTGAGCGGCGTCTGCTCGGCCGGTTTGAGCACGACGGTGCAGCCGCAGGCGAGGGCGGGCGCGAGCTTCCAGGCCTGCATGAGCAGGGGGAAGTTCCAGGGGATGATCTGGCCGCAGACGCCGACGGGCTCGTGGCGGGTGTAGGTGAAGTAGGGGCCGTTGACCGGGATGGTCTTGCCGTGCATTTTGTCGGCCCAGCCGGCGAAGTAGCGGTAGCAGGCGATGGTGAGCGGAAGATCGGCCCGCAGCGAGTCGCCCAGCGGCTTGCCGTTGTCGAGGGTTTCGAGGGCGGCGAGCTCCTTCTTGTTCTTCTCGATCAGGTCGGCGAGCTTGTAGAGCAGGTGGCCGCGCTGGCTGGCGGACATCTTCGACCAGGGGCCTTCGTCGAAGGCTCGGCGGGCGGCGGCGACGGCGCGGTCGACGTCGGCGGCGTCGGCCTCGGCGACTTCGGCGATGACCTCCTCGGTGGCGGGATTGACGGTGGGAAACCGCTTGCCGCTGGCGGATTCCTGCCATTCGCCGTTGATCAGCAGCTTGGTCGGACCGATCTTGACGTCGGTGGGTGCGAGAGTGGCCGTAGACATGGCGTCAGCTCCTTGGCGAAGTCGTTGCCCGAGACAGCACGTTCCCCGAGATACCCTTGCGATGGGGGGATTGTCGCGCGGGCTGGGGGGGGTGTCAATCGAGGGGCGGCGCAACCGGCCGGAGGAGGTGCGCGACCGCGCCCCGATTCGGTGACTGCGGGCGACTCGTGTGCCGAAGTGGGGCGCGAGTCGCGGGCGAGGGGCGCGCTGCTGAGTGTGCGGTCGCCGAATCAGAACCCGCCGCGCCAAGCGGCGGGCCTCCTGGTGCCCCGGTGCTTGGCGCACGGGGTTCTGATTTCGAGCCGCCCGCGCTCCCTTCGTTGTGAAGCTGCGGATCAGCTACCGTGGCCGAAAGCGGCGCGGGCGGCCGGGGCTGTGCTTCCGCCGGGCCGCCCGCCGAAAAATTGAGCAACCTCCGCCTTTGCCGGTGGGAGTGGTTTGCTGGAACCCTACTGACGAAGTGGGTGGCCGCCGTCGTCCCCGACCTAACGCTCAGAGGCGCCTCCGACGGGGAACTGACTACCCGGCCTCCCGGGATCCAGCGTATCGGCCCCGCAAACTCTTACTCCCGTGTCGCACAACGCAGGGGTTGTCCCAATACGTCTGTGACCGTCTAAGTATAGCTTCGGATCGGCGGGATCGAAGGCACGAGTGAAAACTTCATCCGCCTCTTGCGCGGCGCGTACGCGCCTCGCCTCGGGGCGCATAAGTCATGGCAGACGTGACAGTTACAGGTGGCCCGCGGGCGGTTGCGGGAGCGGTTCAGGCGGGGCTGGCCGGGTCCGCGAACGGCAACGTCCGTATTTCGTGAGCGGCGCCGCGGCTCTATTCGCAGGGTGGCCGCTGATCCGCAACGCGTGGGATCCGTCCGGCGCGCAGGCGGCCGACGCACGAACGCAGATTCCCCTCTCCGGTGACGGCCGCGGGCGGCGCTGTGTCGCTCGCGGCCGGACTGTTGCGCGGCGGTTCGCGTCCGCAGGAACCACCGGTTTTCATCCGGAATGGCGATTGGGGCGGTCGCCATCGTGGGTGAGAATGCGGTGCCGGTTTGGCCCTCTCGTGCTGTGATCCGAGACGCAGGCCCCGCGGACGACATGGGGGGACGAGATTTCCGGTGGCTTCAAGCCACCGGCTACGGTCGCTTGCCCTGACGGGCAAGAGTGCGACAGGTCGGAGACCTGTCGCCCAGTGACCGGCCAGAGGCCGGTCCCCCATTCTCCGAGCAGGCCGGTCCCCCATTCTCTGAGCAGGCCGGTACCCCATTCTCTGAGCAGGCCAGTCCCCCATTCTCTGAGCAGGCCGGTCCCCCGTTTTCGGTGCGGCGGCAAAGAGGATCTTTGCCGTACCTGGTTTTCGTAGAGGCGTTGCAGAAATCCTGCCTGCGGCTCAGAATGTGTGACACATCGCGTGTCCGCGCCGCGTGTGGGCGGGCACGATTCGATTGGAAGGAGCCGATCGATGACCACCCGGGCGCGGATCGCCTGCACTTTCCTGCCGCTCACGCATCCTGTCACGCTGTTGGCCACGCTGCCGTTCACGCGGTTGTTCGCCGTCGCGGCTACGCTGCCTGCCGCGCTGTTTTCCACGATCGCGACTACGCTGCCTGTCGCGCTGCTCGTCGGCTGTCAGGCGAAGAACGAGGTGCTCGAGCCGTTCCGGCCGCGGGCGGAGGAGAAGGACTACGGCCGGCCGCTGCCGCCGGGGCAGCTCGCGCTGCGCAAGCTGAGTCCGGAGGAGTATCCGGACTTCTCGCGCGGCTTCAGCCGCGATCCGAATCTGGTCCGCGCGATTCGCTTCAGCCTCGACTATCTGGCCAAGCCGTCGAGCCAGCGCTACTACCCGTATGGCGAGATCACCCACGCGCGCGCGACCGCATCGCTGCGGCACTTTCTGGAGGTGCTGGAGCGGGCGGGCTCGCCGCAGGAGTTCGACCAGATCATCCGGGCCGAGTTCGACGTGTATCAATCCGTCGGCTGCGATGACCGCGGCACGGTGTATTTCACGGGGTATTACACGCCGATCTTCGACGGGCGGAAACGGCCGGACGCGCGCTTCCGCTATCCGCTCTACGGCCTGCCGCCGGATCTTGTGAAGGACGAGGAGGGGCGAGCGCTGGGGCGGCGGCTGCGCGACGGGCGGATCGAGCCGCGCTACTACACGCGGCGCGAGATCGAGGAGCAGGGGCTGCTTCGCGGGCGCGAGATCGCCTGGCTGGCGGACCCGTTCGAGGCGTACGTGGTGACGGTGCAGGGCTCGGCCCGGCTGCGGCTGGCGGATGGCTCGCTGTGGGAGCTGGGGTACGCGGGGAACAACGGGCACGAGTACACGCCGATCGCGGCACAGATGATTGAAGACGGGCTGCTGACGCGCTCAGAGCTGTCGCTGCAATGGCTGCTGAGCTTCTTCCGCGACCGGCCGGACCTGGTGGAGCAATACGGCTGGCGAAACGACCGGTACGTGTTCTTCAAGGAGTCGAAGGGCGGTCCGTTCGGAAGCATCAACGTGCCGGTCACGTCTTATCGGACGATTGCGACGGACAAGGAGGTCTTTCCGCGGGCGTGCCTGGCTTACCTGGACACGAACCTCCCGACGATCCGTGACGGAGTGGTGCAAACCTCTGAGTACGCGGCATTTGCGCTCGACCAGGACACGGGCGGGGCGATCCGGGCGGCGGGTCGGTGCGACGTGTACATGGGCGTCGGGCCGGCCGCGGAGGCGGTCGCGGGGCGGACGGGGGCGGAGGGGGCGCTCTATTACCTGTTCTCGAAAATGGGGGGTGACGGAATAGCGTCACTTGGCGACCGGCGATATTTGCTTGACGGGACACCGACACTCGAGGAATAATCCTTGTGACGGGTGGCCGATAGGTCCTGGTGGCGCCAGGACTTCCGCAGGACGCCCGGCAGCGGCTCGAATCTGGTTTCGCGGCGGCGTATCGCGCCGGCCGGCAGATCCCGGGCTCGAGAATGACAGCCACCGGTTGGTAACCGGTGCGACGGAACGCTGGCCAGCAAGCAAGGACAACGATGTTCCGCTATCGCTCTTCGGCGGTCGCAGGGCTGGCCGCGCAGCTCAAGCGCGGTCCGGTTCGTCTTCGTCTGCGCCAATTGCAAGCCATCGAGTTTCTGCTCTCCATCACTGAGACTTCCAAACGCTATCCATACGAGTTCGTCTGTCACGCGCTGACGGGCTTCCGGCCGCGGAATGGCGAGGCGGGCGTCGCGTCGGGGATGATCGACGGGGAGCTGCTTCGCGACGACCTGGTCCTCATGGCGGAGGAGCTGAGCGCGGAGGCGGGGATCGAGGCGAGCGGGATTGGCGAGCCGGTGTTTTCGGTGGCCGAGCTGGCCGGCCGGTTCGACGTGAGCACGAAGACGATTTTCCGCTGGCATCGGCGTGGGCTGGTGGGCTGGCGGTTCCGGTTCGACGATCGGCGAGTGCGGCTGGCGTTTCCGGAGCGCTGTGTGCGGCGCTTCGTGGCGGAGAATGCGGAGCTGGTCAACCGCGGCAGCGCCTTCTCGCAGCTCACGAAGGCGGAGCGGGATGCGATCGTCCGCCGCGCGGCCGAGTTGTTCGAGTCGGGTCACAAGACGGTCAACGCGGTGGCCAAGGTGCTGGCGGGTGAGATCGGGCGAGCGGTCGAGACGATCCGGCTGCTGCTCAAGCAGCATGACGAGGCGCATCCGCGGGCGGGCATCTTCAATCGCTCCGAGTTGCGGGTCGAGCCGAACGATCAGCGCCTGACGGTGTGGGAGGCGTACCAGGACGGCGCGAGCGTAGCCAGCCTGGCGGAGCGCTTCGACAGGCCGGTCGCCTGGGTTTATCGCACGATCACGCAGATGCGGGCGCGCGAGCTCCAGGCGCGCCCGATCGAATTCATCGCCAGTGATGACTTCCTGTCGCCTGATGCGGAGGCCGAGATCCTGGGGAGCCCGGTCTTGCGCTGCCCGACGGGCGAAGTGACGCCTGAGAAGCGAATCCCGGCCGATCTGCCCCCGTACCTGCGCCAGCTTTTCCGGCTGCCGCTGCTGACGCCGGAGGGCGAGGTGGCGCTGTTCCGCAAGTTCAACTACCTGAAGTTCAAGGCGGACCGGGTGCGGCGCGAGTTCGATCCGGAGACGGTGAGCGCGAGCGAGCTGGACCGTGTCGAGGCACTGCTGGACGAGGCGCAGAAGGTCAAGAACCAGATTACGCAGGCGAACCTGCGGCTGGTGGTGAGCATCGCCAAGCGGCACGTTCGCCCGGGCATGGACCTGTTCGAGCTGATCAGCGACGGTAACATGTCGCTGATTCGGGCGGTGGACAAGTTCGACTTCACGCGCGGCTTCAAGTTCAGCACGTATTGCTCGTGGGCGATCATGAAGAACTTCGCCCGGACGGTTCCGGACCAGCGGCATTACTATGACCGGTACCAGACGGGGCGCGAGGAGCTGCTGGACGCGCTGGCGGTCTCGCGCGGGGACGAGCAGGACGACGAGCTGATTCCGTCGCTGCGGGGCGTGATCGAGCGAATGCTGTCGTCGCTGGATGAGCGGGCGCAGGCGATTCTGCGGCAGCGGTACGGATTGGACGGCGGCGGTGAGCCGCAGACGCTGGACCAGATCGGGCGGCGGTTCGGGGTATCGAAGGAACGCATCCGGCAGCTTGAAGCGCGGGCGATGGAGAAGCTTCGCAGCGAGTTCGTAGCGGAGGCGGAGCAGCTCCTGGGGGCGTAGCGGGCGGGCGGGATTCCGGCGGGGTGGATTTGAACTCACACATCGGAATCGGATTGGACGAGTTGTGCGCGTTGTCGGCGCTTGCGCGGGAAGCGCGCCATCCCCGGCGCGCTCCCTGACGGTCGCGGCTCGGATCATGGGGACGCGACGCCCGCGCTCCTCGAGGAACGCGTGGCCGGATTGCACTGCTCAAGAGCAGTGGCACGCATGAGTGCCCTGAATGCGGGCGGGACGCACGTCAGAACCCGCCGCGCCGAGCGGCGGGACTTTGAGATCCAAGTAGACCCCGTGCTTGGCGCACGGGGTTCTGATACCGGGCGCACAGGCCCGTCCCAACTATTCGGACTCCCCGACGGATTCGACCTTTCCGACGGATTCGACCTTCCCGACGGATTCAACCTTCCCGAGGGATTCGATCTTTCCGAGGAATGGCTCGATCAGCGCCAGCACGCCGTCCGGGCATTCTTCGGCCGGCGTGTGGCCGCAATCCGGCACGATGCGGCAGCGGGCGTTCGGCAGCAGCGCGGCGAGACGCGTCATCACGTCGCGCGGGACGACGTCGTCGTGCTCGCCCCAGATCAGCAGCGCCGGACACGTGATCGTCGCGAAGTGCTCTGCTTCGCGCCCGGCCCGGCCGCGCAGCTCGGCGAAGATCGCCAGGGCGGCGCGGGCGGCCGCGTCGCGGGCCGATGCGTCGCGCAGGACTTCGATGTAATCGGCCCGCAGGGCTTGGTCGGCGCGGTCATCGCGATAGAAGGAGCCGTCGACGAAGATCGAGGCGACGGCGCGGGCGCTCATGACGTTGACGAGCAGGCAGCGCAGCAGGGGATCGGCCGCCAGGCGGAAGCTGTCGGGCGGGGGAAAGTCGACGGCGGGCGCGGCGAGAAGAATGAGCCCGCGGATTCGCTGCGTCCGCTCGGCGAGGGCGAAGAGGCGGGCGGTCTCGAGGACGGCGCCGCCGCCGTAGGATGAGCCGACGAGGACGAGGTTGCGCAGATCGTGCTCGAGGGCGAAGCGGAAGAGCACGTTTCCCTGGGCGGCCATGGAGTAGTCGAACTCGCGCGGTCGGGCGGATTGTCCGTGGCCGGGCAGATCGATGATGACAACGCGGTATCGCGTCGTGAGCGACGGCAGGAGGTATCGCCAGGCGGCCTTGGAGCTGCCGAGGCCGTGGGCGCAGAGCAGCGTGAGCGGGGCGTCGCGCGGTCCGAGATCGCGGTAGACCAGGGGGCGGTCGTGGCGGCCGTCGAGCAGGAAGGTGCGGTTCTGGTCGCGCGTGGCGTAGGTCCAAGAGGTGGGCGGCGCGGCGCAGCCGGCCGCGAAGCCGGTGGCGATGGCGCAGCAGACGGCGGCCAGCGCGAGGGAGGCTTGTCGCGGGCGACGGCTCACGCGTGGTCGCCTCGCATCCGGTCGAACAGTTCGCGAGCCGCGTGATAGTCCGCGTCGCTGAAGAAGATGAAGGTGACACGCTCGAGCGTCGAGTCGTGTTCGAGGAACGCGAGCGTGGTCTGGAGCGCGATCTGCGTCGCGTCGCGCAGCGGATAGCCGTAGACGCCCGTGCTGATCGCGGGAAACGCGACGGTGCGGCAGTCGTTTTCGACGGCCAGCTCCAGGCTGCGGCGATAGCAGGATGCGAGCAGCTCCGGCTCGCCGTGGCGGCCGTCGCGAAAGACGGGGCCGACGGCGTGGATGACGAATCTGGCCGGAAGGCGGAAGCTGGGCGTGATTTTGGCCTGGCCGGTGAGGCAGCCTCCGAGGCGGCGGCAGGCTTCGAGCAGCTCGGGTCCGGAGGCGCGGTGGATGGCGCCGTCGACGCCTCCGCCGCCGGCGAGCCGTTCGTTGGCGGCGTTGACGATGGCGTCGACGGTCAGGCGGGTGATGTCGCCCTGTGCAAGCTGCATTTTCTGCCAGGGTGGGTGCACTTTTTCCGGTGTCCTGCGGCGGAAAATCCGGGCCGTGGCTGCGACGGGGGTTAGAATAAAGATAGGCGGATCGAACTGCAAACTCGCGGCGGAGGTTCCTGCATGCGTCCCTCACTCACGGGTTGGATCGTCATCGGGCTTGCCGGCCTCGTCTCGACCGTTCCCGCGGGAGCACAGCAGAGCGGCGGCGCGGATGCGCTTGCGGAAGGCACTGCGGTCATCGCCCCGTCGCGGCTGCTGGCGGGCGTGCGGCTCTATTCGCAGGAAACCATCGACGCACTGGTGGAGCTCGCGGCACACGAGGCGGTGGTCGAGACGCTCGCGGGCGATCCGCGGCTCGTGAGTCAGCCGGAGAAACTGGGCGAGAAGCTTCCGGCCGATCTGCTGGCGGCGCTACAGAGGCTTTCGGAGCGGCCGGAGGTCGTGGCGGTTGCGGTCGCGTACCCGGAGGAGCTTGCGGCGCTGCGGCATTATGTGACGACTCTGCCGGTCGGCGTTCCGGCGCGGATGGAACAGCTTCGCGACGGCTATCAGCACGAGGCGATCGTTGCGGCGCGGGCGTGGCAGATAGCTCTGGCCAACGACCCGGTCGCGTTCGGCGAATATCGGGCGCTGCTGACGCGCTTCTGCCAGGAGCAGCGAGCGGTCTATACGCACTTTCCGTGCGTGCAGGTGATGGACCTGGATTACTACTACGCGGCGGTTCCGGACGAGGCGATCGCGGAGTACATCATCGGCGCGAGCGATTCGCCGGCGCTGGAGCGGCTGCTGCGGCGCTACTGGAGCGAGCACGGGCTGGTCGAGCAGGATGAGCGGCTGCTGAAGCGCGAGCCGCCGCCGGCGGTGGAAACGCGCGGGGCGACGATCGTGGCGGAGCTGCCGGCCGAGGCGCGGGCGAAGATGTATCGCCCGCTGGAGCAGCCGGACCCGGCGTCGCTGGGGCTGATGCCGGTGATGATTCAGCCGCTGGCGGACCGCCCGGCGGAGGCGGCTCGGGCGCTGGCGATGTCGGAGCACGCGCGTTTGTGGGCTTCGGCCCGGCGCGACGTGTCGCCCGAGCAGACGGAGCAGGCGGTCGCGGCGACGGGTGACGATCAGGCCATCGTCGTGCCGAGCACTCAGGGCGAGGTGTACGTGCCTGACTTCGATTCGAGCGATCGGTATGTCACGCCGTTGTACAACACGTACTCGAGCTACTCGACGTTGCCGGCCGGCGGGTTCTGGTACGGCGGGCTGGCGGCGTCGACATCGTGCGGCTGCGGTCTGAGCACCTGCGTGACGTGCGGCGGCGGTTCGAGCTCCGTCTACTTCTCCGGGCGGCCGATCTGGCGCTACGGTCCTCGGGCCTGTACGGACCTATTCTTCTACTACTCGCACTCGCGCGGCCTGCGCTGCGAGCAGGGCTACTGGACGAATTACGGCTATCCGTACCCGGGCGGGCCGTGCGACTCGGTGTTGCGCTTCAACGATCACCGCGACGCGGGCCGCCGGCGCGGTCCGGTCGCTGCGACGCCGCTGGGCCGGCCGCGGCTGCCGGCGCGGATTACGGCGCAGGTGGGCGCCGGGGCGACCGGCATCGGTGCGATTCGACACTATCCGTCGGCGGTGGACCAGGTCGGTCTGGGAGGCTATCGCCCGCCGGCCGTTCGTAGCCAGGTGAATCCGCCCTCGATCCGGCGTCAGAACGCGCTGCGGCCGCCCGGCCGCTCGGAGATCCGCGGGCCGAGCTCGAACTGGTTCCGCCGCGACGTGCGCTCGTCGAACACCGGCCGCACGAGCGGGATCGACGCGCGCCAGCCGAGCCGCATCGGTGCGCGCCAGCCCGTCCGCATCGATTCTCGCGGGTCGAATCGCATTACCGTGCGGCGATCTTCCACGCCGATCAATCGCACGCCGCGGATCGGTCCGACGCGCAGCTCGCCGAGTCATCGCACGCCGCGGATCGGTCCGACGCGCAGCTCGCCGGGCAATCGTGGCGGTGCGATCCGTTCCGGCGGGAACACGCCGATTCGCCGCTCGGCGGCGCCGGCTCGTCCGACCAGGACCAGCTCGACACGCGTCGTGCGGCCACGCTGATCGAAGGCGCTCGGCCGCCCGGCCGAGTTGCTCTCTTCCGGTCCTACTCCTTCGCCGCGCCCGAACCGTGCCGGGCCGCGTAACGTATGCGCTTGAAATGCCGGCCGGCTGGCCGGTTCGGCCGCTGGGAGCTGCCGGTGCGGTGCGATCCCTGCGTATGGAGGCGCGGGTGCGCGGCCGATAGAATGTCAGCCCGGCGCGGGCGAATCCGTTCCGATAAACTCTTCACTCGCGTGGGCGAATCGAAAGCGGTTCATCCGGGAGCGCTCTCGGACGAGACCCCTTGAGCATCACGAGCGCTCGAACATGAAGATCATCAACGTCTGCGGGGCGCGGCCGAATTTCATGAAGATCGCGCCGCTGATGCGTGCCTATCGCGCGCATGCGGCGATCGAGCCGCTGCTCGTGCACACGGGCCAGCATTACGACGCGAACATGTCGGAGATTTTCTTCCGCCAGCTCGGCATTCCGGAGCCGGATATCAACCTGGAGGTCGGCTCGGGCAGCCACGCGGTGCAGACGGGCGAGATCATCATCCGGTTCGAGAAGGTCGTGCTGGAGCACAGGCCGGACTGGGTGCTGGTGGTCGGCGACGTGAACAGCACGATCGCCTGTGCGCTGGTGGCGACGAAGCTGGGGGTGCGCGTGGCGCACGTGGAGGCGGGGCTGCGCAGCTTCGATCGCACGATGCCGGAGGAGATCAACCGGCTGCTGACGGATGCGATCTCGGACCTGCTGTTCGTGAGCGAGCCGAGCGGCGTGGAGAACCTGCGGCGCGAGGGGGTGGCGGATGAGCGGGTGCACTTCGTGGGCAACGTGATGATCGATACGCTGCGGGCGAATCTCGAGCAGGCGGCCCGCTCGCCGGTGCTCGAGCAGCTCGGGCTCGAGCCGCGCGGCTACAACGTGCTGACGCTGCATCGGCCGAGCAACGTGGATGACGTGAAGGCTTTCTCGCGGCTGCTGGACGCGCTCGAGGCGATTCAGGCCGATCTGCCGGTGCTTTTTCCGATTCATCCGCGGACGGTGAACAATCTGAAGCGGCTGGGGCTGGCGGCGCGGATCGAATCTCTGCGGCAGCTTCGCATGATCGAGCCGCTGGGGTACCTGGATTTTCTGCGGTTGATGAGCCAGGCAGCGGTCGTGCTCACCGATTCCGGCGGCATCCAGGAAGAGACGACGATCCTGGGGGTTCCCTGCCTGACGCTGCGCGAGAACACCGAGCGGCCGATCACCTTGACTCAAGGGACGAACACGCTGGTCGGGACGGACCCGCAGCGGATCGTGAGCGAGTATCGGCGTTGCCGCGCGGCGCCGCCGGGCGCGCCGCCCGTGCCGGACAAGTGGGACGGGAAGGCGGCTGAGCGGATCGCGCGGATTCTCGCGGCGCAGGCGTGAAGGCGCGGGCGTGGTGCGGGCGCGGCGCGCGTGGGCGGCCGGTCGGTGTTGGCGGGCGGAGAGTCTCGAGCGAGGTCGCGGATTGCCGCACATCGGTCACGCGCTGACGGGGCTGGGCATCGGCCTGGCGGCCTCCGGCGAGCCGCGCTCGCGGACGCTTCAGGGCTGCTGGCTGGGGCTGTGCCTGACGCTTTCCTGCTGGCAGGATGCGGCGGAGTGGTTCGGGCGGCTGTTCGGCGTGCGCGTGTGGCACAGCGGGCCGGCGGGTCTGCCGGTGTCGCTCGTCGTGATCGGTGCGGTGGCGTGGTGGCTGCGGCGGCGGCTGCGCGAGCCGCTGGTGGTGATTGTGGCGGCAGGGGCGGCCGTGGTGTCGCACGGGCTGCTCGACATGGCCGACGGGGGCATTCCGCTGTGGTGGCCGTTCTGGCGAAGCAACGTCGGTGCCGAGCTGCTGCGGCTGGAGCGGTGGGAGGGCAGCGCTCGCTACCTGACGGAATTGCGGCTGTTTGCTCCGCTGGTTGCGGCGGGCTTCGTGGTCGGGGCGTGGCGGCTGGGCGTGGGTGCGTGGGCGCTGGCGGCGGGGCTCGCGGCGACTGCGGCGACGATCGTGCTGGCGGTGGTGTCTGCGGAATGGGCGGCGTGGGGAAGCGTGACGGCGCTTCTCGTTTGTGCGCTGGTCTGGGCGACGGCCTCGCGGCGCGGCTGGCGGCCGGCGGGGTGGTGGATGCAGCTCGCGGTCGCGTCTCCGGTGGTCGTTTTCGGCGCGGCGCTGGTGTATGGCCGGCATGAGATGGCGGTGGCGGAGGAGTATCGTGCGGCGGGGCGGTACGATGCGGCGATGCGACACTTTGAGCGGGCGCGGCGCGTTGCGCCGCTCGGATCGGGCGTCGCGCCGGACTATTACATCGGTCTGTGCATGCAGCTCATGGGGCGGGAGCGGGCGGCGCGGGATTATTTCGAGGCGCTGTTGGCGAGGATGCCCGGGGAGGAGCTGCTGCAATACGGGTACGCACACGTGCTCGTCACTGCGACGGCGGAAGACGTGCGCGACCCGGAGAGCGGCGTGATCATCGCCCGTGAGCTGGCCCGCAGCGCTCGCGAGCCGCGCATCCGCGGCTATGCGGAGCGGCTGCTGGCAAGGGTCGCCGCGCCGGCCGCCGCGGGCACGCGGCAAGCGACGGCCGCATCTCAACCGAACTCGGCCAGCGGACAGGACCCGTCGCCGTGAGCCAGTCGCCACCGGATCAGGATCTGCCGACCGGCTCGCCAGCGGCGGAAGGTGCGGCGGCGCGGCCGGCCATCAGCCGCCGCCGCGCGACGGTCGTGAACCTGATCTATCAGACCAGTTCGACCGGGCTGATGCTGGTGCGCGGCTTTCTGCTCGTGCCGCTCTATCTGTACTACCTCGATCTGGAGCTTTACGGGGCGTGGCTGGCGACGGGCAACGTGCTCACGCTGATCATGATCAGCGAGGGTGGGGCGACGCACGCGATCCGGCAGGAGACGGCGCACGCCCTGGGCCGGGCGGACTACGAGAGTCTCGGGCGAACGATCGGCGCGGGCTTCATCGTGCTGCATCTGTTGACGCTGGTGGCCGGTGCGATCGGTCTGGGGCTGACGTTCTGGATCGGCGCGCTGATGGGGTTGTCGGGTGCGGCCGGCCGCGAGCTGACGATCGCGTTCAGCGTCGCCGTCGTGGCCACGGTGCTTTCGCTGTCGGCCGGGGCGCCGACGGCGGTGCAGCAGGGCCTTCAGCGGCACGGTCTGGTGGGAACGATCGGGTTGTCGGCCGAGGCGCTCAGCGTCGCGTCGACGGCGCTGCTGCTGGTGCTCGGCTGGGGTGTGCTGTCGATCGCGGCAGGGATGGTCGTGCGCGAGGTGGTGCGGCAGGCGGCGCTGTGGCCGCTGGTGCTGTGGACTGTGCGGGGGCTCGGGGTGCGGATCGCGGTCAGCGGCGAGCGCATCCGGTCGATATTCCGGCTGGTCGCGTGGACGTTTACGAGCTTCTCGGCCGAAGTGATGATGAAGAACATCGATGCGCTGGCGGTGTCGCGGTTTCTGGGCAACGAGCTGGTTCCGGTGGCGATTCTGACGCTGCGGGCGTGGGATACGCTCGGCATGCTGCTGACGCGGCTGGCGTTCTCGTTTCAGCCGGGTCTGGCGCACCTGCACGGCAGCGGCGATTCGCCGCGCTTTCGGGCGGTCGCGAGCCGGCTGCTGCGCGTGGCCGCGGTGGCGATCGGCGTCAGCGGGGCGGTAGTCCTTGCATGCAACGGTCCGTTCGTGCGATTGTGGGCCGGTGAGCATATCTTCGCGGGGCATCCGTACAACATCTCGGTCGGTGCGGCGATGGCGGTCTGGGCGTTCGTGGCGAGCCTGTCGCAGATCGTGCTGGCTACGGGCAATGTCCGCGGCGCGTCGCTCTGCACGCTGATCCCCATGGTCGCCCGCACGGTGCTGCTGTTGAGTGCGTTCTCGGCGGCCGTGCTGCTGGGGATTCCGAAGCCGGCGACGCTGCTGGCCATTCCGCTCAGCACGCTTCTGGCTTGCACCCTCGTCGGCGGGCCGTACCTGGTGCGGCAGTGGCGCAAGACGCTCCAGTATGAGCCTGGAGCGGCGGGGCGCGAGCTGGTCGAGCTCGGCCGGCCGCTGCTGGTCGGGGCGGCATGCGGCCTTGCCTGGGCGTGGCTCGTCGCGCCGCAGACGTGGACCGGGCTCGTGGCTGGCGCGGGCGGTGTGCTCGTGGTAGGATGCGGCGCGATGTGGCTGCTCGATCCGAACGCGCGGGCGGAGGCGCGTGCGGCGGGTCGCTCGCTAAGCGGGCGATTCCGTCGCCGCGCGGCCGAGGCCGCGGACGCCGCGGGTAGCTGATGGCGGGCTGGCGGTGTAGATGTGTGCTCAAGTGGTGTCCGGGAGCGGTTTCGGTGACGGGCGTGTGTGGACGGGAGAAGGTAGCGCGTGCGGAAGGGGGTCACAGGCTGGCAGCCTGTGCCACAGACCGGAACGGGCATCGCGTAGGGTGCCGATAATAGAAAAGTCGCACAGGGCGATGCGCCGGCCGGGCGGTCGTGACGACCGGGCGCGACTGGATGGATGGATGACGGATCGCTGGCGAATCCTGTACGCGGCACAAGTCTGTCCCGGCAGCACGGCCGTGCAGCGGTCGCATGCGCTGGAGGAGCTTGGGCACTCGATCACGATGTTCGACACGTACCGCTTTCACGGGCGCGGGTCGCGGCTTATGCGGTCGATTGTCTACCGGCTGTCGTGGGGGCCGCCGGTGTGGGAGTTGAACCGCGAGCTGGTGGCGGCGGCGCGGGGCGGGTCGTTCGACTGCGTGTGGATCGACAAGGGGGTGTGGATCTATCCGCAGACGGTGCGGGCGCTGCGGGAGCTGACGGGCGGGTTGCTGGTGCACTACACGCCGGATCCGGCGATGACGTATCTGTATACGCGGCATTTCGCGGGGAGCCTGCCGCTGTATGACGTGGCGGTGACGACCAAGTCATACGAGGTCGAGCTGTATCGGCAGCGCGGCGCGCGGCAGGTGGTCTTCATTCAGCAGGGCTTCGATCCGCGCATCTTCCGGCCTTACGAGCTGAGCGAGGAGGAGCGGCACGAGCTGGGAAGCGACGTGTGCTTCGTGGGGCGGTGCGAGCGGCATTACCGCGAGTGCATCCGGGCGGCGCTGGATGTGACCGACCGGATCGCCGTGTGGGGTCCGTGGGAGCGGCATGCGCCGCGGATCGATTGGCTGCGGCCGCTGTGGCGCGGGTCGGGGATCTACGGCGAGAACTACGGCAAGGCGATGTCGGCGGCGAAGATTGGGCTGGGGCTGCTGAGCCGCTTCGCGCAGGATGTTTCGACGACGCGGACGTACGAGATTCCGGCGTGCGGGACGATGCTGCTGGCGGAGCGTACGGACGAGCACCGGAGCCTGTTCGAGGAGGACCGCGAGGCGGTCTACTTCGGCTCGCACGACGAGCTGCGCGACAAGTTGAGATACTATCTGAAGCACGACGCCGAGCGCGAGCGGATCGCGGCGGCGGGGCGGCGGCGATGTGTCGAGGGCCGCTATACGTACGCGGATCGCTTCCGCGAGATGTTTGCACAGTTCGAGGCGCTGGGGCTGCGGCGCGGGCCGGGCGAGGGGCGGCCGGCGGATGACGCCCGCATCGGTGCCGCAGCGCGGACGTGAGTCATGGATACGCAGCTTTTCATTGGAGCACTGGCACTGCCGATGACGACCGCGGGGATTCTCTACTTCCTGTGGTCGCTGTTGAACCCGCGGCGCACGTCGTTTCTGGGCCTGGCGCTGTGGATGTTCAGCATGCAGTTCACGCTGGGCCTGGTGCTGGGGATGGTGGGGCTCCAGCCGCCGATCTACGCGACGGGCGATGCGGTGATGCTGGCGATGGGGGCGATCTACGTCTTCTGGGCGGGCGTCGTGGTGACGGCCGTGCTTTGGCCGTCGGGGCTCGCCCCGGTCGCGTTTCCGGTGGGCAGCGGCTTCCACGTTCACCGCGGCGTGTTCGCGAATCTGTCGGCGGCGGCGCACAAGACATCGGTGGGCTGGATCGTGGTTTTCTACGGGGCGGTCAAGGCGGTTCAGATCGCGGTGATCGTCAAGTACGGGCTGGGCCTGTCGGGTCAGTGGAGCAATGAGGTCGTCGCGTCGCTGCCCTACTGGATGCTGGTGATCTGGCGGCTGGCCGACGTATCGGCCCTGGCGGTGCCCTATCTGTGCATCGCCCACACGCAGGGCAAGCTGCTCAAGTCCCCGATTCTGACCGCGATCGTGGTGCTGGAGCTGGGCTACAGCTTCACCCAGGGGCGGCGCACGTTCTTCCTGGTGGGCGTGCTGATTCTGTATGCGCTGCTGATGCGGCGCGGCCGGCTGCAAGTGAAGCATGCCGTGATGCTGGCGGTGGGGGCGCTCTTCCTGTGGTCGTTCATCTTCCCGTACTTTCTGGCGATGCGGCGCGAGTGGCAGGCCCGTCCGGAGGCGGGGCTCGTCGCCTGGGCGCAGGCGGCGCTTCAATCGGTGGAGGAGGGCCGCATCCAGCACGACACGCAGCAGAACGTCACCGAGCGGCTGAACGCGATGGTGTTCAATTTCACCGTCGCGGAGGCGATGATCAGCGGCGTCAGCCCGCTCAACGGGCAGTTTCTGACGAGCAGCGTGCTGGCGAATATCCCGCGCATCCTGCGCGGCGGCGAGCAGCGCGTCATGAACGGCGACGAGCTGATCAACGTGCAGTTCGGCTTCCGCCAGGACATCGACCAGTTCAGCAACCTGCCCGTGTTCGCACTGGCCGACGGTGGCCTGCCGATGTGCTTTCTCTACGGGGTGATCTTCGCCGCGGGCGTTCGAATCATCGAGCTGGTGCTGTGCTACCTGCTGCGAACGAACGTGCTCGGAGCCTACGCCGCGGCCGCGATCGCCTTCGCATTCACGCTTCAGATGGAGTTCACGTTGACCGACTTCGTCGGGGCGCTGCGCTCCGTCGCCATCGTGCTCGTGCTGGCGAGCCTGACCAGCGGGATCATGCGTGCCCGGGCGGGCCCGCCGGTGCCGGGCGCGCCGGTGATGATCACCTCGCAGCAGGCGCGCTGGCTCGGGGCGGCTTCGCGCCGCCGGGTCCGCGTCGCGGGCTGATTCATTGGCGGCGCCGGCGGGAGCACGCGGGCGCCGGCCCGCCGCGGCGCGACTGGCATTCACCATGGACTCGCAGCCGGGGAATACGGAGCCGGGATTTGCGATACCTCGTCGCCGTGGACTATTGGTTCGATGACGTTCCGGGGGGTGCTGCGCGGGTGGCGATCGACGTCGCCCGGATCATGCGCGACCGCGGCCATGAGGTGGCCGTGCTCTGCCTCCGCGCCGGCAGCGGCCGCGACGCACCGCCCGTCAGCCGGCACGATGGCATGACCATCGTCCGCTACGACAAGCCCTCGCTGCCGGGATGGCATCCGGGCACCATCGGCCGGAACCTGGCCGCCGCCGGGGACGCCGCGCGGCGCTGGCTGGGCGACGCAGCGTGGGACGTCGTGCACGTGCACACGCCGTTCACCGGGGCCGGGGTGATGCAGGCCTTCGGCGACGCCTCGCGCTACGTTGTCACGCTCCACTCGCCCACCGTGCTCGAACAGCAGATCAACTGGGGCGACCAGGGCTGGGTCGGAAAGCTCAAGCTCATGTTCGGACAGGGTGTGCTGCTGCGGCTCGAGCGTCGGATACTCGATACGGCCGGCGCGATCCACGTCCTGTCGCAGTTCACCAAGTCGCAGATCGAGCACTTCCACGGACCGAGCGAGAAGGTCACGGTCGTGCCCTACTGGGCCCGGCCGGATCTGGTCCGCGAGATGTCTCGGGCGGAGGCGCGGCAGCGGCTGGGCTGGCCGGCGGACGCCAAGATTTTCTTCAGCGTGCGCCAGCTCCGCAGCCGCTACGGCCTGGATAACGCGATCGAGGCGGTGGCGCCGCTGGCGGCGGCGGGGCGATGCCGGCTGTACCTGGCCGGGGAAGGTCCGCTTCGGGGGACGCTCGAGTCGATGGCCGCGCGATTGGGGGTGGCAGAGCGGGTCAGGCTTCTCGGGCGGGTGAGCGACGAGCAGTTGAAGCTGGCGTATCAGGCGGCGGACCTGTTCCTGGTGCCGACGCGGGCGCTGGAGTGCTTCGGTCTGATAATCCTGGAGGCGATGTCGTTCGGGTGTCCGGTGCTCAGTACGGACGCCGCGGCGATTCCGGAGATCATGCGGGGGATTCTGCCGGAGTTCATCGCGCCGGCCGGGGATGTCGGGGCGCTGCGCGAGAAGATGGCCGCCTTCCTGGACGGCCGGCTGGTGCCTCCACCTGAAGACAAACTGGTCGAATACGTGGCGACGAAATACGGCCCGTCGGAAACCTGTGAAAAACTCGCCGAACTGCTTGAGCAAGTCGGGACAGGATGTGCTACAATGTCCTAACAAGTTCAAGGCGAGCCAGGGAGTATGTGCGGAATAGCAGGGGTCGTTTCGGGCAATCGGGACCAAGCTGCGCGCGCGCTTTCGGAGATGGTCCGGGTGCAATGGCACCGCGGGCCGGACGACGGCGGCGAGAGCTGGATTGAGCTTTCCGAACGCGTTCTCGGTCTCGGCCACCGCCGGCTCGCCATCCTCGACCTTTCCCCCGCCGGCCATCAGCCGATGGTTCATCCGCAGACGGGCGACCAGCTCGTGTTCAACGGCGAAATCTATAACTTTCAAGCACTTAGGCGCGAATTGGAGGCGGCGGGAGTTGCGTTCCGCGGCCACAGCGACACGGAGGTCGTGCTGCACGGGGTGTCGCGCTGGGGGGCGGCTTTCATCGAGCGGCTGGAGGGGATGTTCGCGCTGGCGTTCTACGAGGCCGGCGCGCGGCGGTTGCTGCTGGCGCGGGATTGTCTCGGCATCAAGCCACTTTACGTGGCGCGATCGGGCGGCAGCCTGCTGTTCGCCAGCGAGGTTCGCGCTCTGCTGGCTTCCGGCATGATCCCGCGGATGCTGGACTGGCGCGGTCTGTCGGCCTACCTGGCCTATGGGTCGGTCCCGGAACCGTGCACGCTCGTTCGCTGCGTGGAGATGTTCCCGGCCGGTTGCTGGCAGTGGTTCGATCTCTCGCGGGCGGAGCTGCCCTCCGAGCCGGTGCAGAAGTACTGGACGTTCCCGCCGGTTCGGGCCGAGCTGACGGAGCCGGAGGTCATTGAGCGCCTGCGGCAGACGTTCGACGTGGCCGCTCGGGATCACTTGGTGAGCGACGTGCCGGTGGGCGTGTTCCTGTCGTCGGGGATCGACAGCACGATCCTGGCGACGCTGGCGGCGCGGCATTCGCGCAAGCTGCCGATGTTCACGGTGGGGTTCGCGGATCAGCCGGATATGAGCGAGACGCCGCTTGCGGCGGAGACTGCGCGGCGGATCGGCTGCGAGCATCACGACATTCAGATTACCGGTCAGACGGCGCTGGATTCGGTGGAGCGCTGGCTGACGTCGCTGGACCAGCCTTCCACCGACGGACTGAACACGTACGTGATCTCCGAGGCGATCCGCTCGCAGGGCATCGTCGTGGCGATGTCGGGCCTGGGCGGGGATGAGCTGTTCTGCGGCTACCGCAGCTTTCGAGTGGTGCCGCCCGTGCACCGCTGGATGATGGCGCTGAGCTGGGTGCCGGTCTTTGCGCGGGTGGCGGCGGCCAGGGCGGCGACCGTGGGCCGGGCCACGGCGGTGAAGCGAAAAGCGGTGGAGATGGCCGGTTCGCGCGGCGGCGTGCTCGAGCTGTATCTACAGTGCCGCCGGGTGGCGTCCACGGAGCACCTGGAGCAGCTCGGCGTCCGGCCGGATGCGTGCGGCGTGACGCCGGACTACCTGCCGACGGTGGCGCTGGACGGGCTTTCGTGGAACGGGCCGCACACGATCTGGGAGCTATCGCGGCTGGAATCGCGGCTGTACATGGGCAACACGCTGCTGCGCGACACCGATACCAACGGGATGGCGCACAGTCTGGAGATCCGTCCCGCGCTTCTGGATCGCCGCATTCTCGATTTCGCCTTCACGATTCCGGATCACCTGCGGGCGCCCCGGGACAAGCCCGACAAGCACCTGCTGCGCAAGGCTTTCCCGGAGGCGCTGCGGCCCGAGTTGCTGCAACAGAAGAAGCGCGGGTTCACGCTGCCGATCGCGCGCTGGATCGCCGGCCCGCTGCGGGCGATGTGCCTGGACGGCCTGGCGCACCTGAAGTCGATGGACATTCTGCGGCCGGCCGGCGTGGACCGCGTCTGGAACCAGTTCATCAATTCGGCGGATCGGTTTCGCTACTCGGGCGTTTTGTCGCTGTGTGTTCTGGGGCTGTACGCGCGCCGGTTGGGGTTGTAGGAGCCGGGAGGGGGCGATGCGAATCCTGCACGTGATCATGAGCCTCGCGGAGAGGTGGGGCGGTCCGCCGCGCGCGCTGGCCACTCTTTCGCGGGCGCAGGCCGAGCGCGGCGACGACGTGGTCGTGTTGCCGACACGCGACGACGGCGGTGAGGTGACGATCGGTCCTGGCTCGTACGGCGGGCTCAGGGTGGAGCGGCCCGTCACGACCTCGCCGCTGTACTGGTATCATCCGGCCGTCAAGCGGGCGCTGCGGGAGCTGGCGCGCGAGAGCGACATCGTTCACATTCACGGGAACTGGCGCTACCACCTGCTGGGTGCGGCCGCGGCCGCCCGGGAATACGGTGTTCCCTACGTCGTGCGGCCGACCGGCAATCTCGACTCGGTCTGCCGTCATCACAAGCACCTGCGCAAGCAGGTCTATTTCATGCTGTTCGAGCGGCGGGCGATCAACCATGCGGCGGCGCTGCACTGCGCCAGTCCCAAGGAGTATGACGAGCTGACGCCGCTGGCGCTGCGGCCGCGGAAGTTCATCGTTCCCAACCCGGTGCAGACGGAGCTGCTGAGCATGGCGCCGGACGAGGCGGCGCTGCTGGAGCTTTGTCCCGGGTTGCGGCTGGATCGGCCGATCGTGGCGTATCACGGACGGATCGCCTTTAAGAAGCGGGTCGAGATCGTGCTGGAGGGATTCGCCCGCGCGGCGGCGGACTTTCCCGACTGGCAGCTCGTGATCGCAGGTCCGCACGAAGACGAGCAGATCATCGCGTCGCTGCGTGAGCGGATCGAGGCGGGGGACCTGGAGCGGCGGGTGTGGCTGCCGGGAATGGTCCGCGGGGCGGCCAAGAGCGCGCTGCTCGGGCGGACGCAACTCTATGCCTTCGCCTCCAGCGACGAGAACTTCGGCATCTCAGTGGCCGAGGCGATGCTGTTCGGATTGCCGTGCGTGGTCTCGGCGGGCGTCGCCCTCGCGGCGGACATCGAACGTGCGGGCGCCGGGATGGTCGTGCCGGGGGATGCGGACTGCTTCGTGGACTCGTTTGCCGGGGCGATGCGGGCGATGATGAGCGATGCGGAGCAGCGGCGGCGGTGCGGCCAGGCCGCCCGCGACCTGGCCCGCACCTACCTGCCGGAGTCCGTGGCCGCAGCACTCGATGTCGAATACCGACGCTGCATCGGCCGAAGCTGAGCCGCAGCGTGGTTTTCGGACGCGCGGCGGGGCCGGTCCTGGCGATATCGCGTTTTCGTCGCGTGGGCCGGTTGCCACGGCCGTCCTGACACGCGCATACACTCCTTGCACGCGGACTGCTCGCGCCATACCCTTCCCGGGCTGCCCGGCCGCGGCGACGCCGTTCGGTCGGCCGACGCGCCGGGCGGCAACGACGTTGCTTCGCCGTGCGTCCGCGAGCGCTGGGCTCGCCGGATGAGTACGATCCTTCGGGTGGACGAAACCTCGCTGGATGAAGATTCTGCACGTGATTCTCAGCCTGGCGGAGCGGTGGGGCGGACCGCCGCGCGGCCTGGCGACGCTGGCCCGCGCGCAGGCCGCGCGCGGAGATGACGTGGTCGTGCTGCCGGCCCGCGTCGACGGCGAGATGACGCTCGCTCCGGGCGAGTATGGCTCGCTGCGGGTCGAACCTCCGGTTACGACCTCGCCGCTCTACTGGTACAACGGCGCGCTGCGGCAGGTGCTGCGCGAGCTTTCACGCGACCGCGACATCGTTCACATCCACGGCACATGGCGCTATCACACGCTTGGAGCGGCGGCGGCGGCGCGCGAGTACGGCATTCCATATGTCATTCGCCCGGCCGGGAACCTGGGCGAGGTGACCCGCGGTCATAAGCAGTATCGCAAGCGGGCTTATTTTCTGCTCTTCGAGCGGCGCGCGTTGAATCGGGCGGCTGCGCTGCACTGTTGCAGCCTGAAGGAGCGCGAGGAGATGGCTCCGCTACGGCTCCTGCCACGGGCCTTCGTCGTGCCGCAGCCGGTCGAGACGGACCTGCTGAGTGTTGAGCCGGACGAGGCGGCGCTGCTGGCGATGTGTCCCGGGCTGCGGCTCGACCGGCCGCTGCTGGCGTATCACGGGCGGATCTCGTTTCTCAAGCGGGTGGAGGTCGTGCTGGATGCATTTGCGCGGCTGGCCGGCGAGTTTCCGGACTGGCAGCTCGTGCTGGCCGGGCCGCACGAGGATGAGCGGATCACGGCGGCACTTCAGGAGCGGATTCGTACCGGGGGATTGAGCGAGCGCGTCTGGCTGCCGGGCATGGTCCGCGGAGCGGCGAAGTGTGCCCTGCTGTCGCGGGCGACGCTCTATGCGTTCGCCTCGCGGCACGAGAATTTCGGCATCTCGGTGGCGGAGGCGCTGATGTTCGGCCTGCCGAGCGTCGTCAGCGACGGGGTCGCACTCGCGGCCGACATCGATGCCGCCGGCGCGGGCCTCGTCGGTACGAGCGACGTGGAGGTATTCGAGTCGGGCCTGCGGAGGATGATGGCGGACGGCGAGCTGCGGCGGCGCTGCGGCGAGGCCGCGCGGAGGCTGGCTCGGTCCTACTTTCCCGACCAGGTGGCGGCCGCGCTGGATGCGGAATATCGCCGCTGCCAGAACGGGCGCTGAGCCACGAGCGATGAACCTCGCTGCCGGCCGCTTGAGACAACGCCGCCATTGCCGTATCACTTGCCGCGTGGCCGGGCGGCGGTCGCACGGCTAGGCCCGGCCGGATGGGGTAGCCGATAACAGGGGCATGCGCGGCGCGGCAGATCGCTCCCTCTGATTGACGTAACTCTCTACGGGTAAGATACTTAGGCCATGTTTGTGCTCGGCGGATCGTGGCGCGACGGCTACCTGGACTACCACCGGGCGCCCGGGGAGCTGCGCATCGCGGTGGGAGCGTGGTGCATCGTCGAGCGGCTTACGGATGTCTTTCTGGATCAGCCTCGCAGCATCCGCCGGGTGTGGCACTACATCCGCGAGGTCGGTGTGCGGCAGACGGTGCGCAAGATTCGCTCGCGCTGGGCGGAGCGTGTTCGTGACCGGCGCGTGCTCGCGGTGGGTGTCGGGCGGGTGGTCGAGGCGGACGAGGGGGCGGCCGTGGGTGTCGGAGCGGGTGTCGTCTTCGTGGCGCCGTGTCATCCGGAGTGCGTCGAACGGGTGACGTTGCCGGCGGCGCTGGTGCGGCCGGCGGACGAGGGCGTGGTGGGGCGGCTCGGCAGGGGGGGTGCGGTGCAGTTCTTCGAGTCCGTCGATACGGCGGGGCTCCCGGATACGGACGAGCTGGCGGGGTGGAGCCGGTTTTCCGGCCGGCCGGTGCCGCCGTCGGCCGGGGCTGTGCTGGAGTGGGCTGTGCAGATGCTGGGGCGGCTGGACCCTGCGGCGGGGCGGCCGTTGGAGACGCCCGGCACGGCGGTGGCGGAGCGGAGCGGTCCGGCGCCGCAGCGCACCCGCGGCTCGGCGGTGCTGTTCGGCCTGGGCAATTACGCCAAGACGTGCATCCTGCCGAACCTGGATCCACGCATCGACGTGAAGAGCATCCATGAGATCGAGCCGACGCAGCTTCCGGTGGCGGCGGGGCGCAGCGCCGCGGGGCGCGTCTTCGATACGTGCGAATCGCCGCGGCCGGACGAGGACTACGACGTCTATTTCATCGCGGGCTATCACCACACGCACGTGCCGCTGGCGGTGCACGCGCTGCGGCGGGGGTGCTGGGCGGTCTCGGAGAAGCCGCTGGTGACGACGCGGGCGGAGCTGGACGAGCTGCTGTCGGCGATGGGCGCGCATCCGGGGCGATACTTCGCCTGCTTCCACATGCGCTACAACCCGCTGTTCGAGCTGGCGCGGCAGGACCTGGGCGTGCGGCCGGGTCACCCGATTCACTATCACGCGATTATCTTCGAGGTGCCGCTGGTGCGGCGGCACTGGTATCACTGGCCGGTCTCGAAGAGCCGCATCGTCAGCAACGGCTGCCACTGGCTGGATCACTTTCTGCACATGAACGAGTTCGCCCCGGTTCGGCGTTGCCAGATATTCGTCGGGGGCAACGGCGACGCGCACGCGAGCGTGGAGCTGGAGAACGACGCGACGCTGTCGCTCGTATTGACGGATGTGGGCAGCCGGCGCGTGGGTGTGCAGGAGCACATTCAGATGCGGGCGGGCGGGACGACGGTGCGGGTGGACAACAGCAGCCGCTACATGAGCGAGGAGCGCTTCCGCATTATTCGGCGGACGCGCTTCAACAAGCTGGATACGTTCGGCAAGATGTATTCGACCATTTCGACGAAGATCATGTCCGGCCAGGCCGGGGATTCGCTCGAGAGCACGCAGCGCTCGTGCGAACTGATGTTGACGCTCGAGGAGATGTACCAGGCGGCGGCGAAGCAGTGAGTCAGCAAGGCGGCGCTGCGGCGCGCGGCGCGAGGCAAGCACGGGAGCGATGAGGCTTGAGACAGGTTCTTCAGCATCTGCGAGACGGGCGGATCGAGGTCGCGGACGTGCCGTGTCCGGGCGTACGGCCGGGGCACCTGCTCGTCCAGAGCGGGGCGACGCTGATCTCGGCGGGGACGGAGCGGATGCTGGTCGAGTTCGGTCGTGCGGGGCTGATCGCCAAGGCCCGCTCGCAGCCGGAGAAGGTCAAGCAGGTGCTGGCCAAGATCCGCAGCGACGGCTTGCTGCCGACGCTGGAGGCGGTGTTCAGCCGGCTGGATGAGCCGCTGCCGCTGGGGTACTGCAACGTCGGGCGGGTGGTCGAGGTCGGGCGCGACGTCGAGGGCTTCGCCGCAGGTGACCGCGTTGCGTCGAACGGGGCGCACGCGGAGATGGTCTGCGTGCCGGCGACGCTTGCGGCCCGGGTTCCGGATAACGTGGACGACGCGTCGGCGAGCTTCACGGTGCTTGGTTCAATCGCGCTGCACGGTGTGCGGTTGGCGCAGCCGACGCTGGGCGAGTCGTTCGTGGTGGTCGGTCTCGGGTTGCTCGGGATTGTCGCAGTCCAGCTATTGCGGACGCATGGCTGCCGCGTGCTGGGGACGGATGTGAATGAGGCCCGCTGCGCGCTGGCCCGCACCTTCGGTTGCGAGGCGATCTGCGTGGGGCAGGGGGCCGATCCGGTGGCCGCCGTGGAGAGCTTCAGCCGCGGCCGGGGCGTCGACGGCGTGATCATCACCGCCTCGGCAAAGACGGACGAGATCGTGCACCAGGCGGCGCAGATGTGCCGCAAGCGCGGGCGGATCGTGCTGGTGGGGGTCGTCGGGCTGAATCTGCGCCGCAGCGATTTCTACGAGAAGGAGCTGTCGTTCCAGGTGTCGTGCTCGTACGGCCCCGGCCGGTACGACAGCGTCTACGAGGAACAGGCCCGCGACTATCCGCTGCCGTACGTACGCTGGACTGTGGCGCGGAACTTCGAGGCGATGCTGGACGCGATGTCGCAGGGGATGGTCGACGTGCGGCCGCTGATCTCGCGCGAGATTCCGCACGCGTCCGCCGCCGAAGCCTACGACCTGGTGGTCAAGGACAGCAGCGTGCTCGGCGTCGTGCTGACGTATCCCGATCAGTCGCCGCCGATCGCCCGCATCACGCGGCTGCGAAGCGAGCCGCGGAGCAGCGCGCCGGCGCATCCGGTGGTGGGCGTGATCGGTTCGGGCAACTTCACCAAGCTGGTGCTGCTGCCGGCGATCAAGGCGGCCCAGGGCTCGCTGCACTCGGTCGCCAGCGCCGGCGGGGTGTCGAGTTTTCACGCGGCCCGCAAGTTCGACGCGCTCGAGGCTACGACCGACTATCGCGACATGCTGGCCCGACCGGAAATCAACGCGGTCTTCATCACGACGCGGCACGATTCGCATCCGCGGATGGCGGCCGAGGCGCTGCGGGCCGGCAAGCATGTCTTCGTCGAAAAGCCGCTGGCGATCGACGAGGAGGGTCTGCGGCTGGTGGAGGCGGCCTGTCGCGAGCGGCCGGACTTGCAGCTCATGGTCGGCTTCAACCGCCGCTTCGCCCCGCACGCGGCCAAGCTGCGGCAGCTTCTGGCCGCGCGATCGCAGCCGATCACGATTTCGGCGCTGGTGAACGCCGGCGACATTCCGTCGACGCACTGGACGCAAGACCCGCAGGTCGGCGGCGGGCGGATCATCGGCGAGGGCTGCCACTTCATCGACCTGCTCATGTACCTGGTCGGGCGGCCCATCGTCACGGTGCAGGCGGCGATGTTCGGCCCGCAGTTCGGCGGTGTGCGTGACGACAAGATGTCGATCACGCTGAGCTTCGCCGACGGCTCGGTTGGCACGGTGCATTACTGGGCCAATGGGCCGAAGTCGTTCCCCAAGGAGCGGATCGAGGTCTTCAGCGAGGGGCGTGTGGCCGTGATCGACAACTGGCGGCGGCTGGTGGCGTATGACTGGCGCGGGGCGCCGCGCATGTCGATGCGGCAGGATAAGGGACACCGGGCCGAGGTCTCGCTCTTCCTCGAACGTGTCAAGCAAGGCGGGCCGCCGCTGATTGCGTTCGAGGAGCTTGCCCTGGTGACGCGGGCGAGTTTCGCGGCGGTTCGGGCGGCGCGCGAGGGAGTCGTGATCCGCCTCGACGAAGCGGACGAGGGCGCTGCGGCTCCAGGCGGAGGAGGTTGATCGCCATGCCCGAAGGCCGCACGAGCGATCCGCCGCGCATCCCGACCCGCAGCGAGCCGACGCCGTTTCAGCGGCTGCTTCGGCGGCGGGCCGGCCTCGCGGCGGAATGGCTCGTGCGCTCGATCGAGGCCTGCGGCGGGCAGGGGTCGGCGGTGTATTATTCGCGCTGGTTCCGGCCGAGGCGCGGGTGGGCGCCGGCTTATCCGGAGACGACCGGCTACATCATCCCCACACTGCTGGATTACTCGGTCTACGCGAATCGGCCGGAACTGGTCGAGCTGGCCATCCGGCAGGCCGATTGGATCTGCGGTCTCCAGTTTGACGATGGCGCATTGCCCGGCGGCAACATTGAGAACTGGCGCCGCTTCGGCAAGTCGATCTTCAACACGGGGCAGATGCTGATCGGCCTTATCGCCGCGTATGACCAGACGCACCGATCGAGTTATCTCGATGTCGCGCTTCGGGCCGCACATTGGCTGACGCGCACTGTCGATTCGCAGGCCGGCGTCTGGACGAGCTTTGCCTATCGCGCGGGTTTCAGTCCCGCGTACTACACGCGTGTTGCGTGGCCGATGCTGGAAGTCAGCGTACGGACGGGGGACCTCGATGTGCGGCGGGCGGCGACGCGGGTGCTCGCGACCATCGCCGGCTGGCAGCAGCCCAACGGAGCCGTGCGCGATTGGGGTTTTGCAGCGAAAGTGCCCGCGTTTACGCATACGATCGCGTACACGATCCGCGGCTTTGTCGAGAGCGCGCGGCTGCTGGGAGACGAGGGGCGGCCGCTGTTCGACGTCGCACGCAAGGCGGCCGAGGCGCTGCTGCGGCGGATGGAGCTGCGCGGGCGGCTGGCCGGGGCGTATGACGAATCGCTGCGCGGAGTGCACTGGTACACGTGTCTGACGGGCAACTGCCAGATGGCGCTGGTATGGATGCGGATCGGCGATGCGCTGAGTGATGATCGCTATCTGAGTGCGGCGGTCAAGGTGGTGGAGTACGTGCTGCGGCGGCAGCGCGTCCGCAGCCTGGATCCGAATCTGCGCGGGGCGGTAGGGGGGTCGAGTCCGCTCTGGGGCCGGTATGTCACCATGCGCTATCCGAACTGGGCAGCGAAGTTTCTGCTGGACGCGGCGATGGAGGTGGATATCCGCCTCGGCCGCGCGTTGGAGGCCGGCCCGTGCGCGTCGCGTTGACGAGCGGCTACGATCGCAGCCTGCACGCCGTGGCGCTGCTGCATCAGCTCGCCGCCCGCGGGCATGAGCTGGTCTGTTGTCTGAGCGTGCGCGAGTGGAATATCAGCCGGCTGCGGTTCTATCTCCGCCAGCTCGGTCCGCGCCGCTTCGCCGCCAAGCTTCGTGCGAAATGGCTGACCGGCGGGCGGGCGTCCGGCCCGGCCGGCGGCGAAGTCGCCCCGATGCTGGAGTACCTGGAGCGGCACGGAATTGTCGCCCGCCGCGTCTCGCAGGCGTGCCGGATGCTGAACGTCCGGCGGGTCGGCGTCGCATCGCTCAACAGCCCGGCCGCGATCGAGGTCCTTCGTGCCGCCCGGCCGGATGTGATCGTCTACGCCGGCGGCGGGATCGTGCGGCAGGAGTTCCTGGACGTCGCTCCGCACGGGGTCCTGAATGCCCACGGCGGGCCGTTGCCGCGCTTTCGCGGGATGAATGCGGGTGAATGGGCGTTGTGGCACGGCGTCGCACCGGCGGTTACGGTGCTGCGGATGGACGCCGGCATCGATACGGGGCCGATATTGCTTTCGCGTCCGGTGCCGGTCGACGCGTGGCGCGAGATCCCGCGTGGCCGGGGTGAGAGCACGCGCGTAAGCGTCGAGGCGCTGCTCGAGGCGGTCGACGAGCTGGCGGCGGGGCGGCTCGTGCCCCAGTCGCAGGAACCGGCGGCCGGGCGGCAGTACTTCGTGATGGCCGAGCCGCTGCTCGAGGTGCTCGAGCGGCGGATTGCGGCCGGGTGGCTGCCGAGTGGTTTGCGGAGCGACGAGGCGGGCGAGGCGACATGCGCGACGGCCAAGCGGTAGAGTCTGCCGGAGGCGCACCGCCGCCGCGTCTGACGCGCGCTGCGAAGGCGTACTACATCCTGCGCTTCCTCGGTCCCAGAATCGTCTGGCTGAGGGCCGGCGTCTATGCCGGCAAGCTGACAGGGCACACGCGGCGTGTCTTCCGGCCGCGGCCGTGGACGCAGATCGCGCTCGGCGACATCGTGACGCGCGGCACGCCGGCGGACGTCGAGGACTATGCCGCG
Source organism: uncultured Planctomycetales bacterium (assembly GCA_964643885.1). Lineage (GTDB taxonomy): Bacteria > Planctomycetota > Phycisphaerae > UBA1845 > Fen-1342 > CAADGL01. The sequence goes on from CAZXUI010000021.1 coordinate 29,586, forward strand.
TTCAAGCGCTCGCAGAACCTGCGGTTCCTGTTTCCGCTGGGCCGGCCGCCGGCCGTGCCGCCTGCGATTCGCGGCGCCGCGGCCGAGCGCACGCCGCCGCTTGAGGAGCGGCTCTCGCTGCTGGCGCGGGACCGGTGCGTGTACTTCTTCCGTCAGCCCTCGCCCGAGCCGGTCGACTGGAACGCCGAGCCCTTCGAGGGCGGGCGCTGCCGGAACGACCTGCCGTGGTACGCCATTCCCGACTATCTGCCCCAGACGGGCGACATGCGTGTCATGTGGGAGCCGTCGCGGGCCGCGTGGGCGGTTGATCTGGCGCGGGCCCGGCCTCACGGGATCGATGTCGACGCGGGCGCGCTGCTGTGGCACTGGCTCGACTCGTGGATGAATGCGTGTCCGCCCTACATGGGGTTTCAGTGGAAGTGCGGGCAGGAGAGCTCGGTTCGCATCGTCGCGGTCGGGCTGGCTGTCTGGAGCCTGGCCCGCGACGCGAGCATGACGCCGCAGCGCTGGCAGAAGTTCGCGCGGCTGGCGTGGGCCACCGGCTACCGTGTCTATCACCACATCCGCTACGCCGTCTCGCAGAAGAACAACCACTCGCTGTCGGAGGCCGTGGGGCTGATGATCATCGCGACGCTCTTTCCGGAGTTTCGCGAGGCGGCCGAGTGGAACCGCGTGGGGCGCGAGGTGCTCGTGCGCGGCATCCGCGAGCAGGTCTACGACGACGGCAGCTATGTGCAGCAATCGACGAACTATCACCGCGTGCTGCTCGATGATGCGACGCTGGGGCTGCGGCTGGCGGAGGTGCAGGGCGCGCCGCTGCCGCGCGACGTGTACGACCGCATCGGCCGGGCGGCGGAGTTTCTCTATCAGATGCTCGAGCCGGCCAGCGGCCGCGCGCCCAACTACGGGCACAACGACGGCGCGTGGGTGCTGCCGCTGTGCGAGTGCGACTTCGCTGACTATCGTCCGGCCGTGCAGGCAGCGCACTACCTTGTGCATCGCCGCCGCCTGCTCGGGCCGGGGGCGTGGGACGAGTCGCTGCTGTGGCTGTTCGGGCCGGAGGCGCTGGGGAGCACGATCGAGCTGCCGCGGCCGCAGGCGTCGCGCGCGTTCGATGACGGCGGATACTACACGCTGCGCCGCGGCGAGAGCTGGGCCATGCTGCGCTGTCATACGTATCGTGACCGGATCGCGCAGTGCGACCAGCTTCATCTGGACTTGTGGTGGCGCGGGCAGAATGTGCTGGTCGATTGCGGCACGTTCCGCTACTACACGCCGCGCAACCCGGCCGTCGAGCATTACTTCAAGTCCACCGCCGCCCACAACACGATCGAGCTGGACGGCGTCGATCCGCTTGTGTGCGTCTCGCGCTTCCTGTGGTTGCCCTGGCCGCGGGCTGAGCGGCGGCACTTCGAGGCGGACGACGGCCAGCCGCTGTATTTCGAGGGGGACAGCTTCGCCTATGACCGTGCGCCGTGGCGCGTGCTGCACCGCCGGGCCGTGCTGCGACTGGCCGGCGACCTGTGGGTCGTGGTCGACGATCTGCTCGGACAGGGCGCCCACGCGGCGACGGTCCGCTGGCACTTCATGGACGCCCCGCTCTCGCTCGACGCCGAGCGGGCCAGTTGCATTCTCAAGACGCCCGCGGGTGAATTCGCCCTCGCGAGCAGCGCCCGGCCGGCGCCGCTGCGACAGGTCCACTGCGTCCGCGGCCTCGAGCAGGCCGGCCGCGTGCAGGGATTCCGCTCGCTCTATTTTGCGGAGCGGGTGCCGATTCCGGTGGTCGAGATGGCGGTTTCGGGCGAGCTGCCGCTGCGGGTCGTGACGGCGCTCGGTCCGGCGCCGCTTTCCCCGCCGCGGGTTGAGCAGGTCGATGCGGACGCAGAGCAGTGGTCGGTTGTCGCCGGCCAGGCCGCGTGGCGGCTATCGCTGAGCGCCTCAGCTCGGCAGTCGGCGCGGATTGTGACTTCCGCTGAGTCCGTTTCCCCGGCGGCATCGCCATGACCGCCGCCGAACCGATCGAATCGCCCCCGCGCACCAGCCCGGGCCCCAGCATCTGGTTCGGACTCTTTTTCGTTGCCGCCGCACTCTATGTCTCCACGGCCGACCGCGGCCCGCAATGGCAGGACCCCGGCTGGCATCAGTGGCGGATCGTGACGGGGCAGATCGATCACCCGCTGGGTCTGGCCCTGGTCCACCCGGTTCACTACTGGCTGGCCCGGGCGGCGATGTTTGCGCTCCCGCTCGAGCCCGTCTTCGCCATCACGCTCGTCAGCTCGGTGGCCGGCGCGGCCGCGGTTGCGAATCTCGGGCTGCTTGTCTGGCTGTTGACGCGTCAAACGGCGGCGGCATTGATCTCTGCCGCGGCGTTCATGCTTTCGCACACGTTCTGGCAGCACGCGACGGTGACCGAGTCCTACACGCTCGTCGCGCTGCTGCTGACGAGCGAGTGGCTCTGTCTGGCGGCGTTCCTGCGCGGCGGCGGGGCGGGGTGGCTGCTGGCCGCGGCCGGTGCGAGCGGCGTGGGTGTGGCCAATCACCTGTTGGCGGGGCTGACGCTGCCGGTCAATCTGGTGCTGCTCGTGTGGCTCGTTCGACGCCGTCGGGTCAGTGCGATGATGATCGCCGCGTGCGCGGTCGCCTGGATGATCGGCACGCTGCCGTACAGCGGCCTGGTGGCGCTGCGGATCGCCGACAGCGGCGATGTGGCCGGCACGGTCCACTCTGCTCTCTTCGGACACTTCCAGGACAGCGTGCTCAATACGCGCGTGAATCCGCGCATGCTGGCGCTATCGCTGGGCTTCATCCTCTACAACTTCCCCGGCCTGACGATTCCGCTGGCGGTCTACTGCGTCGCCCGGCGCACGCTCCAGCCGGCCGCAATGTGCTGGATTCTTGTCGCCGAATTCGCGATCTACCTGGCCTTCTCGCTGCGCTACCCGATCGTGGATCAGTACACGTACTTCTTCACGGCCTACGCCGCGATGGTCGTCCTGGCCGGCGGCGGTCTGGCGTCGTTGATGACGCGTGCGAGCGTCGCATGGCGCCGCACACTGGCCACAACTGCCGCGATCACGGCCCTCTGGACGCCGGCTGTCTACGTTGCGGCCTGTGCGACGTTTTCATCGCTCGGCTGGTTCGCGGGCATGGTCGGCAACAAGCCTTGCCGCGACGGCTATCGTGCCTTCCTGCTGCCGTGGGGCGACTCCGGTCACGGCGAGCGGCTCTGCCGCCAGACGTTCGCCGCCGGCGGGGAGGATGCGGTCATCCTCGTGGCGGACAACATGGTCGAGTACGCCCTGCGCTATCATCAACACGTGCGCCGGGCGTCGCCGGATATCGAGATCCGCCGCATGGAGAGCGCGACCAACCCGCAGGCTGTTGACCTCGACGCGGCCCGCGCGCGGCAACTGCTCGCCGCCGGCCGGCAGGTCATCCTCGTCCCGCGCGACCGCGACCGGCCGGAGGTCTCGCTGCCCGGCTTTGTCTTCGAGCGGCACGGCGATGTGTACGAGGTCATCAGCGCAGTGCCGACGGAGACGCAGCCGGCGAATTGAATCGAGCGCCATAGGATCTCAGAAGGGTAGTTCGGCCGCGCGGCGGGCGGCCCGAACCGCCCGCGGGCCGCGGATCAGAGCGCCGCCCCGGCTGCAACGAGCTCTCCCGGGCCGGTTTTCCGCAGCGCCGGCGGCCAGTCGCGCGACGGCGAGTACCACTCATCGAGCACCGCCAGCCACTCCTCCCCGTCGCGGCTGCGGATGAAGGCGTCGCGCACTTCACGCGAACAGGGGTGCAGCTCGCTGTACTTGATGCCGAACTTTCGCAGGATGCGCGGCGCGAGCCGCTCGCCGTAGACCTCGACGGCCAGCTCAAAGTGCTGGCGGATGATGCGGCCCTGTTCGACGACGCCGGGCGGATCGGGCAGGCGCCGGCCGGCCAGCAGGGCGCGGCACTCGCGGAAAATCCACGGGTTGCCGATGCAGCCGCGGGCGACGGTCACGCCGTCTACGCCCGTATGCTCGAGCATCCGCACGACGTCCTGCGGCGTGAAAAGATCGCCGCTGCCCAGCACGACGCGGTCACCCGCGTACCGCTTCACGCGTGCGAGGAAGTCCCAGTTGCTCGGGCCGACGTAGCGCTGCTGCACGGTCCGTCCGTGGACGGTCACCGCCGCCAAGCCTTCCGAAAAGGCCGCGTCGAAGATGCGGAAGAAGTTCCGCTCGCTGTCGGCCGAGTCGTCCAGGCCGCGCCGCATTTTGAGCGTCACTGGAACCTGCCGCGGCACGCTGCGACGCACTGCCCGAATTATGTCGATCGCGGTCTGCGGCTCGCTCAGCAGAAACCCGCCCCGGCAGCGGCCGAGCACCTTCTTGACGGGGCAGCCGAAATTGATGTCGATCACGTCGAAGCCGTTTTCGGCCAGGATCGCCGCGGCTTCGGCGAACCGCTCCGGCTCCGCGCCCATGAGCTGGCCGCCGACCGGATGGTCGTCCGCCGTCAGGCCGAACATCCGGTTGCGCTTGCGGCCGGGCTCGATCACGAGCTTGTCGAGCACGACTTCGTGCAGGGCATAGGGCGCCCCCAGCCGGCGAGCGATCCGCCGCATGGGCGCGTCGCTGTAGCCGGACAGGGCCGCCTGAACGACCGGAAAGTCGAGCTCGATCGGGCCGATTCTCAGCATCAGCGTGATTATACTTTCGCACTCGCCGGCCGCACCAAGCCGGCCGGCCGGAGAGCGCCACTTTGCAGCCAGACCGAGCGAATTCGCCTTCGAGAAGAGCCGGGCGAAGTCGCCCGCCCCTCCAGGAATCGCGGCCGGACCGCGTGCATCTGCTCTCGGCCGCCAACCCGGCCGGGCCCGATATCGGCCGCTTCGGCTTCGACGGCGTCGACGAGTACGTCGACTTCATCCGCGATCATCTTCCCCGGCCGCTGAGGCTTACCTTCAGCCGGCCGCTGCTGCGAGCGGTCGAAGAACCGGCCCGCGGCGGGCGGCGCGACGACGCGGGGCGCGTTCGCGATCTTCAGGCGGCGCTGAGCGACCCGCGTACGGCTGCGATCGTCGCCAGCAACGGCGGCGGGTGGTTCTCGCGGATTCTGCCGCAGATCGACTTTTCCGTGCTCGCGACGCGCCGCACACCGCTGACCGTTCTGGGATTCAGCGAGCTGACGGGGCTGGTGAACGCGGTCGCCGGTTATCGGGCTGGCCGCGGCGTCTATTGGCTCTGCCCGAACTATCTGGCCTGGAAGATCTCGCCGCCGTCGGCCGCCCGGGCGGCGTTCGGACGTTTCTGGAGCGAGCTGCCCGGCCGCATCGGGCTGCCGGGGTTCAATCGGCTGCCGGATGAGCCGATCCGCGGCGCGCTGCGCAGCGGGCGGCTCAGGGAGGGGCGCGTCCGGCTCATCGGCGGGTGTCTGAGCGTGATGGCCGCGCTCGTGGCAGGTCCGATCGGCCGGCGCGTTCGTCCGGATGGGCGCTGGCTGCTGATCGAGGACGTGAACGAGGCGGCGTATCGGATCGATCGGCATCTGGCGACATTCAAGCATGCCGGTTGGTTCGACCGGCTGGGCGGGATTCTGGTGGGCGACTTTCACCACCGCGACGAAGGCGACCAGGTTGGGGCCGTGCTCGAGCTGCTGCGGTATCACATCCCGCGTGTCGGGGGCATGCCGATCGTTACGACGAGCGAGCTGGGCCATGTGTGGCCGATGAAACCAGCGCTTCTGAATCGGCCGCTGTCCGTGCGCGCTTCCGGTGCACAAGTATTTATCTCGACATAAGTTGTGCGAGCAGCCAACGTCTCTGTGAGGGTCGCTGCGGGCCGCGCGGTTATTGCACTTTCGGGCTTCCTGCGTAGGCTCTATTAAGGGTGTGTCATTCCTGCGGTGTGTTCGGCGAGCCGTTCTGGCTCCGTTGTGCCTAAGAGTCATCGGAAAAAAGGAGAGCGCGATGAGAAGAGCTGCGAATTGGCTGGCGTGTGTCGTGGCCGCGAGCTTCGCTGCATCCGCCTGGGCGGAGGGTCCCTGCTGCGACAAGGTAAAGCCGGATAACGGCTGGTGTACGAAGTGCAACGTCGGCTACGTCAACGGCGTGACGATCAAGTCCGAGGCGCTTCACAAGGCCTTGCGCGGCGAGAAGACGCCGGCGACCATCGAGTGCGCCACCTGCAAGACGGCCATGAAGGAGAACGGCACCTGCGAGGCGTGCCACGTTTCCTTTGCCCGCAACCTGATGTTCCACTCGCCCGTCGCCTATCACCTCGCACTCGGCTCGCACAAGGACCTCGAGAAGATCACCTGCGAGGGCTGTAAGAAGAACGCCAAGGGCCAGGGTTGGTGCGAGGTCTGTCGCGTCGGCATGGTCGGGTGTTGCGCCTATTCCGACCGCGAGCAGTTCACGCATGCCGGCGAGGCGATGAAGATCCTGGAGACGGCCATCAAGGCCACGGAGAAGTGCGAGGGCTGTGCGGTCGCGATGGTGACCGACGGCACGTGCGAGAAGGACAAGACGAGCTTCAAGGACGGAAAGAAGATCAAGGGCTGACCGCGCTGCGGCGGCTTCTCTGAGATGTGCCCCCTGACGGGACGGCCGGGCCGGCGGACGCGCGCGTCCGCAGGCGCCGGCCGTTTCGCATGGCGCGGCTGTGCGCGGCGGCCGCGGCGCGTATGATGCGGGCGGTGCTGCCGCGGGCTGCGACAGCGCGTTGGAGAATCCGATGTCAGGGCACGATCTCTCTCGGCGAGCGTTTCTCAAGCAGGGAATGGCGGCAGCGGGCGGTGCGGCCGTCTGGTGCGCGCTTGGCGCGCAGCCGGCCGTGGCGGCCGCTGCGTCGGCCGGCGCGAAGAAGTTCGATATCTCGCTGGCCGCGTGGTCGGTGCACCGGATGTTCTATTCCGGTGAGCTGAAGCAGATCGAGATGCCGGAGCTATGCCGAAAGCAGCTCGATCTCGGCGGTCTGGAGCTGGTCAATACGTTCTTTCCCAGCCCGCAGTACAGCTACTGCAAGGACCTTTCCAAGCGGGCGGCCGACAGCGGCGTGAAGATTCTGCTGATCATGTGCGACGGCGAGGGGGACATGGCGCACGCGGACAAGGCCGTGCGGGCGCAGGCCGTCCGCAATCACCGCAAGTGGGTCGATGTTGCGGCGGTGCTGGGCTGCCACTCGATCCGCTGCAACAGCGGCCACGCGGAGCCGGGCGACAAGGCGGCGATCGAGCGCTGCGCCGAGAGCTTCGCGGCGCTCGTGGAATACGCCCGGCCGGACGGGCTCAACATCATCATCGAGAACCACGGCGGGCTTTCGTCCGACGCCGATTCGCTGATGGAGGTGATCCGCAAGGTGGGCGACCCGCGCTTCGGCACGCTGCCGGATTTCGGCAATTTTCCGCCGCAGGTCGACCGCTACGAGGCGGTGCGGAAGATGATGCCGGCGGCGAAGGCCGTCAGCGCCAAGTGCCACGAATTCGACGAGGAGGGCAATGAGCGGAACATCGATTACGCCCGCATGATGAAGATCGTGCTCGATGCAGGGTACAGCGGCTTCGTCGGCATCGAGTACGAGGGGCCGAATCCGGACGAGATCGGCGGCGTGCGGCTGTGCAAGAAGCTGCTGGAGCGGTTTCAGTAGCAGCGGCGGGGCCGCGAGACGCTAGCTGCGGAAGCCGACGACGCGGCCGGGGTTTCCCGTCACGATCGAATAGGGGGGGATGGTCCCGCGGACGGCGCTTTTCGCGCCGATGACGGCGCCGTCGCCGATGCGACTGCCGCGGCCGACGAACACATTGGCGGCCAGCCACACATCCTGCCCGATCGAGACCGGCTCGTGCACGTAGCCCTGCTGCATGACGGGCGTGCGCTGCCGGTAACGGTGTTCCGACGCGACGATGGTGCAGAAGCCGGCGATGGCCGTGCGGGCGCCGATGAGCACGTCCGCGCCGGCATTGATGATCGTGCCCATGGCGACCTGCGCGTGCTGGCCGACCTCGATGCGGGCGTCGTTGGCCGCGACGAGCCGGGCCATCGTGTCGAGCACGACGCCATCGTGGAGGATGATGCGGCCGCGCTCGCGGACTTTCAGGTCGACCCAGGGCATGAGCGTGACGTTGTCGCCGATTTCGATGTTGCGCGCGTCGCCGTCGAAGCGGAGGATCAGCGGACCGCAGACGCGCAGCCCGCGGCCGACGCGAACGCCGTGCCAGCGGAAGATGAGCCGATAGAGGGCGGTCCAGAAGCCGGTGCTGCGGCGCAGCACGACGCGCCGGCCGGAGAACATTTCGACTGCCGCCGGCGCAGCGGGCCCGGCCGTCTCGAGCGCTCCGCTGGCGATACGCTGCGCAGCCGGGCCGCAGCGGCGCAGGAGCGAGGCGATGGATTGCACGGTGTCCAGCGCGGCCGGGTCGGCCAGCTCGGCCGCGGGAATGTGCACCTGAAAGTCGCGCTCGAGGGTTTCGATGAGCGTGACGAGGTTCAGCGAGTCGATCAGGCCGGAGGAGATCAGCGGCTCATCGGGCTTCAGTTCGCCGTTCCGCTCCGGCCGGGCCGCGGAAAGCACGCGTCGCACGCAGGCCGCGACGGACGGCAAGTCGATGTTCGCTGCGACGGCCGCGTGCGTGGGCGTCTGAAGGATCGATGGCGTCGCGGCCGGCGCAAATCTCTGCGGCAATGTCGCCGACTCGCAGGGATGCCCGCCGCGATCCGCCAGGTAGCGCTCGCGGTTGATGGCGCGCGAGGGCTTGCCGGAAGTGCTCTTGCGCAGCCACATATGATCCACGATGACCACGTCGGCCGGCGCGACCTCGAGCGCGTGCGTGACCCGCTCGCGGATCGCCTCGCGCAGGGCGGCTCGCGGCGCGGCGCCCTGCTCGTGAGTCTCGGCGATGATGACGAGCTGCTGCGTGCCGCCGGATGTGTCGTCGACACCGAACGCGACGCAGCGTCCGGCAATCACGCCGGGGACGCTCATCGCAACCGCCTCGACATCCTGCGGATAAATGTTGTGCCCGCGGATGATGATCAGGTCGCGGGCCCGGCCGGTCACGTAGAGCTCGCCATCCGCGAGATATCCGAGATCGCCCGTGAAGTACCAGCCGTCGCGCAGGGCCGCCGCCGTCTCGGCCGCGTTGCGATGGTAACCGCTCAGCAGGCACGGGCTCTGGATGACGATCTGGCCGACATGCCGCTGCGGCAGCTCGCGGCCGGCCTCGTCGACGATGCGCACCAGAGTCTGCGGCAGCGGCCGGCCGGAGCTGGCCAGCCGCAGCGCGCCTGCATCTCCCCGCGTGGCCGGGTGTGCGATGCGGCTGCGGCGAAACGCGGCGGGGTCGATGACATCCTCGACCAGCGGCCGGCCGAACCCGCCGGATGTGACCGCGAACGTGTTCTCCGCCATCGCGTAGGAGGCGGCCAGCGCTTCGGGCCGCAAGCCGAGCGGTCCGGCCGCGGCCAGCAGTTTTTCGTGGCTGGCGGCGAGGATGGGCTCCGAGCAGTTGACCACGCCGCGCAGGGAGGAGAGGTCGAAGGAGCGTTCGTCGCCCGGGCGGATCTGCGCGGCCAGGAAGTTATAGGCGAAGTTCGGCAGCCAGCAGAGCGTCGCCCGATGTTGCGTGACGGCCTCGAACCACATTCGCGGCCGGCGCACCCATTCGAAGGGGCACATCGCCACGAGTCGCGTGCGTGTCAGCAGCGGCAGCATCAGGCAGGCGATCAGTCCCATGTCGTGATAGAGGGGCAACCAGCTTGCGATCGTGTCGTCGTCGCGCAGGTCGATCGCCGCGGCGTAGACGTCGATCTGCCACAGCAGCGCGCGGTGCGAGATGGCCACGCCTTTCTTGGCGCCGGTCGTGCCGGAGGAGTACTGGAGAAACGCGGTTTGGTCCGGGCGAAAGAGCGCGGCGTCGCCCAGGCGGCGGCGAAGCCGGTCGGTTGCATGGCCGGCTTGCCAGTCACCCGTGCCACCACCATCACCGGCCCGCGCGACGGACTCCGCATAGACCTCCACGAGTCCGCGTCGTGCCAGGCGCGGGCTCAGCCGGGCCGTCAGGGCATGCGACGTGATGAGGGCCCGCGGCCGGGCATTCTCGATGATGCCCGCGACCACGCCCGCGTAGTCCTCGGCGGAGACCTTGGGCGACGGCGGAGCACAGATCGTCGGCACGAATTCCCCGAGCAGCGCGCCCACGAACGCGGCATAGAGCGGCTCGCCGTGCGGCAGGAGGAGGACGGCGGGGTCGCCGCGGCGCAGCCCGCGCTCGCGCAGCTCGTCGGCCCAGTCGGCCGCGCGCCAGAGCAGCTCGCGGTAGCCGATCCGCCGCGGCGGGCGGCCGTCGTGAAGCAGGTGCAGAAAGTCCGCCCGCTCCGGCCGTTCGGCTAGCCGCAAGAGCCGTGCAACGATCGTTTCGCCCGCGTCAGCGGCGCTCGTCGAGCCACTCGACGACGTGCTGGCGCTCGGCGCGCAGGTACTCATCGAATTCGGCCATCCTGTCCGTGTCGACAACCATCACGTAGAGGCGGCCCTCCGCGTTGCGGACGAGCGCCGTCTTGAAACCGAAACCGGCCAGCCGCCCGTTGAGCGACGGCGTGGCGTAGAAGCCCCAGCTCTTGGCGGCGAAGTCGTGCTGCTTGCCGCCGGGTGTGACGAAGGTGACCTGCTCGTCGGGCGCCAGGTGAACACGGCCGCAATCGGCGATCTCGATCGCGCCGGCGGCGCCGACGCGGAAGCGGCGGGGCGGGTTGTTCGGCTCGAAGGTCATCGCCACTCCCAGCGCTCGATCAGGAATCCGTCGATCACCCAGCGATCATCGCGGCGGGTCCAGATGTGCGGATTGCGGAAGCGCTGCTCGATCTGGCAAAAGCGGTCTTCGCTGATCCGCAGGAATTCGCACAAGCGGCGGATATCGTCGTCCGGCCGCTGGTCGCCGCGGCGGGCGATGATCTCGATCGCCTCGCCGCGCGACAGCCGCCCGTTGCGGATTTCCAGCGCCAGATTGTCCCACAGCCGCGTGAAGCCGAACTTGAGCCACTTGAACCAGTGGTGCACGCTGATGAAGTCGCAGTCGATGTCGGCGTAGTCGTAGTAGCCCAGGCGCGGGCCTTCGGCCCGGGCGCGAAAGCCGCGGCGGGTCGCCTCGCGCAGGCTCGTCTCGGGGTCCCAGGGGAGAAAGTCGCCCAGGAAGATCGAGCGCAGGCCGGATGCGGCGAACCGTTCGCGGCTCGGCGGGAAATAGGGCTCAAGGTCCTTGCGTGACAGGTCCGGACCGATCCAATCCTGCGGCATGGAGCCCTGGAAGATGCCATGCCGCTTGCCGTACTCCGGGTCGAGCGTCGCTTCGTCGGATTCGTCGCGGCCCATGTATTCCTGCCGCGGATTCTCGCCCCAGATCACGAGCGGGATGTCGAATCGCAGCGCGACGCGCAGCGGAATGCTGTAGACGGCCATGTGCATCGGCACCGCGGTGCTGCCGGTCCTTTCGAGCGTGGCCAGCGTGAAGCGCCGCTCGACGTCCGGGTTGATCGTCCAGTCGATGTGGTCGACGCCGAGCGAGACGAGGTTGTCGAGGTTCTGCTGGCCCAGCGGCGTGCGGCCCGGCGTGCGCCAGGTGACGGCCAGAATGCGCAAGCCGTGCTCCAGGCAGGTCGCGACCTGCCAGGTGCTGTCCTTGCCACCGCTGACGGGGATGACGCAGTCGAAGCCTTCGCTGCGGCCGCGGACCTCGGCGAAGAGCTGCTCCAACCGGCGCCGCCGGGCGGGCCAGTCGATTTCGCGCCGCCGGCCGTGCGCGCGGCAGGCCGAGCAGACGCCATCGTCACCGATCGTCAGGCCCGGCCGCGTGTCGGGCAGGACGCAGCGCGTGCAGTAGCGAATCGTGGCCGTGGCCGTCGTCACGGGCGGCCTCCGATCGATTCGGTCTCGGGCTTGCGGGCGATCCAGAGCATGTTGGAGCTCCACTCGCGCCGGTCGAGGGCGGCCTGGAGTTCGCCGGCCAGCTCGCCGAGCCGCTGCGCGAGACGCGTTTCGGCAATGTTCGGCAGCGCGAAGCAGAGCTGATTGAGCAGTTCGTGGGCATCCGCGCCGTAGAACCAGACGGCGGCCGGGCTCACGGCGCACGTTTCTAAGGCGCGCTGGGCGGATTGCTGCGAGAACTGGTGCAGCGTCGTCAGGCCGTTGAAGCTGGCGCGGCTCGGGTTGCTCGGCAGGGCGGCGATGCAGTCGGCGGTCAGGGCGTCGCGATTCGTCAGTTCCGCCACGAGCAGGCCGCCGGGACGCAGCGCGGTGGCTGCCTCGCGCAGCAGCTCCAGCGGCTGCTCAACGCAGTGCAGCACGCCGAAAAGCGACACGACGTCGAAGAGCCGGTCGGGATTTTCGCGGGCGAACTCCGCCAGCGATTGATTGCGAATGTCGACCCGCAGCTCGCGGCGGCCGAACTCCGCGTCGCGCTGCGAGAGCTCCAGTCCGGTCGCCTGCCACCGGCCGGTCCGGACGAGGGCGGCGAGCATTTCGCCTGAGCCGCAGCCGATATCGAGCCAGTGGCCGCCCGGGCGGCGGCCGCAGCGTTCGATGAAATGTTCGACGTGCCGCAGCTTCGGCTCGGCGATATTTCGCAGGCGGAACTCGGTCCGCTGCGGATCGCAGTAGTTCCGGCCGCTGTAGGCTTCGTCGCGGGCGAAGAACTCGCTCCGGGTGGCCTCGTCGATCAGATCCGCGACGAAGGCGTGCCGGCAGGTTTCGTCACAGCATTCGAGATAGTCGTAGCCAAGGTAATTCAACAGCGGCCGCGGCGCCGGGTGGCCGCAGATCGGGCAGTCGTCGCGGCGGCGGAGCGTGCCGTGCGAGCGGGCAGACTCGACGGCGCGGCGGGCCTGGTCGCACATGTAGCGGATGAAGTCCGCTCCCTGGGCGAACGTCTTGCCCAGCCGCGCGTAGTCGAAGGGCTTGCCGTGGCGGCGCGCGACGGTCGATTCCGCGGCGATCACTCTCCGTCCCTCCGGCCGATGAAGATGTAGTGATGCCGGCTGCCCTGATCCGGCCGGATCTGGCAGTCGTACATGCCGATCTGTTGCGGTCGAAACGGCCGCAGCCGCTCGGCCAGTTCGCGCTCGCAGTCGATGAAGTTCATCAGCACCGGCCGCGTGCCGTCGCGCGTGTGCGCCAGGACGCGCCGCAGCCCGTCAGACTCCGGCCTGGCGCCGGTGCAGAGGTAGTGCCGCGTCGAGATCATCGTCGCGATCAGGAACCCGCCCGGCCGCGTCTGTCGCCAGAGGCTCTCCACGGTAGCGCGCAGGTCCTCGTTGCCCAGGTAGTAGAGCGATTGATTGGCGAAGATCACGTCGAACGGCGCGCCGGGAAAGTCCCGGTTCGCCGCAGGCTGCGGTGAGTTGACCGAAAAGCGCGCGGCCAGCTCCGGGAAGCGCCGGCGGCAGTGCTCGATCGCGGTCGGATCACTGTCGACTCCCCAGACTTCGTAGCCCTGGTCGGCGAAGAACGCGGCGTGCGTGCCGTTGCCGCAGCCGAAATCCAGCAGCCGCGGCACGCGCTCCATCAATCGCAGGTCGCGGGCGAGCACCTGCGAGTGAATGCGGACGACGTGTGATTCGGGGTATTGAATGCCGTAGCCGGCCCGGTACGTGGCCGCGTAAAAATCCTGATTGACGCGAAGATAATCCGCCGCGCGGTCTGCGGTGCTGCTCGTCACGCATACACCTCCTGCCGTGCGTACGACTCGACGAAGAGCTTGGCGCACACGAAGTTGAAGAGGAACTTGCTCAGGCTGTTCGGCGGCGGGCTGATATTCAGCAGCGGCTCGAGCCGGCCGCGGTCGACCAGCTCGAAGACGGGCGAATCGTCCATCAGGCAGGCGCGGACCTGTGGGTCGCGCGGGTCGAGGATCGACTCGAAGGAGGCATTGAAGCCGACCTTGCGGTCGTCCAGCCGCACCGGGTCGTTCAGGATGCCGCGCATCGCCGCGCGCAGCGGCCACTTGCTCAATCCGTCGCGGATCAGGTGCTCGCTGGGAATCGTCAGCGCGAACTCGACCAGCGCCCGGTCCAGGTAGGGGCTGCGATTCTCGACCGAGACGCGCATGCTGTTCAGATCGTCGGCGTGCAGGATCGGAGGGACGGTCTCGTGCAGCAGCTCGTTGAGCATGCGGCTGCGCAGCAGATCGTCGCAGCAGGCCGCCTCTTGGAAGGGCTCGTCGAAGTCCTCGTGCAGCAACGCGGCGAACTGCTCGCGATGCAGGTAGATGTGCTCGCGGAATCCGGGATTGTCGAGATAGAGCCGCGGGTTGCTCAGGTACGGATTGCGGACGTGCCGGCCGGCGCCGCGCTGCCACGCCTGCACGAGCTGCGGCCACTGCCGCGCGTCGCGCAGCGCGTAAAGATGCAGATTGAAGTGGTCGTAGTAGCCGGTGAAGAGCTCATCCGCTCCGGTGCCCGAGATCGCCACGCGGTAGCCGTCGGCCGCGATCGCCTCTGAGAGCATCGAGTGGACGTAATACGAGATCGTGCAGACCGGCCCGTCATGATCCCGCACGAGCCGGGCGAGCCGCTCCAGAGCCCCGGCCCGAGGAATCTCGATCGGCGTATGCCGGCAACCTATGTCGCGCACGGTGGCCGCGATGTTGGCTGATTCGTCGTAGCGGGCGTCGCGGTCGATGATCGAATAGGTCGCCACCGGCCGGCCGAGGCGCCGGCTCGCCAGCGACGCCAGTGCCCCGGAATCCACGCCGCCGCTCAGGCAGAAGGCTACCGGCACATCCGCCCGAAGCCGCAATTCCATGCTTCGCTCGAGCCGCTCGCGAACGCCATCCGCCGCCTGCTCGGCCGACATCTCGGCCGGCACGAACCGCGGCCGCCAGTAGACTTCCGCGCGGCTTCGTGCGGCGCCGTCGATGAGAAGGTTGGTCGCGGGAGGAAGCGGCCGGACGCCCTCGAAGAACGTCTCCGGCCGCTTGAAGAGGGACTTGTAGCCGTTCACCAGGTAGCGCATCAGGTGCCGGCGGTTGATCGGCTGCTGCTCGCCGGCCAGCGCGTGCAGAAACTTGATCTCCGAGGCGAAGTAGAGCCCGCCGTCGCGCTCGAGCAGATACAGCGGCTTTTCGCCGAAGCGGTCGCGCGACAGGACGACGCACCCACGGGCCGGGTCCGCGATCGCCAGGGCCCACATCCCCTCGAAGCGGTCGAAACAGCCGTCCTGCCACTGGATATAGCCGCGGAGCAGCACTTCGCTGTCGCTCTGCGTTACGAAGCGGTGCCCGAGCGTTTCGAGCTCGCGCCGCAGTTCGCGGTAGTTGTAGAGCTCGCCATTGAAGGTCAGCGTGCGGCCGTCGATCGACAAGGGCTGATGCGCGCGGGCGTCCAGGTCGATGATGCTCAGACGGCTGTGCAGCAGCGTCACCTGCTGCGCGCCGATCCGTATGTCGGCCGCCGCCTGGTGGTCCGGCCCGCGGTGCCGCATCATGCGCAGGCTCGCCGCGACGCGCTGCGGCGCCGGCCGGGTCGGCCCGATGTAGCCCGCGATCCCGCACATCGGCTAGGACTCCACACAGACGAAGCGCGGCTCGGCCGGCTGGCACGACGGCGTCTCGTCGCCGGCGACATCCGTGACCCGAATCGGCGTTCCGGCCGCGACGGCCCGTGCCAGCGGCCGGCCGAGCAGGAGATGCTCGCGCCCCGGCCGAAGCCCGCCGGTGCCGCGCAGCCAGGCGAGGTCCCGCCAGCCCAGCACGTGGCCGGCCGGCAGGTCGCCGCGGGCCACGATGAAGCGCCGCAGGGATGTGCGGGCCGCCAGCTCGGCCGCCTGGGGCTCGCACCGGCCGTCGCCGAGCATCAGCTCGGCCGCCCGGATCCGCCGCACCATCTCGGCAAACTCGGGCAGGTCGGCCGACAGTTGATGGTCGCGAAAGTCCGAATGGTTCTTGTCGAGTGTGAAGTGCTTCTCGATCACGCGTGCGCTGGCCGCCACGGCGAGCACGCAGGCGTCGATTCCCAACGTGTGGTCCGAGTATCCCGGCGTGACGCAGAGTGCATTCGCGAGCGTAGAGATGCAGCGTAGTCCCGCCTGCTCCGGCGGCGTCGGATAGCTGGAGACGCAGTGCAGCACCGCCAGACCCGGGTCGAGGTCGAGCGAACGCCAGGTGTGCCGGATGCGGGCCACGGAGTAGCGAATCTCGTCCAGCGTGCTCAGGCCGGCCGAGATCAGGATCGGCTTGCCCGTCGCCGCGACGCGGTCGATCAGCGGATAGAAATCGTTGTCGCCCGAGGCGATCTTGAAGGCGGGTACGAGCGGGTCCAGCAGCTCGACGCTCTCCAGGTCGAAAGGCGTCGAGAGGAACATGACGCCCGCCCGCCGGGCCTCGGCCGCGAGCTGCGCGAACTGCTCGCCGCTCAGCTCGAAGCCGCGCAGCCGCTCGAAGCGGACACGGTCCGCCGGCGGCACCAGCTCCGCCGCCCGCAGCGTCTGGAACTTGACCGCATCCGCGCCGGCCCGCGCAGCCGCCCGCACCAGCCCGCGGGCGCGCTCGAAATCCCCTTCGTGGTTGTTCCCGATCTCCGCGACCACGAGCACGCGCTGCCGCGTATCTACCTTGCCGATCTTCATCGCACGTTGACTCCGCCGAACCACGCCGCCGCCGCCTCGCGCACCGTCGCCAGCCGCGCGTAGCGCTGCACCACGCCCGTCGCGTCTTCGCCGTCATCCGCGAAGACCGCCTTCCGCACCCACAGGCACTGGTCGGACGCACAGACGAGCAGGCCGCCGGCCGTCACGCGGTAGACGCGGCCGGGCTCGCCGTAGTGCGGCACGCGCGTGGGCTCCGACGCCAGCAGCATCAGCTTGCGTCCCTGGTAGAACGTGAACGCGCCGGGGCAGGGAGTCGTCAGTGCACGGATGCGGTTGTGCACCTGCCCGGCTGTGAACTGGTCCCAGAGGATCAGGCCGTCATCGGGGAATCGCAGCGGGTAGTAGGCGGCTCCGGCGTCTTCCTGTGGCCGGCGCGTCAGTGTGCCGGCCTCCAGCCGGGCGAGCACTTCGAGCGTCATTTGCGGGAACTGCTCGGCCGCGATGGCGTGCAGGTCGCGAATGGTATCGGCGGGGCCGATCGGGAACTCGCGCTCCAGCAGGACATCGCCTGTATCCACGCCCGCCGCCAGCGCGATGATCGTCAGACGAACGCTCGTGTCGCCGTTGATCAGGGCCCAGTTGAGCGGCGAGGAGCCGCGATAGTGGGGCAGGCGGCCGGCGTGCTGATTGATCGCCATCCGCCGCGGCAGGCACAGCAGATCGGCCGGCAGGATCTTGCCGTAGCCGGCGAGCACGAAGACGTCCGCCTCGGCCGCGCGCAGCCGCTGTACGAGTCCCGGCTCGTCCGGACGCTCCGGCGCGAGCAGCGGCACTTCCATGCGCCGTGCGAGCTCGGCGATCGATCCCGGCGTCGGCTCCGCGGCCTGCGGATGCACGATCACCAGCTCGACGCTGTGGCCGCTAGCGTGCAGCGCTCGCAGCGAGCTCGCGCCGCGCGGCCCGTTTCCCCAGAATGCAATTCTCATGTGTCAGTGACCGGTACCAGTCGATGTAGCGTGCGAATCCCTTCTCCAGCGGCCACTTCGGCTCATAGCCGAGCAGCCGCCGCGCCTTGTCGATGCTGAGTGTGCCGCGGACCGGCATCAGTCGATCGCGCGGCAGGTAGCGGACCGCGACCTCGGGGAAGTGCCGGCAGAGAATCTCCGCCATTTCCGCCAGCGAGCGGCCCTGGCCGAAGGTCAGGTTGAAAATCTCGTTGCGCGCCTCCGGCCGCTCCATCGCCGCGATGACGCCGTCGACCAGGTCGGCGACGTGCGTGAAGTCCAGCCGCTCCTGGCCGTCGCCGTGCACGCTCACCTCGCCGTCGCGCAGGGCGCTCTCGATGAAAATCTGCCCCACGCGGCGGCTCACGCAGCGTTCACCGTAGAGCGCGGACGGGCGGATGATCGTGTAGGGCAGGCCGAAGACCTGGTTGTAGGCGATGACCATCTGCTCGCCGGCCCGCTTGAGCGCTCCGTAGATGCCGATCGGGTCGCAGGGCTCGTCCTCGCCGACGGTCTCGCTGCGGAAGTTGCCGTAGACCATGCTGGAGGAGAAATAGATGAACTGCTCGACGGCCAGCGACTTGCCGCGGGCGTTGTCCAGCGCGTTCTCCAGCGTCCGCAGGCTGTGATCGAAGGTCGAATAGGGGTCCTTGTTGGACACGTTCGCGTGGGCGACCGCGGCCAGGTGCACGATCACCTGCGGCTGCGTCCTGCCGAGGATGTGCGAGAGGTTGTGATAGTCGCGCGCGTCGAGCACATAAAGCGGCACCCCCGCCTGCCGCAGCAGGTCCAGCCGCTCGTTGATGATCCGCAGATACAGGTCGGGGTTGTGCGAATCGCTGCCGGCCGAGGCGAAGCTGAGCAGGTTGTTGACCAGCAGATTGTCGACGATCGAGACATTCGCGCCGCGGTGCTTCAATTCCAGCGCCAGGTGGTGCCCGATGAAGCCCGCTCCGCCGATCAGCGTGATCCGCCGCTCCCGAATGTCCGTCACGAGCCAAGCTCCTTGCTGATGACCTGCCGCACCGCCGCCGCCATGTAGTCGACATCTTCGTCGCTCACGTGCGGCGCCACCGGCAGGGCGATCGATTGATGACTCAGCCTCGCCGCCACCGAAAACGCCCCCGGCCGCGCGGGATAGTGACTGCGGTAATAGTCCATCTCGGGCACCGGCCGCGGGTAATAGATGCTCGTTCCCACGCCGGCCGCCGCGAGCTGCTCGATGATGCGGTCGCGCCGCGGCCTGAGCAGGTCGTCGAGCAGCAGTTGCAGGCAGTAATAGCTGCTCTCGCCGCCAGCCACCTCGGCCGGCAGCACGCTGACGTGCTCGATCTCCGCCAGGGCGTGGCGCAAGCGGGTGAAGTTGTGCCGCCGGGCGGCCAGAAACTCCGGCAGGCGCTTGAGCTGCTCGATGCCCAGCGCCGCGCTCAGCTCGTTCATGCGGTAGTTGAAGCCGAGCTGCTGCACGTCGTACATCCCCGGAAGCTGCCGCTGGGAGACGATGTTGCGGTCGATGCCGAAGGCCCGCGTGCGCGAGACTTCCTCGGCCAGCCGGGCGTGCCGCGTGACGATCATGCCGCCCTCGGCCGTCGTCATGTGCTTGACCGGGTAGAAGGAGAAGCAGCCCACGTCGCCGTGCAGGCCCGCGTGCACGCCGGCCATGCGCGTGCCGAGCGCCAGGGCGCAGTCCTCGACCAGGAAGAGGTTGTACTCGCGGGCCATCTCGCGCAGGTGCAGGACATCCGCGGGCACGCCGAGATAATGCACGATGGCGATGCCGCGGGTGCGGTTGTTGAGGGCCGCCTCGACGGCGTCGGGATCGACGTTGCCGGTGATCGGCTCGCTGTCCACGAAGACGCACCGCCCTCCGCATAATTCGACCGCGTGCGCGGTCGCCACATGCGTCTGGGCCGGCACGATGACCTCGTCGCCGTGATTCAGCCCCAGCGCCAGCAGGGCCAGGTGCAGCGCCGCGGTGCAATTCGACACGGCCACGGCATGAGGCGCCCCGGTATACTGGGCGAAGGCCGACTCGAACTGCCGGACCAGCGGCCCATGCGTCAACGTGCTGCCCGAGAGCACCCGCATCACCGCTTCGCGCTCCGCCTCGCCGATCATCGGCCGGCCGAAGGGAATCTGCCGCCGAGCCACCGCGGCCGCTGAACTCGTTGCCACGACGACTGGTGACGTGCTGCCCATGACGCTCAAGTCCTCGTCAGAGTGCTGGATGCGCACACTCGCGGCGCAGACGGCCGCCGCGGGCTGCGCGGAGGCGGGTCAGCCGGTGTCAGATATCATCGACAGGCTGCGGCCGGCGGCTTTTGGCCGATTCCTCGATCGCCAGGCAGACCGCCAGCGTGCGGAAGGTGTCCTCGGTGCTGACGGGCGCCGGCCGGCCGGCAAGAATTGCGTCTACGAAACCGGGAATCAGGTCGCCCTTGTGGACGCCGGGGTAGGGGGCGTCGATCCGCTCGGGAGCCTCGTCGCCCGAGGTCGTGTAGAGCAGACCCGCCTCGGGCGTGTGCACGAAGCTGCCGCGCGTGCCGCAGAGCGTCAGGGCGTGAAAGTGCGGCCGGATGCAGGCGTAGCTGCTGCCCACCTTCCCGACCGCCCCGCTGGCGAAACGCAGCACGGCGACGACGTGGTCGTCGTAGCGGAACTGCGTGCCCGCCGAGGCGATTCGCGTTCCGGCCGCGCAAACTTCGACCACGCGGTCGCCGCTGAGCCACAGCAGCAGGTCCACCAGGTGGATGGCGCCGCCCAGGACGACGGAGTAGTAGTCGATCCGGCCGCGCCAGCCGGAGTGGATTTTGTGGGCCCGGCCGTAGAAATAGTCCCCCTCGAGCTGGAAGAGCTG
The DNA here is from genome assembly GCA_964643885.1 of uncultured Planctomycetales bacterium. Taxonomy (GTDB): domain Bacteria; phylum Planctomycetota; class Phycisphaerae; order UBA1845; family Fen-1342; genus CAADGL01. The sequence continues at coordinate 50,003 of CAZXUI010000021.1, forward strand.
CCCGAGCTGGCCGGCCTGAATCCGCCGCCGCAACTCGACGAAGCGCGGTGAGCCGCGCAGGATCAGGTTCGAGCTGAGCCGAACATGCGCGTGTTCGCGCAGGGCAGCCCGGATTCGCTCCGCCTCGCCGCGCGACAGGCAGAGCGGCTTTTCGGCGAAAACGTGCTTTCCGGCGTCGATCGCGGCGACGATCTGCTCGCAGTGATAGGTGTCGTAGCTGGCGATGGAGACGATGTCGATCTCGCGGTCGCTCAGGATCGCGGCGTCGTCGTCGGTGATGGGAATCTCGGGGTGGCGGGCGGCGATCTCCGCCCGTTTGTCCGGATCGAAGTCGCACAGGGCGACGACTTCGCACTGCGGGTGTGAGCGGTAGCCGGCGATGTGCGCCTCGCCCACGCCCAGCCCGATCACCGCCGCCCGCAGCCGCCGCATCCGCTCAGACCTCGACGCACGCCGGCCCGAACTCGCGCAGGGCCAGCTCCACCACTTCGCCCACGCGGTAGGTCCAGTGCGGCCGGTCCATCGCTGCCAGGATCGCGTCCGCCTTGTACAGGTCCGTGGGCGTATCGATCGACAGGTGCATGTCGTCGAAGCGCTCCTCGGCGAACAGGTTGTGCACGCGATAGGCCGCGGCGTGCTCATAGAAGAAGCGCGTCACGTGCTCGAGGTGCTCGGGCTCCGTCATGCGCGGCAATGCGTCCAGGAACGTGTCGCTGCGCAGCACTTCGATCGTCTGGCCGCTGGGGAAGCTGCGCACCAGGTTGTTGGTCACGATGTCCAGCCCGCGGCGGGCGAGGATCTCGATCGCGCCGTCGATCAGTGTCTGGTCGATGAAGGGGCTGTCGCCGCAGACGCGGACGAAGGCTGCGCAAGGATGCGTGCAGAGCGCCCGCTCGAAGCGGGCGGCAACGTTCTCCAGCGGCCCGCGCACGCAGGCGACGCCCTGCTCGCGGCAGAAGGTGGCGATGGCGTCGTCCTCCGGCCGGTCCGACGTGCACACGACGGTGCGTGCGATCAGCTCGCCGTGCGTCAGCCGCTCGATCACGTACTGAAGCATGGGTCGCCCCTGGAGGTGGCGCAGGGCTTTTCCGGGCAGGCGTGTCGAGCTCATGCGAGCCTGAACGACGGCGTGAATCTTCATGGCGGGCCTCTACGGCCGCGACGCGGGCCCGGCCACGCAGAACCTTGCCGACCCGGCCTCCCCGCGGCTCATCTGCTAGTTATCGGTTATCGCCTTCCGGGAGTTTACGAGCGTTCAGCCACCCGCCCGCCGGGCGGCCCCTCACGTCCAGCGCACCCACTCAACCTCCAGTCCGTGCTCGCGCCGCAACCGGCCGGCCAGCAGGGCCGCGTGATGCTGAATGTGCCGAAGGTTGTGAAGCTGGTGGTCGAGCTTCGGCATGGTCTTGTGCCACGGAAATCCGCTCCCGGCCGCCTCGAGATCGAGCGAATCCACGGCCGCGTCGACCTGCGCATCGCAGAAGTCCCAGTACTCGAGCAGCTCCGCCACCGTGAAGGGGTCGCGGATCGGCTCGCCGCTGCCGGGTGGCCAGGGCAGGTCGTGATGTTCGCCGCGATGGTGCGCCCAGGGTTTGAAATCGCTCTCGCGCTGTTGCAGGTAGAGATGTGTGAAGTAGAGCGTGTGATAGGCGACGCGCCAGAAGGGCACTTCGTACGGCCCCCCGTACCAGAGCGCATCCGGGCAGAGCTCGATCGCCCGCCGCAACATCGCCAGCGCCGCGTGATACTGCCCCTTCAGTGCCGCGCGAATGTCCATCGCTCCCTCCTTCAGCCGCGTCGCAGAATCGTCGCGTCCGCTCACTCCATCTCCGCCGCCAACCGCCGCGGCGCCTGCATCCGATACGCCGCAACGACCAGATCGAATACCTCGTGCCAGCTTACCTTCGGCCGGTCGAGCCGAAGCGAGACCCAGCCCTTGGCGCCCAGGTACACGGGGACGAGGTATCGGTCCGGGCCGGCCGTGAGCAGCTCCTGCTGCCGCGCCGACGTCGCCTTGCAGCACAGGCACACGATGCCGTCGCCGTGGTGATCGTGCAGGTAGTACGCGAGCGTCTTGCGGCGGACGCAGAGCGCGAGGTGGCGCTGTCCGGCGGCGGCGAATTCCAGTTCCGGCAGGGTTTCGCACAGAGCCGCCAGCTTCGCGAGCCGCTGGCGGTCGCGCGTGCTGAAGCGCAGCCCGGGCGCCGTGCGGCCCAAGTCGGCCTTCGGGCCGGCCGACATGCGCGCCCTGTACTGGGCAAGAACGGTCCGGTTCGTGGACATGATGGCCGCAAGTGTAGCGACCGGCCGGGTGCGACCGGTAGGGGGCACGGGTGGTACGGGCGTATTGCCTGGGTGGTACGGGCGTCTCGCCCGTTCCCGCGGATGCGACTTTACTGCTCTGACGAGTGCCCTGCCGACGCAAGAAGGCGTTGGCAGGGCACTCGCACGCATGCTCACGCCTGCGGCGAGAGCATGCCGCCCGCCAGAGCGTACATCACCGACTACGGCGCCTTTTCGGCCCGAATCATCAGCGCCGAGTTATTGCCGTTGTTCTGCGCCGCGATGTCGATCTTGTACGACGCCACCGCGACCGGCCCGGTCGGAGTCTGCACTTCGTCGACGAAGATCTCCTTCGGCAGCGAGACCGTGAACGAGCCCGACGACGACGGCGTCGACAGCACCGAGCCCGGCACCTCGTAGTCGAAGTTCATCGTGTTCCATCCGGCCGGCGGCGTTGGCCAGGTCGCGGCCGTGTCGATCGGGTCGATCTGCTGGCCGGTCGCGTTCAGGAAAAAGACCTCGAAGTGATAATCCTGTCCGACCAGCAGCCGGCCGCGCTCGTCGACCGGCGGGTTCCACTCGAGCGCCAGGTCCTGCGTGCCGTCGAACTCGATCACGCCCGGTCCGGTGTAGGGTGTGAGCGAGCCCGGCGCGCCGTAGGCGACCAGCTTCGGAATGCTGCGGAAGACGAAGTTGATCATCCGCGAGAGCACGGCGGTCGTTCCGTCGTCGAACTTGACCTCGACCGTGAAGGTGTCGCCGGCGTTGATGAAGTCGTTGGGCACCGCCCACTCCTGGAAGTGGTTGGTTCCGTCGGGCCGCAAGGCGTAGAAGGTCGACGACCACAGGGCCGAGCCGAAGCTGGGATCATTCAGCGTCATCATCGGCAGATAGAGCGGCGAAGGGGCCGGCGGGCCGATGACCCGCGCCCCGGTGATCGTCTTGGTCAGCGTCGACGTGCCCTTGATCTCGAACGTGATCACGGTCCGCGTCCGCAGAATCTCCTCGATTCCCGGCTCATCGCCGCTGTAGAAGACTTCCGCCGTCACGTCCTCGATCTTCAGGTTCATGAAGACGTTCAGCAGCACGTCGGCGAAGGGCGTCGCGCTGAGCGCGCCCTCCGGCTCGAAATCGTCAACCTTGCCGTTGCCGTTGTCGTCGGCGTCGAACAGGTCGACGAGGCCGTCCTGGTCGCTGTCGAGCGCGTGCCGCGGGTCGTCGCTGGGCGCGTCGATGTTCGCCTCGTCGCCCTTGCCCACCGACGGCACGCCCACGGGCACGCCGGCTTCATTCAACCGCGACTTTACGTCGTCGGCCACCGAGCCGTCCGCCAGGTCCGCATCCTCACCCGGCACGAGCAGCATCGAGTTCGGATCGTCGCCGACATCCAGCGTGCCCAGCGAGACCGGCCCGCCGACCTCCAGACCCGTGAAGCCATCGGTGCCATCCTGCCCGAAGACCACCGGGCCGAGCGCCCGGCTGTCCGGCCCCACGACGGTGACGATGAACAGATCACCCGTCTCGTCGTCCGGAATCTCGATCTCGAAGTTGCCCTCGGCGTCGGTCGTGCCCATGTAGGTCATCATCGTTTCGGCTGACTGGACGACGACCTGGTAGCCCTCGTCCTTGGTCGACGAGCGCGGCCCGCGCTTGGCCGTCTCCGAGCCGTTCACCGTGCCGGTGACCGACCGGGCCGACTGCGTCCCGTCGCCGTCGCCGCCGCCGTCATCCGTCGTGCCGGTCGTGTCGCCACCGTCGGCGTCCGACCCGCCACCCAGAAGATCGCCGATCGAGATCGAATTGCAGCCCGCGGCCAGCACGGCGGCCGCCATGATCAGGGAGAGAAACGCGCGCATCAGAGGTTCTCCAACAAGGAACGGTTGCGCCGGCGACCGTGGCCGGTCCGCAGACAGATCGAGAGACGATTTCTCTGCTATCGGCACTCCCGCGGGCGGGCATGCACAGTCAGGCCCCGCCCGGCGGCGGCTGCGGGGTGCGCCGGGGCGCATTTCCTGCGGGCTGGGGCCTGTTGAAGTGGCCGGCTCGAGATGACCGATACACAGACATCCGAAGTGGGGGCGGCGCGCGACTCGTCAACGCGCTGCTGGGGCCGCACCAGGAACCGATCAGCTCGTCGTTACTTGGAGCGGTGCCATGGCGCGCAACGTGCAGGCAGCCTGGGTTTGCGGCATCGAGTGGGAGCACAACGTCCCCGCCGCCAACGGCCGGGATATCGAACACTCGGTCACCATCCGCTATCGAGTCATGAGTGCCGACGGCTCGCTCTATCGCGAGGTCAGCAAGCGGCACATGTGCATTACAGACCAGATGCTGGACGTCTCCGGCATGGCCCAAATGCACGCGACCAGGCTCTGGGACTGGGTCCGACTCGACAAGATCCAGCTCAGCGGCTTCGACATCGGTGCCAAGGCCAGCGACACCAGCGCGACCCGGCCGCGGCCCGTCGCTGCGCAGCCGCCCGACCGGCAGTTTGCCTTCCCGCCGGCGCCGGGACGCGTTCCGACGGCGCGCGAAATCCCGACACCCACCGATGGCAGTTCACGCTTCATCGCGGAAGAGGCGGCCGACGCAAGCGGCGGAATCGCGCAGCACTTCCCGCCGGCCGAGGGTCAGAAGCGGCCGACGGTCGATGCTGACGCTCCGGCCGTTCGGCCGGGTGGACCAACCGGCGGCGACTAGACGATCGAATCAGAACCCGCTGAGCCAACCCCGGACGCCGCGCGTACCGGGCCGAGCGGCGGGCCGGTTGGCGACCAGTTGACCCCGTGCTTGGCGCACGGGGTTCTGATTGCGGGCGGGACGCCCGCGCTGCCCATGCGGGCGGGACGCCCGTGCTGCCCACGTCGCGGGACGACTGACCAGGTGCACTACGGCCGGCAGCCGTACGCGGTCAGCAGCCGCACCAGATCGGTAAAGTCGCAGTCCCCGTCGCCGTCCGTGTCGCCGATGCAGAACCCGCCGGTGCAGCCGTAGTCATTCAGCAGCGTCACCAGATCGTCGAAATCCGTATCGCCGTCGTTGTCCAGGTCGCCGACGCAGTCGCGGCGGCAATCACAGCGGTCGCCGATCCCGTCTCCGTCGGAATCGCGCTGATCCGGGTTCGGTGTGTAGGGACAGTTGTCCATGTCGTCGGGGATCCCGTCACTGTCCGTGTCGTCCGGGTCCGGCGGCATCGGCGGATCGCAGACGACGTCGCCGCAGACCGTCTCGACGAACGTCTGATCCACGTCCACGTGCCCATCCTTGGCGGTAAACGTGATCGTCTCCTGCGGCGGGCAGAACGGTAGAATGAATATCCACGTCCGGTGCACCCAGTTGCCGCCCATGCCCGGCACGCCGACGTCGTTCTGCCACACCGGTATCGCCCCCGGCGCGATATCGCACGACAGGTCGCTCAACACGCCGCCGGTCGAATGGCGGTGAAATGTGGCCTGAATCCAGATGCACTTGGCCAGCAGCGCATCGTCTTCGTTGAAGATCTCCTTGGTGATCGTCTCTCCCTCCGGCAGGCAGATGATCCCCCGCAGCCCCGCATAGAACGGGAACCACATTCCCGTCGTGCTCGCCGCCGGAATCCCGTGCGGATTGTTCAACGGCTGGCAGCACTCGAGCGGATCCAGCATGTCCGTGTCGTACTCCCAGCACTGGAGCGTCGACCCGCCGAACCCACGAAACGGCGCCGGGTTGAGATCGTGGGCCCAGGCCGCGCTCGCCCCCAGCGCAGCAATCGCCAGGCCGATCTGAACGGCCATGCGGCTTCGATTCGATCGAAACATCAGCGCAGCTCCTGCTTTCGACATGACGCGTCCTCCTGAAGGTGTGTTTTCACTGCTCGTACCCCTTCCTGACCAGGGGTTCAGAAATGCCGCTCAGCGCTACTACGCGCCTCGCGTACGAGCCGGCCCGAGTTGCAACCACTAACTATATCAGACAACCTTCGAGAGTTCGACTTTAGTCCGCAAGAGCGACGCGGACGCGCGGGCTTCAGGGCGGATTGAAAGCGGCGGCAGGGAGGCTCAGCGGCAACCGTACTCGCCCAGCAGACCGACCAGGTCGTCGAACGAGTACAGGTCGCCGTACCCGGCGAGCAGGATCAGCAGGTCGTCGAAATCGACAACCCCGTCGCCATTCAGGTCGTACGCGCACTCGCTGCCCAGTGCCCAGAGCCCGATTACCGGACCCAGCACGAGCGGGCAGCCGTCGTTGAAGTACTCCGGGCAGCCGTTGAGCGATTCATACTGAAGCGGGCCCTGCGTGCCCGGCTGGCAGGGATCCGGCAGAGGGAATTCCGCATCGCCTGTCCCCCACAGAGCCGGCTGCACGCCGGGCGTCCGATCGAGCATGCCATCGACGAGCGGGTCCGTCACGTACGTCCCCAGGACGATGCCGTAGAGCCCGCTCCCGTCGGAGGGCAGCCGCAGGTTCATGTCGAGCACGCTCGCCACACCGTCGAGATCGAGCGTGATCATCCCGCCGCCACCAGGCATGAACCCCAGATCGATCACCAGCCCGCCGCGATACAGGTCCGGCTCGTCGCAGACCGCGTCGTCGTCATAGAGCGCCACGGCCACGAAACCGTTGCGGTCGGGACCCGGCCAGTACCAGCTCAGAAACATCCGCTCGACGCGCTGGCCGAATCCGACCGCGAGCTGCATGTCGTTCAGCGTCGAGGGATTCGAGTATGCGTCGTGAACAATCAGGTACGCCGCCCCGGGCTGGCCGCCGCACCCGTCGCTGGCGTCGAAGTTGTCGAAGGCCAGCCGGTTTGCGCCCCGCAGGTTCGCCGCCGGGTCCACCGGCCGCCAAGGACCCGCGGACCCGGCGGAGGACCATTCGGCGACCCGCAATGCCACGGCCTCGCGCGTCATGCCGCTCCCGGGCGCAGCCGCCGCAAGCTCACCCTCCGACAGCGCGGCGGCCGGTGGCGCCATGCTCGCCAGTACGACCCGCACAATCCAGCGGCGCGCGTGGGACACTCTCACGACAGCGGCTCCCATGAATCAGCCCTGTCGATTGGATGCAGTCGATGGCCGCCGGGTCACCGCGGCATCTCACCCGCCGCACCCATACGCCCCCAGCAGCCCGACCAGATCGGAGAAGTCCGTATCCCCGTCACCGTCGACATCTCCGGCACACGACCCGCCGCTGCACGCGTAGTCGCCCAGCAACACGACCAGGTCGTCGAAATCCGTGTCTCCGTCGCCGTCCAGATCGCCCAAGCACCCCGGCGGAATCCCCAGCGATCCGTCGGGATTGATGTTCTGCGCATAGATGTCGCTCTCGTCGTTCCGGGCATCGCCCCATGCCAGCAGCGTCGTCCCGCCGGGCGTCCGCGCCGCCCACAGGCGCGACTTGCCGCTGACCACCGAGCACGCCTCGAACGGCGAAGGTGACCAGACCGCGTCCCCCTTGTCGTCCAGCCGCGCCGCCAGCACCGTCCCGTCCGACGAGCTGAACGCCGCGACGATCACGCCGCCGCCGTAGGCCAGCGCCTGCACGAACGAGTTCTGCTGGGCCGACAGCGGCAGAATCTCGACCGCCTCGTCGCCCCACAGCCGCTGGCCCGCGGCCGAGAACCGCTGCGCATAGAGCCCCCACTGCGACTGCACCGTGTTCGTCTCCGTCCAGGCCAGGAAGATCTCGCCGCTGGCCGCGTCAAACGCGACCGACGGCGTGAGCTGATAACGCCCCGCCCGCAGCGAGCACGCCACGCCGTTGTGCGGAAACATCTCCGCGCCGCTGGCACTGGCCCGCTGAACGTACGCGTGCCGCGCCCCGCCCGTCTCATACCAGCCATACACCGCCCCGCCGGCGCCGTCCGACAGAAACCGCGGAAAATATCCGAACTGCACCGCCGACCCGTCGAAGACGACCACCGGGTCCATCACACCCGGCGTGGCAGGATTTCCATCCCACAGCGGCGACCCGCCGGCGTCGTACTTCTGCGTGTACAGGTGCCGCGCGTTGAAATAGACCCACAGCGCGATCACCGACCCGTCGTCCGACGGCTGCAAGTCCGCCAGCAGGTAGCTTCCCGACGCCGGCGTCTCGACGATCCCGTCCGCGGCCCACTGCGCCGCTCCGCCCGCGTCCAGCCGCTGGTAGCGAATTCCGCTGCCCAGCGACCAGCCCACCACGTACTCCCCGTCGCTCGTCGCCGCCACACGCGGCGAGTTTCCGCCCGGCGTCACCGACACCTGCACGCCGCTGCCGCCCCACAGCAGCGTCCCATCCGGCGCGACCAGGCTGGCCGTGATCTGCGACGCACCCGAGCGGTCGTCGCGAAACGCCGCCACGGCGTTTCCGCCCGCGTCCACCGCCAGGCCGTAGTCCTGCGTCGAGCTGTAGCCGCGGTCCGCCACCAGCACGCCGTTGTGCGGCCACTGTTCATAGCCGTCCGCATCCAGCCGCTGGAGATAAACGTCGTAGCCGCCCGTGTTGTTGTCGAACCACGAGACGTAGCAGCCACCGTCGGCCGTCGCGACCACCTTCGGCTGCACCTGGCCACCGCTCCGGTCCGCCACGGCCAGATTCTGCCCCGCGTCGGATGACCACTGCCCGCTGGCCGTGCCGGCCAGCATCAGCCCGGCGACGCCAACCGCCAGTCCGCGTCGCCAATCGGCCAGCACGCCGCACCGCGAATCGGACGTCGCCAGGCCGGCCGGAACCTGAAGAACCCGCCCGATCGATTGGGTATTCGCACGCATCGCTTCCAAACCTCCTGTCCGCCGCAGCGGGCGCACTCGGTTTCGCCCCGCCCGTCGGCCGACTTCCGGCCAGTATAGCCCGTATCGCGTTCGCCCGTCGTGCTCGATTCGCGGCGGCCTTCAGCGACGCCGCCGGGTCGCATGGGGAAGCGCAGCTTGCTTGTGCGCGCCCGGTGCCATGGCCACGCGCAGCTCCCCCGTGCCCACACCGCCCCATGCTCGTGGCGGTTGAAACGACTGTCGGCGCGTAAATCCGTTGACTCCCACGCGCGGTCCGGATATATTGTGGCGTCAATTGATCAGGAACCCGGGGGCGTTTGCCGTGCGGGGCCGCTCATCTCATAATCTTGTGACGCTCGCTGGGCCGCTCGGCCGCTGGCCGCTGGCCGCTGGGCGGCGGAGCGGCTGAGGCTCTGGGCCTGCGCGCGTAACCTCTTTTCATGTAAAGAC
>CAZXUI010000022.1:0-58080 GCA_964643885.1 uncultured Planctomycetales bacterium
GACCGGTCTTATTTGGGGGACCGGTCTCCGACCGGTCATGGCATGGGGGACCGGTCTCTGACCGGTCTGATCTGGGGGACCGGTCTCTGACCGGTCTGATCTGGGGGACCGGTCTCTGACCGGCCCGATCTGGGGGACCGGTCTCCGACCGGTCCGTATCCGCCACCCGTCATATTTCTCCGAAAGCAGTTTGAATAGCCGCCGCGGGCCGCCCGTCAGATTCAGTGCCGTCGTAAGGACGGTCAACAAAGCTGGATTCTGAACGGGAGAGACTCAGATGACTCGCTACGGATATCGCTGGATGTGGTCGGTCGCGGGGCTTGCGCTCGCGGGGGCGGCGCTGGCCGCCGCGTCGGATGCGGAGACTTCGGCCTCGGCGTCGCGCGGGCCGGGACGAAACGGGACGGCCGCGGCGACGGCCCGATATGAGGGCGACGTAGGCTTCGCCCGGACGGATACGCACAGCGGGCGGTTGACCCGGGCCCGCGGCGTGGCGGTCGGCGTCGACGAGGACGGGCTCTCGTTATCGGTCAGTCACGCGATCGCGCCGCGACTCGGGCCGGCCGTCGGCGCGACCTTCAGCATGAGCATCGGAACGGACGGCAGCGTCGGCCTGAACTCCGGCCGGGCGCAGGCCAGCGGACCGATTCGTCGCGGCGTCGAGGTCGGCGGGTCGGCCGGGAACGACCGGTTCGGGCCGCACGCGACCGGGTTCGCGCGGGGCAGCAGCGACCGCTTCGGCACCGCGCGGGCGGAGTCCAACTCGGTGACGACCCGTCGCGTGGTCGGCCGGCCTTATCGCGAAGTGCGGCGTTACCGTTTCCGCTGACCAGCCCGAGCGCGGGGCTGCCAAGAGCATGAGAGTCGAGTCACCGGCGTCGGCACGTACGGGACGAGTCCCGGGCGGGTCGACGCCGGATTTTCTTGCGCGCGAGCGTGAGCATACCAGCGGATCGGCCGCCAACAACCCCGCACCGAGCACGTCCAAATCAGCATCCGTCGGCCTGTGGTTCCTCCGGCCGGATGATGACCGCGTCGCCGCGGGCGACGTACTTTCCGGAGGGGAGCTGCTCGCCGGAAAGATTGATCAGGGCGTTGGCGCCTTTCTCGGCGGCCATGGCCTTGAGGACCGTGACGGCGCGGACGGGCGAGACCTGTCCGTCGCAGAAGACGGCCTCGATCTGCCGCACGACGCGGTAGCCGGCGATCGTCCCTGTCGAGCTGGTGGCGACGATGCGGCCGGCGGCCTGTTCGAGCTCCTGCTGCTGCATGTAGAGGTATCCGCGGGTCTGGCGGAGCTCCCTGCGGCGGGCGGCGAAGTAGGCGGCCTCGCGGCGGGCGCGCAGGACGCGGGCGACGATGGCGACAAGGATGATCGCGCCGGCAGCGGCCAGGATGGCGAGAACGGGGGCATCGGGCATGGGGCCTAGTATACGTCGTGCGCGCGGCAGGCGGAGACGGGTACGGTTCGGTGGGGACACCGGGTTCGCCGGACGGTTTCGCGCGACAATCAGGCCGGCCGGCGAGGGCGCTTTTCGCAGAATGGGCTTGCCAAGACCGGCCGAATCAGTTAGGCTTATGTCAGGTTTTCTCAAGGAGGTTCGGCCGTGGCGCATTTCTATCGAGTGATCGAGACGGAGTTCGGGTTTGCCGGGTTCGTGGCCAACGAGCGCGGGCTGGAGCGGGTGTACCTGCCGGCGCGGTCGCGGATGGAGCTCGTGGCCCGCATCGAGCGGGACCTGGGCTCGTGCCAGGAGGCGCCGGGGCTGCTGCCTAAGCTGGCGGCGGACCTGGTGCGCTACTTTGCCGGGCAGCCGGTCGCGTTCGACGTGAGCTTCGACTGGGGGCGGGCGGGCGAGTTCGAGCAGGCCGTCTGGCGGGCGTGTTTCGAGCTGGGCTACGGCCAGCGGACGACCTATGCGGAGCTGGCGCGGCGGGTCGGCCGGCCGGCGGCCGCTCGGGCTGTCGGGGCGGCCATGGGGCGGAACCCCTGCCCGATCGTCGTACCGTGCCACCGGGTGCTGCGGAGCGACGGCGGACTGGGCGGGTATTCGGGCCCCGGCGGCGTGGCCTTCAAGCAGCAGCTTCTGGACATGGAGCAGGCGGCGCACGCGGCGGTGTAGCGGCCGGCGTCGGCACGCTCGCGATCGCGCGGCGCGGCGGATAGACTTTGCGGCGGGGCCGAGCAGGGTGCCGGACGGCCGGCGCAGGGTTTCGGAGCCGCTTGCATGGCAACGCTGCTGATCGCGGCGGGCACGTTCGTCGCCTATCTGATCGCGTATCACACGTACGGCCGGTGGCTGGCGCGGCGCATTTTCCGGCTGAACCCGGCCGTGGTCTGCCCGAGCGTGGAGGTGAACGACGGGCGTGATTACGTGCCGACGCGGCGTGAGATCGTCTTCGGGCATCACTTCACGAGCATCGCCGGGACGGGGCCGATCGTCGGCCCGGCGATCGCGGTCTTCTGGGGCTGGCTTCCGGCGCTGATCTGGGTCCTGGTGGGCAGCATCTTCATCGGCGCGGTGCACGACCTGGGCGCGCTGGTGGTGAGCATGCGCAGCCGGGGGATGACGGTCGGCGACGTTGCGGCGCGGATGATCAACCCGCGGGCGCGGCTGCTGTTTCTGATCGTGCTGTTTCTGGCACTGATCCTGGTGATCGCGATCTTCGGCCTGGTGATCGCGGTGATCTTCGCGAGCTATCCGAGCTCGGTGTTCCCGATCTGGGTGCAGTTGCCGATCGCGATCGCCGTGGGCTGGCTGGTCTTCAAGGGTCGGGGCAACTTCTACTGGCTGTCGATCATCTCGCTGGTGCTGATGTACGTGAGCATCTGGATCGGCTCCTACTGGCTGCCGGTGGACCTGGCGGGCTGGGGCGTGCCGTTCAACGGCGTCGAGGCGGCCGCCGCGGGCCTGCCGCCGGTGGCGAACGCGGTCGTGCTGTGGACGATCGTGCTGCTGATCTACTGCTTCTTCGCGTCGGTGCTGCCCGTGTGGCTGCTGCTTCAGCCGCGCGACTTCGTCAACGCCAATCAACTCTTCGTCGCGCTGGGGCTGCTGTTCGTCGGGTTTCTGATCTATCCGCTGGAGGGGCGGAGCCTGGATTTCGTCGCGCCGGCGATCAACAGCAGCCCACCGGCGGATGCGCCGCCGATCTGGCCGTTCCTGTTCATCACCATCGCCTGCGGGGCGGTCAGCGGGTTTCACTGCCTGGTTTCGAGCGGCACGAGCAGCAAGCAGCTTCGCCGTGAGACGGATGCGCAGCTCGTCGGCTACGGGGCGATGCTGCTGGAGGGGGCGCTGGCGGTGATCGTGATTCTGGCGTGCACGGCGGCGCTGGGCGCGGGCGTCTATTCGTTCGACAGCACTTCCGGCGCGTACGTAGCGATGACGGATGAGAGCGGTGCGGCGCTGCGGGGAGAAGCGGCCTGGGGCAAGTATTACGGCAAGGGCTCGTGGGAGGCGATGCGGCTGCCGGACATGATCGGCGGCTTCGTCGAGGGCGGCGCGAATGTGCTCAACAACGTGGGCGTGCCGGTGACGCTGGGCATCGGCGTGATGGCCGTGCTCGTGGCGTGCTTCGCCAGCACGACGCTGGATACGGCCACGCGGCTTCAGCGCTACGTGATTCAGGAGCTGGGCAGTGCGCTGCGCCTGCCGCTGGTGACGGATCGGTACGTCGCCACGGCCATCGCAGTGGGCACCGGCGGGCTGGTGGCGCTGATGCCGGGGCCGGCGGGGCCGGGCTCGGGCGGGCTGCTGCTCTGGCCCGCGTTCGGGGCGACGAACCAATTGCTGGCGGGGCTCTCGTTCCTGGTGATCGCGTTCTACCTGCTGCGGCACGGGCGGCCGGTCTGGTTTCTGGTGCTGCCGATGGTGCTGATGCTCGTGCTGCCGGCGTGGGGGATGGTGTATCAGATGTTCATCGGGCCGGCGAGCTGGCTGGCGAAGGGGCAGTATCTGCTGCTGGGGCTGGGCATCGTCTTTCAGGCGGCGCAGATCTGGATGATCGTGGAGGCGGCGCTGCTGTGGCGGAGCGTGCGCGGCGTGGCACCGGCTCCGCTGCCGCCGCTGCGGGCGATGCCGGCCGCGGGAAGCGGCGGGGGCGGCGGGTGATGATCAACCGAATCGACGGGTGTATTGATCGCAGATCGCGCGGATGAAGGCGTCGTAGTGCAGCGGGTCGCCGGGCTGGGGTGCGGGCGGCACCGTCGAATAGCGTGTGGCGGGCAATTCCACGTTGTCCATCTCTACGACGATCGCACATTTGGCTTCGAGGCCATAGCCGGTCGATCCGCCTCGCGTCGCGACGGAGCGAAGCTCACGGATGCAGTGTTCGACGATTGCCGCAGGATTGCGATGCGTGGACGGCTTCGCCCGCAGCGGTGACTTGAATGTGGGTGAGCCGTTGATGATCAGCACGCTGCCGGCGATCGCCTGATTGTCATAGTTGTGCACGTGCTCGTGATGCGCCTCCAGATCGCGCTTGCGGTTCTTGACGGCCTTCCGGTGCTCGGACATGACGCTTTTGAGCTCGATTCCGATGCGAACGGCGACCGGCGTGGCGCGGCGGAGGGTCTGCTGCGACGAAGGCGGCCGGTCGGAGATCTCCGGCAGACCGAGCACCAGATCGACGTTCCAGTCCGCGGTCCCCGCCCGCAGCGTGAAGTTCAAATCGTAGACCAGCTCACCGGATTCGCCGTGCCGGCGGATGGACGGGCAGTGGCGCACGAGGTCCGCGACGATCGATTCGGCGAGTGCGTTTGAGTGACGATTGGAGCGCGAGTGATAGCCGTGCGAGCGAAGATGTGCGAGAAAATCGCCTGGATTCGGGCTCATGCGGCCTCCGGGCGGTGTCAGTCGAACTGGACGGTGCAACCGATGGGAGGCGTGCCGATGCGACGGCGGCCGGCGGCGACGTATTGCGGCTCGATCTCGAATCCGATCGACGAGCGGTGCATCTCGACCGCCGCCAGGGTGGTGTTTCCGGAGCCCCAGAACGGGTCGAGCACCGTGTCGCCGACGAAGGAGAACATGCCGATCAGGCGGCGGGCGATTTCGCGTGGAAACGGCGCGGGGTGCTCGCGTTGCACCTCGCCCGGCACGTCGCTCCAGATCTGCTGAAACCAGCGGCGGTGATCTTCGCGACTGATGAGCGAGAGGTCCCGCTGTTCGGCCGTCGGATGGCGGTATTCGCCGGGCTTGCGAAACAGCAGGATGAACTCGATGTCGTTCTTGATGATCGCATTGGGCTCGTACGGTTTGCCCAGGAACGCGCCGTTTCCACCCACCTCCGTGGTCATGTTCGCGATTTTGCTCCAGATGATCGGAGCGAGCGGATCAAAGCCGATCTCCTGACACTGAACCTGGATCCAGGCATGCAGCGGCTCCACCACGTGCCGCCCGTGCGCCCGCCGCGAACGGCAGACATCGCCGACGACGACGCACAGACGCCCTCCGGGAATCAGCCGGTCGAAGCAGTTACGCCAGACGCGCTCGAGCTGCCGCAGAAACTCCGCCCGGTCGCCCATGTGGCCGAGCTGAGCACCGTTGCCGTCGCTGGCGTATTGCTTGAGGTTCCAGTAGGGCGGCGATGTGACGACCAGATGCACGGGCTGGCCGGCCGGCAGGCGCGACATGACCCGCGCGTCTTCCAGGTGAATTCGGTGCGTGGTCGACAGGAGGGCCGACTGGCGCGCCCAGGCGCGGGCCTTGGCGGCGAACTTCGACTTCACAGAGGGCTCGCGTGCCGTCGTAGCCGACCGACCGGTTTGCCGCTTGCTCGAGGCCTTCATAATGAGACTCCGCGCCCGCCGCAGACAAAGCGGACCGTCTCGCTGACCGCACCTGTCGCACGGGATTCTACGCCGAACATTCACCTGACGGCAAGCCGCCTGAACCGTCGTGCCGCCGCTCGCGAACATTTCAGGCACGCCGGATGGACGCCAGCACCTCAAAATACCCCGGAAAGCTCTTACTGACACAGCCCGCGTCGCGGATGACCACCGGCGCGCCGGCCAGGCCGGCCAGCGCAAGGCTCATCGCCATGCGGTGGTCGTCGTACGTATCCAGCTCGGCCGGGCGAAGCTGCGGCGGCGGCGTGACCGTCAGGCCGTCCTCGCGCGAGTCGACTTCCGCTCCGAGCATCGTCAGCTCCGCAGCCAGGGCGGCGATTCGGTCCGTCTCCTTGATGCGCAGGTTGGCGACGTTGTCGATCCGCGTCGAGCCGCGGGCGAAGAGGGCCGCGACGGCCAGCGTCTGCACGGTGTCGGGCATCTCGTTCAGGTCGACCTGCACGCCGCGCAATTCGCCCCGCGGCGGACCCTGCACCTCCAGATAGTCGTCTCCGCTGCGCACCTGACAACCCATACGCTCCAGCACGTCGACGAAGCCGACGTCGCCCTGCGCGCTGCCGCGCGAAAGCCCCTCGACGCGAACGCGGCCGCCCGTGATCGCCGCGGCCGCCCAGAAATAGGTGGCCGCACTCGCGTCCGGCTCGATCTCAAACGTGCCGGCGATGTAGCGCTGCGGCGCGGGCACGACGAAGCGGCGCAGCTCATGCTCCACCAGCTCGACACCCATGCTCCGCATGACGGCGAGCGTCAGCTCAAGGTACGGACGGCTCGTGACGCCGCCGTCGATCGCAATCAGCACGTCGTCGGCCGCATAGGGCGCGACCATCAGCAGGGCACTGATGAACTGGCTCGAAGGAGGCGTTTTGAAGGTCAGCGTGCCGCCGGAGAGTCCGCCGGCCGCGATCGTCAGCGGCGGATAGCCGGGGCGACTCTCATAGCCGATCGCGGCGCCGAGATCGCGCAGCGCGTCCACCAGCATACCGATCGGCCGCTCGCGCATCCGCTGCGAACCGTCGAGGCGGAATCGCCCGCGGCCCAGACATGCCAGCGCGGCCAGGAAGCGCATCACGGTGCCAGCCGCGCCGGCGTCCAGGTCGGCCGCGTCGGCCGGAATATGCCCTCGGCAGCCCTCCACCACGACGGTCGCGGTTGCGTCCTCGCAATCAAGACGAATGCCGAGCGAGCGCAGAGCATGAATCATCAGCCGGCCGTCGTCGGCGAGCGAAACGCCGCGAAGCGTGCTGCGGCCGTCGGCCAGCGCCGCACAGACGAGGTATCGATTCGTCAGGCTCTTCGAGCCGGGCAGGCTGGGCCGGCCGGAGACGGGGCCGCCGGGCTCGATGCGAACGTGCGGGCCGACGCGCTGCATGCTCACGCGGACTCCTCACACTCTGTGCGATGATGGTATGCGGCGGCGGGCCGCGATGGACGCGCACCTGCCGCCCTCCACGTGCCTGGCGCAGGAAAGCGCGCCGCGCGGTTCATGGCAGCGGCTCCAGGCGGATGCGGGCCGCCGTGGGTTGAATCTCGATCTGCCCGATGCGAAAGGGTCGGCGGCCGTTGCGCCAGATGAACTCGTTCGGCAGGAGAAAGTCGAGCGGCCGTTCGCCGCGGCGAACCTCGTGCGCGTCCGCGAGCGCTTCATCCAGGCGGCGATCGATCCAGCTCGCGGGGATGGGAAGCGCGCCGAAACGAACCCGTTCGCACGTGAGCCGGAGCGAATCGCTCTCCAGCGACACGTGGAGCACGAGCGAGGCGATGAAGTCGAGGCCGCGGGCGTGAACCAGCGCGGCGAAGCGCAGCCGATTGCCGGGCAGGAGCTCGACGATCGGGCGATCGATCGGGCCGAGGTCGGCAAGCGCCTCGTCGGGCCAGATCTCGGCCCGTGCCGCGATCCAGCGGTTGAGCTGATCCGGGTCCAGCGTGATATCGATCTCGCGGTGCGCATTCAGGTGGTCGCCGATCGCATCGAGCAGGTTGACCGCGTCCTGCTTGTCGGCCGGCAGGCGGGCGTAGTCGATGGATCGCGGCTGGTACCAGGCGGGGCGGCGCAACGCCGTCAGCAGCAGCAGGGCCACGAGCAGCAGGGCCAGTAGGGGGCTGAGGATGGCCAGCCGCCGAATCGAGCGGCCGCGCGGCGAGACGCGATGGGGAGCGGGCGTGCTCACCTACTTCTTTTTTCGCGAGCGACGCTCGTCCTCGTCGTCTTCGTCCTCGGCCTCCAGCGCGGACATCGGGTCGTCGAGGTCGAAGTCGATTTCGTCGAGGTCGAGCAGTTCCTCGGTTTCCTCTTCGTCGAGCGGAAAGGCGCCCGTGCCGGCGGCCGTGTCGGGCGCGACGGCCGCATCAGCCGGCGAAATGGAGGCCGGCTGGCCGTCGATCTGGACGACGAAGCGGGCCGGGCCGACGACGACGCGGTCGCCGGGCTTCAGCCTGGTCTCGGCGATGCGCTTGCCGTTGACGTAGGTCCCGTTGGAGCTGCCCAGGTCGCGGATGGTGATCTCAGCGCCGCTGACCTCCAGCTCGCAGTGGCGGCGCGAAACGTCGGCGGTGGGGACGCGGAGCTGACAGTCGCGGGCTCGGCCGATGGTGGTTTTGCCGGGCTTGACGGGAAAGTCCCGCCGCTGATCGTCTTTGAAAAGGACGAGCACGACTTTCATCGACCTCTACCTCAATCGGAGCCGAACCATCCGTGGACGGGCCTGTGCGCTGTGCGGTTCGGACCGGTAGGATACGGCCTGCGGGGCGGGGCCTATGATCCTGCGGACACGACCGGAGCAGTATGCTATGACGAGCCGAGCGGGATGACAACGGCCGAGCCGATCCGCGCGATCTACGTGCACGTCCCCTTCTGCCAGACCATCTGCGGCTATTGCGACTTTTATTCAGAAGTCCTGGACGGCCGCGTGACCGGCCCGCTGGTGGATGCGCTGCTGGCGGAGCTGGAGGGGTGGGCGGGCCGCGTGGAGCTGCGTCCGGCGAGCATCTTCGTGGGCGGCGGAACGCCGACGACACTGCCGGCGGGGGAGCTGAGCCGGCTGCTGGGGCGGCTGGGGGAGCTGGCGCGGGCGGCCGGCGGAGCGGAGTTCACGGTCGAGGCGAACCCGGCGACGGTCACCCCGGAAATCGCCGGCGTGCTGATCGAAGCGGGAGTGAATCGGGTCTCGATCGGGGCGCAGTCATTCGACAAGCGTGAGCTGCGCGTGCTGGAGCGGATTCACAACCCGCGTCAGGTGCATCAGACGGTGGCGATCTGCCGCGCGGCGGGGCTGGAGAACCTGAACCTGGATTTGATCTTCGCGGTGCCCGGCCAGTCGCTCGATTCCTGGAAACGGAATCTGGCCGAGGCGCTGGCGCTCGAGCCGCAGCACCTGTCGTGCTACGGACTGACCTACGAGCGGGGCACGCCGCTGTTCGAGCAGCTTCAGGCGGGGCTGGTGCAGCGGGCGGACGGCGAGCTCGAAGCCGAGATGTACGAAGCGACGATCGACCGGCTGGCGGAGGCTGGGCTGGAGCAGTACGAGATCAGCAACTTCGCCCGGCCGGGGCGGCGCTGTCGGCACAACCTGGTCTACTGGCACAACGAGCCGCATGTCGGGATCGGGCCGTCGGCCTGCGGGCTGGTGGACGGCGTTCGCTATCGCAATGTGCCGGATACGGCGCAGTATGCCCGAGCGGTGCTGGAGGGGCGCAGCCCGCAAGTGTCGCAGGAGCGGCTGGATTCGGCCGGGCGGGCGCGCGAGACGGCGATGCTCGAGCTGCGGCTGATCGAGGGAATCGGCCGGACCGCGTTTCGGGATCGCTTCGGGCGCGATCCGGCGGAGCTGTTCGAGCCGGCCGTGGCCAAGCACTGCGAGCTCGGTCTGCTGACATTGGATCCGCAACGGATCGCGTTGACGCGACGCGGGCTGCTCGTGGCCGACAGCGTGATTGCAGATTTCCTCGTGCCCGTTCGGGCGTAGGGTGCTCGTCGCAGCGAGTCCCGGAGTGATTCAGACGTTGATCCGCACGACCGGGTCGGCCACGGGCTCGGACTGTTCCGCGAGGCGGCGGCGGCCGGCTGCGGTGCGACGGCGGACGCCGGCCGCAGCAAGCGACGGGCGGGATTCCCAGCCAAGCCAGATCAGACCGATGCCGTAGAGCAGCAGGAAGGTGCCGCCGAAATAGCCGTCCGCCCGCAGGAACCAGAGCCACTGGGCGATGCAGAAGCCGCCCAGCAGCAGCTCGAGCAGCCAGAGGCGCGAGCGGATGGTCGCGCGCGGCAGGTTGAGCTGTTGCTTGCGGGCGCGGCGCGAGACCGCACCGGTCGCGCCGCTCTTCGGTGTACGGACGAACTCGCCGCCGCGCTGCACGAGACCCGTCAGCACGGCGATGGTGTTGTTCAGCGAGATCCCCAGGCCGAGGATGATCAGCCGCAACAGGCCGAGCGGCCCCAGCCAGACGCCGCTGGCCACGCGACGGGCGTAGACATAGGCCGCCCAGGAAGACGCGGCCGCCGCCAGACACGGCCCCGCGCTCCACGCCAGCACGGCGCGATATTCCACTTCCGCCACAAGCTCCACCAGCACGCGGCCGAAGACGATCGCCAGCAGCATGAAGACGTTGATCGAGTACTGGGCGAGGTGAAACGTCGCCTCGAGCTTCTGGATCAGCGACAGGTCCGAGCGCCAGATCGCGGGCACGAGCTTGCGGGCGGTCTGGATCGAGCCGGTCGCCCAGCGGCGCTGCTGGGCTTTGAGCGCAGTCACGTCGGCCGGCACCTCGGCCGGAGCGACCTCGTCGAGATGATAGATCAACCTCCAGCCGGCTAGCTGAGCCCGGTAGGAGAGATCGAGATCCTCGGTAATCGTATCACCGCTCCAGCCGCCGACGCGGGGGTCCTCGATCGCAGCGCGGCGCCACACGCCGGCCGTGCCGTTGAAGTTGATCAGGAAACCGTTCCAGCCGCGGCCGGCCTGCTCGACGGCGAAGTGGCCATCGATGCCGACGGAGAGGGCCTCGGTGATCCAGGATTCGCGGCTGTTCAGATGGCCCCAGCGGCCCTGCACGCAGCAGGCCCGCGGGTCGGAGGCAATCAGCGGAATCAGTCGGCGAAGGAAGTCGCGGCCGGGCACGAAATCGGCATCGAAGATGGCGACGAACTCGCCGCGAGCCTGCGCCAGGCCGTACTCGAGCGCCCCGGCCTTGTAGTTCTCACGATTGGGCCGGCGAATGACCTGCACGTCGTAGCCCTGGCGGCGAAGCGTACGGGCCACATGGTCGACGACGTGCCGCGTGCCGTCGGTGCTGTCGTCGAGAATCTGAATCTCGTGCAGCGCCGGTGGATAATCCATCGCCGCAACGGCCTCGATCACGCGGCGGGCGACCGGAAGCTCGTTATAGAGCGGAATCTGGGTCGTGACGACCGGCCAGTCCTCGTCCGGCACCTCGCGGGTGAAGCGGTCGATGATCTCGGCCTGCCGGCGGCGAATGGCGGCCGACTGACGCTGCGCGAGAATCGCCAGCATCAGCAGGTGAAACCCGTAGAGACCTGGGATCAGCATCAGCGCGATCAGGACGACCAGACAGACCGTCTGCAGGCTTGTCACCAAGCGAATGTCCCCAGGAACCCAACCCATCGACCGCGCTGCGCCGCAAAGCGCAACTACCCAAAGCCTAGAAGGTTAGCGATTCGCAAGGCGGCTGTCAACGACGCGGGCGGGGCCGCCGGACGTCAGCCTTCGGCCACTTCGGCGATCATCATGTGGACGATCTTTCCGGCGAAGCTCATGACATCCTGTCCGGCCGCCTGCCCCTCGGGCGACTTGAGGGCCGCTTTCAGCGCGTCGCGGTCGTCGAAGTAGAGCTCGGCGACGAGGTGGTAGCGCGGCTGGCCACCCGGCGAGCCGGTGACCCAGCCCAGCTCGCAGCGCCGCAGGCCGGGCATCTTCCTGGCCAGCGGCAGGTGCACCTCCATGTAGTGGCGGCGGAACGCCTCGGCGTCTTCCGGCGGCGCGTATAGGACGACCAGCTTGACCATGTCGGCTCCCTGTTCGACTGGCTCGAGAACGGCACGAATGACCCTTGTCGGCGGGATTGTACTCAACCGGCCGGGGCGGACAACGCGGCCGGGCGGCCGGCCGCTCGCTCGAAACAGGCGAGAAGCTCGCGGGCATGACGGTCCATGGAGAGCTGCTCTCGCAGCCTGGGGGCGGCAGAACGCAGGTAATCGCGATACTCCGGTTGGAGCGCGCGGCGGATGGCGGCCGCGAGGGCGGGTGCATCATCGGGCGTGGCCACGATCTCGCCCGAGCGGCCGGCCTCGATCACTTCGGCCGCGCCGTTGTGTTGTGTGGTCACCACGGGCAGCCCGCAGCAGAGGGCCTCGAGCACCACGCGGCTGCACGGGTCGTACCAGGTCGGGTGGGCGAGCAGATCGGCCGCGGCATACAGCGGGCGTGCGTCGGGCTGGGGGCCGACGAAATGGACGCGGGCGGCCAGACCCAGGCGGGCGGCGCGGCGGCGATAGGGCGCGTCGCGCCCGCGGCCGGCGACCAGCAGGTGCCAGTGGCCGGCGGCGCTGGCTCGGATCAGCTCGGCCAGGCCCTTGAGCGGAAAGTTGTGTGCGAGGAACAAGGCCAGGGGCGCCTCGCCGGGAAGCGAGAGTCGCCGGTGCCAGTGCTCGCGGGCGGCGGTGGCCTCGTCCGTAGAGAGCGGCTCGATGGCCACCGCGTTATAGACGAGATCGATCTGCGTCTCGGGCAGCTCCGGGTAGCCGGTGCGGACCTGGTTGATCACGTAGCGCGAGAGCGCGGCGACGCGCGGCGGCGGCCGGCGGGTCAGCAGGTCGCGCTCGACGCCGAGCAGTAACTGCTGGCGGAAGTTGAATCGCCGGGCCGCGGCGCGGACGGCCCGCAGCAGCGGATTGCGCGAGCGGGCGAGACTGCGCGCGATGGTCTCCAGCAGCGTCCCGCCGCGCGGCTGGTATAGGTGGGCGCACGTGCAGGGAGTGATGGCGTGCACGACGTCGAAGCGCTCGCGCCGGCAGGCGTCTTCGACCGCGTCCAGATAGGCGCGCGTGCGGGCGAGGCGCGAGCCCCCCGCGGTCGCCAGTCGCACAATGCGCACACCGGCGATCGCTGCATCCGGAACCCGCGAAGATTCCGCGCGGCAGAGGATCGTCACGTCGACCCCGAGGCGGACGAGCGCCGCGGCCAGCTCGAGCGTCGACGTTTCCGCCCCACCGCGGCTCGTGTCGACGTGCTCCTGAACAACGGCGACCCTCATGTGCGGCTCTTGGCGAGAATGCGGCGGAGGATGCGGTCGCTGCGGCTCTGAATTCGGCGGACATACCAGCGTGTGCGGCGCGAGCGGCGCTGTAATCCGAGGTAGGCCAGCAGCGTACGGAGGCGATCGGTCCGCGTCGCGCCGATCTGGCGGGCGGAGCTGTCGAGCTGGGCAAGGTCCTTCAGCAGCCAGCGCATGCGGCGCATCCAGGGCCGGTGCACGCGGGCCAGGTCGATCAAGCCGAACCGCGGGGCGGCGCCGTTGTGCGGGTCGAGCTGGAGGAAGATATGGCACAGATAGAGATCGCGGTGGCACAGGCCGGTCGAATGAAACGCGGCCACGAAGCGCCCGAGCCGGCGGGCCAGATCGTGCCGCAGCGGCGGGCGAGTCTCCGCGGCGTTCTGCTCGCGCAGCCGCACCCAGGTGCGGTCAAAGGCGTCCCCGTCGAGCTCCTCCAGGATCACCGCGCTGCGATGCTCGAAGCGGCCGCGCATCTCCTCGACGAACGCAACAGGCGCTGCCACGGGAATCTGCTTGCCGGCCAGTTCCAGCGCGCACTGATACTCCCACCAGGCGCGGCTGTGCCGGGCAGACTGGCGGCGAATGCGATCGAGCTGCGTGCGGATCGGCGTCTGGACATAGCGCTTCACGAAGAGCACGCGCGGCCGGCCGCCATTCTCCCCGTCGAGCGTCCAGCGCCAGCGCCGCCGGCCTCCCAGGCCGGGCTTGCTGAGCGGCTCCCACCGGCCGGCGGTCGGCGGCGGTGCGTCACCATCGGCGAGCAGGTCGGACAGCGAGCGCAGCCCGAGCCCGTCGAGCCGCTCACGCCAGTGCTCGCGGACGCCCTCGCAGTAGCTCATGGGGCGACTCCCGCGGCACCGGGAGCGGACGCGGCCGGCCGGCCCGGAGCGGACTCGAGCCGGAGCTGGCGGTTCCAGAGCTGGAAGAGCTCGTTCATCTTGATCCGCTGGTCTTCGTGCCGCCGCCAGCGGGCGGCGAGCCGCTCGAGCTGGTGCGCAACCTGCTTGACCTCCGGCGAGAGCTTCTTGGCCTCGAAGTATTCGTGCAGAAACGCCAGCCGTTCGCAGCGGGTCGAAAACGGCATCGCAGAGGCGGCGAGCTGGGCCAGCTCGTCCATCCACCAGTGCCGCGAACGGCGAAGCCGAAGCCGGCCGCGGCGCGGCCGGGCGTCGAGAAAGAAGAACTCCGGGTCGCCGACCGGGCCGAAGCGTATCAGCAGGTTCCGCCAGAAAAGCTGCCCATGCCGGAAACCGGTTTCGTGCAGGTGGGCAACCTGGTGAGCGAGCGTCCGGGCGAGCTGACGCCTTTGCCGGAAGGTCAGCGCCGGGGCCATCAGCGAAGCGCTCGCGGCCGTCGTCAGGTTCTCCGCACCGGGCACTTCCTCCGTGATCAGGAAACAGGCCGAGACGAAACCGAGCACGCGGCGCGAGCCGTACGCCACCGGCCGCACGGCCGGGAGCCCCAGCCGCCGCATCGCAGCCAGCAACTGAAACTCGGCCCGGCCGCGGTGCGCGCCCAGCAGCGTACCGCGCAAAGCACCTCGCAGCCGGTTGGGCCAGTGGGGATAGAAGTAGCGCTTCAGATAAAACCCGACCTCGCCCGCCGGGTTATCCACCCGCATCGTCTCGGTTGTGCGGCTCCAGGCGACGACGCGGCCATCGACGCGGCGGAGAATCGCGTCTACCCGGTCCAGGCTGGCGGCGCGGAGCGACTCGCGGTAGGCCAAATCGATGAAGATGAAGTCGCCGGTGCTCACGTGCCTTCCACGCTCCTGGCCGACGACGCCGGTTCGCCGCCGCCGGCGGCGGCCGCCGGGGCCGGCCGGTAGATGCTCCTGACGGCTGCGAGGACGTCGTCGACGGTGACGAGCTTCATGCAGCGATGGTCGATCGGGCAGCGTCGCAACTGGCAGGGGCCGCAGGGCACCTCGGCCTGAAGCCGCCGCTCGCCGGCGTAGTCGGTCTGCGTCCAGCGCGGATCGGTCGGACCGAAAATGGTCACCGTCGGCACGCGCAGCGCGTTGCCATAGTGCCGCGGGCCGGTGTCGTTGCAGACCAGCACGGCCGCGTCGCGGACGAGCGGCTTGAGCGAGCCGAGCGTCGTGGCCGGCCGCTCGCAGCAGACGACCGGCGCCGAAGCGAGGTTGGCGATCCGCCGCAGCAGCGGCATCTCGTCCGGGGCTCCGACCAGCACCGCCCGCAGGCCCAGGTCGCGATGCAGCCGGTCGCAAAGCACCGAAAACCGCTCCGGCAGCCAGCACTTGGCAGAGCCGAACGCCGCGCCGGGATTGATGATCGCGTAGGACCCCGGGCCGTTCAAGCCGTAGCGGCGGGCCAGCGTGCGGCCGGCGTTCTCCTGCTCGGGGGTGACGCCCAGCCGAAGCGTCAGGTCGTCAACGGGGCAGCCGACGTGCCGGGCGACGGCCGCGTAGTAGGGCACGACGCTGGCAGGGACGAAGCCGTTCTCGTCGCGAAGCGGCTCGAGCCGGTCGGTCAGGAGCCGGCGGCGGCCGTCCCGGGCGTAACCGACGCGGCGCGGAATGCCCGCGAGCCAGACCAGCAAGGCGGACCGGAAGGAGTTGGTGAGCAGGAGGGCTGTGTGGAAGCCTTGCGGGCGGATTTGCCGCGCCAGGCGGAGCAGCGCAGCCAATCCGGCCAGTCCGTGGGCGGCGGGCCAATGAAACTCCGTGTCATGCCAGTCACCACCTGCGACCACCTCCGACAGGTGGGGCCGGAGCAGAAAGGCGATCCGCTGACCGGAAAAATGGGCCCGCAGGGCAGCCAGTGTCGGCGTGGCGAGGACGACATCCCCCACCCAGCTCGGGAGGACCACGAGAAGTCCGCCGGCGGAATCGGGAGTTGCACGGGGCATCGTCTGAAAGCTCCGTCGGCCACTCGGCGACTCAAGTACGCGGCCCGGATCAGCCCGGCGTGCCCGGTTGGGCGGGCTCCGTCGCGGGCGCGGGCGGAGAAGCCGCGGCCCCGAGCCGCCGGCAGTTGGCGATCAGCTCCGGCTGCGGCTCGCAGAATCCGGCCGAAGCGAGCGAGCGGAGCACATCGGGACGCTGCTGATCGAGCTGAAAGAGGATGCGGGCGATGCGGCCGCGCGTCTCGGCATCGAGCCCGGAACCGCACAGGATCATTCGGTCAGGCAGCTCGACGGTGCGGCCGAGAACGCGGAACTTGTCGCGGGCCGGCTCGTTGCCCGCCGCGGAGGCGGGCAGACTATCCCAGTCGGCCGAGTCGATGAACCCCGCGGCCGAGCTGTTATTGAGCACGGACTGGCAGACGTCCCGCGACTTGGGAAAGGTCTTGAGCGAGCCGGGGACAGGCAGCCCCTCCAGCGCCAGATCGGTCTTAGCCAGGCCGTGATCGCGCAGCAGGGCGAGCGCCGCCTGATGGCGGCGTGCGTCGGCCGGCGGACCGAAAGCGACGACGCGGCCCTTCAGGTCGGCGATGCTCTTGACCGGGCCGATGGTGGAGGCGACGAGCAGGCCCGGGCGGGCCGATCGTCCGTCGGGGTCCTCCATGATGGCGAGCGCGTCATAGCGCTCAGGCTCGCGCAGGGCGCTGTACTGAGCGGGCGTGACAACGGCGAGATCGAAGAGCCCGTCGCGCAGGTAACCCTCGAGCAGAAACCCGAAGCAGAGCCCGAGCCCGACCGGGCGCTTGAGCTCGTCGTTCAGGGCGGCGCGAAGCGGCTCGTAGGGTCCGAAGGGGTTGAGGGGTGTGAGAATGTCGGTCGATCCGCCCTCGACGCGGTCGGCCACGAGGCCGAGTCGGACCGGCTTCTGCGAGAGACCGACCAGGCTCAGGAGCGTGAGGCCCGTGGCGCTGCGACAGCCCGGCAACGCCATGGCCAGCGCCCCGAGAAGCAGGACCGTCCGGCGCGCCAGCGCCCTGCGCCGATGCCGGCCCTCGCAGCGAGGCCGGCTCGACGCGGTGCTGCGAGCGCTTCCGAGGCGAACGATTGACGCGATCATGCGGCTCACGACCTTGCCCATCTCCTGCTTTTTATACCCGCAGAAGCGCGTTTGGTGTACGGGGGTGACGGACAGCCGTCTGCCGGGCCGCAGAACCGCTCAGCGACGCGTCCGCGGCGTCGCCGCTTCCTGCTGCTCGCGGATGCGCTCCCGCGCGGCGTCGCGCTTCGCACCGAACTCCCGCTCGATTTCGGCCTGCGTGCAGCGCGTCACCACCATCGACCCGGATTCAAGCCGCAGCAGCGTGCCGCGCTCGTCCGTGTAGACGGTCGCGGGGCTCTGCGAGAAGCCCTCGCGCGTCTCAAAGGCGTAGGCGGTCTGATCGGGCTGGCCGGGCAGCGGCTTCGGCCCGAGCGGCTCGATAATATGCGGGATCAACGCACGTGTGTGCGGGTCGTACACGACGAAACCGCGCGCCGCGCCGGCGGATGTGCCGAGCAGCCCCGGCAGCAGACGAACCCACGCCAGACCGAGATAGGACTCGTCGAGCTGGATCGGCCGGCGCGGGTCCGGCAGCGTCACGTCCAGGCTCGTACGGTGCGTCGAGAAGATCACATCGCCCTCGCGCACACACTGGTCGACACTCGTGACGATCGGAGTTTTATCGTCGGCCGCCGGCGGAAGCGATGTGCGCGTGATCTCAATCAGGTCCGAGGCGAGATCCTGGCTGGAGAACAGATCGTAGCGGCTGTAGCGGACGCTGCCGTCCTCGCCGAAGCGCCAGGCGGACTCGCGGACACGCACGCCGTCTCGGGCCGCGTTTCCGCGCGCGTCGAGCGAACGCTGCTCGAGCAGGAACTGCCGTGTCATGAACCCGATCGGCCGGCCGTCCTCCACGATCCGGTAATAGTGCTCGGTTTGATCGGGATTGATCCGGCCGGCATAGCGCTGAATCTGGGCGGAGCGGAACTCGATCCCATTGACCAGCGCCTCGCGCAGCCTGGCGGCCTGCTCCGGAGAGTAGAGCACCAGCAGCGAGCCGATGATCCGCTCGAATCGGCCGCGGGCTGCGATCCGCTCCTTCAATGGATCGGCGCCCAGAGCGCAGGCATAGGCGAAAACCCAGACCGTCGTCGGGTCGAACTGAACGCAGTAATAGAACGTGCACGTGTCGTCGGCACCGATCCGCGCCATCGCCGTCACGACGGCTTCGGGCCGCGCCGCGGCCTCATTCCCGGTGACCTCGACCCGCTGCGTGCCGGAGACGCCGCCGATCCGGCGGGCGAAGTAGTCGATCCATTCGTCGAAGGGCGCTCGCGTGAAATCGCGGAAGAGCAGCACCTGGAGCGACGAGCGGCCGTCAGGACTGGCGCCGCGGAGCAGGCCGACGGACCCCTCCGGGCCGGGATAGCCCGTCCGATCGTATTTCCAGCCGGCCGGGATCCGGAGCTCGTAGCCATAGGTTCGATCGACGAAGGGAATGGTATCGGCCGGCTTGCTGGCGGGTTGCGAAGTCTGAGAGCTCGCAGCGTCGCCCGCGAGCAGGGCGAACGCGAGCAGAGTCAGGTAACCGCGTATCGAGGAAACTGGCAATCGAGCCTGCCCCATGGCCTCTGGCCGATCCCCCGGACCCGCCGGCACGCGAACACTGTCTTCACAGCGTCCGCGACCGGACATTCGTAGCTTGCTCGACGCAGTCGCGTGCGTCAACCGCCGCCGACGCGGCGAATTGCGGCCGGGGCGCGGTTCGCATAGAACCTACGCGGGCGATAGGGCCGCGGAGGCGGCGCGGCTTGCGGGCGGTCGGCCGGGCGGTTGCTCGTAGAAACCGGCATGGTTCGGGCGTAGTGGCCGACCGGTCGTGGGTAGATTTCAAGGCGCGGGTTCCATGCTGCTGGCCGACTTTCCATTCGAGGGTTCCGCGCTGTCGATCTGGTTCTGGGTCACGGCGCTGGTCGGGCTGGTCTGGCTGCGCCGGCATTTGGACCTGGCCCGCGGCCGGAAGGAGCCGATCCTGACGGCGGATGAGCCCGGGCCCGAGGGGGCGGCGCTGCCGCCGCTGAGCATGCTGGTGGCCGCCAAGGACGAACAGGAGAACATCGTCCGGTGCATCGAGGGGCTGCTGGCGCAGGACTATCCGGAGCTTCAGATCATCGTGATCGACGACCGCAGCGCGGACCGAACGGGGGCGTTGATCGACGAGCTGGCCGCACGGGATGCGCGCGTGACGGCAGTGCACGTGCGCGAACTGCCGGCCGGCTGGTTCGGCAAGAACCACGCGATGCACCTGGGCGTACAGCAGGCGCGGGGGCGCTGGCTCTGCTTTTCGGATGCGGATTGCACGTATGAATCGCCGCGGCTGCTGCGGGCGGCAATGAACTTCGCCCTGCGCGAGCGGGTGGACTTTCTGTCGGTGCTGCCGCGGCTGGAGGCGAGCAGCATCTGGGAGACGATCGTACAGCCGGTGGCGGGGGCGATCATGCTCTTCTGGTTCCCGCCGCAGAAGGTCAACAGCACGTCGTCGCCGGTGGCATACGCGAACGGGGCATTCATGTTGATGCCGCGCGAGACGTATGACCGCCTGGGCGGGCACGAGCCGGTGCGGGCGACGCTGAACGAGGACATGCACCTGGCGAGGCGGACGAAGGCGGCCGGGCTGCGGCTGCGCGTGATCCGCGGGAGCGACCTCTATCGCGTGCGGATGTACACGGGATTCGGGGCGATCTGGCGCGGCTGGAGCCGGATTTTCTACGGGTGCTTCGGGACTCTGCCTCGGCTGCTGGCGAGCGTGGCGATGCTCTCGATCTTCAGCGTCGCGCCCTACGTGACGCTGCTTCTATCGCCTCTGGCCGGCGGGGCCGGGGTCTGGCTGGCCGCCGCGGCCCTTTTCACGATTCTGGCCCAGCAGTCGATTCTCTGGCCGCTCTACCGGCTGAGCGGGATCGCTCCCGGATGGGCGTTGACTTACCCGATCGGGGCGGCGATCTGCCTGGGAATGACGCTGAACGCAATTCGCCGGCTGGGCGGCACCTCGACGACCTGGCGGGGGACGACCTACGTGGGTGGCGCGGCTGCCGAGCAGGCCCGGCGGCCGGCCGCCAGTTGACAGTTCGAAAAAAGTTAGGAATTTTCGGCCGATCAAAACGGCGTGGATATGGTTGTCGAACCCCTTGGCAACCACAGCATTTAGGGGTATCTCGCACTCTACGGCGCGCGAATTTTTCTTGACAGCCGGCGATTGTTAGGTTATTATTCGTATAAGTGGACCTGATAACGCGTCGCTGGCATGCAAAGGAGTGCATCGTGACAGTCCACGACCAGCTCGACGGACGATTGCTTTGCCTTCTCGGTCCCGGCGGAGAGTATTGCAGCGAGGTTCGGCCGGCCGCTCGGAGATCGAAGCGGTTGGTCGTCTCGTCGTTGGATGCCCACGAGGTGCGGCGGCTGGCCGAGTCGCTTCGGGCGTGCCGTTCCGTCGTCAGCGGGGCGGCCTCGCTCTCATCCGGGCAGACGGCGAGCAGTCTCGACGCCGCCGGTGACGTGCGTGTCTGGTCGGCCGAGCGGGCGAGGTCCGCAGGTGGGCGGAGCCTTCCGCCCGTGATTTTTGGTTCGTTAAGTGCCTATCTGGCCGAGGAGTGGTCGGATGCCCCGTCGAAAGAGTGCGTCCCCTCAAGCGTCGCTGACGCCGAAGCAGTTGCGGGTACTGACCTTCATCCGCGACTTCACGCGAGCCCGCGGCTACGCGCCGACGATGCAGGAGCTCGCCGACGACTTCGGCGTGAGCAAGGTCACCGTGTTCGAGCACATCGTCGCTCTCCAACGCAAGGGCTATCTGCGGCGTTCCAGGCACAAGGCACGCTCTTTGCGACTTAGCGAGGACCTGGAGCTCCCGGATGAGCGGCCGACGGTCCTCCCCCTGGCGGGCACGATCGCCGCCGGCCGGCCGATCGAGGCGATCGAAGACCGCGAGGTGCTGAACCTGGAGGACCTGTTCGTCTCGCCGCACGGCTGTTTCGCCCTGCGCGTCCGGGGCGACAGCATGATCGAAGACAATATCTGCGACGGCGACTTCGTGGTCGTCGAGCAGCGGAACACCGCCCGCGACGGGGAGACGGTCGTCGCCCTGCTGGAGGACGGCGAGGCGACGCTGAAGCGCTTCTATCGCACGCGCGACGGCATCAAGCTTCAGCCGGCCAACCCGGCCTATGAGCCGCTCTTCGTCAAGGACGTGCAGATTCAGGGGGTCGTCGTCGGCGTCATCCGCCGGTTCTGAGGCAGGCCGCGTGCCGCACGCAATTCGCCACGCGCCCCGGCCGCCGGCTGGGGCGGGTCACGCGTCCTCCACGACGAAGATGTACGCCAGCCGCGGGCCGTGCACGCCGGTCACCAGCACGCCCTCGATATCCGCCGTCTTGCTCGGGCCCGTAATCAGACACGAGCTCGACGGCTGCTCCGCACGATCCGCCAGAGCGGCATAGTAGTCATACACGTCCGGCAGAATCTGCGAACGCCCGACCAGCGCGACGTGGACCGGCGGCAGCAGACTCGCACTTCGTGAGCGGCCCGCACCGGTCTCGCAGACGATCGATCCCGTCTCCGCCACGGCGGCCGCAACGCCCGTGATCGCCACCTCCGCCGCGAAAAGCTCCTCCTCCGACCAGCGCCCCTCGCTGAGCAACCGCGCCCCGCCCGCCAACAGGGCCGGCCGCAGCGCGTCCGCCGCCGATGCCAGCAGGCCCGGCAGCCCACCCAGCGACAGCAGCACGACCCGGCCGTGCTCCAACGCCGCGGCCGCCGCCCGAGGTGTGCAATCATCGACACGGCAACGAGAAACCTGGGCGCCGGCCGCCGTGGCGGCGGCGACGAAGCGCTCGAGCGTGTCGCCGCCGGCCGCCACCTGCCGCACGATTCCCTCGAAATCGGTCGGCCGCGGCGTCGCCGGACGCCGGCCGCCCAGTCGTTGCCGCAACTCGGCCGCAAAGTCGCGCACCGGATCGCTCATGCGTCTCCATCCCCCAGCCGCTCGGACCAAACCTGGCGAAAGCTCCGGCTCGGCGGCGCCGGCAGGTCGCGGGCGACGGTCCAGCCGGCCAGCGGGCCGACCCCGCGGCATACCCAGCCGTCGGTTCGCGGCCGGGCGAGCAGGCGAAACAGCCGCTGTGCGAGCCGATATCGCCACGCGGCACCCATGCACCAGCGCCAGACTCGCATCGCGACGCGTTTGCCCAGCGGCTGGGCGTGCGCCGTGCGGGCGCGCGAGCGAACGATCAGCGACGGGATGTCGATCCGGACCGGGCAGGCGACATAGCACGCGCCGCACAGGCTCGACGCCCGCGGCAGCTCGTCATGCCGCGAGTCGCGGGCGAGCAGCGGCGAGACGAGGATGCCGATCGGGCCGGGGTAGACGCTGCCATAGGCATGGCCGCCGAGATTGCGATAGACCGGGCAGGCGTTCAGACACGCCCCGCAGCGAATACAGCGCAGAACCTCCTCAAACGGGCTGCCGAGCAGCTCACTGCGGCCGCCATCCAGCAGGATCACGTGCAGCTCCTGCGGGCCGTCGACGTCGAAGGCGCGTCGCGGACCGTGGATCAGTGTCGTGTAGACCGTCAGCGGCTGGCCCGTGCTCGATCGCGCGAGCAGCTTCAGGAAGACCGGCAGCTCGCGCAGCGAGGGGATCAGTTTCTCGATGCCCATCAGCGCGATGTGCACACGTGGCCGTGTGATCGTCATGCGCCCGTTGCCTTCATTGGTGCAGATGCACAGCGTGCCGCTCTCGGCCATGCCGAAGTTGACGCCGGTGATGCCGAGATCGCAGCGGCGGAAGATCTCGCGCAGATAGCCACGGGCGACGCGCGTCAGTTCGACCGGGTCCTCCGTGTAGGCGCAGCCGGTCTCGCGAACCATCGCCTCGGCCACCTGCCGGCGGTCCTTGTGGATGATCGGCGTGACGATGTGGCTCGGATGGTCGCGATCGATCTGGACGATGAACTCGCCCAGGTCCGTCTCGACCACGCGAATGCCGTGCTGACCGAGGGCGTCATTGAGCCGCACCTCCTCGCTGGTCATGCTCTTGGATTTGACGGCCAGCGTCGCCCCGCTGTCGCGGGCGATGCGCGAGATCAGCTCGCAGGCATCCTCGGCCGAGCGGGCCAGATGGACGCGTCCGCCGGCGCGCTCGACGCTGGCGGCGAACAGTTCGAGATAGTCGGGCAAGCGCTCGAGCGTGTGCTGCTTGATCTGTGCCGCCAGGGCACGAAGGCCCTCGGGGTCGTGCAGTTGGTTCATTCCGGCCGCACGCGCGGCGACCTTGTGCAGCGTCGCCAGGTGCACGGCGCGGAGCACACGCTCGTCGCGCACGCCGGCCGCGACGCGGCGGCTGAACGCCGACCCGCTCATTCCTGCGGCTCCATCAGACCGAGCGATTCGGCCAGGCACTCGGCCAGGTGCTTGAACCGCAGCGGCGATCCACGTCGATGAGCGCCGCCCGCGAGTTGCAACCCGCAGCCTCCCTCGTTGCAGACGACCATGCGGCAGCCGGTGGCCTCCAGCTCTCCCAGCTTGTCATCCAGCATGCGTCCGCTGACCGCCGGCAGATCCACGCTGAACGTACCGCCGAATCCGCAGCAAAGGTCTGCCAGCCGCGGCGGGCGAAAGCTTTCGCCCGCGGCCGACTCGAGCAGCCTCGCGAGCTGCGGCAGCGGCTGAATCTCCCTTGCGTGGCACGGATAATGAAACGTGACCGGCTCGGGGAATCGCAGATGCTGCTCAAGCGATACACCGAGTTGCCGCTGAAGGAACGTGACGAATTCGTGCGTCCGCGCGGCCAGGCGCTCCGCGGCCGCATGCAGC
Source organism: uncultured Planctomycetales bacterium (assembly GCA_964643885.1). Taxonomy (GTDB): domain Bacteria; phylum Planctomycetota; class Phycisphaerae; order UBA1845; family Fen-1342; genus CAADGL01. The sequence continues at coordinate 23,916 of CAZXUI010000022.1, forward strand.
CCCGCATCGTGCCTCAGCAGCTCCGGAAAGTGTAGCCGCACCATCGCCGCGCAGGACGCCGACGGCGTGACGACCGCTTCGTACGGGCCGAACAGCTCGACCATGCGTCGTGCGAGCGGCCGGGCGTGCTGCTCCAGGCCGCTGTTGAACGCGGGCTGCCCGCAGCAGGTCTGCCCGGCCGGAAACTCCACCTGGCAACCGAAGTGCCGCAGGACGCGCACAACCGCCTCCCCCACGCGCGGAAAGAACGTGTCGGTCAGACAGGTGACGAAGAGCGCAACGCGCACGGGCCGTGACTCCGATTCGCGACGCGGCGCGGCACGCCGCAATCCGCGAATGATAGTCGACAAACGAGTGCGCTGTCGCGAGCGGGCATGTCAGGATGCGTAGGAGGCGCGTCGGCCGGACCGCTCAGCGCGGCTGCGTCGTCGGCGCGGGCAGTGACGCGGGCGTCGACGCCGGCTGGCGGAACTCATCGACCGGCGCCAGCGTGAGCGTCGCCTCGCTCGGCGCCCGGTCGCGCGTGTATTCGACGCGGATCGTCTCACCCGCCGCGCGGCGGGCCATCACGCGGCGGAACGCGACGATGTCGGGCGTCGGCTGGCCGTCGATACTCGTGATGACGTCTCCGGCCCGCAGCCCCGCATCCGCCGCCGGCCCGCGCGGCTCGCCGATAATCTGCACACCGCCGCTCGGCTGCGAGGCCGGCTGCGTGTCCGGCTCGCCGATTACCGGCCGGCGGCTATCCAGCGAAATCCCGAGCAGACCGCGCTCAAGATCCTCGCCCGCGGCGAGCTTGGTCCAGCGGCCGGCGATGTACTCGGTGTGTATCGCGAAACCGATGCCGGAGTCGTACCACTCGACGCCGGCCGTCTCGTCGTCCACCTGTGGGCTGAGCGGGACACACACACCCATCACGCGGCCGGCCAGGTCGAAAAGCGGCCCGCCGTAGTTGGCGGGCGAGATCTTCGCATCCGTCTGAATCGCCAGACCGTTGATGCGGTCCAGCGCGCTGATCACGCCGACGGCAACCGCCGGCCGCGGGCTGGCGTGGCCGAATCCGGCGGCCAGCGCCCACTGTCCCGGACGCAGCTCAGCGAGGCTGGCCAGCTCGGGCACGGGCAGGTCTGTCGCCTCGATCTTCAGCAGAGCGAGGCGGGCGAGCCGGTCACGGGCGACGAGGCGGGCGACGAAGCGGCGCCCGTCGTGCAGGGTCACCGTGATGATGAGCGGATCACGGACGAAGTTGATGCTGCTGGTGAGGATGTGCCCATCGGGCGACCAGATGACGCCCGTCGTCGGGCCATCCGCCTGGCGAAAGCCGGTCGCCGGCTGCGGCGGGCCGTCACCATCTTCCGATTGCACAGGCTGTGCGCCGCCGATCGTATCGATGCGGACGATCGTCGGCTCGACGCGCTCGAGGGCCGCCTGAAAGACGCGTTGAAGCCGGCCGGCGTCGATCAGCGGCTCGACGGTGCCCGCCGCCTGTGCCGCGCTCGTGGAAAAAATGGGCGGCGCGGCAGCCGGCGCAGCCGCCGCCAGGACCGCAACGACGGTGGATGCAACCGTTCGCCGGATGGGGATCATGGTCGCGCCTCGGCCGGCTCGACGGTCAGCTCAGCGAAGATGACCTGCTCGCCGCGCTTGAGCGTCAGCTCCAACCGCACTGTCGGCGGAATGCCCGCCAGCAGGCGCGTGAAGTCATCGCAAGTCGCGACGGGCTGGCCGTTGAGCGACAGAATCAAGTCGTTCGGGCGGATATCGGCACGGGCCGCGGGCGAATTGGCCCGCACGCGCTCGACGTACGCCGGGCTCTCGCGGCCGGCTACGTCGAACAGGCGCAATCCCACCTGGGCCGGCTCGATGCCGGCCGGTGGCTGCGGGGGAGAGTCGGACGACGCCCGGGCCGCGGCGGGCTCGCGCGCCTGCATGACAAACTCCGCGACCTGTTCGACCGGCATCGCGTAGTTGAGCCACGTGTTCGTCAGCCGGCTCTGCACCTCCTTGCCGATGACGCCGACCAGCCGACCGTCGAGATCGATCAACGCGCCGCCGGCCGAACCGGGACTGGAGACGATCACATCCGTCAGCAGGACGGGCCCGTCATACGGAATCTCCTGCATGCGGCGGCGGGCATCGAGCCGGGCTCGCCCGGAGAGCACGCCGATCGCCACCGATACCGGCTCCGGCCCATCTGCCACCTTGAAGGGATTGGCGGCTGCGATGACCCAGTCGCCGCCGGTCAGGTGCTGGCTCGTGCCCAGCTCGAAGTGCGGCAGGTCGGTCGCCTCGACCTTCAGCAGCGCGAGCTGGCGGACCTCGTCGCGGGCGACGACGGCCGCCGCAAGCCGACGCCCATCCGGAAGTACCACGCGCGGCACTTCGCTCTCGAGCAGGCTCGACAGGGCGGTGACGATGTAGCCGTCGCTCGAGACGATCACACCGCTTCCGTAGCCTTTGACACGGCCGACGCTGGCGCCGTAGAGCTTGACGACCCGCTCGGTCGCCAGGCCGACGGCATACTCGACCCTGCCCGGCGAAACCGTTTGTGCGCAAACGGCGAGCGGCGCGAGCAGCAGCGCCACAGCGGCCGGCAGGAAGCGCACTCGGCTCATCGGGCGCCCTCCGCCGCGTCGCCGGCAGGCCGCGTCGCAGACAGACCGGCCGACCACGACTCCCATTCGATCAGCAGCGAGCGATCGGCCTGCGTTCGCTTCCAGTGCCGCGGCAGGACGATGCCGCCGTGGCGGACCGGCTGCTCGAAGTCCCACGTGGCTGAGACGGTCTGCGCGTCCTTCAGCACGATCGCCCGCAGCGGCTCGGCCGTGTCGAGATCCAGAAACCAGCGGACGCGGCGATCATCGGCGAGGCGGTGCTGAATCACGACCGCGATACGGCCGGCGGTCTCGTCGCCGCCGATCAGTTCCCAATCGAGCGAGAGCTGCGGCTGGGCCAGCAGCGGCTCGGTCAGCTCGAGCCACTCGGTCCACAGGTCTGGATCCAGGTGCGGTGCGCCTTCGATATCGGCCGGCGGCACCGGCTGCGACGCGGGCTGTGTGCCCGGCGAGACGATCGGCAACGTGAGCGAGTGCTCCGCGTCCTGCACGACCAGCCGCGTAAGCGGGCGATGGCGCAGGATGATCTCCTGCGGCGGCCCATCGGCGGCGTGCAGGCGGCCGCGAAGCAGCAATTCGGCAGTCGAGTCGATGCGGTCGACGCCGCTGCCGGATCGCCAGCGGTCGAAGAACCGCCGTACCTCGCGCTGATTCAGCTCGGGGTCGCGCAGGTAGATCATTCCCGCGCGAACGGGCAGTCGATCGAGCCGGGCGGTCAGCTCCAGCTCGCGCTCGCCGCGCCTGACGCGCAGCGCCACCGGCCAGCCCGAAGGAAACGTGTTGATGATGTTGTTGAAGTCGTTGGGCGTGTGGATCGGCCGGCCGTGAATCGAGATCAGCTCGTCGCCCAGCTCGACGCCGGCCCGCTCGGCCGCCGCGAAATCCTGGATCGCGTTGAAGATGACCCGCTGGCCGGCCGGACGAACCGTCGCGCTGAGCGTGCCGTGCTCCACCATCCCGCCGGCCAGCAGCCCGGGAATGAAGCGGCGAATCTGGTTGATCGTGACGGCGTATCCAAGACCGACGTTGACCCGGCCGCGCTCCTCGAACGAAGCCCGGCCGTTGATGCCGATCAGCCGGCCGTGCAGGTCGAACAGCGGCCCGCCGGAATTGCCGGGATTGATCGAGGTCGAGACCTGAATGCAGTCGGCGTACTCGAGCAGGTTGCCCTGGCCGACCTGGTAACGATGCAGCCCGCTGATGATGCCCTGCGTGATCGTCGGGCGGAAGTCTTCGGCCAGCACGAAGGGATTGCCCATCGCCGCGACCCACTGGCCGACGGCGAGCTGATCCGAATCGCCGAGCGGGGCGAAGTCGAACCGGCGCTTTCCCTCGAGCTTGAACAGCGCGATGTCGCCGCCGGGATCGATGCCGAGCAGTTGCAGGTGATAGAGGTTGCCGTCGCTCAGCCCGCCGACGCCGCGGCGCGACTCGACGAAGTCGGCCACGACGTGAAAGTTCGTCAGGCCGTAGCCGGCCGGATCGATGATGACGCCGCTTCCGCCGCCGGCGGAGACGGAGGCGGCGCTGTCGAAGATGCAGACCACCGAGCGGGCGGCCCGGGCGAAGATCTCGACGCGGCGGGCCTCGGCCGCACGGGCGGCCGCGAGGTCCGCGGCAATGTCGTCCGCCGCCGCAGCCGGGCCGCCGGCGGCATCCTGTCCCGCTCGCGCGATAGGCGAGCTTAGCGCCGCCAGCAGCAGGCAACCGGCGGCCAGCCGGGGCCGCTGCGCCCGTGCGGCGAGGCGGATTGTGCGGCCGTTGCTCGTCATCATCGGATCACGCGAGCCATGGCCCAGGCGAACTGGTCTGAGAGGTCGAGCTCGCCGCTGAAGTCGACTTCCAGCGAGAGCTGCTGCACGCCGCTCACGTCGACACTGATCTCGATCGGCGGCTGACCACCGCGGATCGAGACCCGCTCCCACAGCAGCCGCGAATCGCCGATCACCCGGGCCGTAACGTCGCCGCGCTCGCCCATCTCGTCGAGTATGCCAACGACGGCCGCGAACTGACTGTACCCGCCGCGCAGAGAATACGTCACGACGGAACGGCTGTGCATCGTCAGGCCGTGCGAGTACTCGCGCCCGCCCAGGCGGATCGGCCCGCCGCTGAAGGTCCGATTCACCGCGAGCGGCCAGCGCTTCTCGATCAGCGGCGTGAACTCGTAGCTCAGCGGCTGAAGGTTCGACAGGAACTCGAGCCGGGCACTGCGGCAATCAATGGCGTCGATCTCCGGCCACGGCAGTTGCAGCCGGTCGAAGGCGGCCGACTGAATCGTCAGCGAGCCGGTATCCCCGTCGATCACGCGACCAGCGAAGACATCGCCGTCGAGCGTTCGCACGGTCAGCGGCGATTCGCGCAGCTCCGCCGCGGCCACGCGGACGGCGGCGATGCGGTCCCACGGCACGGCGACTTCGCGCTCGTTCCAGTCGATCAGCACGTTCTGCGGACTGATGCCGCGAATCGCGCCCCGCAGCACGACCGTGCGGTCGTTTCGGGCGACGACGACGACGTCCTGCGTGCTCCCATCGGCGGAGCGCAGGCTTTCCACGTGGGCCCGTGCCGCCGCCGCGACCGGTTCCGCGACGATCGAGCGGACGGCCGAGAGACTCAGGCGCGCGGTCTGCTCGCCGCGAAAGCGGACGACGAAGTCGCGCTCCGTGGCGGTGTCGATCCCAGCGCGGAAGGAGGAACCGTCGGCCAGCGTGATGCGCAGACCGGCCGACTGCGTCGTCGCCGGCGGGGCAGCCTGGCCGGACGTTCGCAGGTGGAGCACGTCGCCCCAGTTGAGAAACTGCTCACCGCCCTCCGTCGCGACACTCAGCGCGGGGAATGCGGCCCGCAGCTCGCCACGCAAGACCGTGCCGTCGATTCGCGTCACTTCCACATCACGCGCGGCCGCCGTCGCGCTGCTCAGCCACAGAACCAGCGGCGCGAGGCCCGCCGTCAGAAATCGGCGCGCGAAATGCGCCCGGCCGGAAGCAGCCGGACGAACAGTCGATTGCGGCCGGTGTTCGTGCATCTACTTCTCCTCGGCCAGCGAGCGATAGTACTGCTCCACGAGCTGCCGGTAGCGCGAAGGGAATCGATCGCGCAAGGATTGCAGGATCTTCTCGCGCTGCGCCGGCGGCAGCTTGCCCCACATCTCGCCAGGCTGGGCGGCCGGCGCGCCGTGCAGCTCGCCGATCTGCCCCTGGCCGGGATCGACCTCTGATACGTCGCGACCCTGCATGGGCGGGCCGGAAGCACCCTGACCGCGCTGGCCCTGCTGGCCACCGCGGTTGGCCGAAGCCGAACCGCCGCCCTGCTGCTCGCGCTGCTGCTGCTGCTCGATCAGCTTGTCGAGCAGGTCGACAATCTCGCCCTGCCGCGTCTGCACGCGCCGGCCGGTGTCGCCGACGTCGAGCCGGCCGGCGGCGTAATCCATCAACGAGGCGACCTGGGCCAGCGGACCGGTCTGGCGGCGCTGCGTTTCGAGGCGGAGCTGCCGGGCGCCGAGCGCCACGGGCTCCGGCGCGTCGGCGAAATCCCGCTCCAGACGGCCGAGCGACTCGAGCGCTGCATCGTGCTCGAGCGAGCGCGCCTGGCAATAGGCCCGCAGCAGCCAGAGATGAGGCGCGTAGGGCGTCCGCTCGGCCAGCTCGGCGTCGCCTTCGAGCGCGGAGTCGATCGACTCGACCGCCTCCTCGAACAGCCCCAGGTCGACCTGCCCGCGGGCGTGGAAATAGGCTGAATTGGCCGCGACGAACGGATCCGCATGCGCCCGCAGCGGCGCAAAGAGACGCACCGCCTCCCGCGCCTCGTGGCGATCGAAGGCATCCAGCGCAGCGCGGAACTCGGGATAGAGCACGGCCAGCGCGTCGGGCACGAAGCTGGCCTCGGCCCCGCGTGAGTACGTATCGCGCCAACCCTGCCGCAGCGCGGTCACCGCGATCGCCTGCTGCGGGCCGAGCGTGTCCAGATGCGCCAGGAACGCGCGATTGAGCCGCTCGATCCGCCCGTCGCCGTCCGGTTCGAGCGCCGGCGCGGCCGCGATCCAGCCCAGCAGGCTCACCACAATCAGGTACGAAGCGGGCATCACCATCATCCAGTTCCAGGCCGCATCACTTCTCCAACTGCATCCGCTCGACCCAGCGGGCCAGCCGTGCCTGCCGCTCGGCAAGCTGCGCCATCCGGGCGGCCGCCGCCGCATCCTGCGCGTCGGCAATCTCCGCCGTGCGCGTGTTGATCTGCACCTGCGACCAGCGCAGCAGCTTCAGCTCGGCCGAAGCCGGTAGCAGCTTGCTCTGCTGCTGCGACGGGCCGCCCTGCTGCTGGTCGCCCTGCTCGCGCGACTGCTCGCGGCGCGTCTCGATCACCTCCGTGATCTGCTCGAGCAAGGCGATGATGTCGTCGATCACGCGCTGCGTATTCTCCGAAACGTCCGATTGCTCCAGCCGCGCGGCGACCAGCGACATGTCGTCGCGGATCTGCGCGGTCAGGTCAGGCAGAACCGCCGTCGTGCCCTCGTCGATCAGGATGCGGTGCACCGCACCGATGTCGTTGACCAGGACCTTCTGAAGCTCCGTCGCAGCCGCCAGGCGAAGCTGTAGCGGGCGGTCCCACTTCTCGGCCGGCCGGGCCGCCAGCTCCTGCACGGCCCCGCGCACCTCGCGCTGCCGCTCGAGCAGGCTGCGAAAGCGGTCCTCCAGCGCCGCGAGCGTCTCTTCCTGCTCCTCGCGGCGAAGCTGGCGAAGCGCATCGTCGAGCTCGTCCAGGGCGGATTGCAGCTCCTGCACGGCCGATTCCTGCTCGCTGCCCGCATCCGCGGGGTTCTGCTCCGACAGCCGCGAGGCGGCCGAGCGCATGTTCTCCGTCGCACGCTGCATCTGCTGCGAGCCGGGTTGATTCGGCGTGGAGGACTCCGCATTGCGCATTTCGCGCTCGACGCCCTGGGCACGACGCTCCAGCTCCGCCTGCCGATCTTCCAGCTCCGCCAGACGGCGGATCTGCGCCGCACGCGAATCCGGGTCCTCCCCCGCGGGCGTCTCGCCCGGCTCGCCACCGCCCGACTCCGCCTCGGCCGCGCGCGTCCGCGTCAGCAGGTCGATCTGCTCCTCGAGCAACTGCCGCACCGTCGCCTTGATCTGCTCGAGCCGCTCACGCTCCGCCCGCCGCCGGTCGAGATCGCTGAGCGTGCTCGTCAGCATCTCCAGCAGCCGGTCGAGATCCGCCAGCAGCTCCTGCTGATCGCGATCCGCTTCGCTGAACTTTCCCTCGCGCAGCAGCTCCACCAGCCGCTCGACGCGCGGACGAACCTGCTCTCGGCCGGCCAGCTCCAACGCATCATTCAACCGCTGGGCCTTGTCCGGCTCGCGGTCGAGCAGCGTCTGCGACAGCTTGAGCATCACGCCTTCCAGCCGGGCCAGCCGCTCGCGAATCGCCTGTTGCCGCTGGGCCAGTTCGGCCGGCGTGGCGCTCGGTCGCACGGCCGGCTGCGTCGCCGGCTCTTGTCCGATAACTGCGGGCCCGACTGTCAAGCACATCCCTATCAGCAGAATCATGCTGTTTATGAGACGAGCGGGATGGCTTGGCCTGGGCAACATTCTTCCTGTCTTATTTTACGGTTCGCGCGGGGGTCCCGGCGGCTCGGGCGGCTCTTCGAGGCCGAGAATGTCTTCCAATTGGCGTTCGATCGCCTCGAGCGTGGTCTCGCGGACGCCGTGCTGGGCCTCGATGATCTCGCTGAGCAGCGTCACCGCCTCCTGGTATCCCTCCCACTGGAGCATCTGGCTGAGGATCTGCTGCATGAGCTGGACCACGCGCCGCTGCGACGCGTCGACCTCCTCCAGCGCGGCCTCGTCGAGCCGCTCGCGCAGCCGCACCACGGCCTCGGCGGCGCGGGCCATCTCGTTGTCGGCCAGATGCCCGAGCGGCGCCATGATGCGGTCGCCGATGCGCGATTCATCGCGGGCCCGAGCGAGCTTGTTGGTCCGCAGCTCCATGAGAATCTGACGATAGCGGTCGTGAATCACGCGGACGCGGGCAGCGTGCGATTCCTGCCGCCGCGACTGAGCCACGAGCTGCTGGATCTGCGCCGTCGAGAGCGAATCGGGCGCCAGCGCCGGCAAAAGGCGATCGAGCGCGTCGCGCAGTCCGCGCTGAGCGCTCAGGAGCTGCTCGAACTCCCGCCGCAACTCGTACTCGCGCCGCAGCAGCATCGCCAGCAGATCCTCCGCTGACACAACGGTCAGCACGACCGATTCGCAGCGGCCGACATTCGGTCCGGCCGGATCGTTGTCGGCCGCCTCGGCCCAGATCTCCAGCCGGTCGCCCGGGCGAACGTTCAGCTCCGCGACCGCGAACAGCGGCGAAGCCTGGTGGTTGTGCGAACCGGGCACAAAGCCCGCCAGCGCGACCTCCGACTGCGGGTCCTGGCCGCGGCGGACGAAGAGCGATACGCGGCTCAGCCCGAAGCTGTCCTCGTATTGCAGCTCGATCGAGATCTCCGCCTCGGGCGTGATCATGTCTCCCGCACCGCCCAGCGTCATACGCACGGCCGGCGTGTCGTCCGGATTGATGCGGATCGTCAGCCGCACGGGCGAGCGGTCGCCCCAGCCGTCGAAATCGACCGGCAGCAGATCGAACGAGCCCGCCTGCGGATCGTCCCAGCGCAGCACGAAGCGGTCGGACGCGATCCGCTGCCACTGCGGCAGATCGCGCTCGCCGCCGTCGAGCGACAGCGAGGCGACCGGCTTGTTGAGCCACGCCTCGATCTCGAGCCGGCTGCGGGCCAGCATCTCGAGCACATTCTGGCTCTCCAGCTCGACGGCCGGCAGCTCCGTGTACTCCGGCGGCGTGATGCGGGCGACCGTGCGGATCACCGTCGGCCGCTCGACCGCTTCGACGACGAACTCGCGCGTGTGCTCGTCCCCGCCGGTGATGCGGAAGCGCACATTGCCGGTCAGCGTGCCGAGCGAGGCCTCGAACCGCTTGCGCCCGACGAGCACCATCTTCTGCCGCCCGGAGCGCCCGGCCGCATCGGACCAGATCAGCGTGGCGCTGTCGGGCACTTTCCCGGTGATCCCGGCGACGATCATCAGCTCGTCGCCGCGTGGCGCCCGGCGGCGGCCGGCCGCGTCGAACCCCTCGGGCGTGATGTACGTGCTCTGCGGCCAGGGGATGTCCTGCATCAGCCAGTTGCGCCGCAGCCAGGTATTCATCGGGTCGGGCAGCAGCAGCCACGTGCCGGCGATCGAGGCCAGCAGGCCCGTGAGCAGGGCGGCGTGCAGTCCGGCGCGGCGATGGTTGACGATCGCCAGAAACGGAATGTGGCGGGCCGCCTCGCACGCCTCGCGGACGACCGCCGCAACGAGCGCGGGCGAGTTCGTCTCGGCCGGGCCGACGCTGCCGCGGCCGAACTGGACCGCCGTGGTGATCCGGTCGCTGAGCTTGCTGTTGGCCCGGTCGATCAGCCGCGCCAGATGATCGTCCTCGAGCGGCGTGATCAGCGGCAGCAGAATGTAGCGATACGCACCCCAGAGCCAGACGCAGGTGATCAGCAGATTGAATGCGGCCCGCTGGTCGAGCGTCAGCCGCAGCGACCGATCCAGCAGAAGCTGCACGACCGACGTGGCCATCAGCAGCAGCACGAGCTGCATCACGCCGTCCAGCGCCATGTACAGCCGGCACGTCATGCGCAGCGCCGCCAGCGGGCGGAGAATCCGCTCACGCACGAGCCACTCGAGCTGTCCCGGCTGCGATGCGCTCACAGCAGATGATTCCTCCGCCGCAGCGTCCACTCGACGGTCAGCAGCGCCGCCAGCACGCCCAGCACCCACGGCCGATCCCACAGCGAGCGGGCCGCCCCGCGCACCGGCGGCTGCTCGATGGTCGCGTCCTCGATCAGCTCCGGCAACTGCTCCGCCGACGCCAGCGGCAGAAAGCGCCCGCCGCTGCGACGCGCAAGCAGCTCCAGATCGCCGCTCCGCAGGCGGAGTGAAACGAGCTCGCGGTCCGGCCGCTGCACCAGCATGTGCCGCACGAGCGTCTCCGGTCCGGCTTCGGCCGCTTCTCCGCCCGGCAACGGCACGCGCAGCACGGCCGGCCCGGCCCGGTCCAGCGAAAAGCGGCCAGCGAACCAGCCCTCGCGCTGCGGAATCGCATCGAAGACGAGCTCGATGGCCGGCTGATCGCGATAGACGAGCGCCGCCCGGATCGACGGCTCGTGCCACGGCGTGAACGACTCGTCCAGCACGCGTACTTCGGCCTTGACGAAATCGCCGACGCGGAAGCTCTCGCGGTCGAGCACGATCGTGCCGCGCTTGCTCGCGCCCTGCCGCCGCGCCTGCGCGAGATAGCGAATCATCTGGATCCAGAATCGGTTGAAGTGCGGCTCGGCCGTCGCGCGCCAGCGCCAGGTGCTGTCGAAGCCGAGAAACACGGTGCGGCCGGCGCCGACCGGCTGCGTCGCGAAGAGCACGGCCTGGCCGTATTCGTTGGCCAGCGCGGGGCTGCTGTGGCGCAGCAGCACGCTGGCCAGCGGTTTCTCGCGCAGCACGGGCAGGTGCCACCAGACGCCGGGCAGCGCGCTCCAGATCTCGCGGTTGCTGGTGGCGTCTTCGCTGAACTGCACCAGCGGGTGGGCGCTCGTGTCGTCCGGCAGAATCGGCGCGAACGCGGTCGGCCGAAAGGCGCCCTGCACGCCGAGCCGCACGTCCGCATCCGGGTCGGGCACGATCGGCAGAATGCGAATAAGCTCGTCGAGCCGGGCGTCGCTCAGGAAGCGCGTCGTATAGAGCGGGCCGGCCTGAAGCAGCAGGCCCCCGCCGAATTCGTCCACCAGCCGCCGCACCGAAATCGCCCACGGCGAATCCAGCTCGCGCGGATCGGGATCCAGCAGCAAAACCGCGTCGTATTCCAGCAGTTCCTCCTGCTTGCGCGGCAGCGACGTGATGACCGTGTCGCCGTCGCGAACCGCCTGCGTGTCGGCCGATTGCAGCCACGTGCTCACGTCGATCGTCTTGTCCAGCTCCAGCAACCGCATCAGCGGGCGGTAGTCATACGACGGCCGGCCGGCGACGATCAGCACCCGCAGCCGCTCGTCCAGCGCCAGCACGGCCACCTGCCGCTCATTGTCCGTCGTCGACGCCTCGGCCGGCTGCGGATCGACCCGGGCGCGATAAATGAACTCGCCGGGCTGGTCGACCGGCACCGTGAAGAGCAGATCCGCGCTGGCCGCATCTCCGCCGAGCGGCACGCTGCGGGTCGCAAGAACCGACTCGCTCGAGCCGCCCTCCGAGACGCGCTCGACGCTCAGCGTCAGCTCGACCTGCGTCGGATCGACCCCGGCCGCGGCGACCTGCACGCGAATCTCCAGCGGATCGCCCACGGCGATGGTGGCCGGCGCGGCCAGGTCCGTCACGCGAACGTTGGGCGGCTCCTCGCTCTGGCCGACGCCGACCGCGTACGCCGGAATGCGAAACCGCTCGAGCAGAGCGGCCGCCTCCTCGGTGGTCATCCCGCGATTCACTCCGCCGTCCGTGAGGATGACGACGCCCGCGAGGGGACTGCCGCCGAGATCATCGAGCACGTCGATCAGCGCCCGGCCCAGATCGGTCGCGCCCTGCGCCGCGTCCAGCACGGCCGGCGGACCGGCCGGGCGCGTCTGAGGCGCCGCCGCCGAGGCACCGTCCTCCAGGTCGAGCTCGACGCGATCCGTCCGCTCGCCGAAGGTATAGAGACTGACCACGTTGCGCTCGGCCAGCCGCCGCAGCCAGCGCTGCTCCTGCCGCGAAAGCAGATCGGCCACGAGCTCCGCGCGAGTCGCCTCCGCCCAACCCGCGGCCGGCCCCGTCGCCGTCGCCTCGGCCGGATCGCGGATCGACATGCTCGCGGAATCGTCGACCAGCACGGCGACGTGGCCGCGCAGCGTCTGATACGTGTAGGTCGCCACGACCGGCTCGAGCCAGATAATCGCGAGCACGACGAGCACCGCGCAGCGCACGACGGCCAGGCTGCGCCGCAGCATCGGCCCCGCACCGACCCGCGCCTCGTGTCGATAGAAGCGCACCACGACGTAGCACAGCCCGATCAGCACCAGCAGCGCCAGCGCGCGCAGCCACCCCTCCGGCAGGCCGGCCAGCTCGACCACCTGCCGTTGCTCCTCGCGAATTGTCGCCAGCATCGTCACGCTCAAACCTCTGCTGACTAGCGCGTTCCCGTCGGCGCGTGGCCGATCGGCCAGCTCGTGATCCGACCCAGCGAGCCGCTCCGCGCCGCCGCCGAGCGGGCCGACCGCGCCGGCTGGCCGAACCACCACGCCAGCGCCTGCTCGAGCATCAGCGCCGCCACGAGCGCCAGCCAGATGCTGCGCCACAGCTCCCGCCGCGGCGGATGAACCGTGCGGTCGAAGCTCGCGTCGGCCGTCAGCAACTCGTATTGAAGCCCTTCCAGTGCGGCATCCAGCTCCGTCCGCGTGGCGACGCCCAGGTCGCTCTCCGCCGCGGCCAGGTTCACGCACAGCGGGCGAATCTCGCTGCCGCCGCTGCGCGAGAACACCTCGACCGTGTAGGTCCCGAGCCGATTCGCCGTCGGCCCGACCAGCACCACCGGCTCACCGACGGACGGCAGCGGTCCCGTCGGCTGCACCTCCACCGGCGGCTCGCCCGGATACGCCGGCGAGCGGAAGATCGCCCGCGGCTCGTACCGATCGAGACTGAGCGAGACCGTCAGCGGCGAGCCGGCCTCGAACGCCGGCGCCGCCTCGTCGCGCCGGGCCGCATAGTGCGCCAGCTCCAGCATCGTCACCACGTAGCTGCCATCGAGCACGCGGGCCCAGTCGTTCCAGTCCAGGTCGACCGTCGACGTGAACAGCAGGCAGCGGCCGCGCCCGAAGCGCTTCTCCACCAGCGCCGGCGAGCGGCGGGCATCCGTGTAGTGCGCGAGCACCGCCGGCTCCGGCCCCGCACCCGGCGGCTCGCGCTGCTCCTCGCCATCGGCCGGCGGCGGCTCGGATTGCGGCGGCCGCGCGGCGGCCGGCTCGGCCGTGCGGACGAATCCATGGAAACGCACGCTCTCCGAAAGTGCCTCACCCCCGGCCGGAAAGAGCGCCGTGACGGGGTGCGGCTCGGTGCGGAGCAGCGAGACCGGCTCGTTCTCCGCGGCCCGCTTCCAGATGTCCGCCAGCGGCAGCGGCAGCAGTCCGCGGCCGTCGGCATACAGCAGCCGGTTCCACGTTTCGAGCTCACCGACCTGATCGCCCAGGAAGAAGACGATGCCGCCGCCCGCGCGGGCGTAGCGCTCGAGGGTGTCGACCGCGCCCGGCGGCGGCGCAGGCACGTTGCAGAGAAACACGCACTCGAAGCGGTCGAGCGGCGTCGATTCCAGCTCGACCGGGTCGATCACTTCGACACGGATGCCGGAGGAAAACGTGCCGGGCGGGGCCAGCGCGCTGCGCAGCAGGTGCACCTCGTCACGCTGCGGATCGGCATCAGGCTGGCCGTTGACCAGCAGAACGGCCAGCGCCGGCTTGACGTGCACCGCCTGGCGGAGCACGTCGTCGGCCGCAAAGCCGTCCTGCGACGAAAGCGAGACGTTCAGCTCGGCGAATCCCTCGTCGGGAAAGGTGACTTCGAGCATCGTGCGGCCGCTGCCGCCGGGGTCCACCGTTTCGAGCGTGGCCGGCGCCAGCGGCGCCGCATCCACCTGCGCCTGCACGCGCAGCTCGCGCAGCGCCGAGCGCGTGCCGTTGCGGACCGTCACATCCACGAGCGCCGGCAGGCCGGCGATCGATTGCGGCCGCTCGAGCGAGACACTTGCCAGCGCGACGTTGTCTCGCTGCGTCACCCCCGACGCGACCAGGAACAGCCGCGGAGACTTCTCTTCCAGCTCGGCCAGCGGCGCGAAGATCGAACCGGATTCCGCGTCGAAACCGAGCCAGTCGCTGCGCTGAAAATCGGAGAACAGGTAGACCTGCGCCGCCTGCGTGGTCGTGTCTTCCCGCAGCGCGGCGGCGATCCGCTCGATCAGTCCGCGCGGGCGGGCCGGTGTGCTGCCGGGCGCGACGCGTCCGAGCCGGTCCAGCACGTCGCGCAGGGCCGTTTCGCGCAGCGGCTCGCCCGCGATCAGCGGCTCGTCCGGCGCGGACGTGACATAGACCGTCAGCAGATCGCCCGGTGCGGCCTGCTGCATCCACTCCAGCAGCCGGCTCGCACTGCGCTTCAGCCGGTCGATCTCCTGCGCCGGCCCGTCGCGAAAACCGAGACTGGCCGAGTCGTCCAGCACCAGCACGCGATGAATGCGGCCGCCGTCGCCGAGCAGCGCCGCCAGCAGCTCCGGCCGGACGAACGGCCGGGCGATCAGCAGCGCCAGCAGCGCCATCGCCAGGCAGCGCAGCAGCACGAGCAGCCACTGCTCGAAACGCACGCGGCGGCGGTTCTCGCGCTCCGCGTCGCGCAGGAAGCGCATCGCCCCCCACGGAATCCGCCGGAAACGCTGCCGCGAGAGCAGGTGAATCAGGATCGGCACCGCCGTCAGCGCCAGCGCGCCCGCCAGGGCCGGGTTCATCAACCCGACCGCGAGCGCCGGCGGCAGACTCTCCAGCAGCGGCGCGGCCATGGCTGTCACGCGCCCCCCAGGCGGCCGGCGCGGCGGGCCAGGTATCCGCAGAGCACGGCATCGAGCGGATCGCTCGTGTTCACCGGCACGTAGTCGGCGTGATGCTTCAGGCAGACGCTCTGCACGCGGGCCACGAAGCGCTCGACGGCCGCCAGATAGCTCGTCCGCAGCGATTGCGGATCGACCAGCAGCCGGTCGTCTTCCTCGAGCCCCTCGAAGAGAATGTTCTCGATGAAGGGCAGGTTCCACTCCGTGTCATCGAGCACGTGCAGCACGATCAACTCGTGGCCCGCGTAGGCCATGTGCTCCAGCCCGCCGGCCACGTCGTCCAGGTCCGCCAGCAGGTCGCTGATCAGGATGATCATCGAGCGCTTCCGCAGCTCCTCGGCCAGGCGGTGAAAGAGCACCTTGACATCCGTCTGCTGCTCCGGCGCCGTTTTCTCCAGCGTCTCCAGCAGGGTCGAGAGATGGCCGCGGCCGGTGTGCGGCGGCAGCTTCGTGCGAATCCGGCTGTCGAACGTCACCAGGCCCGGCGCATCCTGCTGGCCGACCAGCAGGTAGGCCAGGCTCGCGGCCAGCTTGCAGGCGTACTCGAACTTGCTGACGCCGTCGCCGCCGTAGGCCATCGACGCGCTCGCATCGAGCAGGATGTTGCAGCGCAGGTTGGTCTCTTCTTCGTATTCCTTGACGTACAGCCGGTCGGCCCGGCCGAAGATCTTCCAGTCGATGTAGCGCAGATCGTCGCCGGGGACATACTGGCGATAGTCGGCGAACTCGACCGAAAAGCCGTGATAGGCGCTGCGGTGCATGCCCGAGATGAAGCCGGCCGACACCTTCCGCGCCCGCAGCTCCAGGCCGCGCAGCCGCGAGATGATGTCAGGATCCAAGTATTTTCTCGAGGCCGGCATGGCGCCCTTCATCCGCGGGGCTGGGGTGGACCGTTTCGAGCACGTGGTCGATGATGCGGTCGGCGTCGTAGTCCTCCGCCTCCGCCGCATAGTTCGTGATCAACCGGTGCCGCAGCACCGAATGCGCCAGCGCGCGGATGTCCTCGACCGCCACGTGCTTGCGGCCGTTCATCACCGCCCGCGCCTTGGCCGACAGCAGCAGGAACTGCACCGCCCGCGGCCCGGCCCCGAACGTGACCAGCCGCTGGATCACGTCGCTCGTCCGCCCGCCGGCCTGGCCGTTGCGCGTCGGGCGCGTCGCCCGCACGAGCTCGAGCGTGTAATGCACGACCGACGGCGCCGCCGGCACGCGCCGCACGACTTCCTGAAGCGTGAGAATCTCCTCGAGGCTGAGCACCTGCGTCAGATTCGGCTGCTCCGCCCCGGTCGTCCGCTCGGCGATCTGATACTCCTCGTCGTAGCTCGGATAGTCGACGAAGATCTTGAACATGAAGCGGTCCTGCTGCGCCTCGGGCAGCGGATAGGTCCCCTCCTGTTCGATCGGGTTCTGCGTCGCCAGCACGAAAAACGGCGGGTCCAGCGGATGCCGCACGCCGCCGACCGTCACATAGCGCTCCTGCATCGCCTCCAGCAGCGCCGCCTGCGTCTTGGGCGGCGTGCGGTTGATCTCGTCGGCCAGCACCACGTTCGCGAAAATCGGCCCGGGCAGGAAACGGAACGAACGATGGCCCGTGCGGCGGTCCTCCTGAATCACCTCCGTGCCGGTGATATCCGCCGGCATCAGGTCCGGCATGAACTGGATGCGGTGAAACTTGAGCCCCAGGCAGTGCGCCAGGCTGTTGATCATCAGCGTCTTGGCCAGGCCCGGAACACCCTCGAGAATCACGTGCCCGCGGGCGAACAGCGCGATCAGCAGCAGGTCGATAACCTCGTCCTGCCCCACGATCACCTTGCCCACTTCCGCGCGAATCACGGCGTACGCCTCGTGCAGCCGCTGCACGGCCTGCTCATCGCTCATCGGCCGTGGCTGAGGCCTGGGCTTGGGCTGCGGCGCCGGCTGCATCTGCTCCATCCCTTCGTCGCTCATGTTCGTCCTCGACACACGGTGTCCGCGCCGGCCGCGCCGGCTGGCAGGTTCTCACTGGCCCGTCGCCCGATTGCGGCCGCCCGGCCGGCCGCCTAGCGCTGCATGATCGGCAGGTGCTTGTAGGGAAGCTGGAGGATGATCAACGCGATCGCCGTGCCGTACGTCGGCCCGACGTGATCGCCGATCCACGAACCGTCGCTCTCCTGCCGCTCCACCAGCAGATCGCGCATCACCGGGAAATACGACTGCCACTTCTCCCCGCCCAGCAGCCACATGACCTGCGCCATGTAGAGCTGCGCGTAGTAGTAGTGGCCGAAGTAGCGCGTCGCCTCCGCGTGCCGAGGCGAGAGCTGCCGCTCTACGAATTCCAGCGCCTTGCGCGCCCGCGGATCGTCATACAGGCCCGCGTTGAAATAGCACGCCACCGCCGCCGCCGTAATCGCCGGCCGGCTCGGCCCGCGGTCGCTCACCTGATAGCGAATCCCGCCGTCCTCGTTGGTCGAGTCCTCGATGTAGCGCATCGCGTTGTCGACCACCCGCTTCGGCACCGCCACGCCCGCATTGCGGCACGCCCGCAGCCCCTGCACCTGAGTGACGGTCACCGAACCTTCGTCCCCGCCCGAATCCGGCGTATAAAGCCAGCCCCCGGCCGCACTCTGGCTCCGCGCGGTCAGCTCGACCCCGCGCTGAAGCGCCAGCTTGATCTGCGCCAGCCGCTGCGGGTCCTCCTCGGTCCCCAGGCACTGCGCCAGAAACAACAGCGCAAAGCCGTGCCCGTGCATGCAGTGACTCTCCTCCTCAAGCTGCGCGATCAGCCCGTCGCGCCGCGCGCTCTTCAGGACGAACGTCAGCGCGCTGCTCACATTCGGGGAATAGGGACCCTGCGTGGGCGTGTTGCCGCTCGCCAGCAACGCCAGCCCGGCCAGCGACGTCATCGCCACCGGATAGTTGCCCGTCGAGCCGTGCGTGCGCCAGCTCCCGTCGCGATTCTGCGTGCTGACCAGGTAGCGAAGCCCCCGGTCGATCGCGCTGCGGGCGGCCGCCGAAATCTCCGCCGGCTCGGTCGGCGGCACCGCAATACTCCGCACCGCCGCCGCGCCCGCATCCTGCGACGCCGCGACGAGCACCGTGCCGGCCGGCAGCACCATCAGCGCGGCGACACACAGCGCAGCCCGCCTCGCTGACCTCCCTGCCATTCGTCGGCCTCCATGTGGCCCGCGGACCCGCCTCGTCACGGCTGATTCCCCGCAGAACTGCCAAGCGCGACCAGGTGTCCGTACGCCTGCACGAGGATTCTAGTCGGCGTCACCAGCATGTACACCTCGCCCGGCGCCCCGCTCGTATCCACCATCTCGCCCAGCGGAATCTCTTCCAGCCGCGACCCGTCCTGGCGCGAATAAAGCTCCACCGCCAGCGAACGGGGGTCCGGCCCGTCGCCGTCCCCCGCCGGCCGCAGCACCAGCACCGGCACCAGCGCCTCGCTGGCCGAAAGCTGCGTCACGTTCACGTCCGCCAGCGAGACGAAGTTCGTCAGCCACGCCTGCCGCCAGCCGTCGCGCGCGATCCGCGCCAGCATCGCCCCCCCGCTCCGCGGCTCGTCGCCCGCCCGCCCCCGCCCGGCCACGTCGAGCCCCTGGCCGTCGAAATGGGCCGCGCTGATCGCCTCGAACTCCCGCAGAATCTCCTCCACCAGCCGCGCGCCGCTCTCCACGTCCACCACCATCCAGCCCAACCGCGCCGCCGGCTGAATCAGCACCCACGGACTGTTCGAAACCGAAACCACGCGATCGATCGTCACCCCCGGCAGCGTCCACGCCGGCTCCATCGTCGCCGCATCGACCCCCATCACGAACCCCGTGCCCGAGACCACCAGCCGCCCGTGTGCAACCAGCGCCGCGTGCACCGACGCCGTCTCGAGCTCAAGCCGCCGCAGCTCCTCGCCCGAGTCCGCCCGCATCGAGAACACCTGCTGATCCGCGCCGATCACCACCAGCCGGTCGCCCACCAGCTCCAGCCGCTGAATCGTCAACCCCGGCAAATCGCGCTGCCATCGAATCCGCCCGTCGAGCCAGTCGAGCGCGCACACCCGGTCCGGCCGCGGTGTGAAATAAAGCGCATCGTCGCCGGCCGCACCGCGCTCCGAGAGCGACTCGATCAGATCACGCCACTCCGGCACCGCATGCTCCCACAGCCGCCGGCCGCCGTACCGCTCCGACCCCAGTCCGAGGCACAGCACGCCGCCTCGAACCGCGATCGCCGCCAGATGACCGTGCACCAGCGCCGCCCGCCCCGCGAACGGCTCCGAGCCGCTGTCGCCTCCGCCGCCGAACAGCGCCCGCACGGCCAGTTCCGCTGCCGCCGCCCGCTCGCTGCTCAGAGCCGCCTCCGTCTCGCGCAGCGGCGTGCCGTCCGGCAATCGGTAGAGGTTGATCACGCTGCTGTTGCGCGGCTGAACGAGCACGGTCGGCAGCGCCGCCCGGTCCGGCCGCCACGGCTGAAGCAGCAGCCGCGCGTCGCGGGCCACCCACTCTCGCCGTACCGAGCGCGCCAGCGGCGCTTCGGGCACGTGCTCCAGCTTCCGCTGCGCGATCTCGATCCGCGCCGCGAGCTCCCGCTGCGCCTCATCCACCGCCGCCCCGGCGCTGAGCACATACTCTCGCCACGCCGCCTCATCCGCCTGCGCCGCCTCCAGCAGCCCCAGCGATACGTGCACATCCCACCGCCGCAGCAGCAGCTCCGCCGCCGCCGCCGATTGCCCCTCGCTCCGGCCCGGCAGAAACCGCTTCGCCAGCTCCGGGGCGATCGGCCGCAACGCGATCTGCCGATCGATCTCGTCCCGCTGCCGTCCCTCCGGCAGCAGTTGCCGCACGCGAAACAGCAGGGCCGCATCCTCCGGCGACTTGCCCGCCGCAGACACCAGCTTGGCGACCACATCCTCCCGCGCCCGCGTCGGAAGATCGCGCAGCAGCCGCCCCAGCCGTTGCGCCGCCACCAGCCACCCCGCCGTGCTCAGCCGGCCCGAATCCGCCGGAACCATGAACCCCGGCGACTGGTTCAGCAGCATCGACTCGTAGTGACCGACCGCCTCGTCGATCAGCCCCGCCTCTTCGATCGCCCGGCCGATCAGCGCCGCCGCCCGCGCCGCCTCCGCCGGGTCCTGCGCCAGCGACGACGCCTCACGCAGCCACGTCAACCGCTGCGGCCCGCTCGATGCCTGCTGCGCCAGAGCCATGCATGTCCGCGCCAGCAACCGGTCCCGCGCCGTCCGCAAGGCCGGCTCCTCCGGCGTCAGCGCATCCAGCCGCTCGACCGCTTCGGCAAATCGCCCCTCGAACGCATCCAGCCAGCTCAACGCCAGCCGCGCCCGCGCGTCCTCCGGCCGGGCCGCCAGCCGCTGCTCACACCGCGCCCGCAGCCGCTCCGCGTCCGGATACTTCGAAACACGGTTCGGCGAGACCGTCAGCACGCTGTCGGCCGAAAGGATCACGTTGCTCGCCAGCGGACGAGTCGGCCCGCCGCCCTCGCCGCCCTGACCCGCCGGCGATTCCCCCGGCGGGCCCGCCTCCGCAATCACCTTGCCCGTCCGCCCGTCGACGACCATCAGCCCCCACCGCGTCGGCACGAAGATCTGCTCGTCGCGAATCATCGGCCGGCCGCAGACCGGCAGCGAGATCGTCTTCCAGCGAACCGTCCGCCCGTCGGCCGGATCGAGGCAGGTGAGCCCGCTCCCGCCCACGACCAGGCCCTGCTGAACCGCGCCGACCAGGTACAGATGCTCGCCCCGCGGTACGCGCCAGCGCTCCAGCCCGCTGAAGCGGTCGATCGCGAAGATCTCGTTGCTGTCCAGCGGCGCGCCGATCAGCAGCTCGCCGGCCAGCAGCGGCCGGTCGAATCCCGGCTCGGCCGTCGGCGTGTCCGAGTCCCACCAGAACCGGCCGAGATGCTCGCCGAGCGTGCTCGGATAGACCGCCGCCCATTTCCACGAGAAATCGCGCCCCAGCGCCGCAACGACGCCGTTGCCCGTGAAGACGTAGATCGTCGTCTCATCGGTCAGCAGCAGTGCCCGCCCGCCGCTGCCGGTATAGCGCGTGGGCGGGCCGACGATCGGCATTTCCTCGATCAGCTCGCCGCTCTTGGGCTCGATCGCGGCCACGCGCATCTCGTCGCCGCGCAGCAGCGGCACGACCAGCCGCTGCCCCACCGCGACCGGCGCATCCTGGAACACCGCACCGAAGAACTTGCCGCTGCCCTCGTTCCCCGAGCGCCACACGACCCGCCCCGTTGACAGCTCGCGCGCCACCAGCTCATTCGGCATCGGCCGCTCGAGCTGCCCAAAGGGCGGCCGGCGCATGTTCCAGCGCGTCGGCTCCGACGGCCCCAGCCGCTCGACCGTGTACACCAGCCCGAACGCAGTCGAGAGCGCATGCCGCAGCGGGTGCGTCAGCAGCAGCTCCGTCTCGTTCGAGACCTCCAGCGCCGCGCCGCCCTCGAACCGTCCGTCACGAAAGCCCCCCTGACCCGTCCGGCCGTCCGGCGCGATGGCCCGAATCTCGGCCGCGCTCCAGAGCGGCGTCAGCGTCCACGCGTCGATCGCCCGCACCATCCCGCGCGACCTCAGCAGCAGCGTGTCGTCGGCCAGCACCGGCTCGAGCAGCGGCAGCCGCCGCATGTACTCGACCACGGCGTCGATGCTGACGTCCTCGTCCCAGTAGTTGGTTTCGCCGCGGGCGGCCAGCTCGACGGTCCACGCCGTCTGTCCGCGCAGCCGCGGCTCGAGCGCCGCCGCCGTGGAATCGCCGAACCCATCCTGCTCGCGCTCGTCGAGCCAGCCGCGCAGCATCTCCAGCCGCCCGGCCCACTGCGGATCGCCGCGGACCGTGTCGCTGCGCGAGAGCGTCTCCAGCACGGAGCGGGCCGAGTCGATCGCCCCGAATTCGCCCAGCGCGACGATCATCTGTGCCTCGAGCTCCGGCGAAGCCCCGCTCTGCGCCGCCCGCATCTCCCGCAGAGTCCCCACCGCGTCGGCGAACTGGCCCGAGTCGAGCTGCCGCGCGACCAGCTCCCAGCCGATCTCCTGCCAGTGACTGCTCAGCGGATACTCGCCGAAGAGCTCCCGCAGCGCGCCCATGTCGCCCGCCCGCACCGCCTCCTCCAGCCGCGCGCCCACCTCCGAATCCAGAAGCTGGCGGTACATCTCGACGCCCGCGTCCGGCAGCATCCGCAGCAGCCGCGTCGCCTGCCGGTCCAGTGGATAGAACGTGCGGCTCGCCGGAGAGGCGACCAGGCCGGCCGGCAACGACCGAATCCGGCCGATCAGCTCGATCGCCAGCCGAAACTCGCCCCGGCGAATCGCAGCCTCCGCCTCACCCGTCAGCAATAGAGCTTCGTTGGATTCCGGAAGTGTCGCGAATGCGGAGGCCGCCCGCTCACCGGCCGGCGGAACCTCCTGCGCCACGGCCGACGCCAGAAAGCACCCGACCACCAGCGCGACCGGCAAGGCCCGTCGCGCAGCGTGCTCTCTCAGCGGCAGGGCGATGCGGTCTGTGCGCATAGCTGGGTCCGGGCGCTGGTCGCGCTTCGCTCCGACACAATCCCCGGTCCGGGAAAGCTCCCGGCCGGCGTCCGACTATTCTATCGGCAGTCGACAGGCATTTTTTGCCCGGCGGCCGGCGGGCGGGAGAAATGGCGCGCTCAAAACGACGCGCGGCGCCGGAAAGCTCGGCGCCGCGCGCAATGAATCATCAGGCTGCATCGGCTAGGGGTTGAGTCCGCCGAAAAGAGGGTCGTCCGCACAGAAGGGCGGGTAGGTGCAGAAGATGTCAACGTCCGTATCGACACCGGGCCCTTCGTAGCCGGAGCGGAAGAACTCGTACGCCACCGGATCGCAGGTCACCAGTGTGATGCACGGGTTGAGTTGGTTGAAGAACCGCCCCACCGAACTGGGGGAGCAGTTGTTGATCTGAAGACACGTCCCGCCCACGGCCAGCGGCAGCATCAGTCGCAGCAGTTTGTTGACGCGCGTCATTCGAACCTCTTTGGCGGCATCCGCCGGCGTGAATCCCTCAACGACGTTTCCGGCACGACCGGTCGCGAGCCCTTGATGAACCTCTCCGGCCGCTCTACGGGTCCAGGCAGTCGACGAAGACCGCCACCGGCGTGCAGAAGTTGAAATAGGTGCCCTCGGCGCAATTCAGAACCGCACACACGTTCAGCGACGTCAGCGCGGTCTGCGCCCCGAACTCGATGCAGCTCGACGGAATCGCCAACTGGAACAGCGTCCCCGTACCAAGCAACGCGGCCAGGGCCCAACTCTTGCGCCGAAATCGGTTCATTCTGGAAGCTCCCATCCGGATGCCCGCTGCGGGGCAACCGCCCACGAAATATAGCCCCACCCCAGGTGCCCAGGCAAGTCTCCAACCCGCACCCGGACCGCGAAAACCCCGCGACCGCTCCGCCGGCCTCGAACGGCGGGTCCCGGCGCCTGCGACGGGTACGGCCCGGTTCCGTCTCGCGGCAGCGCCATGCCGCCAGCCCGCCTCACGGCCTCGGGCGGTCACCGGCCGCCGCGCATGAAAAATGGGGTGCCCGACAGCGCCGGTTCACCCCAGATCAAACGCACACAGTAGCACCGCCGTGCTCCCGGAAAGGGATCCCGGCGGCAGCGCCGACCGCTGCCAGGCAACGGCCCGGCGCGACGGCCGACCTTAGTTGCCCAGGCCGAACAGGTTGAACGTCGTCCCGATGTTCGGGAGGCAGTTCAGGCCCAGGGCCATCGTAAAACTTCCGGCCGTCAGCATCAGAACGATCAGCTTGTTCTTCAGCATGGCTTGGTTCTCCGTAGCTGCGAGCCGCGGCGGATCAACGCCCGCCGCAGACCCAGATTTCTGTTTCGGTCGCTCCAGCAGTGACGCGTCGCGTCGCGGGGGCGGAGACAGCGGTCGGCCCCACCGGCCGCGTGCAGCGGTTCCTAGCCGAACAGCTCCTCGTTGAGGATGTCCAGCGCGATGTTGATGGCGCGATTGTTCGTCGGCCAGCCGCTGTTGAAGAAACCGCGGAAGAAGCCGTTCAGGCAGCCGCCCTGGAAGAGCGTGGCGCCGCCGAACAGCATCGCACTGAGAACGAACAGCTTCTGCTTGTTCACGATCAATCTCCTTCGAATTCCCGCGCCGCCACGGACGGCTTGCGCCGCCGGTCAGCGCGAATGTTGAAGTCCATCCGTTTAGTCGATGGCGCGCAGCCAGACCACGTCACCCAGAACGTCGCCCAGGAACGTAGCGCAGTTCCCCAACTGGAACAGCGCCCCGAGGCTGACCGTCAGGATCGCCAGCTTGATTCGCGTGTTCATGCTTGACTTACTCCGTTGAATGTTGCGAATGCCTCGTGAATCTCTCGCCGGATCCGCCGGCCGACTAGTCGAAGTTCACTGCGACCAGGATGCGCTGAACGACGGCGTCCAGGCAGCCACCCGGGAATCCCAGGCCGAGTGCCAGCGTCACGCCCGTCGTCATCAGCAGCGCGCCCTTCATCCAGAACTTCTTGGACATTGCGAGCCTCCTCTTGAAAACTCTGCCAACTGCCATTCGGGTCCACTACGAATACGAGCGGCACGACGCCGGTCGCCCCGAACTGCATACCCAAACGGCCGGTTCACAATCTGTGGATACAGGGGCCCCAGCAGTTGATTTCAAGGAGCCCAGATCTGACCGCGCCGCATACCTTGGCCGGAAAGTGTAAGAGGTCGCAACGCCTTTGCAAGCCCGCTCAACCAAAAAAACCGGCAATATTTTCCGCCGTGAGCGGTTTCAGGAGCCCCCGCTCCGTGACGATTCCCGCGATAAAACTCGCCGGCGTCACGTCGAAGGCCGGGTTCCAGACCCCCGCTCCTTCGCAGATCAGACGCCGTCCCCCAAGCTCCCGCAACTCCTCCGCCCCACGCTCCTCGATCGGAATCGCCTCGCCGCTGGCCAGCGACAGATCGAACGTACTGCTCGGCGCCGCCACGTAGAACGGAATGCCATGCTGCCGCGCCGCCACCGCCACGCCATACGTCCCGATCTTGTTGGCCGTATCACCGTTAGCCGCGATCCGATCCGCACCCACGATCACCAGATCGACCTCCCCGCGCCGCATCAGCCACGCCGCCGCACCGTCGCACAGCACCCGCACGTCGATCCCTGCCGCCGAAAGCTCGTAGGCCGTCAGCCGCGCGCCCTGAAGCAGCGGCCGCGTTTCATCCGCATACACCCGCACACGCCGGCCCTGCTCGTGGGCAACGTAGATCGCCGCCAGCGCGGTCCCCAGGCCGGCCGTCGCCAACGCCCCGGCGTTGCAGTGCGTCAGCACCCGCGCGCCGTCCGGAATCAATTCCGCCCCGACCTCCCCGATCCGCCGGCACATCGCCGCATCCTCACGCGCGATGGCATGCGCTTCCTCCAGCATCGCCTCCCAACGCTGCGCCGAGCCGCCCTCCATCCGCCTCGCCCGCTCCGCGACCCGCCGCGTCGCCCACGCCAGATTCACCGCCGTCGGACGCGCGCCGTCGAGGTACGCCCGGACTTCGACCACGCGCTCCAGGAATGCCTGCGTCGAGCCGGACCGCGCCTCACGCGTCCCCACGCACATCCCGAACGCCGCCGCCACGCCGATCGCCGGCGCGCCACGCACCCGCAACCGGCGAATCGCCTCCCACACCTGCTCCACGCGCTCGCAGCATACGACCCGCCGATCGAGCGGCAGCAGCGTCTGATCGAGAACCTCCACCCGGCCGCCGCCTTCCCGCGACCACGCCACCGTTCGCGGCAGACCCGCGAGCGGATCGACTCGACCGGTGACCGCAGCGGATTGACTCATGTCCTTGCCCCGCTCCTCTGGAGGTCTACCCCGCACAGGCGCTTCGGCACAGCTCCACGTCGCCGCCGCGCAGCCCGGCGGCCACCTCCCGCTCAGCTCCACCGGACCGAATGTGAATGAGGGCGCTGGGACTCGAACCCAGGACCCACGGCTTAAAAGGCCGTTGCTCTACCTGCTGAGCTACGCCCTCGACGGATTCCGGCTCGAAACGCCGGTTTCGGGACCGATTTCGGCTCGCCCGCGAACCCGGCCACCGCACACGCAGCCGTCGACGCCCCCAAAACCGACTGCGGCGACATTATAGAACGCGTCGGCCGCTCCAGAAAGTTCGCCGGCCGCCCGCCCTTCGGCGCGGCTCTTACTCCGCTCGCGCCGCCGCCGCCTCGACGATCAGCCCCGCCTCCACCGGCCGCACAATGCTCCGCTCGATCACATACCCGACCCCCGCACCCCCGGCGATGTCCAGCAGCACCGCCACCGCGACAGGCCGGCCGG
Organism: uncultured Planctomycetales bacterium; assembly: GCA_964643885.1. Classification (GTDB taxonomy): domain Bacteria; phylum Planctomycetota; class Phycisphaerae; order UBA1845; family Fen-1342; genus CAADGL01. Next base: position 50,468 of record CAZXUI010000022.1, read on the forward strand.
TCGCGTCGCGCAGCAGATAAGGAATGCCCGCCTGCGCCTGATGTGCACCCGAAAGCCGCACACCGACTGCCAACCCAACCACGTGCGAGACCGTGCCGACGTGCGGCCGCTTCGCGTGTTGCCCGAAGCGGACCACGTCCATCCGCTCGATCCGCAGCGGGGAGCCTTCAGAGTGCGGCGTGATCACCGCATAGCCCGCCTGGACCCGCGCGACCTCCACCTGCCCGATCGCCGATCCGCCACGAAACACCTGACCCCGCGCTCCCGGCTCCAGTCCATCGGACTCGCCCGCCGCGACCAGCACCAGCGGCGCCACGGCGAACACACGCGCCTCCAGTGGCCCGGGCGTCACCCGCACGCGCGCCCGATCGCCCACGCGAACCTCATCCGCGCACGCTTCGACCAGCGCAGTCGCGTACCAGAAGCGTTCGTCGCGCCGCTGGACAATCCCCGTCCCGACGTACTGCCCCTCGCGATAGAACTCCACCCACGGCTCGCTCGACCACCCGAGCCCCGGCGGCGAAGCAATCCAGATACGCTGACCCGTCACTGTCGGCTCCACGTAACTGACCGCCGACGATTGTGTGCCATCGACCGCAGCCGCCGGCCACAGCGACGCCGCCTGGCCGGACTCGAGCCGCAGATCGCGCGTCAGCGCGATCACCCTGCACGCTGCCGCCGACGCTCCGACGAAAATCGTCTCCAGCCGTGCCACCGGCTGCTCGCCGCTGTCCACCCGCCACCAATCCCCGACTCGCACTCCCCCGGATTCCCCCAAGTCCAGCCAAACCATTCCCTGCCCAACACCCACGCCATCGATCTTCGCCGTTATAGGACCTTCCTGCGGCCAGCTCGACCTCAGCTCAACGTCGATCTCCGGCCGCACCACCCACGCCTTCGGCACGTCACCCGCTTCGCTCGCCGGCCCCATCGCAACGCCCGTCACCGCCGCTTCGGCCGCCAGCTCTGTCCACACGACCGGCCGGCCGGCCGCCGAGACGAGTACGAAATCGCGCCCGTCTCCATCGCTTGGCTGCGAGGTGGTCAGAAGGACACGGACCCGGCCGGCGAGGTCCCGTTCGACGGGCAGCGGGCGGGTTTGCGCAGCGTCCAGGAGTGCGAGCGAGGCGGCCAGCGCAGCGATTGCGGACATTCCAGTCATAGACCTCGCCCGAGTCCGCAGGATTGTGCCCGCCTGGCTGCCGATGGCAAGCGCCGTTCCACCGGCCGACGACACTTGTCGCCGCAGGGCGCAAAGAAAAACGCGGTGCGACCGACTGCCGGTCGCACCGCGAATTCCGAGGAGGAGGTCTCACAAAGTTCTGCTGCTGGATTAGATACGCCGGTCCCCGCCCGCGGTTCGGGCGCGCGTGAAAATTTTCTCAACCCGTCTGGAGTCAGAATTCGAGCTTGATAGAATAGAGGCCGGTAAGGCTTCGCATCCGGCGCGGTGTCGATGCGGGCCATCGGCAGTCATATCGCGTACTTGTTTCGACCGGGCCGCGTTGAAATCGAGTGTTCGCGGCTCGTGTCCAACGAGGGGTAAGGGCAGGGCATCGGCGCCAGTCTCATGCAGCGGTTCGCTTCGCACCGCGCGTCGGTCTACATTGTGAACCTCTGTCGGGTGGACCATCGCGTGTCAGCGGGTATCCGCCCGCGCTCTTGCGGTTCGGACCCGGCGGCCGATGCTGCCTGCCGTGAGGTCGGGCACTGACCCGTTCAATTGAGAGGCTCTGCTGCGGGCGAAGTTCCGCAGTCGGGAGCCGGGGGCTGCATGGGAAGCACTGGCGGTTCTATAGCACGCCGGCGGGTCTGCGCCAGGGACTGCGCGCCGCTGCGTGCGCGGTTTCGCCAGCGGACGCGCCCGGCCCCGGCCACAGAATCCAGGAAGGCAAGATGAGCCAGGGAATCTACAACCTCCACAACCACACGCCCTTTTCCGACGGCGCCTACTCGATCGATGAGATCTGCGAGGCGCACCTCAAGCTGCGCGACCTCCAGGTCGAGGGCATCGGCATCTCCGATCATCTGTTCTGCACCCCCTCCTCGCGCGAGATCACCAACGAGCGCGAGTTCGAGCGGCTCTTCGCCCGCGAGGTCCGCCGCTACGTCACCCACGTGCACGAGGCCCGGCAGCGCTGGGCCGGCCGGCTCAACATCGTCTGCGGCTGCGAGATCAACTGGCCGCTGAACAAGACCATGCTCCAGGTGATCCGCACGATGCTCGAGGGCATCGACTACGTGCTGTTTGAGAATCTCGACTGGGCGGGTCTGACGACGCTCGCCAACCAGGCCCGCCGCTGGCCCTGCCGCGTCGGCCTGGCGCACACCGAAGTGTCGGTGCAGTTTCCCAATACGTCGATGGACCAGGTCGTGCGGACGCTCGCCAACGCGCGGCTCTTCTACGAGATCAACTCCAAGTTTCTGCCGCTGGCCGACTCGAACCCCTGGTTCGCCGTGCTGCCGCGCCACCGCGTGCTGGTCAGCATCGGCACCGATACGCATGACGATCTCCGCTGCATCGAGGATCTACCGGTGCTGCTGCGCTACGCACGGCGCCACGGCCTGGGCGAGAAGCTGATCGTGCCCCAGCCGCTCGAGCCCGCCGGCGCGCCGCTCACCGCCCGCGCCGCGGCCGGGAACTGAGCGCGCCGCGGCCGGGAACCGAGCGCGCCGCGGGCCGAAACCGATCTCTCGGCCGATTCGCCGAGTGGGTGTTGTTTCGCGCGTGCGCCTGATCCGAGCCGCGACCCGGATCACGGCGCTCCCCTACGGCCGCCCGTAGCGTGCCACCTTCCACGCCCGCCGCGCCTCGAGCGCCGTCAACTTCGCCCGGCTCATCCCCTCGATCTCGCGCCACGCCCCCCGCCACGCATCCGAGCGCCACCCGAACCGCGCGAAATACGCCTTCAGAAACCTGGCCCGATCCGTCCGCGTCAATCCCGGCACCCCCAGCAGACTCACGTGCATCCGCATCAGCGGCCACAGCCGCTGCGCTGCCGAGATCTCTGCCGCCGGCCGCACACCGTCGAGATCGATCCACGTCAATGTCGGCTCCGGCCCGGGACCCACAAGAATGTTCTGCGCCTTGCAGTCGCGATGGGCAAACCCGCGCTCCTCGAGCCGCCGCATCTGCCGCACCAGCGACATCGTCAGCCGCCGCTTGAGCATCGCCCACGCCCGCGGCCCCAACTCGCCCGACATCCGCCGCAGATACGCCTCCAGGTCCTGGCTGCCCGGAAGAAACTCCGTCACCAGAAAGCTGTCCAGCACCAGCGGCCCCAGACGCTGCTCAAGACACGCCAGTGGCCGCGCCGTCGGCAGGTCCCGATGGAGCAGCGCGTTGCCCAGATGCCACGCCCGCAGGCTGCGCGACGGCGGCAGCAGATTCCGCAGCGCCCGCCGCCAGTTACGCGCCTTCGGCCGCTTGATCAGCACCGGCAGCTTCGAGCCGTCCGGCAGCGACAGCACCGCCCGGCTCACCATCGCCGAATGCGAGTCCTTGCAGGCCGCCGCCCGCTGCGGGTCGAACCAGCGCTCCCGCTCGCGGAGCTGCGCGCGCCACCACTCGGCCGTCACCGTCGCCGTCGAAGCGGTCGATTCCGGCCGCGGATGCTTGCTGCACAGGAACGCCATGCCGCGCCAGCCGCCCGGCAGCCGCACGCGCGTAAAGTACCGCCCGTTACGCGCCAGCCGCCGGTCGCGCTGCGACCAGAGCTGCCGCGCGTGCACGTCCGCCCGCTCCACCAGCGCCCGCACGAGCTGATCGAAATCGAGCGACAGCCGCCGCCCCAGCGGAAAGACCGTCTCGAACTCGTCGCGCCAGCGGAAATACGCCCGCAGAAACCGCAGTCGATCCCCCACGCTCGCATGTCGCCGGAACCATTGATTGAGCTGGGCCAGGTTGCGAACCACCGCCTGGTCGGTCACGGGCATGCCCAGCCGGGCGCTGTGCAGATCCACCAGCACCGCTCGATAGCGCCGCGGCGCCTGCGGCTGAACCAGGATGTTCGCCGCGTGCATGTCCAGATGCTCGAAACCGGCCTGGTGAGCCCGCGCAATCAGCGCCCCGAGCACGTCGAACAGATGTGCCTTGTCTTCGCGCTGCCGGGCCGCGTCCGTGTCCGACTGAATCAGGCGCCAGAACTCGTGCAGGGGATAGGCCGGCTCGACCGCTTCCGTGACCAGCAGCGAGCAGGCTCGCCCCTCGCAGGTCAGCCGCTCGACGTGCGCCGCCGGCCGCACCGCCACGATCCCCGCTCGCAGCGCATAGAGCCCGCCGCGCCATTCGGCCCGGCTCGCCGAGCGCAGCAGGTTGCGCAGCCCGTCGAGCGGCCCGCTGCGGAAGTAATACTTGAGGAAATACGTCTGGTCCCCAACCTTCGCCCGCCAGACTGCCCGCCGCGCGTTGCGCTTGACCAGCTCCCACCCGCGCGAGGCCGGATCGCTCCACGCCTCCGCCGGAACGCGCGGCAGCACCTGCTCGAAGCCGTTGCGGCACAGCCACCGCCGGCCGAGTGCATCACGCTGCTCGCGCACCCCCTGCGGCTCGGCCGTCGGCGCCGTTCGTCGCACCGCCGGCGCCGGTATCGCCGCCTGCGGAACGGTTCCTGTCAGCTTCGCGCTTTCCATCCCGGCGATTCTCTAACTCCGATGGCCTGCCGCCCGATCGGCCGGCCGTCGCGGTCGTATTCTATCGGTGCGACAACTGTCCCGATTCGCACGCCCGGGTACCTGACCGCGCCGCCAATGCAGCGCCCGGCCGCACGCAAGAAGTGCGATCCATCACGAATCGAAGGCCGTCCTCCTCGCCGCTGCAAACGAACGAATGCCGGCGCAGCTCGAGGGTCTCGGATCGCGATGACGCGCTGGTAGCGTAATATCGGACGCGAGTTGTGAAAAGCGGCTGGCGTGGCTCCGGGAGAAGAAAGTCTGCATCCGTCCGGCGGCCACAGGCGCGCCGGCGCTGGCGCGCGGGCACAATCCATGTCTGGAGCGAACCGCACACTCGAAGTCCGTCCTCACGCTCCGGCTCCGCGTGCCGGCATGCCGGCCAAATGCCGACACGCGACATCCTCCATCACTCGATCAGGCCGCAGCGAGATTCCGCCGCAGCGACGTCCACGCGTCATCGAGCGGCATTGACGCGAGGGAGCCCGGATCGTTAACTTTTCATGCGTGGGGCGCGCGCGCTTCCACCTCTCGAGTCGGAACTGCCCAGTGGGAACGGAGAATCAACCGGGGAAAGTGGCCGTCAGGTGCGCCTGCGGAGCGCGCTTCGCGGTGAGACCCGAATTGCTGGGCCGCCGCGCACGGTGCCCCAGGTGCCGCCAGCCGGTCTCACTCGCTCCGGCCGAACCGGCCGCTGGCTCGGCGCTTTCGACTCCCGAAAGCGACGGCGATCGAATCAGATTCACTTGCGGCTGCGGCGCCCGCATCGCGGTTCCCGCGTCCGTCGCCGGCCGCAAAGTTCGCTGCCCCAAATGCGCGGCGGCGCTGCGCGTACCCGCGGCCGCGGCCATCGGGGATGCGCCGGCATCCGCCGACACCCTGGACGCGGAAGAACTGCTCGGTGCGCTCGCGAGCGGCACTCCCCTTTCGCGCGAGCAGGTAAGCGATTCCGGCGACGACGGTCTCTACCGCCTCTCTCAGGCGGAGCCGCTCCCTCCGCCGCCGCCCCGCGAACCGAAAGAGCACCAGATCGCCGCCGGGCCGCCCAAGACCTGCCCGAGCTGTCGCAAGCAACTCCCCGGTTCGGCCAAGATCTGCGTCGATTGCGGCGTCGATCTGAAGACCGGCCGCTCGGTGCTGACGACGGACGAGACCAACCTCGACAGTGCCTACATCTATGCCGAAGGGATCGTCTACTGGCTGAGCTGGGTCTTCCCGTTCGGAATCTATCCGATCGCCTCAGAGGCCTTCGGCACCCGGCGGCCCTGGACGATCCGCCGCACATACGCCACGTACACCTCTCTGAAGGTCAGCGGCGCTCGCTCGACGGCCGGCTCCGTCTTCATGTCGACCGCTTGAATGGAAGCGACAATTCACGGTTGAAGCAGCCGGGCTCGGGCCGATTCGGCTGAACGAACGCTCGCCGGCCGGTCGGTTTCTCGCCGCTCACCTCTGCCCCCCCTTCTTCTCCACCTTCGCCCACGTATCCTTCAACGTCACCGTCCGGTTGAACACCGGCCGCTGAGCCGTCGAGTCCGGGTCGAGACAGAAGTACCCGACCCGCTCGAACTGAAGCCGCGTGATCCCGTCCGCCCACCGCCCCGTCCGGCACTCCGCCGGCAGTGGCCCGTTCCACCCCGGCTCGACACGGCAACCGGCCAGCACCTCCAGCGAACCGGGATTCAGGTGCACCCGGAAATCCTGCCCTTCGGGCACCTCGTCCGGATACGGGGCAGTGAACAGGTGGTCATACAGCCGCACCTCCGCCTCGACCGACCGCTCCGCACTGACCCAGTGAATCGTGCTCTTGACCTTCCGCCCGTCCGGCGAATCGCCGCCGCGCGTGGCCGGGTCATACGTGCAGCGCACTTCGACGATTTCGCCCGCCTCGTTCTTCACCACGCCGGTGCACTTGACGAAATACGCATACCGCAGCCGCACCTCGTTGCCCGGGAAGAGCCGCCAGTACTTCGGCGGCGGAGTCTCGCGAAAGTCCTCCTGCTCGATGAAGATCACCCGCGAGAAAGGCACCTTCCGCGTCCCCGCCGACGCGTCCTCCGGGTTGTTGATCGCCTCCAGCTCCTCCACCTGGCCCTCGGGGTAGTTCTCGATCACGACCTTCAGCGGCCGCAACACCGCCATCACCCGCCGCGCCGTCTTGTTCAGATCGTCGCGCACCGCGTGCTCGAAACGGACGTATTCGATCGTGCTGTTGAACCGCGCCACCCCGATCTCGTTCCAGAACCGCCGCAGCCCCTCCGGCGTCACGCCGCGCCGCCGCAGTCCCGCCAGCGTCGGCATCCGCGGGTCGTCCCAGCCGCGAACGGATCCGTCCCGCACAAGCTGGAGCAGCTTGCGCTTGCTCGTCACTACGTGCGTCAGCTCGCCCCGCGCAAACTCGATCTGCTGCGGGTGCGGAATCTTCCGGCCCCACGGCCCCGAGCCGTCCTCCGTCCGGCCCTGGTTGATCGCGTCGAGGAACCAGTCGTACAGCGGCCGGTGATTCTCGAACTCCAGCGTGCAGATGCTGTGGGTGATGTTCTCGATGCTGTCCTCCAGCCCGTGCGCCCAGTCATACGTGGGGTAAATGCACCACGTGTCGCCCGTGCGGTGATGCTCGACGTGCAGAATGCGGTACATGACCGGGTCGCGCAGGTTCAGGTTCGGGCTGGCCATGTCGATCCTGGCCCGCAACACCTTCGCGCCGTTGGGAAACTCGCCCCGCCGCATCCGCTCCAGCAGATCCAGGTTCTCGGCCACGCTCCGCTCGCGAAACGGACTGTTCCGCCCCGGCTGCGTCAGCGTCCCGCGCGTCTCGCGGATCTGCTCGGCCGTCTGGTCGTCCACGTACGCCAGCCCCTTTTTGACCAGCTCGACCGCCCAGTCGTACATCTGCTGAAAGTAGTCACTGGCGAACAGAACCCCCGCCAGCGGATCGTCCT
>CAZXUI010000023.1:0-53540 GCA_964643885.1 uncultured Planctomycetales bacterium
TGCCGCATCTGCGGCATCTGCTCGGTCGGCCACACGACCGCCTCGGTCAAGGGCATCGAGGCCGCCTGCGGAATCCGCGTCAGCGAGCAGACCGTGCTGCTGCGCAAGCTCCTTTTCTACGGCGAGCAGATGCAGAGCCACGTCCTGCACGTCTGCTTCCTGGCCGTGCCGGACTTCCTCGGCGTCGGCTCGGTCATCCCGCTGGCCAACACGCATCCGCAGGTGGTGCAGCGCGCCCTGCGGCTCAAGAAACTGGCCAACGACCTGTGCGCGGCGGTCGGCGGACGCCACATTCACCCCATCGCCATGCACGTCGGCGGCTTTACCCATGTCCCGGCCGACGACGAGCTTCGCCACCTCCGCCAGCGGCTCGTCGACGCCCGGCCCGACCTGGCCGAGATGGCCGCGCTGCTTAAGCAGCTCCGCATCCCCGAGCTGCACCGACCCACCGAGTACGTCAGCCTGAAAGTCACCGACAACGGCGAATATGCCTTCTACGACGGGCAGATCGTCTCGACGCTCGACCCCAGGCCGACCGCCGTCGCCTCCTACCGCGACCGCGTCCGCGAAACCGTCGTCGAGCATTCCTCCGCCAAGCACTGCTCGTCGCCGAACGCCCCGTCGTACGCCGTCGGAGCCCTGGCCCGCTTCAACAACAACCACGCCCAGCTCCACCCGGCCGCGGCGGTCGTCGCGCGCGAGCTCGGCCTGAGCGCGCCCTGCGACAACCCCTATCACAACAACACGGCCCAGCTCGTCGAAGTCGTGCACTGCGTCGAGAGCGCCGTCGAGCTGATCGATGAGCTGCTGGACCGCGGCCTGGTGCTCGAGCCGCTGGTTGCACCGACGCACTTCGGCCGCGGCGTCGGCGCCGCGGAGGTTCCGCGCGGACTGCTCTTCCACGAATATACGGTCGGCCCCGACGGGATGATCCAGGACGCGAACCTGATCATTCCCACCGGCCAGAACCTGGCGAACATCGAGGCCGACCTGCGCGCCCTCGTGCCGCAGCTCATCGCGCGCCGGCTCTCGCGCGAAGAAATCACACTCCGGCTCGAGATGCTCATACGCGCATACGACCCGTGCATCTCGTGCTCGGTGCACTTCCTCGACATTCAGTGGGAGTGAGATGGCCGCCGTGACCGTCCACCTGCCGACGCTCGACCCCCAGCGCCCGCCGGCCGCTCGCGTCCGCGTGCTCGGTTGCGGCCGCTGGCTGCGCTGCGACGACCAGGTCGGCCTGCGGGCGGCCGAGTCGCTGCGCGCCCGCCTGCCGCCCGAATGCGAAGTGCTCGCCAGCCAGTCCCCGGGCGTGGACCTGCTCGCCGCGGGCGGCGAGGTCGACCTGCTCGTGATCGTCGACGCCTCACGCGCCACGGCACAGTGCCCCGTCGGCACGCCGATCCGTCTCATCTGGCGCAGCCCGGGTGCGCCCGGCCCGCGCGCCCGCATCGCCGCCGACTCCGCCCACGCGTCGCCGCACCTGCTCAGCGTCGGCCAGGCTTTGGCCCTGGCCGATTCCCTGGGCTCACTCCCGCGGCACGTGTGGATCTACGCGGTGGCCGGCCGAAGCTTCGATTTCGGCGAGCAGATATCGGCCGACGTCGAGCCCGGCCTGGCCGCCATCACGGATTGGATCGCCGCGGACGTGTCCGCCTGGCTCCGCTGCTGGCATCGGGCCCACCTCTGACCCGCTGCCCGGCCCCTCTTCGCCCCGTCTGGAACGCCGCTTGCCACAATCTTCTAAGCGCAACGTCGGCCGGATACGGGCGCCCGAAACCCCGAAGCCACGCCTGGCCGACCAGGACCCGCACGGGAGTACCCCGCAATGAAAACGGCAATCGAGAATCATGTCGCCTCCCCCGTTCGCCGGCATCCGCCCTACGTCGGACAGCGACTGCTCCATGACCCGCGCTACAACAAGGACGGCGCGTTCACCGCCGCCGAGCGCGACCGCCTCCACCTGCGCGGCCTTCTCCCGCCGACGCCGCTCTCGATGGGCGAACAGGTGGCGCTCGAGCTCGAGCACATCCGCGCCAAGCGCGACGACCTGGAGAAATTCATCGGCCTGGTCGCGCTTCAGAACCGCAACGAGACGCTCTTCTACCGCGTCCTGGTCGAGCACCTCGGCGAGCTGATGCCCATCGTCTACACACCGACCGTCGGCCACGCCTGCCAGAAGTACAGCCACATCTTCCGGCAGACGACCGGCATCTGGGTCACCCCCGACGACATCGGCGACATCCACGCCGTCCTGCGGAATGTGCCCGACCCGGCCGGCGTCCGCCTGATGGTCGTCACCGACAACGAGCGCATCCTCGGCCTGGGCGACCAGGGCGCCGGCGGGATCGGCATCCCGATCGGCAAGATCTCGCTCTACGTCGCCGGTGCGGGCATCCACCCGGCCCACTGCCTGCCCGTCAGCCTCGATGTGGGTACGGACAACGCGGACCTGCTCGACGACCCCTACTACATGGGCTATCGCCACCGCCGCCTGCGCGGCCGCGAATACGATGAGTTCCTCGAGGCCTTCGTCGAAGCCGTGCAGGACGTTTTCCCCCGCGCGCTGGTGCAGTGGGAGGATTTCCGCCAGACCAACGCCCTGCGCGTGCTCGATCGCTACCGCCGCCGCATCACGAGCTTTAACGACGACATTCAGGGAACGGCCGCCGTCACGCTGGCCGGCATCTGGGGGGCACTGCGAATCGTCGACCAGCCGCTCTCCAGGCAGCGGATCGTCTTCGCCGGCGCCGGAGCGGCCGGCGTCGGCATCGGCCGCCTGGTCGCCACGGCGATGCACTCCGAAGGCACCGACGACGCGCAGATTCACCGCTCGCTGGTCTTCCTGGACAGCCAAGGGCTGCTCCACGAGGGCCGCGAGATGCGCGAGCCCTACAAAAAGGCCTACGCGATGCGGCGCGAGGAGATGCAGAGCTACGGCCTGGACGGCTCCGGTCCGCTGGACCTGCTCGAGGTGGTGCGCAAGGTCAAGCCGACCATCCTCATCGGCACGACGGCCCAGCCCGGCGTCTTCACCGAGCAGATCATCCGCGCCATGGCCGAGCACACGCCGCGGCCGATCATCTTCGCCCTGAGCAACCCGACCGCAAAGGCCGAGTGTCAGCCCGTCGACGCAATTCGCTGGACCGACGGCCGCGCCATCATCGCCACCGGCAGCCCCTTCGACCCGGTCGAGCACGGCGGGCGGAAGATCCAGATCGGCCAGGGCAACAACGTTTTCATCTTCCCCGGCCTCGGCCTGGGCGCGATCCTCTCCGAGGCCCGCCAGGTGAGCGACGAGCTGTTCACCGCCGCAGCCCAGGCACTGGCCGAATTCGTTCCGCCGGCACGGCTGGCGACCGGCGCGGTGTACCCGGACGTGGCCGACCTGCGCGAAGCGTGTGCCCGCGTCGCGATGGCTGTGATTCGGACGGCCCGCGACCAGGGTCTCGGCCGGATCGTCGAGGATGACGAAATCGAGCCCCTCGTGCGCCGTTCGATGTGGTTCCCGGAGTACCTCGAGTACGACGGCGCCGAGGACTAGCTCGCCTTCGGCGAGGGGCGGCAGCACTTCGGTTCTGCGTTCCCCGCCGCCGCCCCGCTTGTTCTCCCGGCCGGCGATCGTCGCCGTGCCTGGCGCACGGCTTCTGACACAGCCTGGGCTCCCTGCCACCGGTTCGCCAAATGCGCCGAACCGCGCCGCAACGTCTCATTCGAGCCGCGTTAAAAAAACCCCCCGGTCTTTTGAATTCCCTTCCCCGCCGGCCTGCGTTATCTATCAGATAGTTCGGCTGCGATTCGCCGTCCCGACCGGCCGGCCGGCTCGCCACCACGTGGAGCGATCGCCTGTGAACGACGCCCTGATCCTCAGCGAGGTCAGCAAACGCTTCGGCGACTTCGTCGCCGTCGACGGGCTCAGCCTGCACGCCCCGGCGGGCCAGGTGCACGGCTTCCTCGGCCCCAACGGCGCCGGCAAGACGACGACCCTCCGCATGGTCATGAGCATCCTCTACCCCGACAGCGGCTCGATCTCCGTGCTCGGTCACCCCCGCGCCATCGACGTCAAGGACCGCATCGGCTACCTGCCCGAGGAGCGCGGCCTGTATCGCAAGATGACCGTCGAGCAGACGCTCCGCTACATCGGCCGGCTCAAGGGCATGTCCTCTGCCGTTCTCGCGAGAAAGATTCCCGAGCAGCTCGAACGCGTCGGCCTTCAGGACTGGCGCCGCAAACGCGTCGAGACGCTCTCGAAAGGCATGCAGCAGAAGGTCCAGTTCGTCGCCACGATTCTGCACGACCCTGAGCTCGTCATCCTCGACGAGCCCTTCAGCGGCCTCGACCCGCTCAATGCGGAAGTCCTCAAGGACCTCATGCTCGAGCTCAAGGCCCGCGGCGCCACCGTCATCTTCTCCACCCACGAGATGGAGTCGGCCGAACGCCTCTGCGACCGCATCGTCCTGATCAACCGCGGCCGCAAGCTGATCGACGGCTCGGTCGCCTCCGTCCGGGCGCGCTTCTCGACCCGCATGCTCACGCTCGAAGGCGAAGGCGACTTTCAGCCGCTTCGGCTCGTGCCCGGCGTCGCCCGGGCCGAGATCACCGCCGGCCATGCCCGCCTCGAGCTGGCCGACGGCGGCGACCCCGACGCCGTCCTCCGCCGCGCCATCGACCTGGGCCGGATCACCCGTTTCGAAATGCACCGTCCCAACCTGCGCGAGATCTTCGTTTCGCTCGTCGGCACGGACCACGACGGGCTCGCCGCCGCCCGCCGCCCGGCTGCGGCACGTCAGCCCCAGGAGGCCGCCCGATGAGCAAGGTCCTCACCGTCGCCTGGCGCGAGTTCCTCGAAACCGTCCGCACGCGCGCCTTCTTCTTCGGCGTCATCCTGATGCCCGCGCTGCTGCTGGGCGCGATCTTCGCGACCGACCGCATCTCCAAGATCACCGAGAAGGAGGTCCAGCCGCCGAAGCTGATCGCCGTGGTCGACCACCACGGCCAGGTATTCGCCGAGCTCGCCCGAAAGATCGACGAATACAACGAGCAGCGGCCGCAGCAGCCGCTCATGCTCGAACAGGTCGACCCCGGCTCCGTCTCGCGCGAGAAGCTGGTCCAGCGCGTCAACGACGGCCACATCTACGCCTACCTGTGGATTCCCGCCGAAGCGGTCACGGGCGACGCGGAGGTCACGCTCGGCCGGCGCGACAGCCAGCTCCGCATGCGCGAGCTGCTGGCCCGCATGCTCCGCGAGGCCGTGACCGCCGTGCGCTTCGCCACGGCCGATCCCCCCATCGACGTGCAGCGCGTCGCGCAATTGCAGCGCGGCGTCCCGGTCGCCAGCGTCGACGTCGGCTCCGGCCAGAAGACGACCGACGACGAGCTGGTGCGCGTGCTCACGCCCTTCGCCGTGATGTTCCTGCTCTACATGGGCACCTTCGGCATAAGCTGGGGGCTGCTCACGAGCGTGCTGGAGGAGAAGAACTCGCGCGTCGTGGAGGTGCTGCTCTCGGCGTGCAGCCCGACCCAGCTCATGGCCGGCAAGATTCTCGGCATGGTCCTGGTCGGCGTGCTGATGCTCGCCATCTGGGCGGCCGTCGGCGTCAGCGCCGCCCACGCCCGCGGCGTCACCTACGCGCTCGGCGGCCTGCGGCTCGTCTACGTCCTGCTCTATTTCATCCCGGGCTTCCTGCTGATGGCCTCCGTCCTGGGCGCGATCGGCGCTGCGTGCAACACGCTCAAGGACGCCCAGAGCATGGCCTCCCCGCTCTCGCTGCTCAACATCGTCCCGATGGTGCTCTGGTTCCAGATTTCGCAGAACCCCGCCAGCATGCTCAGCATGGTGCTCAGCTTCATCCCCCCCATCACGCCCTTCGTGATGGTCCTGCGCATCTGCACCTATCCCGGCCTGCCGCTGTGGGAGATCATCGCCACGCAGGTCGTGCTCTGGGCCTCGGTCGTCGTGATGATCTGGGCCGCGGGCAAGGTCTTCCGCGTCGGATTGCTGATGTACGGCAAGCCCCCCTCACCCAGCGAGCTGCTGCGCTGGATTCGCTACGCCTGAGCGGCGGACCGGCTCGCTACGCCGGCAGGCCGCCCGCCAGCACAGCCTCGACCGCATCGCAGAACAGATCGAGCTCCGGCAACGTCGTGTAGACGTTCGGCGTCACGCGCACACCGCGGATCTCGTCGTGCTCGATCGCCACTGTGAAAATGCGGTGCCGCTTCCAGAGATGATCCACGAGCCGGGCCGGCTCCACGTCGCGAATCGCCATCGTCGCGATTCCGCCGCAGTGCTCCGGCTCGAGCCGCGTATACAGCCGCACGCGCTCGTCCTCCAGCAGCCGCCGCGCCCAGCGATCGCGCAGGTAGCGGAAGCGCGCTTCCTTGCGCTTCGGCCCGATCGCTTCGTGCAGCGTCAGCGCCTCCGCGATCGCCAGCCGGTTCGCCGCCGGGTGCGTGCCGATTTCCTCGAACTTGCGGATGTTCTCGCCCCGCGGCTCCGGGGCGGCCATCAGCGGCCACAACCCGGCGATCTTCTCGCGCCGCACGTAGAGAAACCCCGTCCCGTGCGGCGCGGTCAGCCACTTGTGCAGGCTCGTTCCGTAGTAGTCGCACTCCAGCTCGTCGCGCTCGAAGGCGATGTGCGCGAAGGCGTGAGCCCCGTCGACGATCACCGGAATGTCGTGCTCGCGCCCCAGCCGGCACAGGTCGCGCACCGGCATGAGCTGCCCGGTCAGAAAGACCGCGTGCGAGCAGAGCAGCACCTTGGTCTTCGGCGTGATCGCCCGCCGGTACGCCTCCACCACCTCCGCCCCGCTCTGCACCGGCGAATGGACGTGAACCAACTTCAGCTTGATCCCGTCCCGCAGCTCGCGCTGCCGGTAGGTGTTGATCATCCGCGGGTAGTCGAGCTCGGTGGTGACGACCTCGTCGCCCGCCTTCAGGTCCATGCCGTAGATGCAGACCTCCAGCGCCTCGCTGGCGTTCCGCGTGATCGCCATCTCCTCGGTGTCGCAGCCGAACGCACGCGAGAGCCGCTCGCGAACCGTCTCGACCTGCGGGTCGAGCTTCTGCCACAGATGCAGCGCCGGCGCGTTGTTCGAGAACTCCAGGTGCCGCCGCATCGCCTCCTGCACCACCGCCGGCGACGGGCTCACTCCCCCGTTGTTGAGGTTGATGATGCTGCGGTCCACCGTGTACGCCTGCTGGATCGCCATCCAGAAGTCTTCATCAGCCGCCAGGTCCTCCGGCGTTCGCCCCGCGGCCTTCTCCTGGGCCGCCTGCACGCGCTGAAGCGCATCATCCCGAAGCGCACACCACCCCAGCACCCCCAGCGCCAGCCCCCGCTGAACGAACTCGCGTCGGGTCGTGCTCATCGTCGCCTCCTCGTTGGCCGCGTTCCGCTCCGCCCGCCTTCGCTTCGCGCCGCTTTGCTCCCCAGAGCCGCGCGAATCGACCTCAATACGCCGCGCATCGGCCGCGATAGGCGCGCACTAGGACTCGATCCACTGCACCCACATCCGGCACCGCGGCAGGTCCACCGTAAACGTGCGCATCTCACGAAAGACCGGCATTCCGATCAGAAGATCGATCTGCACGCCCAGCGCCGGGCTCAGAATGTTGTCCAAAACGTCCAGCCCCAGCCCGCCGACATTCTCGAACCGCCGCGCGCCCAGCGAAAAATCGATCCCGGGCGTCAGCATCAGCTCCGCCTCCCCGCCCTGCCCCACGCCCATTCCCGCCACCGGCAGCGACTTGATCGGCTTATCCGGAAAGATCTCCCGCAATCTCTGCGGCGACGCCGCCAATGCATCGGCCCCACTGTCCAGCAGTGCAACGATCGGCCGGCCGTTCATCACCACCGGCGCCAGCAGCTTGGAATCCCCCACGACGCGCAGCTCGACCGGCTCACCGGCGCCGGCCGCCTCCGACGACGGCTCCACCCGCAGGACGCCCTGCCCGAAATCCATCGCGAACCGCCCCGACGCGAAGACCCCCGTCCCCAGGATTCCGTCCACCGTGCCCGCGCTGGCCGCCCGCACGCCGAAAATCCGCGTCATCACCCGCCGCAGCCCGATCGACCCGAGCTCCAGCTTCTCGATCACCGCCTGGCCGGAGGTATCCAGCCCGCCGACGCCCCGCACCTTCGCCTGCGCCACCGACTCGAGCCCGATCTCCTCGGCCACGCTCGTATCGAGCGACAGCGTGATGCTCCCGCCCGTATCGAGAATCACGCGATAGGGCCCCTTCCCGTTGATCATCACATCCACGCTCGGCAGGTTGATCACCGCGATCGCCGGCATCGGCGCTTCGCCGTAGTGCTCGATCTGATTCAGCGGCTCGCGGCCGATCGCCGCGTAGAACTCGGCCAGCCCCTCGACCGATTCGTGGATGAACGTCTCCGGATACCCGTTCTTCGGGTCCACCACGCGCTGCAACCGGCGCACGAGCCGGGCCATGCCGTCGAGCTGATTGACCTGCATGCGGTAATTCAGCACCGCCACAAGCTCCGAGGCGCCCGGCTGATCCAGTTTCGCCAGCGCCTCGGCCGCCTCGCCGGCCGACCGCACCTCGCCCCGCGCCAGATGCGCCGTCACCATGGTCGCCAGCGCAGCCGCATCCTTCGTCGGCCGCGGCAGCTCAGCGATCATCGCCTCGGCCTGCTTCAACCGCCCCGCCCGCCACAGCGCCCGCGCCGCGAGCCCCTTGAGCTCCTCCACCCGCGGATGCCGCTCCAGGGCCGCCTCCGCCAGCTCGACCCCCCGCCTCCAGTCATCCGCTTTCCACGCGATCTCGATCGCCTCGCGGTAGGCCGAGATACTCTGCGCCTTCTCTGCCCGCGCGGCCGCCGGCCCCACCTTCTCGCGCCACGGATTCTCCGCCTCCGGGGTGGCGGGAATCAGCAGCAGCACGACGACGCCCATCAGAATTTCACCGACCACGCGATCATCTCCTCGCGCTTCGGAAGCACAGCGATTCGCTCCCCGAATCTCTGCGCCTCGAACGCCGCCCATGCCACCTCATCCGCCCGAGCCGCGACGCGCCCGCCCGCGCTGCCCGGCCTGCGGCCGGCCCTCCGCCTCGTCGTCCGCGGGCCCGTCCTCCGGCCTCCTGCTGCGCGCCTTTCGCACGCCCCGCGCTTCCGCCTCTTCCGGCGACGAATAGTGCCGCATGTTCGTCGCGCCGATCCGCTCGATCCAGCCCGAGCCCGGCAGATGATAGATCGGACTGTTGATCGTCCCGTAGACGGTCGTCTTCGTCCGCCCGCCGACGTTCTTCTTCAGAAACTCCGCAACCGTCCCCGCCAGCTCAGGCCCGCTGCTGAACATGTCCGTCCCGTGCAGATCGCTCTTGACGACGTCGTGCCGGGCGCCCGCCGACAGCTTCGCCAGCTTCGACGCGGCCGACTGCTCTTCCGAACTGTCATTGCTCAGCAGCAGAATCCGCCGCCCTTTGATCTTGGCCATGTCGCTGGCCGAATCGAGCCCCATGTAGGCCAGCCCCGGGCTCAGACAGACGATCGCGTCCACGCTTCGATCGTAGGTCGCGTACCGCAACGCCACGCTCGCCCCCACATCCGCCCCCACGAGCGCGAACCGCGACCGGTCCACCTCTTCCTGCGACGCCATCCAGTCGTACGCCGCCCGCAGGTCCTTGTACATATCCTCGTACAGCAGCGCGTCCCGGTCCTTCACCCGCTGGGCCAGCTCCTCCGTCCGGCTCTCCCCATGCCCGCGCAGGTCCAGCGCCAGCACCGCGAAGCCCGCCTTCTGAAGCGGCTCGGCCAGCGGAACCCACGCCACACGCGAGCTTTGAGACATATGAAGAAGGATGACGAACGGCGCCGGCCCATCCCCGCCGGCCGCCGGATAGTAGTCCGCCGACAGCAGCAGGCCGTCCGACGTCTGAAACGCCACCGGCCGCGGCTCCTGGGCCGGACTCGCGGCGGCCAGAGTAAGGACAACTACGCCCGTCAGCAGGCAGCGGTTTACTATGCCCACTTCGAATCCTTCCGCACAACGACCGCTGCTATCGCTCCGAAACCCGGACTGCGATTGTACGGACTCCCCCAACCTCGCTCTACCGCCGAGACCCGCCGCCGGCCGACCTCGCCCCCCGCGGCCGACGTTCGCCGGCCACGCGGCCGCGCATTGTTGCGGCTGCCGGAATCGATACGATATGACTGGAGTCGGCGATTCGCTCGTCTCGATGAGACCAGCCGTCCCGCCTGCAAGAGGAATATCTTCTCGGAACCGCGTGGTCCGGGAGCGGCTCCTGGACACCGACCGCATCGCCGCACCCGCCGCGGGACGGCGAATCTGCCGCGGCGGGAAATTGAACCGCGATTTCGGTGGTTCTCCTCTTGTGAGCGCTGGCTCGCTGGCTGGCCCCGGGAGCTAGATGTCAGCCAAGGCCAAGAGGTCGTTCGAGGAGCTGGCGCTCCCGCATCTCGAGGCTGTGTATCGAGTTGCGCGGCGGCTTGCGCGGGATGACCACCTGGCGGAGGACCTGGTTCAGGAAACGTACCTGAAGGCATATAAGTCGTTTTCCAGCTTCGAGATGCGCGAATTCGGCATCAAGCCTTGGCTGTTCCGGATTCTGCACAATGCCTTCCTCAACCGCCTCGCCCGCGATAGCCGGAACCCGAAGGCCACGGAGAACAGCCAGTTGGATGCCCTCGCCAAGGGGGGCGAATTCGCGCCCGCGGGGTTGTCGTTTGCCGAGCTCGACTACGAGCACCTGGATGAGGAAGTCAAGCGGGCGATCGACGTGCTCAGCCCGGAGTTTCGAGCGGTAGTTCTCCTCTGGGCTACAATGGAGTTAAGCTATCAGGAGATAGCCGAGATTCTGGATGTGCCGATCGGGACGGTCATGAGCCGTCTCCACCGGGCGCGGCAGCAACTGGCCAGGACGCTGCACGATTACGCCCGCGAGCATCGCAGAATTCCAGCACAGGACCGATAATGACCCAGGCAGAACGGGACAACCTGATCGCCGCGTACGCCGATGGCGAACTGCACGGCGCCCAGCTCGTCGAGTTCGAGGCACGCCTCGCCAACTCGCCCGAGGTCCAGGCTGAGGTCGAGGCCATTCGCGCCCTGCGGCGGGCCGCGCGGCGCACGCTGAACGGCAGCGCCCCGGCCGCCCGCTTGCGCGAGCGCGTGCTCGCCTCCATCGCGGCCGAGCGGGCTGCCGAGCTCCGCCGCACGGGACGTGTCTATCGCTACGTGACGGGTCTGGCCGCGGCCGTGCTGCTCGTGCTCGTCGCATACCCGCTCCTGTCGCGCAATTCAGATCCCGGCTCCGCGGGGCAGGACGACCCGAGCCGCCGACTGACCTCGATCAACCCGGGGGTCTTCATCCATCTTCACCGCACGTGCTTCGGCTCGCCGAATCACGACGCACTCAACGCCGCGGGCGAGCCGGTCCACGCCACCCGTCGCCGCCTGAGCGAGCAGTTCCAGTTCGCGATCGCCCTCCCGGACCTCGACGACAACGGCTACGAGGTCTACGGCGCCTGCGAGTGCGAGCTGACTGAGCGCGAATCGAATGAGCCGGGCGAACCGAGCAGGTTGCGCAGCGTGCACGTATACTACGTCCATCGCGGCACCACGGACTTCCCGGTCTCCTTCTTCTCCGTCAGCGAGCGCGTGCGTGTCCCGGGCTGCTTCAGCCAGGTTCGCAAGGAGCGGCGCCGGCGAGAGTACGAAGAGCTGCGCCAGGACGGCGTCACGCTGCTGAAGTGGGACGAGGGCGAGGCCAGCTACGTCGTCTGCTCGCGGCTGGAAGATATCCAGCTCCGCCCGCTGGCCGACTCCGTCCGATTCGCTGCTGCGGCCCTGCGCCAGGTGCGTACCATCGCCGCGAGCTTCGTTCCCGCTCCGCTCTCGCTGGATTAGCCTCCCACGACCTGTGCGAGTCGATGCGCGCCCGCATGGGGAGCGCAGGCGTCTGGCCCGCAATCACGCTCGAATGAGCGGCTACGTCCCCGCCGGCGTCCGCGCCGGCGGCCAGATGTTCTGGAGCGCCATCAGGATCGTCCGCGTGGCCGGCGATTTGTTGAGCGTATAGAAGTGAATCCCCGGCGCGCCGCGCTGCAACAGCTCCAGGCACTGCGCCGTCGCGTGCGCCACGCCGAGCATCTGCACCGCGTTCGGATCATGCTCCAGCCGCCGCAGCTCACCCAGCAGCGCCGCCGGGATCGACGCCCCGCACATCTTCGTGAACCGCTCCACCTGGGCCACGTTCGTGATCGGCATGATGCCCGGGATGATCGGTACTCCGATCCCGGCCCCCCGCGCCCGGGCCACAAAATCCCAGTAGAACTGGTTATCGAAAAAAAGCTGCGAGATCAGAAACTCGCAGCCGGCCTCCACCTTCAGCTTCGCATACGCCAGGTCCGCCTCCACGCTCTCAGCCTCCGGATGCTTTTCCGGATAGCAGGCGCCGGCCAGGCAGAAGCTGAAGTGCTGCCGCGCATAGGCCGCCAGATCATTCGCGTGCCCGAATCCTTCCGGGTGAGGCACGAAATCCGTCTCCCCCCGCGGCGGGTCCCCGCGCAGCGCCAGCACATTCTCGATCCCCGCCTCGGCCAGCCGCGTCAGAATCTCGTGAATGTCCTCCCGGGCAGCCCCCAGACAGGTCAGGTGCGCCATCGCCTCCAGCCCATACTTCCCCCGCATCTCGCTGACCAGCTCGAGCGTCTTTCGTCGCGTGCTGCCCCCCGCTCCATAGGTCACCGAAACATAGGTCGGCCGCAGCTCCCGCAGAGACGCCAGCGTCGCCCGAAGCTGGTCGAAGCCCGCCTCGTCTTTCGGGGGAAAGAACTCGAACGAGATGCTCGGCCGTCCACCGTACAGCAGTTCCCGAATCCGCATCGCTGTGCCCGTCTCCGGCCGCCGCGGCCGGCCCGCGCGCCCGCCGCGTCCCGCTCTCGATCCGCCGCTTTCCGGCCCGCGGCCCGGCCGCTATTATGCCCCGATTCGACTGGCTCGCCAGTCGCGTCAGCGAACCCCAGCGCGGACTCTAACTCATGAAGATACTGGTCGTTATCAAACAGGTACCCGATTCCACTACCGCCATTCGCATCCGCCCCGACGGCGAGGACATCGAGCGGGGCGGGGTCAAGATGGTCGTCAACCCGTTCGACGAGTTCGCCATCGAGCTGGCCGTCCAGCTCCGCGAGAAACGCAAGGACGTCGAGAACATCACCGTGCTGACGGTCGGACCGGCTCAGGCGGGCGAAGCGCTGCGGACGGCCCTGGCCGTCGGAGCGGATGAGGGCATCCACCTTCAGGACGACGCCTTCGCCGCGCTCGACGAGCTTCAGACGGCCGCCCTGATCGCCGCCGTCGCGAGGGAGAGCGGCTTCGACCTTATCCTCCGCGGCAAGCAGGAGATCGACCTCGACAGCGGCCAGACCGGCCCGGCCCTGGCGGAGTATCTCGACCTGCCTCACGTCGGCGCGGTTACGTCGCTCGAGATCGCGGCCGACGGCAGGTCGCTTAGCGCCCGCCGCCGCATCGAGGGGGCCGACGAGGTCGTCGAGGCTTCGCTGCCGGCCCTTCTGACGATCGAAAAGGGCCTGGTCGAGATGCGCTACCCCTCGCTGCCGAACCTGATGAAGGCGAAGAAGAAGCCGGTGAGGGTCGTGACGAAGGGCGACGTTGCCGACTTCGACACCGTCATCGCCCACGCCGGCGGCACCGAAATCCACCGCTTCGAGCCGCCGCCGCAGCGCCCGCCCGGCAAGATTCTCAAGGGCGATGTCAACGAGACCGTGCCGCAGCTCGTCAAGCTGCTGCGCGAAGAGGCGAAGGTGATCTAGAAGACGATGGGAACGGGAGTCTGAGAGGCGATCGGTGGGGAGCGCGGGCGTCCCGCCCGCCGTCGCCCGCAACCGGAGACGTTCAGGACAGTCAACAGAGCAACGATCGAGCAGCCATGACCATCGACATCCTCGTATTCGCGGAACAGCGCGGCGACAAACTCCACCCTGCCGCCCTCCAATGCATCACTCCCGCCCGCCAGCTCGCCGCTGCGACCGGCGGCAAGGTGATCGGCTGCCTGATCGGCGGCTCGCTCTCCGCCGCCGTCGACGCGCTCGACAAAGGCGGCGTCGACCGCATCATCACCGTCTCCGATCCGTCGCTCGAGCTCTACTCACCGCTGCGCTACCGCACGGCCCTCGCCGCGGTCATCGAAAAAACGCAGCCGAAGGTCGTCCTGCTGCCGGCGACCTTCATGGGCCGCGACCTGGCCCCGCGCGCCGCCGTCCGCTGCGGCGCCGCCCTCGCCACCGACGTGATCGAGCTCAAGCTCGGCGACGGCGGCTCGCTCGACGTGCGCCGCCCCGTCTACAACGGCAAGGCGTTCTGCCACGTGACCTTCCCCGCCGGCCGCATCGCGATCGCATCCATCCGCGCGAACACCTTTCCCGCCGCCAGCGGCCCCGGCGGCGCCCCGCGCGAATCGCTGCCCTTCTCCGCATCCCCGGGCGACGACCGCCAGAGAACCACCGAGATCGCCAAGACCGGCGGCGGCGAGAAGGACGTCAGCGAGGCCGACATCATCGTCAGCGGCGGCCGCTCGCTGAAAGCCGAAGAGAACTTCAAGATCCTCTACGAGCTGGCCCACGAGCTGGACGCCGCCGTCGGCGCTTCGCGCGCCGCCTGCGACGCCGGCTATCAGCCGCACAGCCGCCAGGTCGGCCTGACCGGCAAGACCGTCACACCCAAGCTCTACATCGCCTGCGGCATCAGCGGCGCCATTCAGCACCTGGCCGGCATGCGCGGCAGCAAGGTGATCGTCGCCATCAACACCGACGCCGAAGCCCCCATCTTCAAGGTGGCCGACTACGGCATCGTCGACGATCTGTTCAAAGTCGTCCCGCGCCTCACGGAGGAAGTCCGCAAGCTCAAGCAGTAAGATCGCAATCGCAGGCGGCCGACTGCCGGCCGGGTACGCCCCCGACCGTGCGAGCCCCGCCTGTGTCCATTACCGGCCGCTCCGGAGGATCCGTCGGCCACAACAACGGCGCGGAGTGTCCCTCGGAGCCCATATGCACGACCCTCGTCTCGCGCAACTCGCACACGTTCTCGTCCGCTACAGCGTCAACGTCCGCAAGGACGACCTCGTGGTCATCTCGGCCAACGCGATCACCGAGCCGCTCGCCGCGGCCGTCTTCCGGGAGACGCTCGCGGCCGGCGGGCATCCGTGGGTGCGTTTGAAGTCGGAGGAATGCGGTGAGATTTTCATCAAGCACGCCAGCACCGCGCAGCTTCGTTTCGTGCACCCGCTCGAGAAGGACCTGATGGCGCGGGCCAACTGCTGGATCGCCTTCTGGGGCGAGCAGAACTCCAAGAGCTTCTCCAACGTCGACCCGGCCCGGCAGGCGCTCGCCAGCCAGGGCCGCAAGCCGCTGATGGCCGCCTTTCTGAAGCGCGCCGCGCTGCCCAGCAGCGACCCCAAGCGCGTCCGCTGGGTCGGCACGGCCTTTCCGACGCATGCCTCGGCGCAGGACGCGGAGATGTCCCTCTCTGAATACGCCGACTTCGTCTACAAAGCCGGCCGGCTCGATGAGAAGAACCCCATCGCCGCGTGGAAGAAGCTGAGCGTCTCGCAGCAGCGGCTGGTCGATGCGCTGAACAAGTGCCGCGAGCTGCACATCACCGCACCGGGCGGGACGGATGTGCGCTTCGGCATCAGGGGCCGGCACTGGATCAACTGCGACGGGCACGAGAACTTCCCCGACGGCGAGGTTTTCACCGGCCCGATCGAAGACGCGACGGAGGGCACGATCTGCTACAACCTGCCGGCGGTGTATGGCGGGCGGGAAGTCGAGGGAATTCGGCTGAAGTTCCGGGCCGGGCGCGTGGTCGAGGCAAGCGCGGCGAAGAACGAGGCGTTTCTGATCAAGATGCTCGACCAGGACCGCGGCGCGCGTGTGCTGGGCGAGCTGGCGCTGGGCACGAACTACCGCATTCGCCGACACGTCAAGAACACGCTCTTCGACGAGAAGATCGGCGGGACGTTCCACGCGGCGCTGGGAGCGGGATATCCCGAGTCGGGCGCGACGAACAAGAGCGGTCTGCACTGGGACATGGTCTGCGATCTGCGCAAGGGCGGGGTGGTCAAGGCGGACGGCAAGGTGATCAGCAGGAGCGGACGGTTCACGAACGCGGCCTGGCCGCACTGAGGCGGCGGGCCGGAGACTCGTTCCCGTGGCTCTGAATTGCGGCAAGCGAGAATCGGTGCCGTTCCGTGCTGGCAGCACCGGCTATTCGCCGGTGCCACACTTCCCAAGGCAGCTCGCCAACCAGCCGGTGCCACACTTTCCAAGGCAGCACGCAAGTCAGCCGGTGCGACGCTTTTCGAGGTCGCTTGCCGCAAGAGAAGTACCCAGAGCGGGCCGACGCCGAGCAGGCCGCGGCCGCGGGTGACCAGCTCGGCGCCGCCGCGCGGTCGGGGTATCGTCGCGGCCGAGAGGCAAACGATGTCGACCTGGACCGTTGATCAGGTTCTCGCGCTCGCGCCGGACGAGAGCTCCGCCAAGGCCGGCCAGGGGCTGGCGCGCCCAGGCAAGTGGGAGGACCTCGGACGGAGCGAGGGTGCGGTGTGGGGCGCGACTCAGGGCAGCGGCAAGGACCCCTACCGCTGCCGCATCGACCTGAGCGAGCCGGCGTTCAAATGCAGTTGCCCGAGCCGCAAGTTCCCCTGCAAGCATGGGCTGGGTTTGCTGCTCGTGCTCGCCCAGCATCCGGACGCGATTCCCGAAGCCGAGCCACCCGACTGGGTCAGCGAGTGGCTCGAGCAGCGGGCCAGGCGGCACGAAGCCAAGGCGGCCAGGGCGGCCCAGCCGCGCGAAGTCGACGCCAAGGCACAGGCGAAGCGCGCCGCGCAGCGGGCGGCCCGCGTCGAGGACGGGATCGCGCAGCTTTCGCTCTGGCTCGCGGACCTCGTTCGACAGGGACTCGCGACGGCCCAGGCGCAGCCGTTCTCCTATTGGCAGACCGCGGCGGCGCGGCTCGTCGATGCGCAGGCGCCCGGCCTGGCGCGGCTCGTCCGAAATCTCGGCGAGACGGTCGCGTCCGGCGAAGGGTGGCAGAGCCGCACGCTGGCGGCCATCGGCCGGCTGCATCTGCTGTGCGAGGCGCACCGGCGGATCGGCGAGCTGCCGGAGGATGTGCAGGCGGACGTGCGCACGGCGGTCGGCTGGACGACGCCGATGGAGGAGCTGCTGAAGCGGCCGTGCGTGTCCGACACGTGGTGCGTGCTGGCGCAGCGCGTCGAGCGCGAGGAGCAGTTGCGCGTGCAGCGGACGTGGCTGCTGGCGCTTTCGAGCGGGCGGCCGGCGCTGATCCTTCAATTCGCGGCCGGAACGCAGGGATTCGAGCAGAGCTTTCGGGTGGGGTCGCAGTTCGCCGCGGAGCTGGTGTTCTACCCGGGCGCGGTCGGTCTGCGAGCCGCGCTGGTGGGCAAACGCGGCGAGGCGATCGACCCGCCGCGGGCACTGCCACCCGCCCCGTCGCTCAACGACGCGATGGCCGGGTATGCCCGGGCCCTGTCGCAGCAGCCGTGGCTCGAGCTGTGGCCGATGCGCGTCGGCGGAGTGCGGCCGGCGGTCGTTTCCGAAACCCGCAGTCTGCGGCTTACGGATGAGGATGGCCGCGTGCTTCCGATCGTCGAGCGATTCGACGGCGGCTGGCACCTGGTGGCGATCAGCGGCGGAGCAGCGATCGAGGTTTTCGGAGAATGGGACGGCCAGGCCCTTCGGCCGCTGGGCGCCGTGTCAGACGGCCGGCTGCTGGCCCTCTCGGCGACGCAGGCCGGCACGATGCTCGCGAGGGTCGCATGAAGCCCGCGGCCGGACCGACGCAGGACTGGCGTCAGCTCGTCGCGCTGGCCGTGCTCGGCTGGGAGCGGGCGGGCGGGCGGCTGCCGGCGATCAGCGGGGCGCCGGGGGCGCTGCTGGCGGCGTCCGCGTCGGGCCCAGAGGCGCTGCTGCGGGCCGCGGCGGTGCTCTCGGTGTATGAGCGGGCCGGACGGCGCGTAGTGGATTCGCCGCCGGCCGGGCCGCCGATGGCCGAGACCGACACCATGCCGCAGTGTTCGTTCGCGGCCGGGCAGCATCTGGCTCGCATTCTGTACGGCGAGTTCGGGTTCCTGCTGGAGGAGTGGTGTCGGCTGGCCGCGGCGCGCGGCGTGCGAGCGCCCGATGAGCTGCTTGCGGCGTTGCTCGACCGGGCGGCGACCGACGCCGGGCTCGCGGACGAGCTGCGACCGGTGCTGGGCCGGCGGGGCGAGTGGCTGGCGGATCAGAATCCGGTCTGGAGGGCGATCGTCGGCCGGGGGATGGACGATTCCGCGGCCGTGTGGAGGACCGGCGACAAGGCGCAGCGAGTGGCGCTGCTTGCCCGGCTGCGCGCCGCCGACCCGCGCGCGGCGCGCGAGCTTCTGTCGCAGACGTGGGAGCAGGAGAGCGCCGAGAACCGCTGCGAGTTTCTCGCGGTGCTCGAGACGGGGCTCTCGCTGGAGGATGAGCCGCTGCTGGAGGCGGTGCTGGATGATGGGCGCAAGACGGTGCGGCAGGCGGCGGCCGGGTTGCTGGCGCGGCTGCCGCAGTCGGGGTTCTGTAGGCGGATGCGTGCGCGAGCGGCGGGGCTGGTCTCGATCGGGATGCAGAAGCGCATGCTGCGCGGCAAGCGGCTGCGGATCGAAGTGTCGCTTCCGGACGAGCCGGACGAAGCGCTCTTGCGCGACGGAGTCGAGAACCGCAAGAGCGGCCCGCTCGGAGCGCGAGCGTTCGTGCTCTATCAGATCATCGCGGCGGCGCCGCTGGATACGTGGGAAGCCAGCGGCGCGAGCCCCGACGAGCTCATCGCCGCGGCGTGCGAGACGGAGTGGCAGGCGGTGCTCGTGCGCGGCTGGGCGGCGGCCGCCGGTCGGCAGCGCTCGGCCGCGTGGGCCGGCCCACTGCTGAAGCATCTGTTTCGGGCGGCCGAGGAACCGGATCGTGACGAGGTACGGCGGCTGGTGTGGGCGCTGGACCCCGCCGAGCGCGAGCGGATCGTCGCCGCACTGCTCCGCGAGCCAGAGTTTCGATCATCGCAGGCCGTGCGGCTGCTCGAAGCGTGCCCGCACGCGTGGTCCGAGAGCTTCTCCCGGGCCGCGCTGACCGCCCTGAAGGGCTACTTCGGAACGCTCGAATCGTACGGCGAGCATGCGCTGCGCACGGCCGTCAGCCAACGGCTCGCGCGGTGCTTTTCCCCCGCGGTCGCCGAGGAGGTCGAGAGCGACTGGAACCGCAGCGACGCCGCGTGGCACAAGGGCGATGAGGAGATGGTCAGTGCGCTGGCCGCGACGCTGGCCTTTCGCCGCGATATGCAGGAGGAACTGAGCCGATGAATCGGGATCAAACGGCAACCGTGCTGCGCCGCCACGCCGAGGAGCAGTTCGCCGAGGAGCTGGCCGCGATCGCCGGACAGGACAACCGCCGCCGGCCGCCGAACTGGAAGCTCTCACCTTGGGCCGTGGCGCAGTACATCCTGGGCGGCAAGCTCGAAAACGGCGCGGAGATCACGCCCAAGTACATCGGCAACCGCCGCCTGGTCGAGATTGCGATCGCGACGCTGGCGACCGACCGCGCGCTGCTCCTGCTCGGTGTACCGGGCACGGCCAAGACCTGGCTGAGCGAGCACCTGGCGGCCGCGATCAGCGGCGACTCGACGCTGCTGGTGCAGGGCACGGCCGGCACGGCGGAGGAGACGATCCGCTACGGCTGGAACTACGCGCTGCTGCTGGCCAAGGGCCCGTCGCGAGAGGCGCTGGTTCCGAGTCCGGTGATGCGCGCCATGCAGGAGGGCAAGCTGGCCCGCGTGGAGGAGCTGACGCGGATACCGGCCGACGTGCAGGACACGCTGATCACGATCCTCTCGGAAAAGACCCTGCCGATTCCCGAGCTGGACGGCGAAGTGCAGGCGGTCAAGGGATTCAATCTGATCGCGACGGCTAACAACCGCGACCGCGGTGTGAACGAGCTGTCGAGCGCCCTGCGGCGGCGGTTCAACACCGTGATTCTGCCGACACCGGCGACGGCGGAGGAGGAGGTATCGATCGTCCGGACGCGGGTCGAAGCGCTGGGGAGGGCGCTGGAGCTTCCGGGTGACGCGCCGCCCGTCGACGAGATCCGGCGGATCGTGGCGATCTTCCGGGAGCTGCGTGACGGAATGACCAGCGACGGCAAGACGAAGCTGAAGTCCCCATCCGGAACGATGTCCACGGCCGAGGCGATCAGCGTCGTCAACAGCGGCGTGGCTCTGGCCGCTCATTTCGGCGACGGCAAGCTGCGGGCCGGGGACATCGCCTCGGGCCTGACCGGCGCGGTCGTGAAGGACCCGGTGCAGGACGCGATCGTGTGGAAGGAGTACCTCGAGACCGTCGTCAAGGAGCGCGACGGATGGTCGGACCTCTATCGCGCCTGCCGCGAAACACTCTGAGGCCTGTGCATGTCGGGCGCGGTGCGCATCTTCGGTATCCGCCACCACGGCCCGGGCTCGGCTCGGAGCCTGCGGGCCGCCCTGGAGGCGTATGAGCCGGACGCAGTCCTGGTAGAGGGCCCGCCCGACGCCGACGACGTCGTTTCGCTGGCACTGCACGACGGCATGAAGCCGCCGCTGGCGCTGCTCGTCTACGTGCCGGACGATCCGCAGCGGGCCGCCTTCTATCCCTTCGCCGCCTTCTCGCCGGAGTGGATCGCCGTCCGGTTCGCGCTCTCGCGCGGTACGCCCGTCCGCTTCATGGACCTGCCGCAATTCCACTGCCTGGCCATGGAAGGCGAGCGCGAGAATGAACCGCCGCCCGACGAGACGCCGCCGGCAGACGAGCCGTCGCCAGAAGCCGCGCGCCAGCCCGAAGTGTGGCAGGACCCGCTCGGCCGGCTGGCACAGGTGGCCGGCTTCGAGGATGGCGAACACTGGTGGGATCACCTGGTCGAATCGCGGCGGGATGCGAGCGGCGCGGTCTTCGACGCGATCGCCGACGCGATGGCCGTTCTGCGCGAGGATCAGCCGCCCGCCTCGCCCGGCCGGGACGAGCAGCGCGAACGACAGCGTGAAGCCTACATGCGCAAGACGATCCGCGCGGCGCTGGCCGAGGGCCGCCGGCGCGTCGCCGTGGTTTGCGGGGCCTGGCACGCGCCCGCCCTGCGCGATGTTCAGGCCCGGGGGCTCGCCACGGCCGACAACGCCTTGCTCAAGGGCCTACCGAAGGTGAAGACCGCGGTCGCCTGGACGCCGTGGTCGTACGACCGGCTCTGCTTCCGCTCGGGCTACGGGGCCGGCGTCGACTCGCCGGCGTATTACGACCTGCTGTGGACCCACGATCGACACATCGCGATCCACTGGATCACGCGGGCTGCCCGCCTGCTGCGCAAGCAGGACCTCGACGCATCGAGCGCGCACATCATCGAAGCCGTGCGGCTGGCCGAAGCGCTGGCGGCGATGCGCGGGCGCCCGCAGCCGGGGCTGGCGGAGCTGGTCGAAGCGGCCCACTCGGTCCTCTGCGGCGGCAACGTCGCCCCCATGCAGCTCATCCGGCGAAAGCTGATCGTCGGCGACCGCCTGGGCAGCGTGCCCGAGGATGCACCGGCGACGCCCTTGCAGCAGGACCTCAAGTCGCTCCAGAAACGGCTGCGCCTGCCGGCGGCCGCAGACGAACGCGACTACGACCTCGACCTGCGAAAACCGCTGGACCTCGAGCGCAGTCACCTGCTGCACCGGCTCAACCTGCTGGGGATTCCGTGGGGGGCGCAGCGCGAGGAACACGGCAAGAAGGGGACGTTTCACGAGTTCTGGCGACTGGCCTGGAAGCCCGAGTTCGTCGTCAAGCTGATCGGCGCCGCGCGCTGGGGCAACACGGTCCAGGCGGCCGCTTCGTCATTCGCGGTCCATCGCAGCGCGGGGACGGAGTCGCTGACCTCGCTCGTACATCTGCTCGATGACGCTCTGCTGGCCGACCTGCCGCAGGCGGTGGCCGCACTGGTGGCGGCCATCCAGCGTCAGGCGGCCGTCGGGAGCGACGTGCCGCAGCTCATGGACGCCCTACCGCCGCTGGCGCGCATCTCGCGCTATGGCAACGTCCGAAAAACCGACGCTGCCACGGTGCTCGGCGTGGTCGATGGGCTGGTGACGCGCATCTGCGTGGGCCTGCC
Organism: uncultured Planctomycetales bacterium; assembly: GCA_964643885.1. Lineage (GTDB taxonomy): Bacteria > Planctomycetota > Phycisphaerae > UBA1845 > Fen-1342 > CAADGL01. The sequence goes on from CAZXUI010000023.1 coordinate 22,208, forward strand.
GGCCGCGGCCGCCTCGCTCGACGACGATGCCGCCCGGCAGATGTTCCGGCACGTCAATGCCGTTCACGACGCGCTCGGCCTGCTTCAGAGTGACACGTATCGAGAGCCGTGGCTCGCGGTTCTGCGCCGGTTGATGGATCAGGCCGGGCTGCATGCGTTGATCTCCGGCCGGTCGGTGCGCCTGCTGCACGATGCGGGCGCCCTGCCGCCGGAGGAGAGCGGGCGGCGATTGAGCCTGGCGCTGTCGGCGGGCAATGAGCCGGCCGGCGCGGCCCACTGGATCGACGGATTCCTGAGCGGCAGCGGGGCGCTGCTCGTGCACGATGAGGCGATCTGGTCGGTCGTTGACGACTGGCTCTGCGGCCTGGCGGCGGAGCATTTCACTACGGTGCTGCCGCTGCTGCGGCGGACGTTTGCGACGTTTCACGCTCCCGAGCGCAGGCAGCTCGGCGAGCGCGTGAAGCGCGGCTCGCACGGCGCGGGCGCTTCGGATGCGACGGTTGATTTCGATTACCAGGCGGCGGATGGCGTGCTGCCGCTGCTTGCCAGGATTCTGGGGGTCCACGATTCCGTTCAGGAGCGGCAAACGTGATCGACGCTGCGGAGCGCGAACGCCGCTGGCGGCTGGTCCTCGGCTCCGGCCAGGCGGACGGCATTGGCCTGGCGCTGTCGGCCGAAGACGCGGCCATCGACGCTGCGCTGGAGGCGCTTTACGAGGCGCCGCGCAAGGGCGGCCTCGGCCCCTCCTGTCCGAACGTGCCTCGCTGGCTGGGCGACATCCGCAAGTACTTTCCGAAGCCGGTCGTGCAGGTGATGCAGCGAGACGCGCTCGAGCGGCTCGAGCTGCACAGCATGCTCACCGAACCCGAGACGCTCGAGGCGATCGAGCCCGACGTGCACCTCGTCTCGACGCTGCTGTCGCTGCGCGGCGTGCTGCCGGCGCGAACGAAGGAAACCGCCCGCGCGGTCGTCCGCAAAGTCGTGGACGACCTGCTCGCGCGTCTGAGTCAGCCACTGCGGCAGGCCGTGACCGGCGCGCTGAATCGTGCCGCACGCAACCGCCGCCCGCGGCACAACGAGATCGACTGGCATCGGACGATCCGCGCGAATCTCAGGCACTATCAGCCCGACTACCGGACGATCATCCCCGAGACGCGGATCGGCTTCGGCCGCAAGCGCACATCGATGCGCGACGTGATTCTCTGCATCGATCAGAGCGGGTCGATGGCGGCCTCGGTGGTCTACTCGAGCGTCTTCGGCGCGGTGATGGCCTCGCTGCCGGCCGTCCGCACGCGCCTGATCGTCTTCGACACGTCCGTCGTCGATCTGACCGACGAGCTGGACGACCCGGTGGAGGTGCTCTTTTCGACCCAGCTCGGCGGCGGGACCGACATCAATCGCGCGCTGGGCTATTGTCAGGGCCTGATCGAGAATCCGGCGGACACGATCCTCGTGCTCATCAGCGACCTGTACGAGGGCGGCGTGGAGGCGGAGCTGCTCAAGCGGGCGGCGTCGCTGGTATCGGCCGGGGTACAGTTCATCGCGCTGCTTGCGCTGAGCGACGAGGGGGCGCCGAGCTTCGACCACCGCATCGCGGCCAGCCTGTCGGGGCTGGGCGTGCCCTCGTTCGCCTGCACGCCTGAGAGCTTTCCCGATCTGATGGCGGCTGCGATCCAGCGGCGCGACCTGAATCAGTGGGCGGCGGAGCGGGGCATCGTCACGGCGCGGAGCGGTTCGTGAGGGGGTCGCGCTCAGGGCACACGCCGGGGGGATGATTTGGGCGGCTCGGGGACAGCCACCGGCGGGACTCGAACCCGCAACCTGCGGTTTACAAAGCAACCGGACGAGAACGTAACGCACGACGTGTACGATAGTTACGACGCCTGCGTCGAAAGTGCAGGCAAAAGTGCCGGCAAAACGCTCGATGTGAGCGGCCCGCCGCCTGCGATCCCCATCAACGACGCAGAGCTCGCCGCCGTGGTGGCCGCGTGGCCGGCGCTGCCCGAGCCGATTCGGCGCGCGGTGCTGGCGCTCGTGGGGTCGGTCGCCGCCGTCGCCGAAACCAAAACCCCTGCTGGCGGTCATCCGAACGGGGGTTTCGGTGACGGTGACGCCGGTGACGACGCGGGAGGCGAGCGATGAAAGACCTCGCCGCCCGAGCCGAGCGCCTTTGCCGCGCCCTGGCCCCCGACGTGGCCCACGGGCCGTTCTACGTGGTTCTGCGGCCCGACCTGCCGCCGGAGTACCAGGGCGGCGACGACGGCGCGTTGGCGCTCACGTCGCGGCACCTGGACCTGATGCTCCGCCCGACGCTGGAACGGCAGCGCCGCTGGCGCGGCCGCGGGCCGGCGATCCTCATCGATCCCGTGGCCATCGCGACCGAAGCGGCCCACCGAGTGCAGCCGGCGCGGCGGCGCGTGTTTCCCGGCGTCGCGATGGGTCTCGTGCTTCATGAGCTGGCCCACATCATCGATCTCGGTCTGCGCCAAGACGAGGTCGAGCCCGATCCAAACATGATCGTCTTCGGCCGGCTCACACTGGCCGCCGACCTCACCGGCGTCGAGCCGCCGACTAACGGCCCGGGCGCAACGGTTCCGTGGCGCGGACACGAGTGGCCATTCATCCGAATCGCGCTGCACCTGGCGCACCGGGCGGCCGCGATGGAGGTCGCCGTGACAGCCAGCGACGTTTTCGAGGCCCGCGATTACGAATTGTCACGCACGCCTGAGTACGTCGCGGCGCTCGGTGATGAACGAGAGCGGCTGGCGGGTTGGCCCATTACGACGATCAACAACTTGTCGCCGCCGTCCGCTCTTGTCGCCCTGTGGCAGGCCGACGTGAGCGCCTGGAAATCACAGCACGAGATCATGGACGAGTCTTTGATGACGTTCGCAGCGTGCGAGCGTCGAATCTCCAACCCCAGGGTGGCGCAGGATGCGAACCACCAGGCAGAAAGGAACGGAATCCAATGTTGAAGGAACTGCTCAGCGAACTGGAAACGCGGCGGAAGACCCGCCAATCGGAGTTCTGGGCGATCGCCCACAAGCTCGCGGGCGATGAGCGCGTCACGCCGGCGGCCGTCGAGCGCGTGCTGGCGGAGTGCGGCAAGGCGCCCGCCGAGCTTCAGGCGGCGGTCGAGATGATCCAGCGGCGGCGGAAGTGGCACGAGATCATCTCCGCCGAGCCGGCGCTCGTGAAGGAGCAGACGGCGCTGAAGGATCGCATCGCCGCGGAGGACAAGAAGCTTGCGAGCGCCGAGCAGGCGCACGCGGACGCGACCGGACCGATGTACGTCCGGCTGGAGTTCATCAAGGCCCACGTCAGCGACGCGTCGGACGCGCGGCGGCTGCTCATGCAGACCTGCCCGTACGCGGAGCTCAAGGCCGAACTGGCCGCGACGCAGGAGCGCCTCAACGAGCAGCGCAACCGCCTCGCGGCGCTCACGCGGCAGGCCGACCGCGCCAGGGAGGCGGAGGATGATCTGGCTGAAGCCCGCCGCCACGAGCAGGGCGTCACCGCCGGGAGTGACCCGCGACGAGCGGCCGAGTGGCGCGAACGGGCGGAGCGGAACCAGCGCGCCGCCGACGCTGCGAAGGCCGAGCTGCCATCCGTCGAGAAGGAGGTCGCTCGTCTGGAGAAAGCCGAGGCGGCGATTTACGCGAAGATGCTGACGCCGTAGGCTGGTACCGGCCGCCACACCCCTCACCGCTCATCACCCCGTCACCCCCCAGATGTTGCCGACGCCGACGAAACCCCGCCTGCGCACGCGCCACGGCGGGTAACGTCGGCGTCGGCACTCCGGCGGGCCGTGCCTGGGCCACGCCCACCTGGGTCGTCGGGGCGACCGCCGACGACGGGTCCGACGGCGGTTCGCTACGGCCAACAAACAAAAAGCCGCCGCCCGACCGTTCCCGCCGCGATCTTTAGCCCAATCTGGCGGGTAGGACCCTGGTTCCTTCCCGGCCGCGTTTCTTTCCCATGTCCGCGAACGCCCGGGTCGGGACAGACAGACTTTCCTTCAGGTGTCCGACCTATGCCAAGGCGGCGCTCCAGCCAGCCCAGCATCCCAACAAGGCCGCACGCGTTGCCAGCGCTGCCTGTGTGGGTTGCTGCGACACTACTACCGCCCCGCATGAAGCCCGCCACGCGCGTGTGACCGACGCACGTCGACATGCGAACCTGCGACCCGTTCGTCCCGCCGACGTTGATCACGGTGCGCCTCCGTGGTAAAATCCGCCCTCGCCAGCGGCCATCGGTGCCAAGTCCCTTCCTTGCCAAAGCGAACCGGGAAACTCCGACATTCTGGACCCTCGCTGGCGAACCCGCGCGCGGCTCCTCAACGGATTCCACTACTTCAGCCTCTCATAAGCGTACTCAGCCTCCAGAACTCGCTCGCCCACAGGCGAGTGGAGCGGCCACGTGTCAACGACAATGTGGCCTACTCCAGGAGCTTCGGGTCTTTGAGCATTGGTCAATCCGGACAGCATCTCCTCAAGGCCGTCGATAACAACGAGCAGCTCGCGCTCCGACCCGACGGCGGGCTCGCCCGCGCAGAGCTTGGCAAGCTCCTGCCGAACGGCGTCAAGGGCGGTCAGGAGCTTAATCCGTACCTTAGCAATCTGCTCCGGTGTGCTCATGGCTGGACCAGATTCGCCCTCCAGTCCAGAATGAACTTCTGTGGCTGACCACCGGGCAGATATGGGCCTTGCGCCCGCCCCCGCCCTTGTGCCCCCCTCATCGATGCCGGAACGCGTTGAGCACGGCGTGGCCTACGAGGGTGACATCTGGGTCCAGACGTGACCCCCTCATCGATGCCGGAAGGCGTTGAGCACAATCTGCTGACAGAGATTGGACGGGTGGCTGTGGAGCTATGACCGAATTTCGTTGATGGCGGCCATCGGCGTCGGCTCACGATCATCCACTCCCACTCCGCAGCTATCCGGGCCCCAGCGACATTCTGGACCCTCGCTTGTGAACCGGCGCGGTTCTAGTCTTCGGCCTCGACAGAGGCCGCGCCAGCCGCCTCAAGCAGCCACTTCAGGGCCCCCCAGGGAAATGGCCACTCTCGTACCTCAATCGCGACCATTAACCTATCGTTATCAACAACCGCAGCATCCCACCAATACCAGTAGCGATTCTCTGGCTGAAACCAATAGAGCCACCCTTTTAGAGACGGACGGTTATGTTCAGGCTTCATCCTCTCTTCGTAGGGTAATGCAAGGTATGCATTCATCTCCTCTTTTGTCGGCTCAGGCACGAACCGAGAGACAAGCCAATCGGGAAGTGCTTTCTGCCATTTGGCTACGTCGCTGGTCGAAATGGGCTCGTTCGAAATCAGAATTGACAGCACCTCTTTCACCTTAGCGAGCACGTGCTCGCTCTCTCCCGCACAACGAGCAATTATTCGGACAGTCCCAAGTCCTCCAATTGACTGGCCCGGCTCTGGGCCCCAGATCAAGCGCTGTATCTCTGCCCGGCTCACGGCTCGATCTTCCCTGTGCCCTGAATGATCGCGTCTTGGAGAGCCTTGATCTGTTCGGGACGAAGGCCGAACTGGTCCGGGGCCTTGGTAACGTCAACTCGTATTGGCTGTCCAGGAGCGGCAGTGGACTTGAACTCGCCAACGGCCGACGCACGCAGCTCGTTGAGAAACTGCTGGGGAACGTCGAACGATTTGATCTGCGCTCCTGAGAGGCCCTGCTCAAGCTTCTGGGCAAAGAACTGCTCAGCCCGGGCTCGGTTGCCGAAGTTCAGGAAGAGCACTTTCGTATCGTCCGCAATTGCGACAGCGCCGTGTTCATCGATCGCAATTCGTGCGTTTGGAGTCCCTTCGACGCGGTAGACTCGAACCCTACCTGATGTTGACGAGGGGGCGACTGTGATACTTGCCCCGGGCACTTCTCCACCCGCCGCCCGTGTGATCGCGCCGGGAGCAACCTGGGCGCCTTTAATCAGCGCCAGATAGACGACAAACTCGGCGCCCGCGCGGACACGACTCACTTCCTGGCCGGTGATGGCCTCTCTTCCGGTGCCGACCTGAATCCCGCGCTCTGCCGCGAAATGAAGGGGGTTCAAATCGCGGCTGACGCGATAGAGGTCGGTGACATATTGGGAGAACGCCTGATTCTGAAACAGAAGGATAAACAGCATCCGACGCCTGGTGCGGTAGTTGGATTCCGCGCGGTACCTCTGCATCGGTGACGCGATGCCGAACCAGCGCTCGTCGGCATCCGCACGCAACTCCGCAGGGAGCGAGGCCGCCTCGAACGGCGTTCCGTACGCGGGACCGCCGATGGCTGCCAGGAGCGCGATTTCCTCATCCGTCAGGTCGGACACCTGGTTTCGAACATTGGAGTTCAACTCTTGGCCGAGACGCTGAATGTCACCAACCGTGAGCTGTCCATTCTCTGCGACGATTTCTGCGATTCGCCTGGCCAGCCACAACCCCGATGGGTCGACAAACGCAGCTGCATTGCTTGAAAACGACTCGTAGAGGTTCCCACCGTCCACGTACCCTGCCGGATCGCGTTGCAGCCAGCGCCCGTTCTCGGGGTCGTAGAACCGCGCCCGCACATACATGAGCACCTTTCCATCCGGCAGCACGTCCACCGGCCGGCCGTGCAGCACGAACGGGGCGGCCGGGGCCGGCACGCACGGCGGACAGCACTGGCCATAGTTGCCCAGCAGCGCCGTATAATCATCGAAGTCCACGTCGCCGTCGCAGTCGAAGTCGGCGCAGCCGTTGTAGCCGGGATCGCCCAGCATCGTGCCGTAGGCGCCGATCAGGTCCGACAGGTCGTCGAAATCGACGCAGCCGTCCCCATCCACGTCGCCGTCGCAGGTCGGGGAATGATCGCAGTTGTTGCACGGCGGCGGACCCGGCGGGCAGGGCAGGTCGCCCTGCGTGCCCGAGCGGACCCGCTGCACGCCCCCGGCCGGCCCGCCCACGCCGACCACCGAGAAGTTGTCCCCGTGCAGGTAGTAGCGGAACTGGCCCAGGGCGTCCCGCCAGGTCGCCACGCGCTCGTCGATGTACTGCCCGCCGTTGACGTGGTAGGCCAGCCGCACGTCGGCCGCGTCGCGCTCCTCGATCTCCCGCCGGCCGTCGTAGTAGTGGCGGGTTGTCACGCCGCCGATCGTCGCCGTCACCCGCCGGCCAAGGGCGTCGTAGGTGTAGGCGGCCAGCACCACGTTGCCGGCGTCGCGCAGCTCCGTCAGGCGATTCTGCTCGTCGTAGAAGTACTGCCGGCCGTCCTCGTCGACGGTGAGGTTGCCGGCCGCGTCGTACTGCACGCTCAGCCCGTCGATCGTCGCGTACTCGTTGGCGGTGCTGACGGGCCCGTAGTTGGTGGTCCCGCCGTCGCGGGCGGCGAACGACTCGCGGTTGCCGAGCAGGTCGAAGGTGGCCGTCTCCGGGACCCCGAACTCGGCATAGTCCGTCGTGACCAGCCGGTCGAGGTTGTCCACCGTGAACACGCGGTCGTCGCTGGCAAAGAGCGGAGCGCCGGTGGCCGTCTGCGTCAGGGGGTTGCCGTTGTTGTCGTGGGTGAAGGCATAGTTCGCCAGGGGCTGGGTCAGTTGACCGGTGGCGAGGGAGTTCTGCACGTGGGACACGCGCCGGTGCGAGTCGTAGTTCCACTGGAGCCGGTACGACGTGTTGGGCGACGTCGTGGTCGTAGCGCGAAGCTGCGGCAGCTGCCCGCCGCCGTGGTAGCTGTACGCGATCGACTCTCCGGCAAAACCGATCGAAGCCACCTGGTTCAGCGCAGTCGGGGCATACGTGAGCGTGGCACCGCCGGGGTATTCCAGGAACAGGCGATTGCCGGTCTGGTCGTGCTCGTAATCGACGAACCGCGCCGTACCCTGCGCGATCGCCTGCTGCTCGAAATCGAGGTCGCCGAGATCGGTGTAGCCCAGGCTGGTGCCGGCGAAGAGGTCGGGATCGGCCAGGGTGCCGCGCACCGCCGCTGTCATGCGACCCACGGGGTCGAAGCTGAACGCGTCCAGGCGGTCGATGGCCGCTGTCGTCCGCGTCAGCAGGAGGCCGCGGTCGTCGTATTCGAAGACTGTCTGCCAGCCGCGCTGGTCGACGCGATCGGTCATCCGGCCGGCATCGTCGTAGACCATGCGGACGCAGTCGCTGCACACCGGCGCCTCGAAGTCCACGTCGGTCGTGTCCGGGTAGAAGATGCGCAGCGTGCGGCCGAGCGTGTCGTAGCGGTAACGCGAGATCTGGGAGGCCAGCGGCGTTCCGTCCGACGCGTTGTTTCTTGCGACCTGCGTCGTGAATTGGCTCAGGCGGTTGTAGCCGAAGTCCGTTTGGCGCTCGAGCGCACCGCCGCCCTCGTTCTCGATCAATGCGACACGGCGACCGATCAGGTCGAAGTCGGTGAACGTGACGATCCCTTTGGGATCGATCACGCGGATCTGGCGGTCTAGGCCGTCGTACTCGAATGTCGTTACAAGGCTCGGCGTACCGACAGCCGTATGGGTCGTAGTGCGGTCGTGGCCGTCGTACGCGAACGTGAAGGTGCGGGCGCTCAGCCCGTCGTGGACGATGCGGCTCGAGAGGCGCCCGTTCGTTGCGTAGTTGTTGTCCGTGAAGCTGCCCGAGGGGTCGGTGACAGTATCCACGCGGCCGAGGTCATCGTACGTTGTCTCCGAGACGAGCGGGGTGGCCGCATTGTTGTTGAACGTCGTGCGGAATTCCAAGCGGCTATCGGCGTCGTACTCATAAGCGACGACGCGGTCGGTGGTTGGGTCCGTCATCGTGACGGGGTCAGTAAAGCCGGTAGCGTCCGCGAGCACGGCGCTCTCAACCTGCCTGCTGGCCGCATCGTATTGGAAGACCGATGTGGTCCGCGCCGTCCCCGTGCTGGAGAAGCGCGTCTCTCGCAGCAGGTTGCCGCGCGAGTCGTAGCGGCGCTCACGATAGTGGCGAAGGCTGAACGCGTCCTCGGGATCGGTCACTCGGATCGGCCGGCTCAGCGCATCGAACAACGTCGTTGTGACGGCCGAGTTGCTCCCATCGATGCGGACGGTCTGCTCGGTGACGTTGCCACGGCCGTCGCGGACGTAAAGGGTCTCGCCGCCCTCGGAATCCGTGACCTGCTCAAGACGGTTGGCGTCGTCATACACCATCGCCACGACGCGGTCTGCGACCGTGTCGTCGCCCAGCGAGCGTTCTTCGGTGACGTTGCCTGCCCAGTCGAACATACGCCGGGTCACGGGATCATTCGCGCCATCGACACCTGCACCGAGACGCTGTCGTGACTCGTAGTTGAAGCCGCCTTCATCGAAGAGCGCCGTGGTGTCGGCCAGGACGACGCCCGAGTTGGGGTTGCCAATCGTGAAGTTGTCCCGCACCGTCCGTCGCGTGACGTGGCTGGCCGCATCGTACTCAGTCAGCGTCGCGATATTTACCCCGCCGTCCGGCCCCGGCCGACGGATCTGCTGCGTCACGCGGCCGAAGTCGTCGTAGACCGTCTGTAGTACTGCGCCCGCCGGGCTGTTCGTGAACTCGAGCCGGCCGTTGGCGTCGTAGTCGAACGTAACCGTCAGGTTGGTGCCCGGTACTTGGCCGAGCGCCAGCGGTGTTTCCAAGTCGACCAGACCGCGGCCGTCGAACGTCCGGGAAACGCCCCGCCCGGACGTGTCGAACTCGCGCTCAATGTCCCCGAGCCAGTTGTAATCGTAGCTCGTCCGCTGGCCGATTCCGCCCGGGTCAAGCACGCGCTCTGTCAACCTGCCCAGTCGGTCATACGTGTGCTCGGTCACGACCGGCGCTGTGATCGCGTTGCCGTCTTGGTCCTTGTTGTCCATCTTGAGCTGGAAGAGGCGCCCATTGATGTTGTACACGCTCTCCGTCTGGTAGAAGTTCCCGGTCGCTCCACCCGGCGTGAGGAACCGCTGCACGAAGCGTGGACGGCCGTCGTTGTCGAACGTCGTCTTCGCGTAGTAGTTGTCGGGGTCGATGACGATCCGGTCCTGCGTCGCCAGGTCGTCCCGGTACTGATACTCGGTCGTTGCGGCGATACCGCTTGGGTCTATGATCGTTCTGCGCAATCGCAGCAGCGAGTCGTACTCGTAATCGACGCGCCTGAATGCGGCCACGGCAGACCCGAACCGGGTCTCCACCGTCTTGAGCATCCGATTGGTCTGATTGTAGGAGTAGCGTACCAGCGGCGTCCTCGTACCCGATGTCCCCAGCGTGATCTGCGGCCCCGAGCGGGTGCGCAGCTGGTTGCTGAACTCACCGGTAAGGCCGTCGGCGGGCGTGCCGTCCGGGGAGGGTTCGTCCGCCCCGCCGGCCTCGTAGCCGAACGCAACTTCGGAGATCGCGCCGCGGCCGTCCCTCTGCTTGACAATGCGTGGCCAGTGGAACAAACGCTGTACGGAGGGGCTGCCGCCGGTGTAGAAGTACTCGTAATCTACATCGTACATCACCAGGGAAGGAGAGCCGCCAGACGCGGATCGGGTTGATTTCAGGCGCAGTCCGAGATTGTGCGTTGCCGGCAGTGACTTGTCGTATTCGTACGTGATGAATGCACCGTCCGGAAGGTCGACGCGTGTGAGGGCCATCGTCCCGGCACTGGCTGGCGGATCCGTCGGCGCACCGACGTCATGCGCATACTGCGTCGAAAACGCCGCGCCGCTTCCGTCCGAGCCGGAGTACGAGGTCACAGACTTGAGGCGATGCGCGAGAGGCGGGGTTGTTGTTGTGTCGTATATGAAATCCGTCCGCCGTACGGCGGGGACGTCGCCGGTGAACTCGCGCAGGAATCGCGCGCTCGGGCTCGACTCGCCGTGCTCAACAACGAGGCGGAGCGCCCCGTCCACGAAGCGCCGCTCCTCCAGCAGGTCCCCGGCGCGCGGCTGTCCGTCCGCGCCGAAGATGAACGCGTACATGACGTCCTGTCCCACGGTGGGATCATCGGGCTCTCCACCGTCGCCGGCACCGAGTCTGACCTGGGTCACGCGGTATCGGTTGATGAAGTCGCCGGACGGGCTGGACGAGAAGTACTTGAAGTACCTGGCGCCCTGCCCTCCGGCAGGGATGATCCCCGTGATGCGGCCGTACACGGGCTCGCTCTGGATGGTCCAGCTTCGACCGTCGCTGGTCGTCACGCCAATGAGAAAGCCGGCCGCGTTCCGAGTGAGTGTGATCTGGTTGGGAGTCGGGCTCGCTTGATCGCGAATGCTAGTCACGACGTCGGCGAACGTTTGGTTGTCGGGCAACAGAATCTCTTCCCATTCGTACATCTGGGTCGCAGGGTGGGTGGGTCCGAGTTGCAGGGGTTGGATTCGTGTGACCTTGAAGACGTCCGGCCAATCAAACAAGTCATCAAGGTACTCGTAGATCGTCCCGTCGGGACCGCGGATCACGTTCGGGCTGGTCGTGGCGAGGTACCCGCGGAGATACCCCGGGAACGGCGTGCCGTAGGCGGTCTTGGCAAACGGCGCCTGGTTGAGCGCGAACTGGTTGGCGTGGGCCACGAAGACCGTCTCACCGGCTGCGGGCAGCGCGACGTCGAATCGGGGGACCTGAGCCGTGCTTGATCGTTGGCGTGTCACGAGGGCGGCCCCGGCGGTGATCACCGTCCGGCCTGTCGGGATCGTCAAGCGCGCCCCTCCGCATTGCACATCAAGCAGCGGGACGCCGAACTGAAACGCGTCCGCCTCGCCGGCGATGCCCGCATTGGTGGCAGTCATCGGTGCGACAGTGAAGTCGCGGGTGAAGGTTGTCGCACTCCCCGCCCCTTGCAAGCGATAGCGGAACTTGAGCCGAAACTTCACGGGCGCGAGCGTTTTGGTCCCGATCGCGCGAAGGGAGAACCGTTCCGTTGAAGCCGGCGCTCCCAGATTGAACGGGTTGTTCTCGTCTGTGTCCGTCAGGTCGATCTCGATGCCCGATGCGTCCAGTCCGCGGTACAGCCGCAGTACGCTGCGGTCCCAAGCTTGCTCAAAGCCGGCCTCGGCGGAGAGCCAGATCGTCATGTTGGGCGTCGGCTCGATTGATGAGTTGGTTATCGGTTCAACGTGCGTGCGGACTTCGCCGAACGGAATGTCCGCGGTAGCCTCGCGGAGTGAACTGACTGTGCCGCGATACGGGGCGTTGAGCACGCGATCACCCGCGTCGCCTCCCCCGGCTTGGCTCAGTCGCTCGTAGGTGACTTGCGCGAAGGCCCCGCCGCACGCGAGCGCGGTCGACAGCAAAGCACCGAGCATGCGTAGCTGAAGCATTACTTGCCCTCCACAATGGCACGGAGCTGCGCGATCTCAGGTCGGTCCGGGTTCCGTTCAGCAAACGTGGCCAGCAAACGGCGCGCGCGTTCCTGGTCGCCTCGCGACGCCGTGGTGCGGATCAACTCCGCGTCCAAAAACGCCCGCCACTCGACGGGGTTTTGCTGTGTCAGGGACAGTCTGTCGATTACGGCGGCTGCGGTGTCGAATCTATCCAGTTGGCAGTGGAGATCGGCCAGTAGTAGGACGAGCGGAGCAGCTTCCGGGCCAGCAGCGGATTCGAGCGCGGCTTGCAACACCCCGACCGCTTCGAAGCGGCGACCCGCCGTAGCGTCGCCCCCTTGCGTGAGCAGGAGGGAAACGGCATCCATGCACGCGCTAATCCTCACCCGCTCCGGCCATCCCGTCTGCCCAGCAGCCCAGCGCGCGAGACGGAGGCGCGCGGGATCGTCGCCCTCACGCTCTAGCCAGCGCATGCCGTCGACGTACGCCTCCCAAGGCGCTATGGCACCACCGGTCGCCGCGACTTCCTTCGCGAGCGACGCCACCGGGTCGACTGAGTACTCGTCCGTGCGTCGTGATTCTGCCTCCAGCAACTGCATGCGCTTCCGCGCCGCAGAAACCCGCACTTCGTCGGGGTATTCCTGGATGAAGCGACGCAGCCGGTCGATTGCTTCCCCAGTGCGGTGCGTGTTCTGCAGATCTTCGGCTGCGTACCACAGCGCGTTGCGGGCTGCATTCGTACCGGGACACTCGCTCGCACACCGGTCCCAGCACGCGATGGCGCTGTCCCAATCGCCGAGTGCCCGGGAGACCCAGCCGGTCATCGCCAAAGCCTCGGCCCTGGCATAATCGTTCCCGGCGAGTCCGGCGAGGTACTCGTACGCCGCGATAGCCTGGCGGAGACGTTGATCGGGAGGCCGGCCCAACCGCCCCCATTGTGGACGAAACACCGGGCCGTTCTCGGTGAGCTCAAGCGCGGACGCCGACAGACTGAGCGGTGCGAGACACTCCGCTAACCGTTGTGCCACGCTGACCGAGGCCGGATCTGCCGGGGCAAACTCTCGCAGGAAGAGAGCGCACGCAGCCGCGGCCGCATCGTTGTGACCATACAGGCTCAGCGTGCAACTCATCATCGCGAGTCCGTCGCGGCGCGATGCACCTTCTTGCATTGTACGATTGACGGCGCCGTCGACCTGCTGGTGAACCTGCGCCGGGAACGAATCGAGCAATGCCTCGATCCAAGCCTGGTGTGGGGCCGCACCCTCTCCCAGAGACTCGTCGCCCGCAGCTCGCGCAGTCGCCGCGGAAACCATGATCGCGAGGATCGAAATACCAAGGGTCGAACGCTGGACCCGCAGCACCTTCAACTCGATCGTCAGCATGATGGGCTCCTCTCGTTTGAGGACGGCAGGGGGTTCAGACGGATTGGAACGCGCCCGCTCCGCGTCGTCAACCCGGCGTTGCCTGAGCCGGGAAGAATTCTTGCGATCGTTGCGCCGTCTTAACATCTGGTGCGAACGTGAGTTACCGCTACGAACGTGTGGTCGTGACGTCCTTCGGGGGCAGAGAGTAGGCTGTCGCGAGCCGAATCTGCCACAGCCCTTCTTGACCAAACGAATACCGAACACCATGATGGCGCAGCCGTCGGAGAATCCGGCGCTCGCGGGATAGCTCGGCCAGCGACACGGCACGGATCCCGCCGTGCCTTCCCGCGTTTGTTGACGTTTCGGGACCGGAAACGGGATGCCGGCCATGCCAGATGCTCACCTTGATCGCACCGTCGATGAGCTGATCCAGACCGCCGTCGCCGCGCTCCTGCGCCGCGTACCCGAGCGATGGGAAGAGTACCACGCGGACTCGCTGACGGCAACGGAGTCCAAGGCGCTCTTCCTGCTCGTGGCCGCGGGGATGGTCGAGCGGCGGACACGACTTCGAATCCGCCTGAACAATCACCCGGTCGCAGTCGAGGCGACGGTCACGGCGACGGGCGAGTACGGCCTCGCGGAGGCGATGGAGCCGGTACTCGGGGCGATGTGGACGGACTGGAAGGACGCACTCGCCGCCTGGCGGAGCGGCGAAACTTGCGGCGCGCCCGCGACCATCACCGAGCACCTCAAGCCGGACGAGTGGCGGCTGACCGATCAAGGACTGCTGGCCCGAACGGACTTGGACAACGGTGATGCGCAGGCGGCTCTCGATTTCGTGCTGCGGCGCGGGTTCTTCGACGGCAACCCTCGATTGATCCTGGAGCCAGGTGCTCCTCGAATCTCGCAGCGAGAGCCGGTCGCCGGCTCCGGCCGGCTGGTGACGATGCGGAAAGTGCAGGCGGACGGTCTGCCGCCGGCCACGGTGAACGTCGGGAATTGGACGGAAGCGGCCAACGCATTTGAAGCAGTGTTTCAGAAGATCATGAAAAACGGCGGGCCGCCCCAGGCCAACGGCAACGGCCACGCTGTGCGTGAGGATGGCCAAGTCGAGACGGAGGTGGTTCACAGTTCCGCCGCCCCCACGCCTTCTTGGGATGAGCGCGTGGCGAAGTACCTGGCCGCGCGCCAGAAGCACCTCGACAAGATGCAGGACGCCTACCTGGCCGGTGATCGAGAACACGGCGACACCATCTACCGCGAGCACTTCACGCCCACCGTCATCGCGCGCGCCCTCACTGGCGATGATGACGACCGCGGGTCCGTCTGCCGCACGCGGGCCTACAGGGATGGCGTGCAGGATTACGTCGTTCGAAGGCGATGATGCGGCGCGCCCATCTCAACGGCCGGCTTCCCTGCCCAATCTGCGGGCACGTCTCACCCCGCAACGGGCTGCGTCGCGTCTGCTGCGACTGCGAAATCGAGGCCCTGTACGCCAGTTGGCACCGCCGGCTGCGCCGAGTCGGGGTCTGGTGCCGCCTGTGGCACGAGCTGATTAGGGGCGGCCGCCAATCGGTGCCGGCCTGCTGGCCGTACCCGGAGTTTCTGAGGGGTCCCCGCAAGCCGCCAATGGCGGGAATCACCGACGCGATCGCCAAGCGCAAGGAGCGATGCCCGGTTTGTGGGCAAGAGTTGATGATGACGTTCGGGCAGCCATACAAGCGATGTCCCTCGTGCGGGACGATGGTCGGGATGCTCTGCCCGGTTTGCGGCCAAGAGTCGATAACGAGACCCACGACGGTGTTCGGGCAGCCCTACAAGCGCCCCGGCGGAAAGCTGCTGCGCTGCGCTTCGTGCGCAACACTGGTCGGGATGTGGCACTTCAGCAGGCCGCAACGAGTGGTGGTCGCCGCCGCGCCAGCGGGTCCCGCTGAGGACTCCGGGCCAGCGACGTACGCCCAGCAGTCCGATCACGCGGCTATGTACCCTGACGACAATGATGCCGTGCGCTGGGAAAACGGCATGACGGAGCACAACACGGCAACTGCCAATGGCAGGCCGTCCAACCTGGACCGCCGCCTGCCCAGCGCCGACCGCGAGAAGCTGCGTGAGGAAATCGCCTACTTCGCGGAGCATGGCCGCGTCCATCCCCGGGCGATGGAGCTTTTCGACCTTCGTCGCAGGTAGCCGCGTTGCGCGCAACCGTTGCAGTGCCCCAAGCGCAACGGCGCTCCCTCCGTGCGAGAAATCTCTCCCGCGTAACCACCGCGAAAACGGTCGATTGCGGTCGTCCCGCCTGCGCTGGCTGCCATCGCTGCGCCGTTGCGTCCGCAACCCAGCCGTACCTATAGGCCCGCACGGCGTCGCTGGTGATCGCCGTACTGCCCGGGCCGCCGGCCGGAAAGGCGAAAGGATGCGCCAATGTTGTCGAGCCAGGATGAGCCGAACGGAAACATCACGTTGGACAACTCGAACGCCGCCGATGCGACGCGCAGGCTGGCGCTTCGCCCCAAGGATGCCGCGGTCGCGCTCGGGATTGGCGAGCGGCTTCTGTGGAGCTGGACCAACCAGAATCGCATTCCTCACGTCCGCATCGGCAAGGCAGTTCTGTATCCACTCGCCGAGCTCCAGCGCTGGCTCGCCGAACAGGCGGCCAAGGGGGCGCGGCGATGACCCCCGTCGATCTTGTGCTTTCACGGCTGACGAAGCCGAAAAAGGTCGGCGCTGGCTGGGTCGCGCGCTGCCCGGCCCACGATGACGAGCGGCCGAGTTTGTCGATTTCGGAGGGCGACGACGGCCGGGCGCTCGTGCATTGCCACGCCGGTTGCACGCCCGATGCGATTGTCCAGGCGATGGGACTGACGCTCCGCGACCTGATGCCCGAGCGTGAGCCTCCGCGGGCGTCACCGTCACCAAAACCCCCGGTGCCGCAGAAGAACGCAGGTTCTGGTGACGGTGACGCACCGAAGGTGTTCGCGACCGCCGCCGAAGCCGTTGCGGAACTCGATCGCCGAAACGGGTCGCACGACGCCCGGTGGGTCTATCAGGCAGTCGATTGCACTCCTCTCGGCGTCATCGTGCGCTGGAACCGGCCCGGAGGCCGGAAAGACATTCGCCCCGTCAGTCGGACGCCGGCGGGCTGGATCATCGGCGGCATGCCAGCCCCGAGGCCGCTCTATAAGCTGCCGATGCTCAGCGATGCCCAGCGGGTCTTCGTCACTGAGGGCGAAAAGGCGGCCGAAGCAGTGATCTCGTTGGGGCTCATGGCGACGACGTCGCCGCACGGATCGCAGAGTGCTGGATCAGCCGATTGGTCGCCGTTGGCCGGCAAGGAGATCGTGATATTGCCGGACAACGATACGGCCGGCCGCAAGTACGCATCGGACGTGATCAACCTGCTCGCCAAGTTGTCGCCCGCGCCGACGGTTAAAGTTCTGGAACTTGATGACCTTCCTCCCGGCGGCGACGCGTTCGATTTCATTGAGTCGTACCGCAGCGCGGGGGTGCTGACTGACAAACAGGTGAGAGCACACCTCGAAATATGGGCCGACCGCATCGCACCGGTCGAAACCGACGCGTCCGTGCCGGATAGTGAGAAATTCCAGCCGTTCCCCGTGAGCGTGCTGCCCGAGCCGCTGTGCTCGTTCGTCGCGAGTTCCGCCACGGCAATAGGCTGCGACGCCTCGTACATTGCACTACCGCTGCTCGCCGCGCTCGCGGCCGCGATCGGCAATACGCGACGAATTCAGCTGAAGCGAGGCTGGTCCGAGCCGGCAATCGTGTGGGCGGTAATCGTCGGCGAGAGCGGCACGCAGAAGACGCCGGCCTTTCGCCTGGTGCTTCAGCCGCTTCGCGATCTCCAGGCCAGAGCGATGAAGGCGCACGCGGCGGCCCTCGATACACATGAGGCTGAGCTCCTGCGGTTCGAGAAACGGCTCGCAGAGTGGAAGCGGAGCAAGAGCAATACCGATCCGCCGAGCAAGCCCGAGCCGCCGGCAGCCGCGCGGATGATCGTTAGCGACACGACAGTCGAGGCCCTGGCTCCAATCCTGCTGGCCAACCCGCGCGGCGTGCTGCTCGCGCGAGATGAAATTGGCGGCTGGCTGGGATCATTCGACCGATACTCCGGCGGCAAGGGCGGCGCGGATGAGGCGCACTGGCTGAGCATGCACGGCGGCGAATGCCTCGTCGTGGACCGCAAAACGGGCACGCCGCGGACCATCTACATTCCCTCCGCGGCTGTCAGCGTCACCGGCGGAATCCAGCCCGGGATTCTGAACCGCGCGCTCGGCGCTGAGCATCGGGAATCCGGCCTCCTCGCCCGCCTGCTGCTGGCGATGCCGCCGCGACGTGCGAAGCAATGGACGGAAGCGGAGATCTCTCCGCTCACGGAGGCGGCCCTCCTGGCCATCTTCGAGCGCCTGTACGAATTGGACTTCGTCCGGGACGCCGATGGAGACGCGCATCCGATCACGCTGCCGCTATCGCCGGCGGGCAAGGCCGCGTGGATCAAGTTCTACAACGAGCATGGCCGGGAGCAGGCGGACCTGACGGGCGACCTTTCGGCCGCGTGGTCGAAACTGGAAGGCTATGCGGCGCGGCTTGCGCTCGTGATTCACTGCGTCCGCTGGGCAGCGGAGGACCCGACGCTCATGGTCGCGGACGAGGTTGACGAACAGAGTGTTGGAACCGGAATCGCGCTATCGCGATGGTTCGGACACGAAGCACGCCGTGTCTACTCGATTCTCGCGGAAGACGATGAGGCCCGTGATCGTCGGCGACTCGCCGAGTGGATCGAGCGGCGCGGCGGCGGCGTCACGCTCCGCGAGCTCACGCATGGCGTCCGACAGTTCCGTGGCGATACCAACGCGGCACGCGCGGCGCTCGACGACCTCGTCAAGGCGGGTATCGGCCGGTGGACCCAACCGGCGCCAGGTTCCGCGGGTGGGCGGCCATCGCCGCGTTTTGAGCTGACGGCCCAATCGACAACGGCAGGCAGCGCCGCGACAGCGCCCCGATAGCGCCGCTTGACATGTAGCGCCGCCGGGGCCACTGTCGAGAGCATGAGAAATGAACGAACGTTTGCGGACTTGATCCGGGCGACCACGGAGGCGCGCGGCCTCACGGCCTACGCGCTCGCTCGGGATAGCGGCGTGAATTCGGCCGTGGTCGGCCGGTTCCTGAAGGGACAGCGGGACGTGACGCTGACCACGGCGGAGAAGATGTGCCGGGCGCTCGGGCTGGAGTTGCGGCCCGCGCGGCGGCGGAAGAGAGGACGGTGAACGGATGGCTCGAAAGCGACGCAGTCATAGGCAGGGAACGCTGTTCAAGCGCCACGGACGCGGCGTCTGGGTCGCCCAATGGCACGACCACGCCGGCAAGCGGATGTTCCGCTCGACGGGCACGACCGATCGCGCGGTGGCCGAGCGCATTCTCACGAAGTATGTTGCCGACGCGGCCCTGCGGCGTGAGGGCGTGATCGATCCGCGCGCGGATAGTTTCGCCATCGCTGAGCGCCGCCCGCTTGCCGAGCACATTGCGGATTGGGAGGCGCATCTGACGGCGAAGGGCGTCACCGCTAAGCAGGTCGGTCACGTGAAGAAGCGCGTCGAGACCATCGTCGCGAAGATCGGGGCGACGCGGGTTAGCGAGCTCACGCCGTCGGCGGTGCAGGCGGCGATCGGCGAATTCCGGAAGGAGAAGAGCCTCCAGACCTGTCAGCACTACCTGCGCGCTATCAAGCAGTTCTCGCGCTGGCTCGAACGCGACGGCCGCGTCCGCGACGACGCGCTGGCCCACCTGACGGGCTTCAACGCCGCGACGGATCGGCGCTACGAACGCCGTGCCCTGGATGCCGACGAGCTGGGATGGCTCGTACGAACCACCGAGACCGCACCGCAGTGGCGGCACAGCCTCAGCGGCGCGGACCGCGCGATGATCTATCGCGTTGCGGCAGGCACGGGGTTCCGCGTGGGCGAGCTCGCGAGCCTCACGCCGACGCATTTCAACCTCGACGCGGACCCGCCCGCGATCGCGCTCGACGCGAAGCGCAGTAAGCGCCGCAAGGCGGACGTCCAACCCATCCGCTCCGAGCTGGCGACAGCCCTGCGATCGTGGCTCAAGGGCAAGGACGCGACGGTGCCGGTCTGGCCGGGCTGGTGGCGCGACCAGGCGGCCGAAATGATCCGGGCTGACCTGCGGCGCGCGAAGGCGCGTTGGATTCGAGAGACGCAAACCCGGAAGGAGCGCCGCCAGCGGCTGGAGTCCGAGTTCCTGGCGGTCGTCGATGCGGCCGGCCGCGTCGCCGACTTTCATTCGCTGCGCGTGAGCTACATCACGCTGCTGGTGAAGAGCGGTGTTTCAGTGAAGGTCGCCCAGGAGCTTGCCCGCCACTCGACGCCTACGTTGACGCTCGGCATCTACACGAAGCTCGGCGTCCACGACCTGACCGGAGCGCTAACGGCGTTGCCGAATCTGGTGCCGCCTTCACCGGCCACGGAGCCGCAGAGAGTGGCAATGCGAGCGACCGGCACGGACCACGGCCGAGCGGAACACGCCGACCAGCAGCCGGCCGCCAGCGCCGCCGAATCGGCAGATTCCGCCAACCGCAGCGCGCTGCAAAGGTGCAGGCAAAAGGAGCGCGAAACGCCGCGAACCGGCGCGGCGTCGCGCAACGTCGCCAGCGCAACGGGCGCTCCGGCCGACGCGCGTAACTCTTTGACTCACGCGGAGAAACGCGAACACGGGCGACGTCGTGCGGCAGGATGCGAGAAAGCCACCGCGGGGACTCGAACCCCGAACCTGCGGTTTACAAAACCGCTGCTCTGCCAATTGAGCTACGGTGGCGCGGCGGCTCGTGCGGAGCCCTGCCTAGAATAGCGAGGCGGCGTCCTTTCGCAAACTCACGCTGCGCCGGCATTCAGCCGCTCGTGCCAGGACCACACGATCGGAGCGATCGCCATCTCGGATGAGAATGCCAGGCGGGAACGCCCCTCTCATGCCATGATCCGAGACGAAGGCCACCCCGACAACGGAGGCGGACGACCTCGTCGGCCGCTTCAAGCCCCCGGCTGCGGTCGTTTGCCCTCTCGGGCAGAAGCGCGACAGGCCGGAGCGACGGGTCGGAGACCCGTCGCCCAGTGACCGGCCAGAGGCCGGTCCCCCAATGGTGAGAAAGCCGACCGGTCGCCCTGTAAACGGCCAGAGGCCGGTCCCCCAATGGTGAGGAAGCCGATCGGTCGCCCTGTAAACGGCCAGAGGCCGGTCCCCCAATGGTGAGGAAGCCGACCGGTCGCCCTGTAAACGGCCAGAGGCCGGACCCTCGCCGGCGAAATTGATGGAAGTGCGCCGTTTCGCTCGCTTTTCTCTCCGGGCCGCCGCAGCAGGCGACGCATCCGCCAAGTTCGCGGATCGGCCGCTCCGAGCCACGTGCTGGTCGGCCGCGGCTGAAACCGGCGTCGCGACGCGTTAGTTCGCATTCGTTCCCTCAGGCACACTGGAGAGCAACATGTCACGCACTGTCTGTCGCAGGATGCTTCCGAGTCTTGGCGCCGTCGTCGTCGCATTGGCGCTGGCCGCGATCGGCCGGGCCGACGACGCCGTCACGGTCTTCACGTACCAGGGGTCGCTCAACGCGGCTGGTGCTCCCGCCGCCGGACCGCACGACATGCGGTTCAGAATGTACGACGACCCGGCCGCGGGGACTCAGCTCGGCCCGATGCTCACGTTCGACGGGGTCGGCGCCAACCCGCCGCCGCTGATCGTCGAGGGCGGGCTGTTCAGTGCCGCGCTCGACTTCGGCCCCGTCTTCACGGGCAAGCCGCTCTGGCTGGAGATCGACGTTCGCCCCAACGGCGTCGGTTCGTACACGACGCTGGCGCCGCGCCAGCCGATCACGGCGGCGCCGCTTGCGCTGTACGCGCTTGCCGGGCCGGGCGGCGAAGCGCTTTGGCAGCAGAATGGGTCGGGCATTTTCTACGATCAGGGGAATGTGGGGATCGGGACGGACAGCCCCGCCACCACGCTGGAAGTGCTGGGGCCGATACGATCGCAGCGTGCCGACGACCCTGACCAGAACATTCAGATGCATAGCACTACCAGCAGCGGCCACTGGCTTCGCAGCTTGCAGCGAGAGAGCAACAAGAAGACCTTGTTCATCCAGAATTCGCACGACGGCTCGGGTTCTCCGGCGGGCGCGACTCATATGCTGTTCCGTGTGGGAGCAACCGCCGCGCCGACCGAGGCAATGCGGATACAGGAGAACGGGCGCATCGGTGTTGGCACGAGCAGCCTCGACACCTACGGTACCTTCGTCGTGCGCCAACAATCGGACGACATCGACGGCGGACTTGCAGTTCGCAGCACCGGCGCCCGCTCGTTGCGATTATGGATCGGCCCCGACGACGACATCTGCCACATCGACTCTGGCCAAGGTACAAGTCCGCTCGTGCTCAACGGCGCCGGCGGCAACGTCGGCATCGGGACCGGCGCGCCGACGGCCCGCCTGCACGTCGCAAACGACTCTCTCAGCGAGACCACGCTTCGCGTGTTCAACGACAACGGGCCGGGTGCCCTGATTCAGGGCAGCAATGGCGACTCGCTGACGGTCGTCGGATTCTCAGGCACGACGCTGAAATTGAACAACTTCGGCAGCTCGACCGACACGGGTGTCCAGATCGAGATGAACGGCGGCGGAACGCCTCTGGTGGCCAGGAAGGCCACGGCCGCGGGCGACCTGGCGGTCTTCAACGTGGGGACGGCCCAGTCTCCGGTCGTCAAGGCCCGCATCGATCACGACGGCAAGGGTGTCTTCGAAGGCGGGGTCGAGTTCGGGGATGGATCGGTTCAAACCAGTGCCGCGCAGATTCTCTCGGCGTCAATGGTCGTGAACCCGCCGGGTCTGAGCGCGGGATCGAGCACCGTCGTTTCGGTTGCCGTGCCGGGCGCCGCGGTCGGCGACGCCGTGGTCGTCAATCCCGGCGCGAACCTGCCGCTCTCCTACGCGATCTCATACGCACGCGTCAGCGCCGCCGGCACGGTCGTCGTCGGAATGATCAACCCGGGCACGGTCGCCGCGGATCCGGCCTCGACGACCTGGCAGTTCCGCATCATCAAGTAGACCGTTTCGCAGCGCCTGACTTGGCGATGCTTCTCGGGCCATATCCCGCGCCGTCTGCTGGAGATGCAGGCGGCGCGGGTTTCGTTCTGCGAGCAACCGGACGCTCGCACAGACCTCAATCCCACCGGGCGCCTCCAGGCCGCGTCACCTCAATCGCAGCACGTAGAACATGCTGCCGCCGTCCTTGGCCGACAGGTAACCGTCCGGACTGCTGACCATGTCCGGCGCGGGCTCTGCACGGGCCGCTACGGCGCGCTGCGCCCGAAACGGGTGATAGTGCACCCGCACGCCGCCGAGTACCTCGCACGCGGCTCCGGTCCACTGATTCGTCGCCTCGACCAGCATGTACGCGAAGCCCAGCTCGCCGAAGCGCTCCGCACTCGCGGCGACCAGCTCGAAGGCGTCATGCTTATGGAGCCGATCTCCACGGGCCACCATGAAATGGTGCCCTACCTGCCCGCGTCGCAGCGCGGCCTCGAACGCCGGATACGCGCGCGAAAGCGCCCCCACGGCCTCCTCATCCTGCCGCGCGAGCATCTCCAGCACCGGCCACAGATAACCGAGCACGGCGTCGAGGATCGGATCCCCCTGCCGAAGTACCGGCTGCGGGCCCGGCGGGGGCATCGTCTCGTTCATCGCCCCGGCGAGGATGCACCCGTCGGCCCCGACGATCGCCAGCGACAGCCGGAGCGAGTCTTCATTGACGCGGACCGCGGAACGCGGGCTGGTCGGATCGGTCAGAATCATCAGCCGGATGAACCAGTAGAGCAGCTCCTCGCGAGTGTTGCCCGCGAACGCCTCTTCTCCAAGCGCGTCTCGATGGCGGGCGGCCGCCAGGCCCGGCGGGACCTGTGTGGCCGGGCGGAGATGCCGGCACTGCGGCTCCCGCCGGGCAAACGACGCGGCCACGACGCGGGCGAGCTCCAGGACATGGGTCGGCCGAAGCTCGGCGGCCGGAATGGCGCGATAGCGTCGGCTGCGGTAGGGCTCGGCGGCGGGGGAATCGACGAGCGGCAGGTCGGGCGGGAGGGGCTGGAGGCCGAGGGAGTCCATTTCCGAAGCCGATGGGTAGCGGCAGAACGGCAGCTCGTGCGTTGGTCGATCGACGCCCGCCTTCGAGATGGTCTGATAATTGAGCATTGAGTGGTCCTCCAGAGCCAAGCAGTTTTGGGGACGCCGGCGTGACCGCTTTCGGTCGGCTCTCGGCCTGGCGCCCAAGCACCCTGTGGGCGACAAGAGGCCCCTCTCTACTCACGCGGGGTTGGGACGGGATCGCGGTGCGGCGCTGGTTCTCGGATCGGGCCTGAGCAACCACCCGCCGCATTCGAAATCAACCGTATAATGGTCGAAAATCAGCCACTATACGGCTAATATTCATCCATGCTGCACCGCAATATCACCGCCCCGCTTCTGGCCGCATTGGCCGACACGCCCGTCGTCCTCGTACAAGGCGCCCGTCAGACCGGCAAAACGACGCTCGTCCGTTCGTTGCCGGATCGCGGCTTCCACGCTCGGTACGTCACATTCGACGACGCAGCCGTCCTGGCCGCGGCGGAGTCGGACACCGAGAGCTTTCTCGCTCAGATCGGGGAGCCGGTCATCATAGACGAGGTCCAGAGGTTGCCGCGGCTGGCGCTGGCGATCAAGGCGTCGGTCGATCGCGATCGCCGGCCGGGGCGATTCCTGCTGACCGGCTCGGCCAATGTGCTTCACCTGCCGAAGCTGGCCGACTCGCTGGCGGGCCGAATGGAGATTCAGACTCTCTGGCCGCTCTCGCAGGGTGAGTTGGCGGGCGTGAAGGACGATATCGTTGCGGTGCTGTTCGGCGATACCTCGCCCGCCGGTCTTTCATTTCGGGAGCGTTCGAGCGTGCCGCTGGTCGAGCGGCTCTGTGTCGGCGGGTACCCGGAGGTCCAGTCGCGCAAGTCGGCCGAGCGGCGCCACGCGTGGTTCAGCACGTACATCACGACACTGCTTCAGCGCGACGTGCGCGACCTGGCACAGATCGAGGGACTGACCGCGCTGCCGCGGCTGCTGGCGCTTCTGGCGAGCCGCACGGGATCGTTGCTGAACTACTCCGACCTCGCGCGCAGCATTCAGATTCCGCAGACGACGCTCAAGCGTTACCTGGCGCTGCTTGAGGCCACCTTTCTGGTTCAGCGGTTGCCGGCCTGGTCGAGCAATCTTGGATTGCGCCTGGCCAAATCAGCGAAGCTCTACCTTTCGGACACGGGACTGCTTGTTGATCTGCTGCAAGTCGACCCGGATCGGCTGCGCGCGGCTGCGACCCAGTTCGGGCACGTGCTGGAGAACTTCGTGGTTGCCGAGATTCGCAAGCAGCTCACCTGGAGCTCGGTTCGCGCACAGCTCTTTCACTATCGCACGCAGAACGGACATGAGGTCGACCTGCTGCTCGAGGGGCCGGAGGGGCGCATCGTCGGAATCGAGGTCAAGTCCAGCGCGAGCGTGAATAGCGGCGACTTCGGCGGCCTGCGCCACCTGGCCGAAACGCTCGGCGACCGGTTCCACCGCGGCGTGGTGCTTTACTCGGGCGCAGAAGCGCTGCCTTTCGGCTCGAGCCTCGTGGCGCTCCCGATCCAGGCCCTCTGGACCGTCGGCGCAGAGGTGGATGCCGGGCGAGGCTGAATCGTCCGCGGACGTCAGTTCGATTTCCCGGCCGGCGCAGCGCTCAAGAGCCGCGCCAGGGACCCCGACAACCGCTCGACCGCCTGCGCATCCGGGAAGGTCAGGGTGAGCCGCGCGGCGCCTCGGCCATCGATGTGATCGTCACGACCGCCCGGTCTACCGACAGGCGGAGCAGATCGTCGCCCAAGTAGACCTGCTCGTCGGCTCGAATCTCCTACCCGCCGCCCGCGCGCATCAGCCGGTCCGCATCCGGCCCGAGCAGCCGCCGCACCTGGGCATAGCTCAGCCGCGACAAGCGGTCCTTGAGCGTCAGTTCCGTCTGCAAAGCCTGCGTCGATCGCTCCGTCATTCCAACCGCCTCCTCGGCCTCTAGGGGTCGCCGGATCGCGCCGCCGCGCGCCGCAGGAGCGAGCGAACCAGGGCGCGATACGACTCCGGTGATTGCGCCATACGCTGCGCGGTGGCCGGCCGGAGCGAATCGTACAGCCAGCGCAGCGCCATCGACAATTCCCACGCGAGCACGTCGATCGCCCGAATCGCCGCGCCACCGGCCCGCTGATACGCCTCCAGCAGCCTCGCCCGCCCGCCGCTCACCCCGAGCAGTTTGCGATTGCCCCGCGTTACGATCGCCAGGTCATGGGCCGGATCGCCCACCTTGGCGAACTCCCAGTCCATCACGCTCGTCCGGACCTCCAGCGGCTCGTGCAGCACGTTCTGCGGCATCAGATCACCGTGCAGCACGACGGCCGACGGGGTCGACGGGCGATGCTGGCCCAGCCACGCCGCGGCCTCGGCCGCATCCGCGTCCGCCGCCGGGAAGCCGTCATCGAGCCACGCGACTGCCGCCTGGAGATGAGCCGACGAATTCGAGTAAGAGTTCAGGAAAGGAAACGCCGAGACCGGGAGGCGGTGAACTCCCGCAGCTATCCGGCCAATCAGGTCGATGGCCCAGTGCGCGTGCGAGCCACCGTCCTTGAATCGCGCCAATGGAAATCCGAAGACGGCCGTCTCAATCATCGCCCGCGGCCGGCCCGCCGCCTGCCCCACAAAACTTACGAACCGCGGCACCTCGAAGTCCAGCGGAAGTCCTTCCAGCGCCCGGAGCGTTCGCGCCTCGGTCTTCAATCGCTCGGCTGCCGCGCGACCCTCGGCGCCTCCGTTGCACACGCGGCGCAGAACAAGCGCCTCAGCGTCCTTGGCAATCGGCTCGTCCGCCTCGACCACGAAGCCGAATCCTTCGAAGCTCACGCCGCGGTTGAGATATTGCACCCGGTCCGCGATGCGGACCGAGCGAGGATAGCGGCCGCAGCGGCGCAGCGAATCCTCTACCTCCAGCTTCAGCTCGAACCAGTCGACCTGCGGGCGTCGTGACGCAACGCCCTCCATGCCGGCCGCGAACGTACCCTCGCCTGGCCGGGATTGCATGCGCGCCTTCGCGGTTCACGGATCGGCTGAGGGCGACACCCCGCGCGGATCGCGCAGCGATGTTTCCGCCGCGGCGGCTCGATCATCCGGAATGATAACGATCGGCGGCCCGCCGGCATGCGCCGCCGGTCGAGGAGCCGGTCGCGGCTGTGACGCCTCGGCTTGCGGGTCACGATCGACTGCTTTCTGAAGAGCCGCCGATGAATCATGCCGGCCCGAGGCCGTGCCGGGTCGTGGCTTTTCGCGCTCGTCGCGGGGGCGCCGATGCGGGTCTCTGCGAGACTTCCCCCGACCCGCAAGAGAGGTCGCCGCTCGCTCAGCGGCCGTCGCGTCCTCAACCGGCGTGGCATCTTGGACTATAATCAAGCCGTGAAATCGCACACGGGCCTGATTCTGCTCATCCTCGTGCTCGGCGCCTGCGCCGGCCTGGTCGCCTGGCGGGCGGTCACCTTCGACGCCTCCGCGGCCGCGGCGCGGCCGGACGCCGAGGCGCGCGGCACCGTCGCCGTCGAGGTCGCCCCGATCGAGGCCGGCCTGATTCGCGAGGTTCGCGTGCTCAGCGGCACGCTCGAAGCCTCCACTCGCTTCGACGTCGCCCCCAAGGTCGCCGGCCTGATCCAGGAAATCCACGTGGACCTCGGCGACCCGGTGGAGCGCGACCAGGTCGTCGCCACGCTCGACGACGACGAATTCGTCCAGGCCGTCGCGCAGGCCAAGGCGGAGCTGGCCGTCCGCGAGGCGGAGGTGCTCCAGGCCAAGGCGGAGCTCGAACGCGTCGAGCGCGACTACGCCCGCCTCGAGGACCTGCGCAAGCGCGGGGTCGCCTCCGACTACGAGTTCGACGAAGTCACGGCGCTGCGCTCCTCGCGACAGGCCGCCGTTCAACTTTCGCAGGCCCGCGCCCGCCAGGCCGAGGCCCTGCTCGAAGTGGCCAACATCCGCCTCAACTACACCAGTGTCCGCGCAAGCTGGCGCGGGGGGCCCGACCGCGGCATCGTCGGGACGCGCTACGAAGACGCCGGCGACACCGTGCAGATCGGCGACCCCATCCTCGCCGTCGTCGGCCTCGACCCGCTCCTGGGCGTCGTCTCCGTCACGGAGCGAGACTACACGCTGCTGAGCGTCGGCCAGACGGCCACCCTTACCACCGAAGCCGTCGCCGGCCGGACGTTCGACGCGCAGGTCGCCCGCATCGCGCCCGTCTTCCGCGAATCCTCGCGCCAGGCGCGCGTCGAATTCCGTGTCGACAACGCCGACCACGTCCTCCGCCCCGGCATGTTCATCCGCGTCCGCGTCGTGCTGCGTGAAGCGCAGGCCGACGCCATCATCCCCACGGCCGCCGTCGTGCAGCGCGCCGGCCGCAGCGTCGTCTTCACCGTCAACCCGGACGAATCGACCGTCACGCAGCATCCGGTCGAGCTCGGCATCGTCCAGGATGAGCGTGTGCAGGTTCTCCGTCCGCCGCTGGCCGGCCGTGTCGTGGTGCTCGGCCAGCACTTGCTCGAAGACGGGGCCGCCGTCCGCATCGTCGAATAATCCGCCGAGGAAGAGCGATGAACCTGCCGCGATTCTGCGTGAATCACCCGATCACGACGACCATGATCACGCTGATCGTGATCGTGATCGGCTCGTTCGCCCTGCACCGCTTGCGCATCGATCTGCTGCCCACCGTCGAGATGCCGACGCTGACGGTCCGCACCAGCTACCGCGGCGCCAGCCCCGAGGTCATGGAGCAACAGGTCACGCAGATCCTCGAAGAGATCGTCGCCACCGTTCCGAACGTCGAAGAGATGACCAGCGAATCGCAGGAGGGCCAGAGCACCGTCCGCGTCACCTTCGCCTGGGGCACCGACATCGACGCGGCCGCGATCGAGGTCCGCTCGACGCTCGAGGATGAGCTCGAAGAGCTCCCCGAAGAAATCGACCGCCCCCGCATCCGCAAGTTCGACGTCGCCAGCTTCCCGGTCGTCCTGCTCGGCGTCTCCAGCGACATGGACCCCGTCGAGCTGACCGAGCTGGTCGAAGACCAGGTCCGCTACCGCTTCGGCCGCATCCCCGGCGTCGCCCAGGTCGACCTGTGGGGCGGCTTCAACCGCGAAGTCCGCATCGAGATCGACGCCGACAAGATCAACGCCCTCAATATCCCGCTCAACGATATCCTCGCCGCCGTCCGCAACGCCAACCTCGACCTGCCGGCCGGCCGGATCGAGCAGGGCCGCTACGAAGTGACGCTCCGCGCCCCCGGCGAGTTCGTCGACCTTGGCGAAGTCCGCGACACGGTCGTGGCCATGCGCGAAGGGGCCCCGGTTACGATCGGCCAGATCGCCACCGTCCTGGACACCTACGAGCGCCCGACCGAGGTCGAGCGGATCAACGGCGTGCGCGGCATTCGTGTGGCCATCCGCAAGGAGGCGACCGCCAACACGGTCGAAGTCTCGCGCCGCATCCTGGCGGAGATCGACCGAATCAACGCCGCGTATCCCCACATCAACGTCGTCCCGGTCATCAACCAGGGCAACTTCATTGAGCGCTCGATCGCCAACGTCGCCAACTCCGTCCTCTACGGCGGCGGACTGGCGATCGTGGTGCTGCTGCTCTTTCTGCGCAACATCCGCAGCACGATCGTCATCGCACTGGCCATCCCCATCTCCATCATCGCCACCTTCGCGGTGCTGCTGTTCGGCGGCTTCACGCTCAACCTGATGACCCTCGGCGGCCTGGCGCTCGGCGTCGGCATGATGGTCGACAACTCCATCGTCGTGCTCGAGAACATCTTCCGCCGCCGCGACGAGCTGCACGAGGGCAAATTCGACGCGGCCGTCCGCGGCACCGGCGAGGTCACCGGCGCCATCATCGCCAGCACCGTCACGACGCTCGTCATCTTCCTGCCGCTCGTCTTCGTCCGCGGCGTGACGGGCATCCTCTTCCAGGAGCTGGCCCTGGTCATCGTCTTCTCGCTGACCTGCTCGCTGCTGGTCTCGCTGACGCTGGTGCCGATGCTCGCCTCGCGGCTGGTCGAGTCGCCCGAGGAGCTGCATCAGAAGCTCGCCGGCCGGGCCCGCTGGATGGGCTGGCTCGCTGACTCCGCCGAGCGCAGCCTCGACGCGCTGACACGCATGTATCGCGACCTGCTGCACACCGCCCTGCGCGCCCGCGCCGCCACGCTCACCGTCGCCTTCCTGCTCCTCGGTGCCAGCCTCCTGCTCGTCCCCCTGATCGGATCCGAGTTTCTCCCGCCCAGCGACGAGGGCGAGGTCCGAATCAACGGCGAAATGGAAGTCGGCACGAAACTCGACATCGTCGACCGCCAGACCCGCCGGATCGAGGAAATCGTCCGCGGCACCGTTCCCGAGGCCGTGGCCATGGTCGCGCAGGCCGAGGAGAACGCCGAGGCGGACGTGCGCATCTCGATCGGGCCGGCGCTGGGGCGCGAGCGCTCGAACACCGAGGTGGCCGACGCCCTGCGCCAGGCCCTGCAAGGGCGGATTCCCGGTATGGAGGTTCGCGTTCAGGCCCCGCAGGGCCAGTTTCTGCTCGACCGCCTGCTCGGCGGCTCACAAGGGCTGACGGTCGAAGTGCGCGGCTACGAGCTCGACACGCTCGACGCGCTCGCCGCCCGCGCGGCGGACGAAATCCGCTCCGTGCCCGGCATCACCGATATCGATCTCAGCCGCGAGGCCGGAATTCCCCAGGAAGAGATGACCGTCAACCGCGAGAAGGCCGCCGACCTCGGCCTGAGCGTTCGCGACGTGGCCGAGGCGCTCGAGACGGCCGTGGCCGGGACCGAGGCCGGCGAATTCCGCAGCCAGGGCGACGCGCACCGCATCCTCGTCCAGCTCAAGGACGCGCAGAAGCTCTCGATCGACCAGGTGCTCGACCTGACGCTCAGCACGCCGGCCGGAGAGCAGGTCGCCCTCCGAAACGTCGTCACGGCTGAATCCAGCCGCGGCCCGATCCAGATCGAGCGCAAGGACCAGCAGCGCATCAGCACCGTCACGGCCAACATCGCCGGCCGCGATCTGGGCTCGATCGCCGCCGACGTGGAGCGCGTCCTCGCCGGGATCGCCCGTCCCGCCGGCTACGAATTCCGGATCGCCGGCAACTACGAGGAGCAGCAGGAGTCCTTCCGCGAGCTTCTGCTCACGCTCGTGATGGCCCTGGTTCTGGTCTACATGGTCCTCGCCTGCCAGTACGAGTCGCTCCGCGACCCCGTCGTGGTCATGCTCTCCGTCCCCATGGCCGCCATCGGCGTGCTCGTGACGCTGTTCCTTACCAGCACGACGCTCAACATCCAGTCCTACATCGGCTGCATCATGCTCGGCGGAATCGTGGTCAACAACGCCATCCTGCTGGTCGATCAGGCCGGCCAGCTTCGCCGCTCCGGAATGAGCACGCGCGAGGCCACGCTGGAGGCCGGCCGCCGCCGCCTGCGGCCCATCCTGATGACCACGACGACGACGATCCTCGGCCTGATGCCGCTGGCGCTGGGCATCGGCGAAGGCGCCGACGCCCAGTCACCGCTGGCCCGGGCGGT
>CAZXUI010000024.1:0-52942 GCA_964643885.1 uncultured Planctomycetales bacterium
TTCCGCGCCGCCCCCTTCCGCCCGCCCCGGCGCGCCCGCGCCATCGGGCAGCCCCGCCCTCCCCCCCCCCCGCGAAACCAGCTCACTCACACCGCCACGCCCGCCCCTCACGAATCACGATCCCGCCACGCAGCCTACACCCCCGCCGCCACCCCAACCACCGGCCGTGCCAGCACCGGCCGCTGCTCGAACACTGACGGTCCCGCCGGCCGAACCGGCCGGCTGCGACACAGAATCGCCACGCTGACCGCGAAGCTCACCATACTCACCGCCAACAGACCCAGCCCATACGCCCCGACCAGCTCGGCCGGCATCTCCAGCGCCGCGATCAGCGTCGGCCACGCGTTCCAGATCAGGTTCAACCCGCCATGACAGAACACCGCCGGCCAGATCGAGTTCGTCCGCCACGCGATCACCCCCAGCCACACCCCCACCGGCAGGGCGAACACCGACTGCACCGGATGCATGTGAATCGCCGCAAACAGCACGCTCGTCACGCCGATCGCCCACGCCGGCCGCAGCCGCCGCAGCAGCCGCCGCTGAATCAACCCGCGGAAGTACAGCTCCTCGATCACTCCGGCCCCCAGCGTGACGGCCGCCAGAAACAGCGCCAGCCCCGCCGGGTCGCGCACACTGCGCACCTGCTGAAACGCCTGGCCCATCGCCTCCTCGCCGACGCCGAGCCACACGGCCACCGGCATCGCCATCAGAACGCCCACCAGCGCCGCCACGAGCGTGCCGAACAGCAGCGGCAAGTAGGACAGCCAGCCGACGTTCGAGCGGCCGACGCCGAGCTGGTCCGCGACGGGCTCGCGCCCGAACCGCGCCGCCAGCAGGCCCGTCAGCAGCACACCCGCCTGCGCGCTGAGCAGCAGAATCGCCAGCCCCACCGGCGTCGTGAAGAAGTCCTCCATCGCCTGGCGCGCCACTGGAAACTCCGGCAGCGGCCTGGTCAGACTCTGATACATGCCCGCGAAAAACCCGGCCACGAACTGCATCACGACCATCGCAGCCGCTGCCACCAGCGTCAGCCCCACTGCACCGATCACCCGCGGCGGCCGCGCCGGCCGCGCGCAGGGAATGACCACCGCCGCCGCCTGCGGCCCGCCCACGGACGCGGTCCGCGGAGCGAATGGCGACTCGTTCGAAGGCTCCACCGGCTGATCAGCGTGCTGCTCGCCCGTTTCAGAGGACATGACTCGGTCTTCCTCCCGTCAAGGCCGACTCTCGATTGAATGACTCACGAACAAACCGCCGCGTTACGATTGACCGACGCCGTGTGCGCCGGAATCGAGACGCTGTTACGAGAACGTGGATCGGCGCCCGAGCGGCCCTGTCATTGACCGTCAGGGCACACGATCGTAGCCGGTGGCTTCAAGCCACCGGAAAGCCCCTCCCCGTACGTCGTCCGTGGGGCCTTCCTCCCTCTCGAATCCGCAGACTCACAGACTTGTCCCCGGGGCGCCTCGCACCCGCTCGCCTTCCGAATCAGCGAAGTGGCACCCGCCCCGTCAGTTTCGCCCCGTCATTTCCGCCCCGTCATTTCCGCCCCGTCAATTCCGGCCCGTCAATTCCGGCCTGGCGGCAGCCCCGCTCTCTGACCCAGCACCGCCCGCCGCACCCACGCCCCCTGCTCATAACTGAACCGCCGCAGCCCCACCCGCTGCCTGTTCAGCGGCCCGTTCCCACGGATCACCGCGTGGAACTCCTCCCAGTCCGGCTGGCTGAAGCTCCACCGCCCCGTTTTCTCATCCCGCCGCAGATTCTCGTCCGGCACCCAGATCGGCAACCCGTCCGGACTGCGCACCACCTTCCCGCCCGCATCGCGCTTGTACGTGTGAATCTTCAGCCCCAGGTCGAGCGCGGCCGGCGCGAACCGGTCCACGAACTGCTGCCGCAGATCGTCGTTCGTCACCGTCTTGATCCGCCACGTCATGAACGGCCCGGTCTTGACGCTCTCCTTGTCCGGCGGCCCGAAGAACATCAGACACGGGTTCCACCAGCGGTCGAACGCCTCCTGCGCCATCCGCTTCTGCCGCGGCGTCCCGCTCATCAGCGTCAGCACCATGTCCTCGCCGCTCTTGAAGTGAAACGCCTCCTCCATGTTGATCCGCCGCATCGTCCGCACATACGGCCCGTAGCTCCCGTCGGCCAGCGTCTTCTGATTCATGATCGCCGCACCGTCGACCAGCCACTGGATCATCGCCACGTCCCCCCACGTCGGCGCCGGATAGTTGAACACGTTGTGATACTTCGTCTTGCCCGTCACCAGGTCGCGCAGCATCGCATCCCGCGGCTTGCCTAGGTCCTGGCTCACGCGATACAGCATCTGCCCGTGACCCACTTCGTCCTGCACCTTCGCGATCAGCGCCAGCTTGCGCTTCAGCGACGGCGCCCGCGTGATCCACTCCCCCTCCGGAAGCGCCCCCACGATCTCGCTGTTCGCGTGATGCTCCGCCATCCGCAGCATCCCCACCCGATAATTGTGCGGCATCCAGTCCCCAGCCTCGATCAGCTCGCCTCGGTCGATCCGCGACTGAAACTCCGCCAGCCGCTCCGCGTCTTCCTCGATGTTCCAGTCGATCTTCAGCTCTTCACCTGTCGACGCACTGACGCTCATCCGACGCCTCCCGTGCTCTCGAAAGCTCTCCCGAACCGACCGGCCGGCCGCCGACGCAGACCCGCCGGCCACCCCCTTCGCGAGCCGGCCGCCGGATTATAGCCCCAACCCCGCACCCGCTCACTCGCGCCCCCACGCGCTCCGGCCCGGATTCTCGGACCTTCGCCGCCGCGGCCGGCTGCATCGCGGCCGGGCCGAGCCGCCGGCCCTGGCGGAAGGATTTCCCGTCCGCGTCGCAAGAAAGCTTGAACGTGCGATAACCGATCTGTAGAGTGGAGACCGTAGCGCTTCGTTCGCAGCGCGACGCGTTCTCCCTTCGAGCGGCCGCTTTCCTCGCACGTCGCCGTCTCGAAGCGGGCCGTCAAATCTCCGTTCAACGTCCTGGAGGAATCCGACATGTGGTCTGTCCGCGCTCGTAGTGCAGCCGTCCTCAGCACGCTGCTCGTCCCCATCGCCTCCGCCGACATCATTGTCGACTGGGCCGAAGTCACGCTCGACGCCATCCGGGTCAACCGGACCGCCCCACCGCTCGCCGCCCGGGCCATGGCGATGGTCGGCATCGCCATGTACGACTCGGTCAACTACGTCGCCGACACGCACGATCCGTATCTGGATCTCTCGGATGTCAATATCTCCGGTGGCATCTCCAAGGAAGCGGCCGCGGCGGCCGCCGCTCACCGCGTGCTCAGCAGCCTCTACCCCGACCTGGTTGAGACCTTCGACGCCGCCCTCGACGCCAGCCTCTCCACCGTCGCCGACGGCTCCAATGAAGACAACGGCGTCGCCCTCGGCCGCGCCGTGGCCGACAAGATGATCGCGCTGCGGGCCGACGACGGCGCCGACGCAATGGTCGCCTACGAGCCCAGCGGCGCCCCCGACGGCTGGCAGCCCACGCCGCCCGCCTTTCAGGCCAACCCCGCCCTGCCGCAGTGGCCCTACGTCAAGCCCATCTGCCTGGAGGACGTCTCCGCGCTTCGCCGCAAGGGCCCGCCGTCGCTCGACAGCGCCGAGTACACCCAGTCCTTCAACGAGGTGAAGGCCCTCGGCGCGGCCGACAGCACCGTCCGCACGGCCGAGCAGACCACCATCGCCTTCTTCTGGGTCGACGGCCCCGGCACGGCCACGCCCCCCGGCCACTGGTGGCAGATCGCCCGCGACATCGCCGCCCAGCAGGGCAACACCTTCGAGCAGAACGCCCGCCTCTTCGCGCTGATCGGCATGGCCGTCTGCGACGCCGGCATCTGCTCGTGGGACAACAAGTATTACTACGACCACTGGCGCCCCGTCACGGCCATCCGCGCCGCGGCCGACGACGGCAACCCGGACACCGAGCCCGACCCCGACTGGACCTCGCTCATCCCCACGCCGCCCTTCCCCAGCTACACCTCGGGCCACAGCACCTTCAGCGGCTCCGCCTCGAAGATCCTCGCGCTCTTCTACGGCACCGACGAGATCGAGTTCAGCACCACCTCGGACGACGTCCCCGGCGTGACGCGCAGCTTCGCCCGCTTTTCCGCCGCCGGCGACGAGGCCGGCCGCAGCCGCATCTACGGCGGCATCCACTGGGAGTACGACAACCAGGACGCCCTCGCCACCGGCCGCGAGCTGGCCGTGCAGATCTACAACAGCTTCTTGCAGGAGCGCAGCACGGACGTGATCGAGGTGCCGGTCGACGAGCTGATCGAGTGCGGCCCGTTCGGCATCGTGCCGTTCACGATGCTCACGGCCGGGCTGCTGGGCATCCGCACGGCGCTGCCGCGGCGGAGGCGGTGAGGGCGGCGAAGGTCTATTCGCACGCGACGCGCATCGAATCAATAGGGCGCCGGCTGATGAATCCATCGGCCGGCGCCGGCACGTTCGTGAATCCGCGCACGCCGAGGCAGAGAAGGGCGAAACGCCGCGTTACGGACTACAGCCGTAGTCACCGATCAGCAGCACGAGATCGGCGAAGTCCGTATTACCGTCTCCGTCGAGGTCACCGGCAGATCCGCTTCCGAATTCTCCAATCAGGATAACCAGATCGGAGAAACCCGTCTCACCGTCGCCGTCGAGGTCTCCGAAGCAGCGAACGATCTCGATCACGGCGGGGTCTCCGAGCTGGCCCGTTCCGACCAGGTTGAAATTGGGGATGACAGCGTCCAGCACGACCGTGTCCGCTGGGGGCGACCCGGCCTGAGGCAGCACCTCGACTTGTGTCAGACCCGGGTCGGTCGCCCGAAACTCGAATGTAGTGAGCCGCACGCCGCCCACATCGATCGAGACGGGCTGCCCGATCTGCGCGTAGGCGTCCCAGACACCGTCGCCGTCGGCCGGCGGAATCACTTCGTTGATTCCCCAAGGGTCGTTCTCCACGAGCCCAGACGATTGCCACAGTTCGTCCTCTTCGAGCGTCCCGAGCAGCTCGATGGCCACGGGATTCCAGGAAAAGATGACGCGAGCCGCGCTCGCCGTCACCGGCCGGTCGCTCACAGCGAACAGGTCGAGGCTGAAGGAGTCGCCCAGAACCACGCGCTGCGTCGCCGGCCGCCATTCAAGACGCACCGGCTGCTCGCCAGCACTCGCAGTGATCGCCATTGCGCCACTCAGGACTCCCAGCAGCACCGATCGGCAGTTCATGGCAGCCTCCGATCCCAGTTGTCCGGGTGTCCGCCGTCGGGCTGGTAGCCCTCACCGAGGGACTGTAGCCGACGCTCCTCCTCCTCCAGCAGCGTCATCACGTCCTCGATATCGACCACACCGTCACCGTTAAGGTCCGCCCTGCCAAGTTGCCCGAGACCAAGCGCGTTCAGCTCTTCGAGCGTAACCGACGCACGACCGCGCCCCCCTCCCAGAGCGCTGCAGCACGACGCATCACCTGTCGCAAAAAAGTTACTCGCGATAAAGGTGAAGTCCTCGACTCCGACGATCGCATCTCCGTCGATATCGGCGTGCGGCGCAGCTGTCTGACAATCCGTGTCGCCGCTGCCGTAGTTTCGCCGAAACTGGTTGATCAGAACGCCGAAATCGAGAATGTCGATCACGTCCTCGCCCGCCAGATCGGTCAGATTCCCCTGCGTCAGCCAGCGATTCGGTCCAGCGAAGTTCACCTCGTAGGCACGGTCAATTACTCGGAAGCCGACGCTGCCGTCGTTCCGCAGGAGAGTTCGTCGCACGCTGTGAAGCGAGTCACGCGACGTCACACAGGTGTAGCTGCCGCACGGCACGAGCAGCATCACCGGCGCGGGCGTGCGACCGTTGAACTCGGGATTGGTGGCCGAGTCGACCGAGAGCGACAGTTCGCCAGAAAGGTTCTCGATGAGGCCGGCGCAGTTGGTCAGCTCCAGCTCGATGCAGCGACTTATGAAATCACCAGACGAGGTCGGATTCGGGTCGTCGAAGAACGGTTGCAGTTGCAGGTCGAGCCATAGCACGTTGAAGGGCTCGACCGTCACGGTTTGCACATCGCTCGCCTGATTTCCCGCCGGGTCCGTCGCAGTCCAGACGATTTCTACTGGACTGTCAGCGCTGTCGAACGGATCCGTCAAATTCGGCCTGCCGTCGCTGCGCTCGAACGTGACTACGATGTCCGCTGGATCCGCTGTACATTCATCGCTGACCGTGGGACTGCCGATCTCTGCGGCAGTGAGAACCGACCGGCACTGGCCGGCATCCGCGAATGTGCTGATATCTGCGGGAGCATTCACCGTTGGCGGGTCCTGGTCGAGCGCGCTCACGCAGAGGTCATAGAGGAACGGCTCGAGTCCACCTTCCGGAATGTTCGCTGCAAGCCGTGTGGAGGGATCATGAGTTCGAAAGACGACGGCGAGCGGTAGCGCAGGTGTACTCGTGTTCAGCGTAAACGTGAGTCTTGCCATTCTCATCGGCTGCGTCGCCCCCGCGCCGCCAGGCAGTATCTGCACCACGTAGTCGATCGTGCCCTCGATGGGGTCCACCTCCTCAGGTATCTCGACATCGAACGGGTTGTTCGGGTCACTCGCCCCGCCCGGGTCCGCGCTCTGGAAGGTCAACACGTCGGGGTCGTACAAAAGAAAGAACTGGCCACCCGTGATCTCCAGGCCGTTCGTCTGCTCGAGGTTTACGTCAACGACGAAGTCGCTCCCCGGACTGATGCAGGACCCCGCCGGTGTAGCGAGCGCTACAATCGGCCAGGTCGAATCTGCGAGCACAACGTGAAACCCTGCGCTCCACGAGCCTGGGCGGTCGCTGAATGTGCCCGCGACCTGGACATCCAGGATCCCGACCGTGCCGCTCGCAAGCATGATTCGCGCAACCACCCCGCCCAGTCCGGGAATTGCCGCATCGGGATCGTCCACCCACGCCCAATTGATCGAGGTAGGAGTAATGCTGTTGGTCGGAGCGGCGATCAATCTCGTGGCCGGCACTTCGACGTTGGGGCAGAACGGGGGCGCGGTCATGAAACTGTCGTGACTGTTTGTGCAAATCGCGAATTCGAAGTTCGAATCCGGATTGCAGAACCCGCTTTCGGACGACATGCCGATGATCTCCGCCCCGACAAACCTCTGATTCGGCGCCAGGCAGGTGAGCACGAGATCGAACGCCCGACACTGACCGACGTTCACAGCAGGGTTCTCGACAGCATACAATGCCGGCCGTGTCGCACAGCATGTCGAGAGTGCGATCGTCGCGGACGACGCCCACGAGCCACCTCCCACGAATGTGCCGGCTACCGCAACTTGCAGGATCCCCATTCCGCCTTCTTCCACTACAACCCGCGCGATGACGCCCCCAAGGCCGGGCGTGGCGGCATTTGGGTCGTCGGCCCACGCCCAATTGATGCTCGTAGATGTAAACGAGTTCGTGGGAGCGCCGATCAGTCTCGTGGCGGGCAGCTCCGTGTCCGGGCAGAACGGCGGCGCCGTCATGAAACTGTCACACTCGTTGAAGCAAAAGGCAAAGTTGAAGGTCGCATCCGGGTTTCGGAAGTCTCCGCGAGCGGAAGTTCCGCGGATCTCGGCCGCTGCGAACTTCTGATCGGGAGCAAGTCCATCGATTACCACATCGAACACACGCAGCGACGGCGCACAGATGTCGAGCCGCTCCACGGCCGTCAGCCCTACCTGCGCCGACGCGGGCTGCCCCGCTCCGAACGCGAACACAAATGAGGCGCTTGCCAAGAATACGCACGCAATAGCGCTAGACGGGGGTGAAACTTTCATGTTGTGCCTCCAGGTAGTCAACCCACGCAATTGTGAGTCTTTTATGCGCAAAACTTGGGCCGTAGTTGTCAAGAGGCCCGTGCTGCCGAAACCGCTTTATCTCCGGCATCCAAAATCGTCGATCAACGCAACCCAATCGTCGCAGTCATAACTGGTACCGTATCCGGCGAAGAGCGCAACAAGATCGGAGAGTGCCGTTCAACAGTCTCCGTCGAGATCCCAGACGCAGGGCCAACTTCCGGCCACTTGGAATGCGACCATAGCAGCGAGCGGATTCAGATAGACGCCGAAAAGGTAGTTGTAGCACTTATTGGGAGCTAAGAACCAGCCCTCGATGATGAAATCATCATCCCACTGCCACTCGTTCTGCTCGCCGGGACGATCGTCCGCAACGCCGCCGATGGCCTCATCGGCGCCCGAACCCCACAGCATGGGCTGCGTGCCGCCCTCGACCGTGTCATCGAGCACGCCGTCGGCGGTCGGCTCGAGGGTGTACGTACCGAGAATGAAGTGATACGAACCGATCCCATCGGCCGCAAGCGGAACGGAGATGCCGAAGCCGGTCGAGAGGTCCTCGACCGTCGTGAACCAGTAGTGGCCCGGGTTGCCCGTCAACGGGCCGAAGTCCAGGATGACGCCGCCCAGAAAGCTGGGATCGCCCTGCTGGACCGGCGTGTCGCACAGGCCGGTGTTGTCGTTGATCGCGTTGCTCTCGTACGTCGAGATGACGATGAAGCAGTTGCGACCCACCATTGCCGGGCCGCCCCAGTGCCAGCCGAACATCATGCCGTTGACGTCGAGTCTCTCGTCACCCGGACGGACTTTGATGTCGCCGGCCGCGAACGGGTTGTTGTACGTCGTGCCGAAGTACCAGCGATTGCCCGCCGGGTCCTCGGGCTCACCGAGGCCACACGAGTTGAAGCCGATCGGCGCGCCGACGGAGCCGCTGACGCTACCGTCAACGTCCGGTTCGGCCACGTCGAACGCGAGTATGTCGTTCAGAAGATCCCGCGACCCGACATAGTCATGCCACGGCCCGATCGAACCATTGCCAGAGACCTCGGCGATACGGAGGGGCGCAACGCGGACGCCGTCGACGGCTTCAAACTCTCTGGCTGCCGTGGCTGGTATTCCCAGTCCAGCAGCGGCAAATGCGAATAGAAATGTCCTCATCGCTGATCTCCCGCGCAGGGTGGACAATGGGAGGCCGATCCGAGCTAGGACCGATCCGGACCGGCGGATCGGGGCCGATCTCCAGTCCGGTTCGCCGCACTGAGTTCGAGGCCGCTGTCCGCTCAACGTCTAGTGCGCCGAGGGGCCGCGGGCCGCGCAAATAAAATGGCGCTTCCGCCGAACGCCGGCCTGGAACAAAGCGAAAGCATGTCAGTTGCTACTGCGTTGGGGGTGCCGCGGGGCAACACTACGCGGCCCGGGTAGACGCCCCGGACAGCGCCCTCCCCGAAGCACTAACCGCTGCCAGAAGCGGAACTTAGCGACGACACCCGTGTGATCAGCCGCGATCTCGCCCTGCCCAAGCCGCTGCACCTCGTCAACCCTTCCGGTATCATCACAATCGAACCCGGAGGGTGTCGCTCAGTCCATTCACTCCGGGAACTGCGGCTTGTCGGCGGCGTCAAACCCGGCGAAGATATACTCCCGTCAGATCCGCGTCCGGGGTCTCGAAGTGGAATCGCAACCATCCCAGATCACCTCCCTCCTCTCCGCCGCCGCCGCCGGCGACGCCGCCGCGCGCGACCAGCTCTGGCGGCTCGACGAAATCCAGCGCATCGCCCGCGGCCTGCTCGCCCGCGAACGCCGCGCCGCAGACCTCCAGACCACCGTCCTGATCAACGAAGCCTGTCTCAAGATCGCCGCCGGCGATGGCGACGCCCTCCAATGCTTCGCCAACCACCGACATTTCTTCTCCGCCGTCGCAAATGCCATGCGCCAGTTCCTCGTGGAAAACGCACGTAAGCGCAGGAGGCTAAAACGAGGCGGCGGGGCGGAACCGCTTTCGCTCGCCGACGTGGCCGACCCCGCCGGCGACGACCCGGCCACCACGCTCGCGATCCACGAGGCACTGGAGGAGCTCCAGCGGCTCGAACCGCTGCAGGCCGAGATCGTCGCCCTGCGGCACTACACCGGCCTGACGATGCAGGAGATCGCAGACGTCACGGGCGTCTGCAAGCGCACCGTCGACAAGCAGTGGGCCTTCGCCCGCGTCTGGATTCGCGCGCGATTGTCCTGACGGCCACAGACCGCCCGGGGCATGGCGGGACACGCAGCACCATGGACAGCACCGCCTTCAAACGCCTTCAGCAGATCTTCGAGCAGGCCGCGGCCGCTCCGCCCGCCCGCCGCCCCGCCCTGCTCGACGCCGCCTGCGCCGGCGACGCGCGCCTCCGCGCCGAGGTCGAAAAGCTCCTCGCCCACGCCGACGACGTCTCCGCAGAGTTCCTGGCTCCCGTTTCCGATGCGCCCGGCCGCCTCGCTGCGACGCCCTCTCCCTCTCCCGTCGTCGAGCTGGCGGCCGGAACGCGCATCGGCCGCTACACGGTCGTCCGCCCCCTGGCACACGGCGGCATGGGTGTCGTCTATGAAGCCAGGCAGGAGCGGCCGGCCCGCCCCGTCGCGCTGAAGATCATGCGCCCGGGCATGTCCGCCCCGTCGGCCCTCGCCCGCTTCCGCCTGGAGCCGGAGGTGCTCGCCCGCCTGCGTCACCCCAACATCGCCCTGGTCTACGAAGCCGGCCTGCACGAAGGTCCGCCCGCCCCGAGCCCCTATTTCGCCATGGAGCTGATTCCCGACGCCCTGCCGCTGGTGCAGTACGCGGCCGAGCGCCGGCTGCCGCTGCGCGACCGCCTGCGGCTCTTCCTGAAGGTCTGCGACGCCGTCCAGCACGGCCACCAGAAGGGCATCATTCACCGCGATCTCAAGCCGGCCAACATTCTCGTCGGCGGCGACGGCGAGCCGAAGATCATCGATTTCGGCGTGGCCCGCGCCACCGATGCCGACATCGTCATGACCACGCAGTGCACGCGCGTCGGCGACCTGGTCGGCACCGTGCACTACATGAGCCCCGAGCAGTGCGACGGCGACTCGGCCGCCATCGACACCCGCAGCGACGTGTACTCGCTCGGCGTGGTGCTCTTCGAGCTGCTCACCGGCCAGCCGCCCTATGAATCCAACGGCTCGACGGTCTACGCGGCCGTGCGGATCATCAAGGAGTCTTCGCCGCGTCAGCCCAGCCGGCTGAACCGCGAGCTGCGCGGCGACCTGGACGCGATTCTGCTCAAGGCGCTCGAGAAGGACCCGGCCCGGCGCTACCAGTCCGCGGCCGACCTGGCCCGCGACATCGAGCGGCACCTGGCCGGCGAGCCGATCTGCGCCCGCCCGCCGGGGCTCTCCACGCGCGTGGCCCACTGGCTGGTCCGGCACCCCCTGCTCGTCACCGGCGCCGCCTGCGCACTGATCCTGGTGATCACCGTCGCGGCTTCGACGCTCGTCACCTGGTACACGCTGCGCCGGCCGGATCACATCGTGATTCTCCCGGAAAATAAAGGCGCTCAACTCCGCACGGCCGCGCAGAATGTGCTACACACTTGGCCGGGCATCCAGGGCGGCGTCGTTGAATACGCTGAGCTGATCCATCTGCCAGAATCTGTTGGCGGCGGGCGCATCGCGATCCTGGGCTTCCACGCTGAGGACCGTTCGCCACTGAGCGGTCGCTTCGCGTTTTTCGACCTCGCCCGGAGCCTCGAGGTCCCCATCCTGGAGCTGCGCATCAGCGACGATGATGTTCCGCTCAAACTCCGCGAGCGAGCCAGGAAATCCAACGAACCTTCGTTCGCAGGGGAGTCCTTCGGCGCTGATTCTGGGATGGTCGCGGATGTGTTTCCCGATTCGCCGGCCCACGCCATCCCCGAGTTCATCGCCGTTTTTCGACATGCTTCTACGACGCACTCGGCCATTTGCGTGTACCGGCTCGATGGCACGTTGAAATACCGCATGTGGATCGACTGCGATATCGTTGACATGCACTGGCTTCCCGGCCCGAAACAGCTCGTCTGCGCGGGAGTGAATGGAGAATACTACAACGAGGACCGCGGAGTGGCTACTCCGTCAGACGGCGGGCTCAACCACCTGATCGTCGTTTTCGGTTTCAAGCTTCACGAGGATCACATTTCGACGCAGTACATCGCCCAGGAGCCCGAAGACAGGGAGAAGGCGCCGCCGGAGGGCAAGCCCGAGTGGTATCGTGCAGTGCTGCTGCTCGATCAGAGCGGGTTCGCGGGAACCCCGTCAGGCGACATGCTCTCCGCTCCGCCGCGCGGTTTCGACGAGCGAGACACCGTTCTGTTCTGCATCGGCGTCGATGCAATGAGTGGCGACGAAGTCGACTATGACCTCCCAAAGGCCAATCGTACGTGGATCATCGACGGGGAGGCACGCTGGTTCAACGGTCCGATGGCCGATAATTACCGTCTTCACGGCGATCGCGAAGCAAGCCCCGACTGGTGGTACCTGCCCTGGGACTCCTGGACCCTCGGCGAGCTTCCGCCACTCAAGGAATCCGTCCGCCGCCAGCGCGCCGCCGCGCATACGGCCTCCCAGGCGGCCGCCTCCCAGCCCGCCCCCGACCCGCAGCCCTGACACGCCGCCCCCCTACTCCACCACCCACTCCAATATCCCCGCCGAATACTCCGGCCGCAGCGAAACCTCCATCCGCAGCGCCGTCGTCTCCACCGCCTCGAACTCCACCTCGTTGTACCGATCCAGCCCCACGCCGTACGCCCCGCGCGGCTTCACCGCACGCCACTGCTCGCCACCCTCCGCACCCACCGGCCGGTAGAGCAGCCGCCACGACGCCGGCGCCCGGCACCCCCCCCGGCCCGTGTCGTCAAACCAGTACACCGCCACGCGCGATACCCGCCGCGGCCGCTCGAATTCATACTGCACCCACTCCTGCGAGCCCTTCCTCGGCCACCACGTGAACCGCGGCACGTGATAATCGTCCGAGCTCTCCGGCTCCAGCCCGTCGCTCAGCGCCGTCAGCGTGTCCTCCGTCCAGCAGTGCGACGCGACCGCCGGCGTCGCATCCTTCGGCTTCTGCGGCGGCTTCCACAGGTGCGCATCGGCCGCCTCGCCGGCCAGCGGAAACTGCGCGATCCGCAGCCGCGCCGCGCCCATCGGAACCAGCCGCACCCGCTCCACCGGCTCGCTCGTCCGCGCCGGACTATCCTGGAGCAGACCCGCCAGCCCGAGGTGATCTTCCTGCCAT
Source organism: uncultured Planctomycetales bacterium (assembly GCA_964643885.1). Lineage (GTDB taxonomy): Bacteria > Planctomycetota > Phycisphaerae > UBA1845 > Fen-1342 > CAADGL01. Next base: position 13,079 of record CAZXUI010000024.1, read on the forward strand.
TGCGGAATCCGCCGCGCGGTCACCGTCAGCTCGATCGGCGCCGCTTCCAGCGCAAACGGCTGATCATCCGCCGGCCACCCCCGCCGCGTCAGCTCGATCCCGGCCGTTTCGTCGCCCGCCTTCAGCACCAGCCCGTAGTTCCACGCACCCTTCGGCCACAGCTCCCACGCCGGCCACGCATCCTCCGGCCGCACGTTGCGCTTCTCATGCTCGATCCGCAGCGAAAACGTCAGCGGCCCGAACGAGACGGAGCGGCTGTCGTGGTTCTTCTCCCACCTCGTGACGCGCACCTGCATCGGAAACGTCAGCCGCACGCGGTCCCCCGCGCGCCACTCGCGCTCCACGCGCACATACCCGCGGCCCACATCCGACCGCACCGTCTCCTGGTCGTTCACCGCCACCGTCAGCGGCCGCTCCACCCAGCCCGGCACGCGGAAATAGAGCGGAAAGCGCGCCGCCCGCTCCGGCGAGACCGCATATTCGATCGTCTCCTCGAACGGATACTTCGTCCCGCTGCGGATCGTCACCGCCGTCCCGTCTCCGACCCGGGCCCACACCTCGCACGGCGCATACATCACCGCCGCCAGCCCGCCGTCCTGCGTCGCCATCCACAGGTGCTCCGTGAAGTACGGCCAGCCGTGCGCCACGTTGTGCTGACAGCAGCGGTGGTCACGCGGGTCGAAAAGCTGCATCGGCCCGCCGTTTTGATAGCCCGGCGCCTTGCTGCGCGCATCGGAGCTGATCATGTTGACCGACGTCAGGTACCGCAGCCCGCGCAGGTCCTCCGTCATCGACGCCGGCAGCGAATTGAACGCCACATCTTCGCACCGGTCCGCCCACACCGGATCGCCCGTCAGCGCCACGAGCTGCTCGAACGAGTACATGTACTCGACCATCGTGCACGTCTCGGCCGCCTGACGCGGATCGTCGAACCCCCGCCGTGCATTCTCGTCCGCCCCGAACATCCCCCCCGGCACCTGCCCGTACCGCTCCATCACCTCGTCATAGTTGCGATACACCGCCCGCAGCAGCCGCTGCTCCCCGCTTCGAGGCCAGTACACGGCCGGCCCGCGAAAGCTCTGCGCGATATTCACCCCGTGCCAGTTCGCGACGCCCTCCGTCCAGTTCGCCGTCCGCCGGTGAATCTTGTCCGCCAGCTCCAGCAGCCACGACTCGCCCGTCCGGTTATACAGCCACAGCACGCTCGCCAGATTGTCCGCCGCACGCTGCTGCTGCCAGAACGGCAGCAGGAAATCCTCCTCCGGATACTCGAGCTGCCAGCGGAAATACCGCCGCATCAGCTCGATCACGCGCTCGTCGCCCCCCGCGCCGCCCGTCTGCGTCCACTCGTAGTACGACTGAAGCGCGCACAGCATCACCATGTTCGGCCACAGGTCCGGCTTGCCGCCCGCCTCCGTCTTAATCACCGTCAGGTTCGCCCGCGGCCCGAAATACCCGTCCTCGCGCTGGCTCGCGATCGCCCCCTCCAGCCACACCTTCGCCTCGGCGATGAGCTTCTCATCACCGAGCAGATAGGCCATGTCGCCGAATCCCTTCAGCCAGTAGGGCAGCTCCTCCCAGTTGCTGTGACCCTCCCCTTCGGGGCTCAACCACGCGTTCCCCTCCTTGCGCAGCCACTGGCTGATCTCCCCCAGCCGCCCCACGAACCCCTCCGCCTGAAGCTCGAGCTGCCGCCTGAGCCACCCCGCCGGCCGCACCGACCCCACCGGCAGCTTGATCAGCGCCTCCGCCCGCAGCGGCGCGCGATTGCGAACGTAATGCTCATTCCCCGGCCCGGCCGGCGGTCGCTCCACCACAGTGATCTCTCCTGACTGCCCCCGCGCCCCCGCCGCCATGCAAACCCCCACCACCATACCCGCCACAACCGCGCCGATCGCTCTCAAACTCAATGTCCACCCTTCGATTGAAATGACGCAACCCGCATCGGTCCGCTCCCGCATCGCGCGCCCGCTCACACGCGCTCTATCACCGTCGCCGCCCCCTGCCCCACGCCCACGCAGAGCGTCGCGATCGCCCGCCGCACACCCGCGTCCCGCCGCATCTCGTGCACGATCGTCGTCACCAGCCGCGCCCCGCTCATCCCCAGCGGATGCCCCAGCGCGATCGCCCCGCCGTTCGGATTCACCCGCCCGCGCCCGCTGAAATCCTCCCGCCAGCAGGCCGGATCGAGCTCCAGGTCACGCACGCACGCCAGGCTCTGCGCCGCAAACGCCTCGTTCAGCTCGATCAGATCGACGTCCGCGAGCTTCAATCCCGCACGCGCCAGCACCTTCCGCACCGCCGGCACCGGCCCGATCCCCATGCAACCCGGATCAACACCCGCCACCGCGCTCGCCTCCACCACCGCCACCGGCCGCAGCCCAAGCTCCGCCGCCCGCTTCTGCTCCACCAGCAGCACCGCGGCCGCCCCGTCGTTCACGCCGCTCGAGTTTCCCGCCGTCACTGTCCCACCCTCGCGAAACGCCGGCCGCAGCTTCGCCAGGCTCGCCGCCGTCGTCTCCGGCCGCGGATGCTCATCCGCCCGCACGACCACCGGCTCGCCGCTGCGCTGCGGAATCTCGACCGGCACGATCTCTTCGGCCAGCCGCCCGCCCGCCACCGCCCGCCCGCACTTGCGCTGCGACGCCAGGGCGAACTCGTCCTGCTCCGCCCGCCCGATCCCCCACTTCTCCGCCACGTTCTCGGCCGTCTCGCCCATGCTGAACGGGTAATAGCGCTTGGCCAGCAGCGGGTTCGTGAACCGCCACCCGATCGTCGTGTCGTACATCTCCGCGTTGCGGCTCCACGCCTCGGCCGCCTTCGGCATCACGAACGGCGCCCGGCTCATGCTCTCCACGCCGCCGGCCACGAAGACATCCCCGCAGCCCGCCTCGATCATCCGCGCCGCCAGGTTCACCGCCTCCAGCCCGCTGGCGCACAGCCGGTTCACCGTGCAGCCCGCCACCGTCTCCGGCAGCCCCGCCAGCAGCGCGGCCATGCGGGCCACGTTGCGGTTATCCTCGCCCGCCTGGTTGGCCGCTCCGAAATACACGTCCTCGATCAGCCCCGGCTCGATCCCCGCCCGCTCCACCACCGTGCGGATCACCAGCGCCGCCAGGTCATCCGGCCGCACCGCCGCCAGCGCCCCGCCATACCGCCCGACCGGCGTGCGAACCGCCGCAATAATCGCTGCTTTTCTCATGGTTGCAGGAGTATAGCCGAACCGCCGGCCCGGCCGCGAACGCCCGGCCCGCGTGACAGGTGACAAATGACAGGTGACACGTCGCGTGCCCCGCCCGCGCAGGGTGGCACGCTCTCGCCGAAGGCGTGAGCATGCTTCTCGACGGACATTCGCACTGCTCCAAGAATGGGGGACCGATCTTTGGCCGGTCACCATCTGGCCGCGGAGCGGCCAAGGGCGCTGGCCACGGGTGAAGCGAGTCCGCCACCCGGCGGACAAGCGTAACCCGTGGGTCGCCGCGCACCCCGCCCGCGGCCCCGCAACGCCCGCCCCCGCCCGCCCCTAGGAATGCTCGAAATAATGCGCCCCCACCCGCATCGACACGTGCAGCCCCTTGTCGCACACCGCCCCGATCACCCCGTGCGCCAGCGCCACCAGCGGCAGCGACGGCGCCTTTTCCCACACGGTCGCGAACACCAGCGACATCAGCCCCCCGCCCACCATCAGCAGCGGATTCGGCGCGTGCGCCACGGCGAACAGCAGCGCCAGCAGCCCCGGCGCCGCCCCCGCCCCACACGCCGCCCGCAGCCGCGGATAGAGCACGCCCAGAAACAGCCCCTGCTGAACCACCGCCCAAAGCGGATACCCCAGCAGCGCCCGCCACAGGTCCCCCTCGTTGCGCAGCCGCTCCGTCAACCACCCGCCCACCAGCAGCGTCCCCACCGCCGCCAGCGCGAACACCGCCAGCGGCAGCGCCGCCCGCGCGTGGCTCCAGCTCCGGGCCACACCGAAGGCGGCCGCCCCGCGCGGCCCGCGCTGCCGGATCGCCCACACCGCCCAGGCCGCCAGCAGCAGCCCCAGCAGCAGGTCGAACCCGCGCTGCCGCTCCGCCGGCATCAGCCAGATGTACACCTGGCACACCAGCACCGGCGCCACCGCCTCCGCCAGCAGCAGCGCCCGCGAAGCCCGCGCCAACCTTGAATCACTGAGAGGAAGATCGCTCGACGTGTCGAGTGTGCTCATCAATCCTTCCGCGCCGTACCCGATTCAACCGCGCCGCGAAAGCCCGTATTCAATCGATTCACGCCCCCCCGTCAAGCACACCTCGGTCCCCCCATCCCTTAATCCCTCAATCCCTCAATCCCTACTCCACCACATACACCCACCCCACCACCCACACCAGCCCCAGCGCATCCACGCAGACCCCCGACAGCAGCATCACCCGCAGCGGCACCGCCCCCGTGCCGTACACGATCGCGTTCGGCGGCGTCGAGATCGGCAGCGCGAACCCCAGGCTCGCCACCAGCGCCACCAGCCACACCATCGCTGCCGCGTCCGCCCCCACAGCCGGCGCCACCGACGCCGCGATCGGCACGATCAGCGCCGCCGTCGCCGTGTTACTGATGATGTCCGACAAAAGGATCGTCACGCCCCCCAGCGCCAGCATCAGCATCAGCGGGCTCAGCCCCAGCCCCGCCACCTGCTCCGCCAGCGCCCGCGCCGCACCCGTCTCCTCCAGCGCCCGCCCCAGACAAAGCCCGCCCGCGATCAGAAACAGCGTGTTCCAGTCCAGCCCCTGAAAGTCCCGCTGGCTCAGCACCGTCCGCCCCCGCCGCCCCACCCGAACCGTGAACAGCAGCACTCCCACCGTCACCGGCACCAGCGACTCCGGCAGATAGCGCCGCACCCACACGGCCGTCGGATCGTCCGCCGCCGACAGCCCCGCGATGATCCCCGTCACCACCCACACGCTCACCGTCACTCCCAGCGCCGCCAGCGCCCAGCGCAATCCCGTCCGCCGTCCCTCCTCCTCCGCATTCTCCTCCGCTCCCGTCCGCTCATCCGCCCTCGCCAGCGCCTCGCCCAGCCGCTCCAGGTACACCGCCCGCGTCGCCGCCCCGTCCCCGCGCGGCCGGGCCCGCAGCACCAGCCGCGCCACCGACAGCACCCCCACCGCGATCAGCGTCACGCCCAGCCACACCGGCACTCCCACCCGCAGCCAGCTCACGAAGTTGATCGGGTCCCCAAGCCGCTGCATCGCCCCATACCCGATCAGGTTCGGCGCCGTCCCCACCGGCGTCGCCATCCCCCCGAACGTCGCCCCGTACGACAGCGCCAGCAGCGGCAGACACGGCCAGCGGCAGTCGCGCGAAACCCGCAGCACGGCCGGCAGCAGCATCGCCGTCGTGGCCGTGTTGTTCTGAAGCGTCGAAATCACCCCCGCCAGGATCATTACCAGCAGCGACAGCATCACCCCGTCGCTGCGGCGATAGCGCTCCAGCCACACCGCCCGCTCGAGGAACCCGAACGCCCCGTGCTTGTCGAGCGCCCGCGCCAGCATGAACGCCCCCAGGAACAGAAAGATGATCGGGCTCGCCCAGCTCGACAGCGCCTCACGCCAGGTGAAGATGCCCGTCGCCGTCGCCGCAACCGGAACCAGCATCGCCGTGACCCCCAGCGGCGCCACCTCGCTGATCCACAGCACCAGCACGCCCGCCACGATCGCGGCCGCACTGCGAACCTGCGTATCCGGATGCCACGGCACCATCAGACACAGCCCGAACGCCGCCCCCGCCAGCGCCAACACACCCAGCCGGTAGATATTCGACATGCCGACCTCCGTGCGGCCGGTTTCTACCGGTTACCCCCGGCCCCCGCAAACGGAAAGTGCGGCACCGGCTAACCGCCGGCGCGCAGCGGAGCCCCCTCGGAAAGTGTGGCACCGGCTAATAGCCGGTGCGCAGCGGAGCCCCCTCGGAAAGTGCGGCACCGGCTAATAGCCGGTGCATTCCTGGGTGCACTGCCACCGGCCGGGTGCCATGATCAAGCGCACCCCGCCCGTACTCCGCACCGAAGGTGCATGGCAGGACAGCCCAGCGCAAGCGAGCGCAGCGAGCGCCGGCCTTGTTCCCGGCCGTGAACCGCCCGCGGGCGTCGTGGTTTCCGTTCGTGTTCGAATCGTGGGCCATGCTACAGAGATTGTACCTTCACGCGGCGGGTGGATCGCGGACCCGAACGCGTCAGGGATTACGCAACCGTTCTGTCCGTCAAGGGGCGCTCGCCCCCGCGTGCTCACAAGTTAGGCCGGTATGCGACGAAAGCGGTTTGCTTTGCGGATGAACCGCGGGTCCGGCCACTGATGGCGGTCAGCCGGAAGATGGATCTTCCCGAGCGGCGTCTTGAAGTCCGCCAAGCCGCCGTCAAGCTGGAGCGTTTGAAGCTCAGCTTCCTTCTCGGCGTTGAAATGCATTACGAAGCGCTCGTCCAGGTAGATCAGCCCACGATCAAAAGCCCGATGGTACGTGGGAGAGAGCGCGATTCCGTTCACGATATGGTCAGAGCTTCCAGGGGCCGCAACGGGCAAGATATGGGCAGCTTCTACAAGCCGGAGTTGAAGCCGCGTGACGGCGCAGCGGTTGCCATACCCGTTCAGCACTTGTTCGCAGAAGTTCGATGCGCGCGACAACCGGCTTACCGTTTCGACGATCCGTCGCCGGTCTGCGGTGAGTTGCTCAATCTCCCGTGCGGGAATCGGCTCGCGGGCCGAAGCTCGCGAAAGCAGCGAAAGGGTCTGTATCTGTCGCCCGAGCCGATGAAGCTCGACAGCGTTCCGCGTGTACGGCATGAATTGATCGGGCCGGAACGCAACGGCGATTTCGGCATTGTCCTTTCGATGAAATGCGAAGCCGTCCTGCAACGCCTGCCGCAGCGCGGCCATGTCGATTTGCACCGACGGTGAACCAGTCGTGAAGGTCTGGTGCCGCCCAAGGTCGAAGCCCGCGAACACGTTTAGATTCGGCTCGTATCCGAGTAGCACCGAAGGTCCCGACGGGTTTAGCGCGAGCGGCGAGGATACGGATGTCATCTGAATCCTGTACTCGTCAGGAAGCGATGGGCGTCCCCCGAAAGTGAGCGTCCAGGCATATACCCACAGTTCCAACGGCCCGAGCGGTCCAGCTATTGCGAATTTGCGGGGATGCTCCCGCTGGTTCGTCAGCAGCACGCCGGTTTCGCCCGATTGCTCGATTGCATCGAGAATCGCGTTGACGAGTTGCAGGGGTGATACTGCGGGCATGGGCGTCCCCTACGCCGTGTCGCGGGCCTTCGCCCGTTTCTTCGCTGTCCCCGCGATATTCCGCTTCCGACCGCCGTCGGTCGGTAATGAGCCGTTCGATTCGGTGCCCCACATCGCCGCCGGGTGCGACAGCTTGTACTCGGTCTGCCGGGAAGCGGGGTTCGGGAACAGCGTCGCCGCGTCCTTCTTTGCCGGTCGCTGAAACCGACCGAGAGCACCTTGCAGGTAGTCTTCGACCAGTTCGACGCAGAGCCACTTCCGGTTCAGCCGCTCCGCCACTTCGCCCGTAACACAGCTGCCCGCGAACGGGTCTACCACGAAGTCGCCGGGGTCGGTCAACATGCGGATGAAGTATTCGGGCAGCTCCGCCGGGAAGCGGGCCGGGTGCGGCTTCATGCCGTGCTCTTTGCAGTACCGCAGATAGAACGAGTTACTCTCGGTGTGTGCCAAGGCGATGATGTTCGGCGGAATCGCTGCCCCGTTGTCGATGGAGAACTTCTCGCTAATGTCATGCCCGCTCGGGCGGAGCTTTGCCCGGTAGCCGTTCTTCAGAAGGTCCCGCATCGAATCGCTGTACGGCACGAGCACGCGACGATTCGACGCCTTCGGCCACGGCGTGGGCGAGAGCCACCAAACGCAATTCACGGCGTCCTTTACGCGAATGCGGCGAACCGTCACCCACTCGGCCGGCGTCGGCAGCTTGGCGGGATTCCACCAGAAGAACTCCTGTGCCAAGTGAAAGCCGCACTTCCGACAGAGCATGATAACGAGCTCGTAGTGATACAAGCTCCGCGTCGGTTGCCCCGAAATCCATGCGCCGCCGATGTCGATTACGAGTGAGCCGGTCGGCTTGAGCACGCGACGAAAGAGCTCGCCGAACGGTTGAAACCACTCGACGTACTTATCCGCATCGACATTTCCGTAGTCTTTCTTGCGCACCAGTCCGAAGGGCGGACTCGTCACGATCAAGTCAGCCGACGCCGGTTCCATCGCTTCGAGCACGCGCAGCGAATCGCCGAGCTGGATTTGACCGTGCTTCGTTCGGTGAAAGAGCGTTGGCGGATTACGGGTTTGTTCGCGTGCCACGTCGGTTCGTCCATCCTTCAAGACCGCGCTGACGAGCGGATTGTAAACCGGTATCCCAGCGAGGCGAAGGGCTCGAAGTCAGGAAAGCGGCGCGGCCGCGCCGTGCGCTGTTCCGCCCCTACGCCGCAACCGGCGTCCACGGGGCCGACAGCTTCAAGCCCGCAATCGCCACAGGCAGCGGCATGCCGCCGATTTCCTTCGGGTCCGGCGGGTCGGCCGTGTCCAGCCGGTCCAGGGCGGCCCGGACGCGTTCGTAGTAGAACGCCCGGGCGTCGCGGTCCGGCTCGCCGTCTTTGGTCTCGGCCGGCGGTTCGTCGCCCGCGTCCAGCCACGCCCAGCCGGCCGGCGTCAGGGCGTACGAAACCCGCCCGTCGCGCGCCCCGCCGCGAGAACCGCGCACTCACCGCGCGCCCTGTCTCCCAAACCCCGCACCCGCTCAAAGTTTTATTCACAGGCCCCCGCTCCCGCCTACAGTTTTTTTGCACAGGCCCCCGCCCGCGCTTCCCTTAATCCCTCAATCCCTCAATCCCTGAACCCCTCAATCCCTCAATCCCTCCCCCTGTCACCCGTCACCCTTGCGTACCCCTCCTCATACCGCCGCCGCGTCTGCTCCACGATCTGCGCCGGCAGCGGCGGCGCCGGCGGCCGCTTGTCCCAGTCCAGCGTCTCCAGGTAGTCCCGCAGGAACTGCTTGTCATAGCTCGGCGGGCTGATCCCCGTGCGATACTCGTCCGCCGGCCAGAAGCGCGACGAATCCGGCGTCAGCACCTCGTCGACCAGCAGCAGCTCCCCGCCGCACAACCCGAACTCGAACTTCGTATCCGCCAGAATGATCCCCCGCTGCTCCGCATGAAGCGCCGCCTGGCGGTAGATCTCCAGCGACCGCCCGCGCACGACTCGCATCAGCTCACCGCACATTTCACTCATCTCGCCCGCACCCGCCGCACCCCAGTTGGCCGCCCCACCCCACGCCCGCACCGCCTCCGCGTGCGCGGGCTTCGCGCCCGCCCACTCCGCCACCACCGCGCATGCCCGCTCGAACGAGATCGGCTCGTCATGCCCGCTGGCCGCCTTGGTGCTCGGCGTGAAGATCGGCTCCGCAAGCCGCTCCGCCTGCGCCAGCCCGCCCGGCAACGCCACGCCGCTCACCCGGCCCGTCTCGCGATACTCCTTCCACCCCCCTCCGGCCAGGTAGCCGCGCACGACGCACTCGACCGGAATCACCGCCGCCTTGCGCACCACCATCGCCCGCCCCGCCAGCTCCGCCCGCCACGACTCGTACTCCGCCGGCACGCGCTGCTGGTCGACCACATACACCAGGTGATTCGGCCGGCACGCCGGCAGCGTCCGCAGCCAGAACTCCGACAGCCGCGTCAGCAGCACACCCTTGCCCGGTACCGGATCGCGCATCACTACGTCGAAGGCCGAGATGCGGTCGCTCGCGACGATCATCAGGTGCTCGCCCAGGTCATAAATGTCGCGCACCTTGCCGCGCGCGGTCAGCCCCGGAAGGTTCGTCTCGAAAACCGCGCCGCCGCTGCCGCCGCTGCTCATGGCCGCCGCTCCTGCCGCTCTGCTTCCGGCTGATCCGCGGGCTGCGAGCTCGCCGGCCGGCTGGCCGCGGCCTGCTCGGCCGCGAGCCGCGCCGCCGCCCGCAGCGTCGGATCATCCGCGTCGGATTCCTGGTCGAGCGAGGTGAATCCCGGAATCGCCGCCACCTGCGCCGCGAAGCGCATCAGCTCCGCCCGCTGTGCCATCAGCTCGCGCCGCGCCGGCGACGCCGCCCGCATCCGCGGATCGAACCGCAGCCGCGCACTGATCAGCGCGGCCGCCAGACGCAGATCGTCGACCATCGCCCGGGCATCCGGCCGCAGCTCCGTGTATTGCTCGCGGCCGGCCGGCCAATCCGCCAGCCGCCGCCCGGCGTACTGGCGGTCGAGCAGCTCCCGTTCCATCTCCTCGGCAATCCGCCCGAACGCATCGGCCTCGTACGGCGAGACGAACCGCACTTCCAGCACGCCCGCCCGATCCGCGCGGCGTGCGACCTGAAGGCGGATGCGGACGGTGAACTCGTCCAGCGGCATGCCGCGCAGGCGGCGGCAGTCCTGGTCGACCGCGCGCAGCGCGTCCTCGCCGGCCTTGCTGATCAGCCGCTGCAACGCCAGTAGCGCCGCCTGCGAGTCGCCGTCGTCCACGAGCTCAATCGCCTCGCGCAGAACCTGCCGCCAGTCGTCGAGCGAGTACTCCTCGCCGCCGCCCTCCTGCTCCTGGTGGACGGGCCTCTGCCCCGTCGAGTCCTGCACGGGCAAGCTCGCGCTCGCCCATGCCACCCCCTTGGGGACGGGGCTGCCAGCAGAATGGGGGACCGGCCTCTGGCCGGTCACTGGACGACCGGTCTCCGACCGGTCGCGAGTCTGCCGTGTCGACGGCCGCTCGCATCGGCAGGGCCCGCTGGTGCGAGAATCCGTTCTCGCACCCCCTTCCGCCAAAACCGCGCCCCACCGGCTCCACGTCCGGCTCCGGTAGCATGATTCGCCCGCTGCGTTCACAATGTCGCCCGCCGGAGTCGGCACGACGACCAGCAGGCAGAAGAGTGGAAGCATGGCAGACCTTCCGTGAACGCGGACGACGCGGCGCGATTATAAGAGCATGACCCAGGCCAACAACACGACCCCGCCGACTCGCGAGATCCCCGTCGGCCTGATCGTCCGCCCCGCGGAGCTGAAAGACTTTGCGGCCGCACTCTCCGCCATCCCGGAGCTCGAGCTCAAAGCCGTCGCCGGCGTCCCGCAGTCCGCCGCGCCGGAGGGCACAGCCTGGTACGACGACCTGCGCGTCATGCTCTCCAGCGGCCGCGTCGCGGCGGTCCTGCTGGCCACGGATCCGCGGGCCGGCGCCGAGCTGGCCATCATGGCCGCCGGCTACAAGGTGCACGTCTGGCGCACGCCGCCGGCCGCCCGCACCGTCGCCGAGTGCATCGACGTGCTTCGCGGCGTCCGCGAAGCCGGTGTCGTCTATCGCATCGCTTCGAGCTGGGACCACACGAGCGAGGCGATCCGCTCGCTGCTCCGTGAGCGGGGCGGCCTGCGCCCGATCCTCAGCGAGCTGCTCGTCCGCGCCCCCGGCCCGCCGCTGGACTCGTGGAAGGCCAGCCTGGTCGACGCCGGCGGCGGCGTACTGGCCACCGACGCCTACGACACTCTCGAGCTACTCGTGGCCCTGCGCGGGCTGCCCGCAAGCGTCTTCGCGACCGTCGGCCGCTGCCGCCCGGTCGGCGGCCTCGCCCCGCGCGAGACGGAGGATGTCGCCGCGGCCGTGCTGCGCTACGAGGGCGGCGGGCTGGCGATCGTCCGCGCGACGTGGGACATCATTCCCTACGAGTCGCTCAGTCTGCATCACGCGGCGGAGATGACGCTCCGCGTTGAAGCGACGCAGGCGTCGCTCCAGTCGGCCGACGGCCGTGTGGTCGCAGCACAGGCGCTGCCGCCGATCGGGCTAAAGGAGGAGCTCCGCCGCTTCGCCGCAACGATCATCGAGCAGAGCCGCCAGCCGCGCGACGCCGGCGCGCTCGAGCGCCACCTGGCCGTGACCGCCGTGCTCGAAACGGCCTATCTCTCGGCCCGAACGGGCCAGCCCGAAACTCCGCGAAAGCTCTACGAGGTGCAGCGTTGGCCCGAGCCGCGCCGCTGAATCGCAGATCGGCAGCGCTTGCCGTCGCCGCCGTGCTGGTGCTGCTCTCGCCGCTGCCCGGCTGCGTGCAGACGGCCGGCGGGCCGCTCACCGTCTGGGTCGTGGATGAATCGCGCGCGATCACACCCGACGACTCTCCATTGCTGGAAAACGAAGTCTACTTCGCGGGCCGCGGCCAGATTCGCCTCGTCAGCGCCATCAACGAAACCGTCGCGTTCCAGATCGCGCTGCGCACGACGCGGCCGCCCGCCGGCCCGTTCGACGTGCGGCTTTCCGATCTGACCGGCCCGGCCGGCCGGCTCGACGCCCGTTCAACCTTTACGCTTCATCGCGCCGCCGCCACGCGGATCGAGCGCTTCCGAAGCTGGTATCCGCAGCACACGCAGCGCCGGACCGAGCCGCTCCAGGTGCTCGATATTCTGGTGCCGTGGGATGCCCCGCGCGGCGGCGGGCCGGTGCGGCTCGACACCGGCCAGACCGAGATGATCTGGGTGGACGTGCGCGTACCGCCGCGCACCGCCCCCGGCGGCTACGCCGGCCGCATCGAAATCGTACCCGCCGGCCAGGCGGGCGGAGCGGTCTTCTCGGCCGCGATCCAGCTCGACGTGCTGCCCGTGGCGATCCCGAGCGAGCGGTACGCGCTGGCGATCTGCCGCGTCGACCCGCGCGACCTGCTCGAATCGTGCCTTCGCTGGCCGCGGGTCGAGGCGGAGGAGACGCGGCTCCTGCCGGATTCTCCGAGCCACCTGGCCGCCGTCCGGCTGACGCACGAGACGATGGAGCTGCTGCACCAGCATCGGACGACGCCGATTCTGTGGGCGTCGTTTCCCAAGGTGCGGCCGGCCGGCGAACGCGCGGTCGACGTCGAGTGGGAGCCCTACGATGCCCTGGTCTCGGGCTGGGTCGACGGTTCGGCGTTCGACGACGGCGTGGCCCTGGCGGTCTGGCCGCTGCCGGTTTCGCTGCGTCATCCGGACGCAGACCTGAACGCGGGCTTCGAGTCGCCGCGCTATGCTCGCATGCTGGGCGCTTATCTCGAGAAGTGCCGGGCGCACTTCGCGCAGCGCGGCTGGGAGAAGCGCGCCGTCGTCCGCATCCTGCCGCCTGGCCCGCTGGACGATTCCGGCGTGGCCCGCGTACGCCGCCTGGCCGGCATCCTTCGCCAGTCTCGCATCGACGTGCCGCTCGTGGCACACCTGCCGCCGGAATCGCTGCGCCCGCTCGGATGGCACGCCGCACCGGCGATCGATATTCCCGACGTAAGGGTCTGGGCCCCTCCCGCCGACTGGTTCGAGCCGCTGGCTATGGTAAAGCAGCGCACGCTCGGCCGGCGAACCTGGTTCATTCCGGCCGCACCGCAGTTCAGCCCCTCATTGGCGCCGGAATCGCTGCCGCGCGACCCGACGCTCCTGGCCTGGCAGGCGTTTCGCTACGGGGCCGGCGCGATCTGGATCGAGCACGCGACCGAGTTTACAGCGCGGCCCGACGCGCGTGCCGACACAGTCAGTCCGGCACTTGAAGCGCTGGTCTACTCCGGCGCGGCATTCAGCGTCTTCGACCGCCCGCTCGCGTCCGTCCGGCTCAAGCGGCTTCGCCGCGGCCTCCAGGATGCCGAGCTCCTGCGACTGCTCGTTCGCAACGGCCGCCAGTTGCTGGCCGCGCGCACATCCGAGCAGGTTTTCCGCCGCGGATTCACGGACGCCTGCGGCGACAGCCTGCTCTCGACGCGACCGGGCGGCTGGACCGACGACCCGCACGCCCTGTGGCTGGCCCGCACGCTCGTGCGACAGGAGCTCGCCAACGTCTTCGAGCCGACGGCCACCGGTCAGCAGGCTCAGGCGCGCAACCTGGCCGATTGGGAGCGGCTGCTGGTGCAGGCTGCGGGCGTGCGGGCCGAGATCGAGGGCGTCCGCCTGACGGCCGATTCCGACGCGCTGCGGGCGCGCGTCTTCGTGACGGTGGCGAACGACACGCGGCGGCCGCTCGAGGGGCAGTGGCGGCTGGACGCGCCGCCGGTGAACTGGCAAGTCGCCGGCTCGGCGCGAATCTCCGTACCGCCGGCCGCCCTGCGCACCAGCCGGATCGAGCTGATGCTCGGCGGTCTCGGATACAGCAGCGACGGACTCTACTCCTTCGATCTCTCGCTCGACGCCGGCCAGGGCGGGACATTGCCGGCCGTGGCACGGCTGGCGGCGACGGCCGCGCCGTACATCGACGAACCGATCCGTGTCGACGGCCGGCTGGGTGACTGGCCGCGCGGCGCGAGCAATTCCGCGGGCGACTTCCGGCTTGTCCGGGGCGGGGAGGATCAGACCGCCTCCGGCGGAGCGGCCGGACCGCCGGCGCTGTCGACGCGAGCTTTCTTTTGTCACGACACGTCGCACGTCTACGTGGCCGTCCAGTGCGGCTTGCCCCCCAACGAAGCACCGCACTGGCAGCCGGACAACGAGATCCCGATGGACGGCGCCATTCCCTGGGGCCAGGACGTCGTGGAGGTGCTGATCAGCCCGGACAACCTGGTGGAGGGCACTCCGGCCGACCTGTATCTGCTTCAGATCAAGGCCAGCGGGCTGCTGGAGGCGCGCCGCGGCTGCCCGACCGACCCGCCGCTCGGGCCGTCTGAGCCGTGGCCGAGCGGAGCCCGCGTCGCAGTGGGGCGCGAGCGCGACGCGTGGACGGTGGAGCTCTCGCTGCCGCTCGCTTCGCTGGGCGACCGCGTCCTGCGCCAGCGCATCTGGGGCGTGAACGTCACGCGGCTGGACGCGCGCCGCGGCCAGTATTCCTCGTGGTCGGGCGCCCGCAGCCACTGCTATTCGCCGCAGCGGCTCGGCAATCTCTTCATCGTCCGGCCGTAGACGCGGGACGAGACCCCTTGCCGCGGGCGCGGCGCGTCGTAGACTAAGTGATGAGGCGCGCGGCCGACGGCGGTGCGCCGGGCGGGCCTTCGCGGGCCCGACTCACAAGGGCGCGGCATGGAATACCCCCTCTTCGAGGTGCCGAATCTCGGCGGCGGCCTGCTGATCGCGATCGTCTCGATCATTCACGTCGTGATCGCGCATTTCGCCGTCGGCGGCGGCATCTTCATGGCCGTGGCGCACACGCTCGCGCTGCGCCGCGGCGACGAGCTGCTGCTGCGCTATGTCAAGGACCACGCCCGCTTCCTGATCCTCTTCGCGTTCGTGGCCGGGGCGGTAACGGGCGTGGGCATCTGGATCACGATCGGCCTGGTCTCGCCACCGGGCACGAGCCGGCTGATTCACAACTTCGTCTGGGCCTGGGCGGCGGAATGGTGCTTCTTCCTGATCGAGATCGTCGCTGGCTACGTCTACTACTACGGTTTCGGCCGCCTGACGCCGCGCAAGCAATTGGCGACGGTCTGGATCTACGCCGTCTCGGCCTTCTTCAGCCTGGTCATCATCAACGGCATTCTCACCTTCATGCTCACGCCCAGCCGCTGGGCGGAGATGGCCCGTTCGCCCGACTTCAACGCTGATTTCGCCTTCTGGCTCGGCATGTTCAACGCGACCTACTGGCCGTCGCTGATCCTGCGAACCGTCTCCGCGCTGGCCCTGGCGGCGATCTTCGTCGCCGTCATCGTCAACCTTCAGCCGAACTACACACAGGAGGAGCGGCGGCGGATCATCAACCTGGGCGCCTACTTCATGGCCCCGCTGGCGCTGATGGCGATCGTCGCGCCCTGGTACTTCGCCGAGCTGCCGCCCGCCTCACGCGAGCAGGTGCAGGGCGGGGCCGCCGCGATGATGCTCTTTTTCATGTTCGGCCTGGCCGCCTCACTGCTGATCGGAGCATACGCCTACTTCGGGCTGATCCGGGCCAAGCGCTACATCAACCTCGAGACCAGCCTGCTGCTGCTCGGCATCGCCTTCATCGCTACCGGCTCGATGGAGTTCGTCCGCGAAGGCGTCCGCAAGCCCTACCTGATCTACGGTGTGCTCTACAGCAACGGCATCCCGACCTACAACGACTGGCCGCAGCGGCTGCACAACGAGGGCGTCCTCGCCCACGCGCCCTTCGTGCGAGCCCCCGGACAGAGTCTCGACGACGTGCGCGCCCTGCCGCTGGCGCAGGCCGGCGAGCTGGTCTATCGCGCCCAATGCCGCATCTGCCACGAGGTGGACGGGTTCAACAGCCTGCGCTCGCTCGTGCAGGGCCGCAGCCGCGAGTGGCTGGCCGCCGTCACGCTCGAGCTGGATTCGTACCGCTTCATGCCGCCCTTCCAAGGCAATGATTTCGAGCTCAAGGCGATGATCGAGTACCAGGCCAGGCTCGCCGCGGGCGACGACTACACGCCGGCCGGGTCGGCCGAGCTCGACCTGCTGCTCTCGCGCGTGCGGGCCTGGCCGTCGCCACGGGCCCACGTCGCCGCACTGGATGCCGTCCCATGAACGCGCTGCTGGCCTTCGCACAAACCGCATCGCAGGCGGCCACGCAGGCCGCGACGCAGGCGGCCACGCCCGCGGCCGTTCCGGTTCCGCCGATGGACGACTTCGGCATCCCCGCCGCGCCCGGTGTCTTCCTGTTCCTGCTGACGCTGACGATGCTGCTGCATGTTCTGGTGATGAACTTCACGCTGGGCGGGGCGATCGTCGCCAGCGTGCTGGACGTGCTCACGCTGCTGGGCCGCGGGAATCACAACCTGGTCGTGCGGCTGATCTGGCAGATCCTTCCGGTGACGCTGAGCCTGACGATCACGACCGGCGTGGCGCCGCTGCTGTTCGTGCAGGTGCTCTATGGGCACTATTTCTACGTCGCCAACGTCTTCATGGGTTTCGTCTGGTTCGCGATCGTGCCGATCCTGCTCGTGGGATTCTACGCCGCCTATTATCTCTCCTCGCGGCTCGGCAGCGCCGTGAGCGGGCGCATGGGCGTGTGGAATCACAACCCGGGCCGGCGGCTGCCGTGGTCGCTCTTCTGTATGCTCTGCTTTGCGTGCGTGGCCTGGATCCTGTCCAACAATCACATGCTCTCGGTGCAGCCGGATGCGTGGGCGGTCGGGCAGCAGTGGCGGCAGAACCGGCTCGTCGTCACCGCCGCGAGCACGTTGCCGCGCTATCTGCACTTCGTTGGCGGAGCGGTCGCGGTGACCGGCCTGTGGATCGCGCTGATCGGCTGGTGGCGGCGGCGGCGCCAAGTCGATCCGCCGGAGATCGCGACGGCCGTCACGCGGACCGGGCTGCTGATCCTCTATCCGCTCGTCGTCGCGGCCGCAGTCCTCGGGCCGGTTTTCCTGGCCACGCTGCCGGTCGACGTGCGGGCGGGGCTGTTTCGCGCGAACCTGCACGCCGTCCTGTGGTGGATCGGCCTGCTGGGCGTCGTCGCACAACTCTACTTCGGCTATCGCGCTTGCCGCGCGCCGCAGCAGTTCTCCTGGCTGCTGGCGACGGGGGCGGCGATGCTCGTCACGTTGGTCGGCATGCTGGCGGGCCGCGAGCAGGTGCGGCTGGGCTATCTGGCGCGGCAGGTGGCGGGCGGATTCTCACCGGAGCAGTGGCAGGTCCGCTGGCAGCCCTCCAGCCTGGTGATGTTCGCCGTGATGCTCGTCGTCGCGCTGGGGACGGTCGCCTGGCTCGCATGGATCAGCGCCACGGCACCCAGAACCCCGACCGCCTCTACGAAGTGATCTCCGCGCGGTTGGTGCTCGTGAGCGGCGCGGCATCGCTCAGGGCCCTGCACGCGCGGCGGGTCCGTTGACCACACGCCCACCGCGGCGGTCCCCACCTGTCCGGCGCGGCCGAGCCGCTCTCCCGGCTTCAGCGGCACTCCAGCGTGATGCTGCCGTTCGACGTGATCAGCTCGATACACCCCTCGCCGCCGCCGTTTGCTTCCGCCTCGATCCGGTTTCGCGACCAGTCGGGCCGCATCAGCGACATCGAGCCGAGATCCGTACGGATCGAACCGTTCGAGGTGTGCAGCAGCAGCCGCCCGCGCAGCAGGGCCGACAGCCGGGCGGTGATCCGTCCGTTTCGGGAACGAACCCGCACGCAACCCTCCGGCGCCGGAACGGCGTCGAGATCGACCGAGCCGTTCGAGGTCTCGACATCCACCGACCCGCCGATCTGCTGCAAACGAACGCTGCCGTTCGATGTTTCGACCGTGACGTTCCCCGCGATGCGGCGGCACTCGATCTCGCCGTTGGATGTGTGCACCCGCAGCGGCCCGCTCACATCCTCCACCAGCACGCGACCGTTTGCGGCCACAACCTCGCTCGGCCCGTTGACGCGGCGCACCTCCACGCGCCCGTTGCGCGCGCGAATCTCGACCGCCACCTCCCGCGGCACGCGGACATCCAGATGCGCGCCGGCCGAAGCGTGCCGCGCGGGCGCCTCGACCGTCGCGTCGATCCGGAAGCGGCCCGGGTCGCCGGAGTCCGCACGGCCCTCGACCACGACGTGCTCGAGATGCTCCTCGGCCGCCTGCGGCGACGCACCATACGCCCAGCGCAGCCCCTCGACGCGGATCTCCTCCAATCCGTCCTCCTGGGCGAAGGTGATCCGCCCGTTGTGCGTCGAGACAGTCACCTGTTCGAAATCCTGCCAGGCGAACCGCAGCGAGAGCGGCTCGTCGGCCCGAAACGCGGCCGTGCAGCCGGACAGCAGCATCCCCAGCACAACGGCCGGCGTGACCGCCAGCACCTGCGAGCGCATATGAACCTCCCGTCTCACCGTACGCCTGCAATGACGACAGCGAGCCCGCCGCAATGCGACGGGCTCGCGCAAAGTACGTCACCTTTCGTCGGAAATCCGGATCAGGCGACCTCGACCGTCGCGCCGGAATCCTCGAGCTCCTTCTTCCACTTCGCTGCGTCCTCTTTGCTCACGCCCTCGAGCAGCTTCTGCGGGCAGCCGTCGACCAGGGCCTTGGCCTCCTTCAGACCCAGGTCGCTGCGGGCCGCACGGACGACCTTGATGACCTGAAGCTTCTTGTCGCCGGCGCTCTTGATGATGACGTCGAACTCCGTCTTCTCCTCGGCCGCGGCAGCCGCCCCGGCGCCCGCGACGGGGCCGGCCATCACGACCGCACCGCCGGCGGCCGGCTCGATGCCGTACTTGTCCTTCAGATAGTCCGTGAGCTCCTTGGCCTGCATCAGCGTTAGGCCGGCGATCTTGTCGCCCAGCTCGGTGATTACGGCTTCAGCCATGATACGTCACTCCTCGCGTGCCACCTGCGGCATGCCGGTGTCACATCGCAGTGGCACCGGCTGCCAACGCCGCCGGTCGCCTCAAGCCTCGATCGCCCCGATAGCCGAGACCCCGCTGGCCTCGTTTAATCCCGACGGGAGCAGTCGGGGGCGGATCGCCATGTCGCGCATCAGTCCGCGCGGGCCGCCGGCCCTACGCCGCCTGAATCGTCTCACCCTTCTCCAGCTTCTCGATCATCGCCTTCAGGCACGAGGCGATATTGCTGCCGCCCGAGAGCATGGCCGCGGCCAGATTCGCACCCGGCGCGCGGACGCACGACACCACGCGGCCCTGGAGGTCGCGCTTGGTCGGCATCTTGGGAAGCTGCTCGATCCGGCCTTCGTCGATGAACTCGCCCTCGAGCACGGCCGCCCGCATGCGCAGACCCTTGAGCCTGGGCGACCACTCCTCGATCAGCTTGGCGACGTCGATCAGCGAATCGCCGCCGGTGACGATCGCGGCCGGGCCTTTCAGCGCTTCGGCCAGCCGGCCGAGGCGCGACTCGCCCAGCGCCCGGCGAAAGAGCGAGTTCTTGACCACTTCGAGCCGCATCCTGCGCGCGTGCAGCTCGCGGCGGAACTCGTTGGTCGACGTGCCGTCGGCGCCGACCAGCTCGACCCACAGCGCGCTTTCGACGTCTGCGTAGCGATCGCGGAGTTCGTCGGTGATCAGTTCTTTGACGAGCTTGCTCATGGGTTTACTCCGTCACGCCCGTCGCCGACACATCCAGCGTGACGGACGGGGTCATCGTGCCACTGATGCAGATTCGCTTGAGATACTGGCCCTTGGCCGTCGTCGGCTTGAGCCGCCGGATATGGTCGACGAAGGCGAGAATGTTTTCCTTCAGGTCCGCCTCGGAGAAGCTCAGCTTGCCGACCACGGCGTGCACGTTGCCGCCGTTATCGTTGCGGAACTCGAGCTTGCCGGCCGAATACTCGCGCACCGCCTTGGCCACCTCCGGCGTCACCGTGCCGCTCTTGGGCGAAGGCATCTTGCCCTGCGGGCCGAGCACGCGGCCCAGCTTGCCCACCTTGCCCATCAGCGAGGGATGCGCCACGGCCACGTCGAAATCCGTCCAGCCCTTGCTGACCTTGTCGACCAGCTCGTCGCCGCCGGCCTCCACCGCTCCGGCCGCCTTGCAGGCTTCGATCTCCGTCTCCGGGCAGAAGGCGATCACGCGCTTGGTCTTGCCCACCCCCTTGGGAAGGCTGACCGAGCCGCGAATCATCTGATCCGCCTGCTTCGGGTCGATGCCGAGGTGGCAGACCAAGTCGACGCTCTGATCGAACTTGGTCTTGGCGAAGGTCTTAAGCGTCGAGATCGCCTCGTCGAGCCCGACGGGCTGCTTCGGCTGCTTGTCGATGTCTTTCCGGTAACGCTTGCCGCGATATCGCATGCGAAAGCTCCCACTGGTTCCGGCCCGTGGTCAGGCCCCTGGTTGACTCGCCGGACGAACCGGCACGCTATACGGCAGACGATCCGGGCCGCTGCCCGTCTCCGGGGAAATTCCAACCCGTCCGCAGCGCCCGCTGGTTCGGATCGAAGTAGACGGCCTTGTCGTGCCGGAACAGGTCGAGCAGGATCGGCACCTCTTCACCATCCCGCACCGGCAGCACGTGCCGCGTACCGTCATCCGTCTCCATGCACAGACGCCACTCGATCACGCCGTCCACGAAGACCGCCAGAAGCTGGTATCGCGCGACCGGAAGCCCTGTGTCCATGACTGTCCCGTCCGTCCGCGGCCGGCACGGCTGATCCCCGTCGCCGGCGGCGCCTAGTCGACGATCTCGATCCCCATCGAACGCGCGGTGCCCGCGACGATCCGCTCGCCCGCGTCCAGATCGAACGCGTTCAGGTCCTTGAGCTTGGTCTCGGCGATCTTGCGCACGTCCGCACGCGTCACGCGGCCGACCTTGTTCTTATTCGGCTCGCCCGAGCCCTTCTCGACGATCGCCAGGCTCGGATCGAGCGGCTTGGCCGCCTTGACCAGCAGGGCCGAGGCCGGCGGGCTCTTGACGATGAAGTCGAAGCTCTTGTCCTTGTAGACCGTGATCTCGGCCGGGACGGTCATGCCGTCCATGTGCTTGGTCCGCTCGTTGAACTGCGAGACGAACTGGCCGATGTTCACGCCGTGCTGGCCGAGGGCCGGACCGATCGGCGGTGCGGGCGTGGCCTTGCCGCCGGGAGCCTGGACCTTGATCTTCGCAACAACCTGTTTCGCCATGATGACCTACTCACACTCAAGAGCCCGGCAAAAGCGTGCTCATGTATCCCAGAAAACGGTTCAACCGGCTTCGGCACTCCTCGATCGTCAGCACGGCCATCGCCGCGGTCCCGTGCACCAGCGCATTTCGAAAGCGGCGAGCCTCGTGTGCCCCGTCGCTCAACGCCGTCCGCATGTGCTGGCGGCTGGCGTACTTGTTCACCAGCCATTTTACCGACCGGCGCCGCCTGGCGGCCGGACGCAGCCCTCTCCAGGCGCGCCGCAGTACCGCCTAAAACTCCGCAAACATCCGCACGACGTAGGTCGGCTCAACCTCCTCGATCGCCCGCCGAACGCCGCGAAGCGGATACGGTCCGGCCGCGCCGGTGCGGACAAGCGATTCGATACCCAGGCGATCGATGCGATACTGCTGTTCGACCTCCTTGAGCCGCTCGAACATGCCACGGGCTCACGCCGCGTGCGCCAGTTCGCCGGCCAGCTCCACGAAATTCTGCCGATTCCACGGCTTCGGCCCGGGCACGCCCGAGTCGGTCTTCAGCACCCACCGCTTTCCCTTCAGCACGAGCATGAAGCGGTGCAGCGAAGGCCACGCGCAGATGTCGACGCGACCGTCCGCGTCGTGTACCGAACTGCTGATCGGATCGACACGAATCCGCGCTTCGCTCGACTCGAGCTCGATCAGCAGCGTCTTCGTCAGATACGGCGGCAGCGCCCCGTCGTCGCGAATCTCCTTCGGCGATTCCTTGACCAGCCAGCCTTCCTCCCGTGACCACGCGGCCACGTCGTCGAGCAGCCGATTCAGCTTTTCGAGCCACTGCGCCATGACGTTGCATTCCGGCCCGCGGCGCACCACGCAGTCGCCCGCTCGATTCCTAGATCAACTCCACCTGCCAGTACTCGATCTCGATCGGCGTCGCCCGGCCGAAGATCGTCACGATCACGCGGACCGTGCCCTTCTGGCTGTTGATCTCGTCCACGACCCCCTCGAAATTCTCGAACGGCCCCTCGCGGACCTTGACCTTGTCGCCCTTCTTGAAGTTCAGGTTGGCGAGCGTCGGCTGATCCTCCGGCTTGATCGCCGCCGCCAGCATCTTCTCCACGTCGTGCATCGGCATCGGCGAGGGCTTGCCGCCCGATCCGATGAAATCGCCGACGCCGCTCGTCTCCTTGATCGCGAACCAGACGTTCTCGGCGATGCTCCCGTCGGGCTCCGTCGCCATCTCGACGAAGACGTAGCCGGGATAGAGCTTGCGGTGATAGACGCGGGCGGTCCCGCCCCGCATCCGCTTTTCTTTCTGCGTCGGCACCAGGATCCGCCCGACGCGGTCCTCCAGCCGCTCGATCTTCACCTTCCGCTCGAGCGCGTCGCGCACCGAGTCCTCGCGGTTCGACGCCACGCGAAGCACGTACCAGCCCATGCCGGCCCGGACGAGCTCCGTCTCCTCCCCCGAGCCGCCCGCCGCCTGCGGCTGCGGGCCGCCGCCTCCGTTCGTGGCCTTGTCGGGCTGCGTCATGGTCATCCCTCACCGCCTCGGCCGAACAGCTCGGCCAGCATGCCGACCCGCAGCACGCCGATCGATTCGAACACGAAAATGAACAACAGGTCGACCACGAACAGGATCAACCCGAGCATCAGCACCGTCGCGATCACCACCCGCGTCCAGCCCAGAACCTCCCGCCGGGTGGACCAGTTGACCTTCTTGAGCTCCAGCTCCGTCGCGATCATGAAGTCGACCACCGACCGCGACTGCCCGACCAGCCGGAAGATCAGCACCGCCAGCATGACCAGCAGACCCACCGGGATCAGGTACCGCACCGACAGCGGCAGGTCGCGGATGCGCCCGAGCTGCTCGAACACGAAGCTCGCCGCCGAAACCGCGATCAGCGACGCGCCAACCGCCGAGCCCCAGCGAACCGCCGCCCCCTGGTTCGGCTTGTAGAGCTGGAGCGGCGAGCCGCCCCCGGGCTTCGCCCGCCGCGCCGGCCGATCCCCGCCCGTCCCCGTCCCTGAACGCTCTGCGTCCAGCTCGCCTTCGCGGCCCGCGGCATCCGACGTCGCATTCACCGAAGCGCCGTCCTTGATCTCAGTCTTGCCCATTCTAGCCCTGCAAGCACCACTGCGCCCCCAACCCGCCTCCCCGGCGGTCGCTCATCATCAGGAGCGGAGGGACTCGAACCCCCAACCTGCTGATTTGGAATCAGCTGCTCTGCCAAATTGAGCTACGCTCCTATGCGCGGCCGGCCGGCCGGACCTGTTCCCCAGCCCGGCCGCCGCGGCGCGGCTCCGGCCCGCTTACTTCCGCTTGATCTTGTGCAGCGTCCGCTTGCGCAAACGCGGGCAGTACTTCATCAACTGGAGCTTCGGCGCACCGCCCTGAACATTTACGCTGGTGCGGTAGTTCAGATCGCCCGTCTCCGAGCACTGAAGCCAGACGACCTCGCGTTTCAGTCCCTTCTTGGCCATAACCGTCTCCAGGCCCGCGCGGCGGACCAGCCGCGTCCCGTCGCGCCCGCCTACGGACGCGGCGAAACGCGGCCGCTGCTTGCCGACGCCAGCCCGCTACTCGATGATCTTCGTGACCACGCCCGAGCCGACCGTGCGCCCGCCCTCGCGAATCGCGAAGCGCAGGCCCTCGTCCATGGCGATCGGGCTGTGGATCTCCACCTTCATCTGGATGTTGTCGCCCGGCATGCACATTTCCGCCTTGCCGCCCTCACGCGACAGCAGCTCGGTGATCGAACCGGTCACGTCCGTCGTGCGGAAGTAGAACTGCGGCCGGTAGCCGGGGAAGAACGGCGTGTGACGCCCGCCCTCTTCCTTGGTCAGCACGTACACCTCGCCCATGAACTTGGTGTGCGGCGTGATGCTGCCCGACTTAGCCAGCACCATGCCGCGCTCCAGCTCCTTCTTCTCGACGCCGCGCAGCAGCAGGCCCACGTTGTCGCCCGCGATGCCGCTGTCCAGCGTCTTGTTGAACATCTCCACGCCGGTCACGACCGTCTTGCGGCCCTTCTCGGCGTGCATGCCGATGATCTCGACTTCGTCGCCGACCTTCACCATGCCGCGCTCGATACGGCCTGTGCCCACCGTGCCGCGGCCCTTGATGCTGAACACGTCCTCGATCGGCATCAGGAAGGGCTTGTCCTGCTCGCGAACCGGCTCCGGAATGTCGCGGTCGAGCGCTTCCATCAGCTCGATCACGGCCTTCATCTTCTCTTCGTTCTTCTCGGCCGCACCCTGAAGCGCCATCGTCGCCGATCCCTTGATCACCGTCGCGTTGTCGCCGTCGAACTCGTACTTGTTCAGCAGCTCGCGGACCTCCATCTCCACCAGGTCCAGCAGCTCCGGATCGTCCACCAGGTCGACCTTGTTCAGAAAGACGACCAGATTCGGCACGTTCACCTGGCGGGCCAGCAGCACGTGCTCGCGCGTCTGCGGCATCGGACCGTCGGCCGCGCTCACGACCAGGATCGCCCCGTCCATCTGGGCGGCGCCCGTGATCATGTTCTTGACGTAGTCCGCGTGCCCCGGACAGTCGATGTGCGCGTAGTGCCGCTTGTCGCTCTCGTACTCCACGTGCGAGGTCGCGATCGTGAGAATCTTCGTGGGGTCGCGCCGCCCGTCCTTCTCAGACGCCTTGGCGACTTCGTCATAGGGCTTGTACTGGGCCAGCCCGCGGGCCGCCTGCACAGCGGTGATCGCAGCAGTCAGCGTCGTCTTACCGTGGTCGACGTGACCGATCGTCCCCACGTTCACGTGCGGCTTTGTACGCTCGAATACACCCTTCGCCATTCAGGTTCTCCAGTACCACGTTGCCCGATTCACCGCTCGGGGTGGCCTCTTGGGGCCCGTGAAACGTCCAAACTTCCTCCGATAACTCACGTCCGGCGCTATCCGTCGCCTGGGGCCGTCGCTCGGGGCAAAGCTGCTGATGGGGCTTGAACCCATGACCTCGTCCTTACCAAGGACGCGCTCTACCACTGAGCTACAGCAGCATGCACGGATTACACAGGCGACTCACGCCGCCTTGCGAGCAGGCACCACGGAGCACCCGGCAAAACCGGATTGAGCATTGTATAGGCCCCCCAAACCTTGTCAAAAGGAAAAAAGAACCGCACGCCCCCACGCTTCGTGCTACCCTGAATAGGGACGGCCGACCGCCGCCAACCGGCCGCCGGGCGGCTCATGGCCCCCCGCGAGGCGCCACGATGGACCCCAGGGAAAGCCCCAGCGCCGCCGACCTCTCCCAACGACTCGTCGAGAGCCTCTCTGCCTCGCGGAAACGCTTCCAGCTCTGGCGCGACGAGCTTCGCGAGGACCCTTCAGCCCTCTGGCGGGCAAAACCCCTTCGCATCGCCCTCTGGGTCACCCTCGGTCTCGTTCTCGTTTTCGGCGTCCGCTGGGCAACCGGGCTACTCATTCCGGCCACGAGCGCCGAGAAGGGCGAGCCGCAGATCGCGATCGTCCGGCTGACGTGCACAAACCAATCCTGCAACGAGACTTACGTTCAGAAGCTGGCGCTCGACACCGACCGCTGGCCCCAGCCCTGTGCCAGATGCGGCCAGATGACGGCGCATCGCGCCGTTCGCTGCGATAAGTGCTACTTCTGGTACGCCGCGTCCGAAACCGCTCCCGAATGCCCGCGCTGCCTCGCGGCGGCCGCCGCCAACCAGCCCGAGAAGCCCCTCGCTACCCGGCCGGCCGATCCGGACGACGCCGAGGACGGCTGGTCACCCTGACCCGGCCACGGTGACGAGTGACAGGTGAAGGGTGACAGGGCTGTGCAGGACGGGGGGTGGCCCCCGGGCCGGCCGCCACCCGGGCGGCAGGCCGAATCCAGCCCAACGAGGTCCACGAACCGGTGTCCAGCGCGAAAGAGAACGGCCGCCGGAAATCCGCTCCGCCTGGCGGGCGAGAAATCCGCACACCGGCCGCGCTGACGAAATGCGTTACCACCGCGCAAAGATCGGCAGTACACTTCGAGCGCTCTGGCGCGCATCGGCCTGCGAGGGTCGGAACGACGGCAGCGCGGCTGGCGCGTGCGGCGGTTCCGCAGCGGCGAGGGCGTCCCGTGAGCGACCCGCGCGACGACAGGAGACGTCATGTTTTCGGCGATCAATCGAAAGGTGAAGCGGATGGTGCTGCGATATCAGCGCAGCAAACCGATCGTCCGCATCAGCGATACGACGCTTCGCGACGGCCTCCAGACGCCGAGCGTAAGCCTGACCCGCGAGCAGAAGGTCCGCATCGCGGCCGCGCTCTCGGACGCGGGCATTCACTCGATCGACTGCGGCTTCCCCGCCTCCAGCCGCGCCGAGCTCGAAGACGTGAAGGCCGTTGCCGCCGCGGCCAAGGGCCCCTTCCTTTCAGCGCATTCGCGCACGAAAAAGGAGGACATCGACGCGGCGGCCGAGGCACTGGCCGCCGTCTCGCCGATGCGCAAGGCCGTGACGCTCTTCATCGGCATCAGCCCCCTGCACCGCGAGCACAAGCACGGCATGAGCAAAGCCCAGGTCATCGACACGCTGACGAAGGCGATCGAGTACGCCTCGTCGCACTTCGAGGTGATCTCCTTCGGCCCCGAGGACGCGTCGCGGACCGAGCGCGACTTTCTCTGCGAGGTCTACGAAAAGGCGATTCAGGCCGGCGCCCTGTCGATCGGATTCACCGACACGGTCGGCGTGCTTACGCCCGGCAAAGTGCACGACACGCTGCGCCTCGTTCAGGACCGCGTCCGCGGCATCGACGACGCCATGATCGGCGTGCATTTTCACAACGATCTCGGCCTGGCGACCGCCAACGCCCTGGCCGCGATCAAGGCCGGGGCGCACATGGTCCAGGGAACGGTCAACGGCATCGGCGAGCGCTGCGGCAACACGGCCATCGAAGAGGTCGTCGTCGCCCTCGCTCTGCATCACGACGAATTCAAGCGAACCGTCTCGGTCGACCCGAGCAAGCTCAGCGCCCTCTCGCGCCTGGTCGCCGAGGAAACCGGCTTCGCACCCGCCAGCAACAAGGCCGTCGTCGGCCGCAATCTCTTCCGCACCGAGACCGGCGTCCATCAGAACGGCCAGCTCAAGCACCGCGACATGTATCTGCCCTTCGCGCCGGAACTGATCGGCGCCGAGCCGGTCGAGCTGATCCTCGGCCGCAACAGCGGCCGCAGCGCCGTGAAGTATCACCTCGAAGCCGCCGGGCTCGAGCCCACGGGCGAGCACATCGACATGGTCATGGACTTTCTCAAGAACGGTGAGCACGCCTCCGGCGATCAGCCCGAGATCCGCGCCTTCCTCGAGCGCGTCAAGCCGTTCATGTCGCCGGCTTTGACGTCGCAGCCCAAGCCGCAGCCGGTCGAGGCGCCGGCCGACGCCGCCACCGCCGGGAGCTGACGCACCCGACTCGAAGCCTACGCGTGGTGCCTGGCATCCATGTCGGACGCCGCCAGCGTGCGGGCGAGCTGAATCGCATCATCATACGACCGCAGCACGATCACCCAATCGCGATGCTTCCAGCCGGCCCGGGCCATCAGGTCAAGTGGCTGCTTCTGCACGCCGGCCAGAACGACGAAAACGCGCGCCGCCTGGAGCTTGGTCAGCGCGCTCTCCAGGTTTACCAGCCCCGTCGCATCCATCACCGGCACGGCGCTGAGGTCCAGAATGACCACCCGGGCGCTGGCGTGGATCGAGCGCAGGGCGCTCATCGCCTTCTGGGCCGCGCCGAAGAACAACGGCCCGCCGATCTTGTAAAGGATCACGCCCGGCGGCAGCGGCTCGCCCAGCGCCGGGTGTCCGTCGCCGACGAGCTGCACGTGCGCTACGTCCGCCATCCGCTTCATGAACAGCATCGCCGCCAGCACGACGCCGATCGAGACTGCCACGACCATGTCGAAGATCACCGTCAGCCCGAAGCAGACCAGCAGCACGGCGATATCGTGCCGCGGTGCCACGCGGAGCATGTGCCCGAAATGCCGTGCCTCGCTCATGTTCCACGCCACAACCAGCAGCAGGGCCGCCATCGACGCCATCGGCAGATACCCCAGCAGCGGCGCCGCGCAGATCATCACCACCAGGATGAAGGCCGCGTGCGTGATCGCCGCCAGCGGCGAGCGCGCCCCGGAACGGATGTTCGTCGCCGTCCGCGCGATCGCGCCGGTCGCCGCAAACCCGCCGAAAAACGGAGCCACGAGATTCCCCGTCCCCTGCGCCAGCAGCTCCGCGTCCGGGTCGTGCTTCTCGCCCGTCATCCCGTCCGCCACGACCGCCGACAGCAACGACTCGATCGCGCCCAGCATCGCGATCACGAAGCCCGAGACGACCAGCGACTTGAGTGTATTGATGTCCGTCAGGCTGCTCAGAATCGGCCGGCCGCTCCCGTCCGGCAGCATCCACGGCCACAGCGGCATCGGCGGCACCTGCGGCACGCCGCCGCTCTCCGGAAAGCGAGTGCGGATCGTCTCGACGCTCCAATCCGGCAGGACCTGCGGCAGCACCACGGCCGCCAGCGCCGCCAGCGGCAGCGCAACGATCGGCGCCGGCACGTTTCGCAGCACGCGCGGCACGACGACGAGCAGGGCCAGGGTCAGCGCCCCGATCGTCAGGTCACCCGCACTCATCGTCCGCCACGCCTGCACCAGCGCGGCCACTTTCTCCAGATAATGCGGCGGCATCTCTGCCAGCGACAGCCCGAAGAAATCCTTCAGTTGCAGGGTCGCGATGACCACGGCGATGCCCGCCGTGAACCCCGTCGTGACCGGGTAGGGAATGAACTCGATCAGCCGCCCCAGCCGGGCCAGGCCCATCAGCGCCATGATCCCGCCGGCCAGCATGCTGGCCACAAGCAGCCCGCCGACGCCGAACTGGGCCGAGATCGGGGCAAGGATGACCACGAACGCGGCCGTCGGACCGCTGACCTGCACCTTCGATCCGCCCAGCGCTGCAATCAGCGCCCCGGCGATGATGGCCGTATACAGACCGTGCTGGGGCGGAACCCCGGACGCGACCGCCAGCGCCATCGAGAGCGGCAGCGCGACGATCCCCACGACCAGGCCGGCCAAAATGTCGGCTCGAAGCGCGCTCCACGTGTAGCCCCCCGAAAACGTCTGCCGGAGTGCGATCGCGGGCGTGGGCAAACCGGCAGAGTCGCCGCCGCCAGCGGCGACGCCTTTCGCGCTCATGGTTCGTTGATCCTCAGTTTAGAACCTGGGGGACCGGTCTCTGACCGGTCACTGGACGACCGGTCTCCGACCCGTCGCTCCCCTCCTGGACCGGCATCGCGACGATCGCTTCTCGATCCGGCCGCCGCAACTCGCGCCCCCGTCGACCCGCGCATGGAGCGCTCGCCCGGCGGCAAACCGAACCATCGACGAACGAACTGCGCAGTGTTCGCGATCGAAGTCCGGGCAGGAAACGCCACAGGCAGCGAACGCAAGCAGTCCGAAACCGTCACGCCAACACGTCCCACAGAAGCGGCGTACTATATCTGCATGGGGGCAGTCTTCGCAAAATGGTCGCAGCGCTCCGCGAAAGGCATCGGCCGGAAACGATCAAAGCATGGACTTCACCACGCCGCAACTCATCCCGACACGCCCCACGCTCGGCGAGCTCCGGCCGGGCCAGCCCGCCGACGACGGCCGGCCAAGAGTCGCGGCCGGCGTCTGCCATGCGCTCCTGGCGTTTGATATCGGACTATCCGTCGATCTGAACGACGCCGAACGGCGGCTCACCGCCCTGACGCAGCGCGAGACCATCGCCCACCGCCGCCGGGCGCCGCAGTACTTCGCGTTCAAGCCCGCCCCGCTGCGAATCACCGCCGCGGCCGACCCGATCTCCCTCGGCCGCTACGCGACGCACTCGACCCTCGATCTCGTGCTGTACGACTTCGGCGCCGCCTCGGTCGCGTTCGCCATCCCGATCGCCGGACCGCTCTCGGACCTGCTTGCGCTGGCCAACGACCTCTATGACAACCCGCGCCTGCTCGCGGCGGCACGCGGCTTCGTGGAGCAGACGCTGCGCGCGATCGCGCCGGCCGTCAGCAAGCCCTGCATCGCACCGTTCGTCGAGGACTATGCGATCTACCAGATCGAGCGGCTCGAGCCGGCCGTCGATCCCGCCCGGCTGATCGCCGAGCACGGCGGCATTCTTTCGCAGATCCTGCGAGCGGAATCCGAGCCGCTTTCGCGGCCTGAGGTCGACGAAGCGCTCTCCTGCCGGATGTCGTTCCGTCCGGACGACATGTCGATTCTGGACTGGAATGCGGCGCTGCTGTTCGACCGCGACGCGACCGACATCCGCGCCGTGCTGGAATACTCGAACGTCGAACTGCTCGAGATGCGCTATCTCGACGACCAGCTCGACCGCGCGCTCGACGAAGCCTCCGCCGCGTTCGCCAAGCAAAGCTGGCGGCGGCTCACGTCGCGCGCGGCGGACCTGCGCAAGGTCGCGGAGCTCCAGATGGACGCGGCCATGCTCTTCGAGGGCGTCAACAACGCCCTCAAGCTGCTGAGCGATCAATACCTGGCGCGGCTGTATCGCCTCGCCTCGCAGCGGCTGCACCTGGCTGATTGGGACGCGAGTATCCTGCGGAAGCTGAGCACGCTTGAGAGCATCTACGCCAAGATCGCCGATCAGCAGTCGGCCCGGCGAATGGAGCTGCTGGAGTGGATCATCATCATCCTGATCGCCGTCTCGATCGGGCTGCCCTTCATCCCGGGCCTGCCCGGGCACTGACCGCCCGCCCGGCGCCCCGGCTCGCCGCCGACTTGAGCGCCCGCGCAGCGCGACGTAGTCTACCGGCGCAGACAGGACCGCCGGCACACGCGGCGGCTCGGCCCGCAGCGCGGGCGACGCAACGGACGCCGGCCGGCCCGGCGGGCAGCGCGAAGAAAGGCATGACATGACGCGGCGCGAATTGATGGGAGCGGCGGGCCTGGCAGGCGGGTGGCTGCTGGCGGGCAGTGCGATCGCGCGCGGGCAGACCGCCTCCCAAACGGGCCAGCCGGCGGGCGACTCGGGCCCGTACGTGCTGCCGCCACTGCCGTATGACTACGCCGACCTCGAACCGCACATCGACGCCGAGACGATGAAGCTGCACCACGACGTGCACCACGCGGCCTATGTGCGCGGCGCCAACCAGGCTTTGGCCGAGCTGGCCGCAATGCGCAGCACCGGCCGCGAATCCTACGAGCGCGTCCGCGCCCTGAGCGACGCGCTGAGCTTCAACCTTTCCGGGCACGTGCTGCACAGCGTCTTCTGGACCAACATGCGCCGCGAAGGCGGCGGCGACCCGCCGGCCGAAAGCCGGATCGCCAACCTGCTCAACCGCGACTTCGGCTCGATCGACAAGTGGCGCGAGCATTTCGCCTGGGCCGCGACCAACGTGCAGGGCAGCGGCTGGGGCGTGCTCGGTTACGACCCGGCCGCGCAGCGCTTGCTCGTCGTTCAGGCCGAGAAGCACCAGAACTCCGCCGCGTGGGGGCTGGTGCCGCTGCTGGTCGTCGACGTGTGGGAGCACGCCTACTACCTGAACTACAAGAACCGGCGGGCCAGCTACGTGCGTGCCTTCCTCAACACCGTCAACTGGCCGGATGTCGAGTCGCGGCTCGCCTCGGCCCTGGGCGACGGTGCACCCTCTCCCGCTCGGAGCCCTGAGTGACCCAGCCGTCGCCGCCTGTCGAGAAACCGGGGCCGGCAGCGGCGCTTTCCGGCGTGCCGGAGACGCCGTGGTGGCTGCTGCTCACGACGATGATCGTCGTGATCGCCCCCGTCATCACGCTTTCGCAGCTCGCGGCCCACTGGCGCGTCGATGTCGTCGACGATCAGATGTTCGGCTACTTCGGCTGGCGCATCCTGCACGGCGCCACCGTCTATCAGGACCTCTGGGACAACAAGCCGCCCGGCATCTACTGGATCAACGCGCTCGGTTTCCTTATCTCCGGCGACCGCTATGCCGGCGTCATCGCCCTCTGCGGCGTCGCCACCGTCGCCTCGCTCGCCGCTTTCTTCGTCATCTGCGCGTCGGTCTATTATCGCGGCGCCGCCGCTCTCACGACCATTCTGGCCAGCTTCTACCTGACCCACGGCTTCTTTCAAGGCGGCACGAACCGCACCGAGACCTTCCTGGTCGCCTTCGAGCTGGTCGCCGTCGCGCTCTACGTCCGCGGCTTCGCCCGCGACCGGAACTGGAAATGGCTGGTCGCAGGCCTGTGCTGCGGCTGCGCTTTCCTGTGCAAGCAGGTCGGCCTGGCCGCCTGGGGCGTGATGGGGCTGCACACCATCCTGCTCGTACTCATGGGTGATCTGAACTGGCGCGTCGGCCTGCGGCGGTGCGTCCTGCTGGCGGTCGGCTGCGCGATCCCCGTCGGCCTCGCGGCCGCCGCGCTGGCCGCCCAGGGCGCCCTCGACGACGCCATCTACGCCACCTTCGAGTTCAACCAGGCCTATTTCGCGGCCGGAAGCAGCCGCCTGCTGGACAACTTCGCCAACCGCTACTGGCTCCGCCAGCACATGGACCCGATCCTGCGCGTGCCGATGCTCCTGGGCGTGGCCGGCGTGCTGCACGCGCTGTTCTGGTGGGTCCGGCCGCACCTGCGCCCGGCCGACATCGAATCACCGATCAAGCGCTTCGGCGCCGTCTGTCCGCGCTATTTCCTGCTTTTCTGCGGCTGGTTCGGCGTCGCCTTCTACGGCGCCGTCCTCTCGCCGCACGCGTTCGAGCACTACCTGGTACCGGTGATTCCGCCGCTCATGCTCATCGCCGGCTACACGATCAACGTCCTCCGCACCGAAATCGGCACGACCCGCCGCATGCAGCAGCGCATCTGGGTCACGCTCGCCTTCATCGTCATGATCTACGGCGCCGTCAGCGCCTTCGACCGGCACGTCGAGGAGCTCAGCCAGGTCTGGGTCTATCGCTTCGAGCAGGGCAGGCGGGCCGAGTGGGAGGACCTCGGCGACCAAGTCGCCCGCCTGACCCGCCCCGACGAGCGCATCCAGTGCTTCGGCTACATGCCGGGCGTCTATCTGCACGCGCGGCGCCTGAACGCCTCGCGCTACACCACCACGGAGAAGATCGGCCAGCTCTACTACACGCCCGAGGCCGAGGCGATCCGCCAGGAGATGATCCGCACGCTCTCGGCCGATCCGCCGGCTGCGATCGTCATGTACGCCGGCGAATATCTCTTACTGACCAACCCCGGCCTGACCGACGACCCGATCGACTCGCTCGGCCAGTGGCTCGGCCCGTTCCTCAAGCAGAACTACACCGTCGCGTTCGACTACGTGCCGTCGAACATCTACATCCTCATGCGCAACGACCGCGTTCCGCCCGGTCTCGAGGTGCCTTCCACGCAGGCGGTGATCGAGCGCGTCAAGACCGCCGAAGAGCCCGTGCCGTAGTCTCCCATCGCGCCGCGCCACGAGGCGGCCGCAGCAGCGGCAGCTCGCGCGGTTGCCGATTTTCGTCTTGGCGCGCCGCACCGGCCGCAGTATGGTGCCACGCGAACAGGGAATGCCAGCCTGGT
Organism: uncultured Planctomycetales bacterium; assembly: GCA_964643885.1. Lineage (GTDB taxonomy): Bacteria > Planctomycetota > Phycisphaerae > UBA1845 > Fen-1342 > CAADGL01. The sequence goes on from CAZXUI010000024.1 coordinate 47,052, forward strand.
CGTTGCGCGGTTACCGGTCGGTTGGGCGGTTTTCCGGCCGCCGCGCTTGGGTCACGCACTCATCGACGTACAAGACGAAGCGCAAGGAGAACGGCGTGAGACTTGCACACTGGCAACTACGCGCGCGGCGCGGCGCTCTGCTCGCATCCAGCGGTCTGGCACTCGCGTTTCCATTCGGCTCGTGCGATTTCGGGGAGTTCGAGGCCACATCCACAGTCACACTCGACGGGCGCGAAGTCGTCACCTTCCTGGTCCGCTCCGCGCTGCTCGGCCCGCTCGAGCAGCTCATCGACCAGGGCATCGACTACGCCTTCGACCGGCTCACCGGCGAAGAGGATCCTTAGTCGCGACGCTGCCGGCAGCAGGCGGAGCGGCCGACGGCGCATCGCCCGGCCCGTCCCGCACGGGAGCCGGCCGCGCGGAGCCGGCGCACCCGCGCGTCCGGCCGGATGTGGCCTCGTCAAGCGTCGCTGGGCGGATGAAGTCATGCCCCGAAGGCTCGTCAACGCATACTACGGTGCGCTGCTCGCGGCGGCCCTCGTCTGCGCGGCCGGCGCGGATATCGTCACGCTCAGCGACGGCAGCCGCCTGATCGGCCGGGTAGAGCGGCTGGCCGACGGCAAGCTCGTGCTGCATACCAAGTTCGCCGGCACGATTGAGCTCGACAGCGCCATGATCACGCAGATCGAGACCGACGAGCGCGTCAACGTCGGCATGACCAGCGGCGACGTGCTCGTCGGCAAGGTCGAGTGGAAGCCCGAAGTCGACCGCATCGTCGTGCAGACCGAGATGGGCGGCATCCCGATCCTGCCCGAGAAGATCCACGCCATCTGGCCCGAGGGCGAGAAGAACCCCGAGCTGCTCGCGCTCGAGCAGCAGATGAAGAAGATCGAGTCGGACATCCTCGCCAAACAGCCCAAGTGGTCGGCCACCTTCGAGGCCGGATTCGTCATGCAGGAGGGCAACACCGACTCCGTCGACTTCCGCGGCAAGGGCGAGCTGCGCCGCAAGAGCGAAACCGACCTGCTGCGCTTCTACGTCTCGGGAGAATACGGCGAGAACGACGATGTCCGCGACGCCGCCGAGGTCATCGGCGGAGCGTACTACGAATACTCGTTCACGCCGCGTTTTCTCTGGTTCGCCCGCGGCGAGCTCGAATATGACGAGTTCGAGAATCTCGATCTGCGGGCGACGATCTCGACCGGCCCGGGCTTCTACTGGATCCGAGAGGAGTGGCACGAGCTGAAAACCGCCGTCGGCCCGGGCTTTCGCCACGAGAGCTTCATGGACGGCAGCAGCGCCAGCGAGGCGATCCTCGATGCGTCGCTGAACTACCGCCTCGACATCGTCCCCTGGCTGCGCTTCACCGATGACCTGAGCTACACCCCGACCTTCGACGAGTTCCGCGACTACCGGCTCGTCAACGACAGCGCGATCACGATTCCCCTCGGTGATCAGGACACGTGGAAGCTGAAGTTCGGCGTGCTGCTCGAGTACGACTCGCTACCGCAACCCGGCGTCGAGCGGCTCGACCGCACCTACTACGCTAACCTGGTGCTTGAGATCAAGTAGACCGCCACCTTCGGCCGCCGGCCGCGCGGCTCACTCCGGCCGAAGCTCGACGCCGAACTCCACGCCGACCTCGAACGTCGCCGTCAATACGCGCCGCGTGTGCACCACCCGCCCGAGCATCACGACCGGCTCGCCGTCCACGTGCGGAAAGAGCACCTCGACCGCGGCCCCGGGCGCCAGCTCACGCGCGAGCCGAACGGCCAACCCGCGGGCAGACAGATTTACCGTCTCCCCCACCAGCGCCATCGCCGACCCCGACGATTCATCGGTCACCCGCACCCGGCACGGAACCCGGTGCGACGTACGTCGCTGTCGCCCCGGAGCCTGTCCCCGCATCCGGCCGCCCGCACCCGACGCCGCAGGCAGCACGGCCGCGCCGGCCGTCGCGGCCGCCAGAAACGTCTCGCCTCGGGGCTCGAGCTGAAGGGGGTTCATGCGCGTACTATCGGTCGATCCGCGGGTAAGGCTTTATTCCCGGCGGCCTAGCGGTGAGCCGCCAGGAGCGGGTGACAAGTGACGGGTGACAGGTGACATGTGACGGGTGACATGTGACGGGTGACAGGTGACAGGTGGCAGGTGGCAGGTCGCGGCGTGGCCGGCGTTCGCGCGGGACCGCGATCAGAATCGGCCGCGCCTGAAATGGGGGACCGGTCTCTGACCGGTCACTGGACGACCGGTCTCCGACCGGTCGCTCTTGCCTGTTTAGGAAAAGAACGTAGCCGGTGGCTTGAAGCCACCCGAGAGCTCATCCCCCCACGTCGCCTGATCGGCCTGCGGCTGGGACCGCGGCAGTACTGGGACAACGCCGACCCGCGCTCCGTTCCCCGCGGACGGCCGCCCTGATCTCACGGCTCTACGTCCGCCGCAAGCGTGGGTCACCCGGCCGCCGGTTCCGGCACGTCGCTGAGAATCTCGAAGCGCGTGTACTGGTCGACCGTCAGCGTGGTGAGCTCGCCGTCCTCCTTGCGCAATCGGACCCGCCACAGCCAGAAGCGGTCATCCTTGCCGTGGGCGAACCAGCTCCCCGTCTTCTCCGCCGTCACCGCCACGACCGTCCCGACAACCTCGTTGGTCCAGTTGCCCTCGCGGCGGTCCACTTCCTGAAACACGCGGATCTTCTGTCCCGGCTTGAGCACGCTCTGCGGCGCTCCATTCATCGCTTGTTCATCCTCCCGCCCCTCAGGCGGTGCGTCAGATCATCACGCGGCGATTGTAGATGTACCACTCGATCATGAGAATCAGCAGCGCCGCGCCTACGAACCAGCGCCACACCTCCGGCGTCGAGGTCCGAATCGCCTCGCCCTGCGCCACGTTCACCCCGCCCACCGTCATGGATGTCGGTGTGATCCGGCTCTCGTGCGGGTCCTCCAGATTCACCGCCACGAGGTCTCGCCCCTCGACGCCCGGCTGAACCTGGTACACACCGGCGCGGTTCGTCCCGGCGAAGCGGGCCACGCCATCCTCCCCCACCGGCACCTCGCTCGTCCGCCCGGCCGGATCAACCACCCGCACGCTCGATACGTTCGCCGGCGCGGGAATCCGCACGCTCGACCCGGGCGCCAGCGACGCCTGCTCCTCGATCGTGCCGCCGCTGCCGAGGTACCGCAGGGCATTGTACGCGAAGATCGGGAAGCCCGATTGCAGGAACCAGTTCGTATCCTCGACCGCGAACGTCAGAATCAGAAACTGCCGCCCGTCGCGCGAATAGCGCGCCAGCAGCGGCCCGCGCGGACCCTCGGCGATCTTCTCGGCCGTCTGCGGCAGCCGCAGCTCGAACCCCCGCGCGGCGATAATCGGCTCCATCGCCACGTTGCGGAGCAGCGCGTGCGTCTCGTCCCACCACATCACCGCGTGATTGGCCAGCTCCTCGCCGCGCTCGACGTTCTCCACCTTCGGCACGCAGCCGATGAACAGGTAGTTCCCCGCCGGCAGCCGGGCCGTGTCGTGCTTGTCGAAGATCACCACGTCGAACAGGCACTGGCCGTTCACCTCCAGCTCCGCCGCAGGCTTGCTCTCATACTGCTGCGGCGTCCAGTAGGTCAGCTTCTCGATCGGCTGGCCGACCAGCGCGCTCTCCAGAAAGAAGTTCCCCGCACTGACCAGCAGCACCTGTAGCCGCCGCGGCGCGGGCACCACCGCGAAGGCACGATTGTCGAACTCCAGCGCGTCGCCACGCGCCAGCCGCGCCTCGACCAGCCCCGACGTCGGCATCGTCAACTCGAACGTCAGCGAGACCGCATCACGGCTCTCATTCTCCTCCGCCGGCGACGGCACCGCCGCCCCGGCCGCCTCCTCGCCCTCCGCCCCGGCCGCATCCGGCCGCGACCGCGCCCGCGCCGGACCCAGCTCCACCGTCTGCACGCTGCTGAGCGACATCGCCGCCGGGCCCGCGCCCACGTACAGCGAGAGATCCGACGTCACCGCCTCGGGCCCGAAGTTCTGCACCTGGAGGAATACGCTCAGCTCCTCCGGCCGCTCGTAGTTGCGCTGCAATCGCATCGCCGTGATGCCGGCGTTGTCGCGCTGCTGGCCGATGCGGATCTGCTCGATCGACCCCGAGCGCAGCACGATCTGATCCAGGTCGGCGATGTTCCCGTCCGTCATCACGACCAGCCGCGAGGCCGGCGCATCGACGTTCGGCCGCATCTCGACCCGCGTGATCATCGAGTACGCCTCGGCCAGCTCCAGCGCCTCGCGCAGGTGCGTCGGTCCGTCGGTCGGCTCGATCGCCTCGATCAACGGAATCAGGTCGCTCGTGTTAGTCGTAAAGGGCGAGACGATCGTCGCCCGGTCGGCGAAGGCGATCACCATGGCGCGGGTCGCGTCCTGCGGCCCGGAGAACGAGAACCACGAGCTGCCCGTCCGGTTCAGCGTGCGGACCAGCCGCACCGCCTGGTCCTTGGCGATCTCCAGCCGCGTCTGCTCCCCCTCGCGCGTGTTCATCGACCCCGACCGGTCGATCAGAATCACCACGCTCTTCTCGTTGCTGATCGTCGACTGCACCACCGGCCGGGCCAGCGCCACGGCACACGCCAGCAGCACCAGCAATTGCAGAAACAGCAGCAGGTTCTTCCGCAGCCGCTGGAACGGCGCGTTGACCTGAAGGTCCTGCACCGCCCGCTTCCACAACAGCGTCGACGAGATGGTCTGCTCCCGCCGCCGCAGCTTCAGAAAGTAGAGCAGCAGCAGCAGCGGCACCGTGATGGCCGCCGCGGTGATCAGCACCCAGGGTTGAAGCAGGTTCATCGGGTCATTCGGACGCCGGCGCCCCCCGTGTCACCGCAGCAGGCCGCGCTGCCGCAAATAGGACATCACCAGGGTGTCGAAGGGTACGCGCGTACTGGTAAACAGGTACGTAATTCCCCGCTGCGTGCAGTAATCTTTCAGGCTGGTGCAGTAGCCCGTCAGCATCGCCTTGTACTTGCCCAGCAGCGGCTTGCTGATCGTAACCTCTGCGACATCCTCATCTTCCACGTCGACCAGCTTCAGGTCCCCCGCCAGCGTCGGGTCGATCTCCTCCGGGCTGAGCACCTGGATCACGTAGATATCCAGGTTGCGGCTCAGCAGGTACCGCAGACCGTCCGCGTACCCCCCCTTGTCCAGAAAATCGCTCACCACGACCACCACGCCGCCCCCTTTGTGCTGCGTGGCGAAGCGCTTGGCCACGGCCGAGAAGTAGGACGGCCCGCCGTAGGGAATCTGCTCCAGGAAACGGATTACCTGCGACACCAGCCGCCGCCCGCGCACCCCCCGCATCTCGTGCGATAGCTGGTTCGCGTAGCCGTAAAGGCTTACCCGGTCAAAGTTTACGAGCCCGATGTACGCCAATGCCGCGGCCACCCGCTTGGCATAGAGCCCCTTGTGCGGGTCGCCCCAATCCATGCTCCGCGAGACGTCGAACAGGACCGTGACGTTCAGGTCCTCCTCTTCCATGAAGAGCTTGATCAGCAGCCGCTCCAGCCGGGCGTAGATATTCCAGTCCAGGAAGCGCAGGTCATCGCCGACGACGTAGTTGCGGTAGTCGGCGAACTCGACGCTCTCGCCCTTCCGCTTGCTGCGACGCTCGCCCTTCATCCGCCCGGCGAAGATCTTGCGGCTCAGCAACTCGAGCCGGTCCAGCCGCGTCATGAACTCCGGCGAGAGCAGCGGCTCAGCCTGCGGCTTTTGGGATGCGGTGGCCATGCGGCAGGATTCTAGCCGAGCGGCCGCCGCTCCGCAGGTGGGGGACCGGTCTCCGACCGGTCTGATTGGGGGACCGGTCTCTGACCGGTCTGATTTGGGGGACCGGTCTCTGACCGGTCTGATTGGGGGACCGGTCT
>CAZXUI010000025.1:0-49669 GCA_964643885.1 uncultured Planctomycetales bacterium
GCCCTCGGCCGCTCCGCGGCCGGACGGCGGCCGGCCAGAGGCCGGTCGCCCAGTCTCAAGGCGGCGGCAAAGAGAATCTTTGCCGTACCTCGACTTTGCGGCAGCAGCGGCGTCAAAGCGGATCTTTGCCGTACCTCGACCCCGCAGCAGCGGAACAGTGCACCGGCTATTAGCCGGTGCCACACTTCCCAAGGGACCGGGCACTCTCTGATGAGCGTGGCGCGCTCCGAAGGACTGGCACTTCTCGAAATGCTCATCGGGTGCGAGATGGGAATCCCGCACCAGCGATGACCGTTCCTCCACGCTGGGGGCAGTGGGCTTGCGGGCACGCTGCGCTTGCACATGCCACGCAGCTGGCCACAACCCTCGGCCGGCAGACCGAACCCACCTCCGCCGGCCCCTCAATCCCTCAATCCCTTAATCCCTTCGTCCCTCACCAACTCCACACCCGCGCGCCAGGGCAGCTCTTCCTAGAGAGCTAGCCTACTTCAGCGGCGACAGCCGAATGTCGCGGAAGTGAATCTCCGTGCCCTCGGACTGAAGCGCGATCCTGCCCGGCGTCTCCTGCACGTCCCACGCCTCGTTGAGCGTCTCGCCGTTGACGTTCAGCGTGATCCGCGGGCCGGCGACGATGATCTCATACTCGTTCCACTCGCCGACCGGCCGCTCGGCGTGGTGCGTCTTCTTCGTGTTCCGCCCGCTCGTGCGCTCCGCGACGACCTGCATCGGGAACTCGTCGATATTCCAGAAATCACCCGCGTTGTCGGCCTGCAATTGCGCCTCGACGCAGCGCGGCCAGACCTTGTGCGGGCCGACGACGCGCAGCAGCACACCGCTGTTGCCGGTCTGCTTCGTCTCGGGGTTCCAGCGCCACTCGAGCTTGAGCACGTAGCTGGCGAAGTCGTCCCTGGTGTAGATGTAGCCCGGCGGGTTGCCCTTGCAGACCAGCACGCCGTCGCGCACTGTCCAGACATCCTCCAGCTTCGTGCCCTCCGGCAAATGCGCCGCCCAGGCGTCCAGCCCGTGCCCGTCGAAGAGTGTCACCTGCCGCGGCAGGGGGGCGTCGAGGCTGCGGACGCGGATGTTGCGGAACCACAACGCGGCGCCGTGGTCCTGGAGGGCGATGTGCCCGCGCGGCAGCACGCCGAAGCCCTCGTAGCGGGCGAACTTGCTGCCGGCGATCTTCTCCTTCCACTCCGGCGAGTCGATGCGGCACTCGAGCACCTTGCGGCCGTTGAGGAAATGCTTGAGCAGGCCGTCCTTGAGCCAGATGCGGGCGGTGTTGAACTCGCCCGGCGGGCGGAGCTGCTTGTCGGCCGAGGGCGGATAGAGATCATAGAGCGCGGCCGTCGAGTGGATGTGGGTCGGCTCGAAGTTGTGCCCGGCGTCGTCGAGAAGCTGATACTCCGGCCCGGTCTGCCACGACGCGCCGTGCTTCTCGGAGACGCGGTACATGATGCCGCTGTTGCCCTTGCTCTGAAGCCTGAACTCCAGCTCCAGCTCGAAGTCGCCATACTGCTCCCGCGTGATGATGTCGCCGCCGCCCTGGCCGGTGCACTTGAGCAGGCCGTCTTCGATCAGCCAGCCCTTGGCGGGAAAACCTTCCTGGCGATAGCCGCGCCAGGCGTCGGTTGAGCTGCCGTCGAAGAGCACCTGCCAGCCGGCGGCCTTCTCGACGGGCGAGAGCGCGGACTTGCCCGTCGCGGACGGCTTCGCGCCGGATTGCGCGGCTGCGAGCGGTGCGAGCAGGAGTGTCAGGGCAACGGCGACGACAGACGGTAGCGGGGGCTTGCGGCGAGACATCGTAGGCTCCTTTGAACCGGTGCAGAAAGCTGCACGGGATAACGATTCGGCATGCGAACTCTGGCTGCAAAGCAATGCCCCATCCGCACCGGTTGAGAACCGGTGCCACACGTGGAGCGGGCACGACATCATGATCCCCGCCCGCGGTGCCGAGAGCAAATCGCAGCCTCAGCCGCGAACCCGGCCTACTCGCCGCGGCCGGCCGGTTCGCCGGCCTTGGGCGTTTCGACGGGCTCGGCCGGCTTCTCGGCCGGACGGCCGGGCAGATCGCCCGCCTGGAGATTGTCGAAGAAGACGATGTCGGCGACCTGCTTTTCGGTCGGCGAGGCGCTGGTGTACGCGGCCCAATAGAGCGCGGACAGCGTGGCGGACGCATCGCTCAGGCGGCTGAGGATCAGCTCGCGGCCGGGCTCGGAGTCGAGCGTGCCGTCGCGCTGCATTCGATAGAGCGGCTCGACTTGCTCATGCGAGCGGCAAATGTACGCGAGCATGTCGTTCCACGGATCGCGACGGTCGAGCTTGACGTCGTACCTCACCAGTGGCCTGACGGCCGCGTAATCGATTCGATGGTGCCGCAGCACACCGCCGTCGATGTAGGAGTGAAACTTGCGGTCGGTCGTGTACCCGGCCGGGTTCTCGCCCACCCAGCCGTTGAAGTGCCTGGTCGTGTGCAGCGGCTGGGCCAGGTCGCCGACGAAGTGGCTGAGGATGCCCATCTGGTAGATCACGTTCTCGCGCGCCTGGGCGAGCTGGAAAGCACGCTGTGGGTCGTTGATCCGCTCCAGGGCGCGATAGACCATGAGGCTGGCCTGGAGCCGGGCGTACGTCTCGGCCACGGCATGCAGCCCCATCCCCGGCCACTCCTTGCTGCGGTCCGGGTCCTTCTCAGCCTCATACGGGTCGACCATCTCCGGGTGCAGGTGCTTGGAGATCATCATCGCCCGCAGATACTCGTTCCGCAGCTTCGGCACCGTCTCGAGCGTCAGGCCGAACTGCTCGAGCAGCTCGATGTCGAGATAGTGATCGGGCTTGTTGACGTGGCCGAGCACCGGCGACGGCCAGCCGCGCCAGCGGTCGACCTCGCTGGCCTGGAAGGCGATGCGGTCGCGGACCTGGGCGTCGCGCAGCCAGTCGGGCGCCTCGGCCGGCAGGCCATCGAGCGCCAGATACGTGATGGTGCGATGGCCGTGGGCGTCCCAGGCGCTCGCCGGGGCGGCCACGAGGCTCGCCGCGAGCAGCATTACAAACTTGCGTAACATGTTCTCTCTCCAGAGGTTACGTCATTCTTGGGGCACCGCCGGCCGGCCTCCGGTCAGCCGCCCGCAGGGAGGGTGGCCGGGCAGAAATCCGGCGAGTGCGGGAAGTTTACCCGCCGGCCGGCCGAATCGCGACCGGGCGGATTGCAGAGTTTGCGCGGGATGGCCGATAAGATGTCGTACACGTTTGGGCGTTTGGTGGGACTCGACCGGACGACTCGCGCGGGCAGGTGCCGCGGCGGAGGCGGCCGGCATTGTCATGTTCGACCGCGTCTTGCGGTCAGGAGGCTGTGCGTATGTTCTGGGGCGCCTTTGTGTTGCTGATTCTCGGGTTGTGGGCGGCGCTGTTCGCCTTCGCGTAACCGACGCGGAACTCGAGCGTGCGGCGGCGTCGGCGTCGCGGTTGCGGAAAGGCGGCCGCGGCGCCGACGCTTTTGCGCGCGGCCAGTAGAATCCGCCCGGTCGGCGGGGCCGGATTCGAGGTGGCGGTGCGCGTACTGCTGAATGACCGGGCGCTTTCGCGGACGCTGACCGGCGTCGGGAACTACATCGCACAACTTCTGTTGCAGGCCGAAACGCACGCGGAGGGCGTGCGGCTGGCGCCGTTCCTCTACACGTATGTGAAGCGCGGCGACTGGCGCCAGCGGCTGCGCCCGCCCGATCCGCCCGCGCCAGCCGGCGGTCCGCAGCACCCGCGCGACCTGAGCGGGTCGCGCTATCCGTGGTGGCTGCGGTCGCTGCTTCAGAGCGGCTATCGCTGGCTGTTCGCGAGCGTGGCGAGGGGCTACGACGTATACCACGAGCCGAATCACATTCCGATCCGCTGCGGCCGGCCGACGGTGACGACGATCCACGACCTGTCGGTGGTGCTGCACCCGCAGTGGCATCCGGCGGATCGTGTGCGGTGGTACGAGCGGGAGTTCGAGCAGGGGGTGCGGCAGACGCGGCAGTTCCTGGCGGCCTCGGAGTTCACGAAGGGCGAGCTGTGCCGGCACTGCGGCATCGGGCCGGATCGCGTGCACGTGACCTACCAGGCGGCACGGGCGGCTTTTCGGCCGCATTCGCCGGAGCAGATCGCCGAGACGCGGTCGCGGCTCGGCGTGCCGGAGCGATTCCTGCTGTTCGTGGGCACGCTCGAGCCGCGCAAGAACGTCACGGGCCTGCTGGATGCATACGGCCGGCTGCCGGCGTCGCTGCGGCGCGAGTGTCCGCTGCTGGTGGCGGGTGCGTGGGGCTGGAAGGCGGAGCAGCTTCGCGAGAAGCTCGCCGAGCGGTCGCTGGCTGAGCACGTGCGGCTGCTGGGTTACATGCACGACGAGCAACTTGCGTGCCTGTACTCGGCTTGTGCAGCGCTCGTGTGGCCGAGCTTCTACGAAGGATTCGGGCTGCCGCCGCTGGAGGCGATGGCGTGCGGGGCGCCGGTGATCGTTTCGAACGCGGCGTCGCTGCCGGAGGTGGCGGGCGAGGCGGGCATCCTGCTGGAGCCGAACGATGTCGATGCGTGGAGCGGGGCGATGCGGCGCGTGGTGGAGGAGCCGGAGCTGCGGGCGGAGCTGAGCACGCGGGGATTGGCCCAGGCGGCGCGGTTCACGTGGGCCCAGTTCGTGCAGAAGACCTGCGCGGCGTATGAGGCGGCGCTGCGGATGTAGCGGGCTGCGAGCGGTCAGACGGTGACGGCCGCGCTCGCGGGTTGCGCCGCAGCGAGGGCCGCGAAGTGTTCGGCGGCAAAATCGAGAATCCGCCGCAGGGCCGCGTCATAGGTGAAGATCCTCAGCACGCATTCGCGTTGCCGCTGCACGATGCAGTGGCGGGCGTTTTCGTCGGCGAGGTAGGCCGCCACGAGCTGCTGGAAATGCTCGCGTGTGGCGAAGTTCACGCGGTCGTATTCGGGCAGCAGGCTGCCGGCCTCCATGCGGTATCCGCGCTGCTCGGCCGCGTCCAGATCAGCGACGAAGCCGTCATAGAGCCGCCCGGGGGCATAGAGCAGGCCGTTCAGCTCGCGGACATCGCGGGCCAGCGTTTCGTCCGCCGTCTCCCAGAGCTCCGCTTCACTGCGGATGCCCAGCTCGCGCACGCGGACGGCGATTCGCTGCGAAAGCCCGCCGGAGATATCGAACGCACTGCGCCGCATCAGGAAGAAGCCGCCGCTGGCCAGCCCCTCCATCAGCCGCTGATGGATCGCGCCGGTGGGCAGCATCTGGAGATTGATGCGCGACGCTTGAAAGACGCAGCGCAGCTCCCGGCCGTTCTGGGCCACGCCGCGGGCGAAGCGGCTGAGCTGCGGGTGGTTCTCCCAGCCGCGGCCATAAAGGTGCAGGTCGACGCCCATCTCGGCCGCCCAGATCAAGGGTTGCTGGCGATAGTGAATGTTCAGCAGCTTGTCGGCGAATACGCGGCGGACGTGATCGATGAAATCGGGCGGCAGCGTCACGCCCTGCTCGCGGGCCGTCGCGTCGATCAGCGCGTTGAGCTGGGCGGGGCAGACCGGCGCTCGGCCCTGCGTGACGGCGGCCTCGACCTGCTGGGCGAAGACCGTCAGGACGCGGCGTATCTCGGGCTGCGGCGTACGTTCGAGCGTCTCGGCCAGGTGCTGAGCCGCCGTCGTTGAGCAATTCGAGACGAAGGACACGTCGCAGGCGTAGCGAGCGAGCTCGTCGCGGCCGATCGGATCGGCGGAGAAGACGCGCGTGTTGACCGGGATCGGAAGCGCGCGGCATTGGCTCCAGGGGTAGCGCGCCGCCTGCCCGCGGGCGCGGGAAATGTGACCGACCACCAGGTCGAACGGACCCAGCCGCTCGCCGACGCCGGGTTGAAACAGGTGCGGCAGCTCGTCCTGTATCCAGTTGCAGAACGGCACGGGGAAGTCATAGGTCGGGCCGTATTCGTGCCGGTGGTGATCGATCATCAGGATCATGTCGGGCTGAAACTGCTCGATCCGCGCGAGAATCCGCGGGCGGGTGATCACGGGTGTGTGCGCGTCGGGCTCGATCAGCAGCTCGAATTCGTGCCCGGCGCGGCGGGCCGCGTCGCCGATATCGCGCATCGAGTATTGCAGGAAGGTCGTATAGCGGCTGGTGATGCCGAGAATCCGCAGGCCGCCCTGCGTGTGCTGTGCGAAGCGGCTGGCGAAGAAGGCCGCGGCCTCCTCCCGCGGGCGCCACGCGGCGATCCGCTCGCGGGTCGAATGCACGGCCTGATCAACTTCGGCCGCCAGAATCGCCGGCACATCGCTGCAAAGCGGCCGGGCCGACGGGCCCCAACCCGGCTGTCGAATCACGCAGGTCGGCGGCGGCTGGTCGGGGTGGGCGCGGTGCCAGGCGAGCAGCCCTTCGACGGCCCGCGGGCCGACCCAGAGCATCACGCGGCCGCTGTCCAGCAGGTCGCGCCAGTTGGCCGCCCCGAGCCACGCGGCGAGCTGGGCGAGATTCGGCTCGACCACGTGAATCCGCGGCTGATAGGTGAGGAACATCTGCTGCGTGCCGTCGAAAACGCGGCGAATCAGCGGGCCCGTGCCGCAGCCCTCGATCAGGTAGGGATGGCACAGTAGCGATCCCGCCGCCGGCAGGATATTGGCATTTCTTGCGCCAGCCTGCTCGTCGAAAAAGGCCGGTAGCCAGGTCCGCACGCCCGCCGCGTCACGGACGGCCGGCAGCACGTTGCCATCGTTGCAGCGGAAAAGCTCGATTCGCTCGGCGGCGGCGCGGATCTCCTCTGCGTGTTGCCGGCAGGACGCCGAGCGCTCGGCGGCGGGCTCGAGATTCGCGGCGAGCTGTGCGGCGACGGTCTCCGGCGAGAGCTGCGCGTCCGGCTGACGGCGGAGCGTCTCGACCGCCTGGCGCAGCTCCGCGTTGCGCTCCAGCAGGGCCGGCAGCTCGCTGCCGAGGTCCGCGGCAGGGGCGAACAGCCCCAGGCGGGCCAGCGAGCTGACGGCCGCCAGCCGAATCGCATCATCCGCCGGGTGCTGGCGCAGATAGGGGAGGGCCTGGCCCAGAAACGCGTAGGCGTCGCCACGCGAAAACGCAGCCAGAAGTTGGTTCCTCAGTTCGGCGATGGTCAAGGGGGCGTACTCCCGCTGCGGGTCTGGCTGGCTCGAAGCGCGCGGAGCGGCGGCGGGCGCGCTGTGACAACCTCCCTCTTATCGGCGGGCGGATCGGCCTCGGGCAGGCTCTCGCGCGAAGACCGCCGGTCTCAATGAGCGGGCAGGTGGGTTCCGATAGCGGGGGAGTATGCTCTCGACACTTTCGAGCGGGCTGGTCGAGCTCTGCGCCGATTCAGGGCGGCACGCTGTGCGCTATCTGGCGACGCCGGAGGTGGCCGGGCAGTTCACATTCGAGCTCGAAGAGGGTGCATTGCGGGTCGCACCGCGGCGGGGCGTCGCGCGGCGGCGCGTGCTGCGGCCGCTCGGCTGGTTCGATGTCGCGACCGTGGCGGGGGAGTATCCGGAGCTGAACTGCTTCCTGGGGCGGGTCGAATTCGACGCGGGTGAGTCGGCCGCGCGGCACTATCGCGCGTACTCGCGCGACGACCGGCGCACGTTGCGGGCGGTCTTGCTCTCGTTGGAGCGGCCGGGCGGCGAGGACGTCGCCGCGGCGTATGCGTTGTTTGAGGAGTTCGTCCAGAGCCTGCCGCGCCCGCCGCGCACTTCGGCGGACGGCGGCGGAGACGGCGCGGCCATTCTCGACCGAATACGGCGATTGAGCGACCACGCGCACGGGTGGATGTCCGTCGTGGAGCTGCTTCTGCTGGACTGGGCGGCAAGGCGGGCCGGCCGGGATGGATTGCACGCGATCGAGATCGGCTCCTATCAGGGCCGGTCGACGGCTGCGATCGCGGCGGCGCTCGCGGATCGCGGCTTGAACAGCCTCGTCGTCAGTTTCGATCCCAATGAATTGTGGCCGGCGCAGGCGGAGATCGCGCTGGCCAACGTCTCAGCCGTCGGGCAGCGGCGGCGGCTGGTGCAGGTGCATCGTGGGGCGGCTGAATCCGGCGGGTTGCTGGCCGACGGCGTTGCGTGCATGGCATTCATCGACGGGTTGCACGAGCAGCCCTACGTGCGGCAGGACTACCAGGTGTGCGACCGGCTGCTGGCGCCCGGCGGGTTGCTGGTGATGCACGATGTCTACCCGCTGGCGCACCTGGGCTACGAGCCGGCCCGGCCGGCGCCGGCCCAGTTCGTGGAGCAGGTAATTCTGCCGAGCGGGCGGTACCGGCCGGTGGCGGCGTGTCATCTGGCGCTGGCGATGGAAAAACGAGCCTGAGCGGGGAATGTCGGTGGACGGACGAGCGCCGCTGCTGGTCGCGTTGAATGAAGCGGATGTCGCGGCCATGGACGCCGCAGGCGCTGGCGGGCAACTGCTGGTACACGACCCTGACCTGCATCTGCGACTCCTGGAGCTCGGCCGCGAGCACGTGACGACGTGGGACGTCGTCGGGCATGACGAGCGAGAGGCAGTGCACGCGCTGGACGAGAGCGCGTGGGCGTTCTGGCGCGAGGCAGCCCGGGCGCCGTTCGGCTCGGTCGATCTGCTGCAATGTGCGGGCTTCCGGCATGCATCGTGGATCAGCCGGCTGGTTTGGGCGGCGTACGTCGTTCGGCGCGCGGCGGAGCGGCTCGATCCGGCGGCGATCGTCACCACGGACCAGGAGGTCGGCCACGCGCTCGATCAACCGGCCGAAAGCCGCGAGTTCGCGGCGATGGCGGCCGTCGCGGCGGGCGTGGCAGAGCATCTCGGGCTGCCAGTGCGGCGCGTTTCGTGCGGGCGCGAGCGCGGCGGCGCGGCGTTTCATGACGAGATCCGCGAACGGACGCAGTCGGACCTGCCGGCGGTAAATCTCGCGAGCGAGCTGACAGCGCGCCCGTTCGTGCTCTTTCAGGCCAACGGCAGCGACCTGCCACGGCAGCTTCCGCTGGTTCGCGAGCTCATAGGGGACGGCCGGCTCGCGGCCGTGCAGGTGTACAAGTGGGCGGAGCGGACGGACCTCGAGTCGGCTCGCGGGCTGGGCCATCCCGTGTTGCACGAATCGCAGCTCGCGCCGCCGGCCGCGGGTATCGACACACGGGGCATCAGTGCCGCCGCGCGGCTGCGTTTCGAGCAGCACGCGGTCCGGCTGACGGATGTCGTGCTGCGGACGGTTTTCGCCAATCCGCACTTGCGCAGCCATTACGAGTTTCTCTTCGGCGAGTATGTTCAGCGGATTGCGGCACAGTCGGCCGCGTGGAGGCGGTGGATCGCGCAGTGCCGGCCGGCCGCGTTCGTCGCGAACTACCACAGCCCGCTGCTCGACCTGATGGCGGCCGAGGGCGTGCCGAGCCTCGTGCTGCCGCACGGATTGAGCGTCTGCGGTCTGCGGCGCTGGTATGAGAGTCTTCCGGGCGGCGTGCACGTAGCGACCTGCGGCGAGCGGCATGCGCAGCGGCTCGTGCAGGCCGGGTTCGAAGCGCAGCGCGTGCACGTCACAAAGCCGAGTCTTGCGCCGGCTCATCCCGCCTCGCGCGAGTCGGCGCCGGCCGGCCCGGCCGGGCAACGCCGCATCCTGCTGTGCACCGGCAACCTGGGAATCCCGAGCAAGTTCGTCCACCCGCCGCTGACGGACTGGAAGCGCGCCCTGGCGAGCATCGTGCAGCTCGGCCGGCTCGCCGCGCGGCATCCGCAGTGGCAGTTCGCCGTCAAGTGCCACCCGCGTTTCGATCACCCGGCCGTCTTCGAGCGCGTCAATCGCGAACTGCCGCCGCCACTGCACTGGCCGATCCGGTCGGACTTGCCGCTCGAGCAGGCTGCGGCCGACGCCGACGTCGTCGTCTTCTGCAACATCTTCAGCTCCGGGCAGATCGAGCTTTCCGCGGCCGGGCGTGTTGTGCTCGTGCTGGCCGATGCGCTCGTCTGGGACGACTCCGTCGGCAGCCAGACGCAGTACTGGCCGCGGCTCGAGAGCGTAGGCGCGCTCGAAGAGGAACTCGCGCGGCTGCTGTCGGATGAGTCTTACGCCGCGTCGCGCCGGCGGCAGTGCGCGGCGGCCGCGCGGCATTTTTTCGCCGGGGCGGACGCCCGGCATGTCCCCAGTCAAGCAGAACTCATTCTGCGGCTGGCCGGCGGCTGCCCGGCAGCCACGCCGGCCAGGCCGTGCGCCCGGTAAGAGGAGAATCGTGTGCCCAGAATCTCGATCGTGATTCCGACGAACCGCCCGGCCGACTTCGTGCGGCCGTGCCTCGACGCCATCGGCCGCATGAGCTTCGAGCCGGCAAGCGTCGAGGTGTTCGTGGTGTTCAACGGGGTCGAGCCGCCCGCAGCAACGCTGGACGGCCGCTGGCCGTTCAAGCTGCACGTGGCCTCCGTGCCGCAGGCGAACATCTGCGCCGCGAAGAACGTGGCGCTGGAGCGGGCGAGCGGCGAGTGGCTGCTGTTCATCAACGACGACACGTACGTGGAGCCGGATTTCGCCCGGGCGCATCTGGCGGCGCATGCGGCGCTGGACCGGCCGGCGATGGTCGTCGGCCTGGCCGAGTGGCAGCGCTACGAGGACGAGACGATCTTCGACCGGATGATCCAGTCGACGTCGATGGTATTCTTCTATGACCGCATGCGCGAGCCGGGTTGGTTCGGCTTCCGGCATGCGTGGAACCTGAACCTGTCGGTGCATCGGCGCTACGTCGAGCAGGAGCGGTTCTGCGAGGCGATCGAGCCGGTCTATTTCGACGACCTGGAGTTCGCCTGGCGGCTCGAGCAGCGGCACGGGCTGCGCGTCTGGTTCGCGCCGCAGGCCCGCAACGTGCACGATCATCGCTACACGCTGGAGAGCTATTTGCGGCGCGAGGGGGCGGTCGGGCGGGCGGCGGCGCGGCTCGGGCAAAGCAACCCGGCGTGCTTCCGGGCGATCTACGGCAGCGAGCTCGATGCGGATTACCTCGATTATTGCAGCGCGTTCGTGGAGCGCGAGGTCCGCAACGAGCGCGAGCTGCTGGCGACGCTGGAGAGCATCGTCCGCCGCCCGGCGGCGACGCTGGTCGGCGATGCGGAGATGCAGGCGGCCTGGATACGCTCGCTCTACCACGCGCATCTGCCGCTCAAACGGTTGGCTTTCCGGCGCGGATTGCTCGAGGCGGCCGCTGGCGGCGCGGCCGAGGCGGGCGGTGCGGCCGGCTCGGCCGGTGCGGCGGGCGCGAGCGCGAATGCACGGGCGGCGCCGCCGCGGCTGTGGGATGTGATTCCGAGCCGGCGGGCGGAGTTGAGTTCGATCTCAGCGGGGCGCTGAGCGGCGGGCGATGTGGGCAGGCGGGTGGCATGCTCTCGGCGCAGTCGCCGGGGAGCGTGGGCGTCTCGCTCGCAGTCATTGGGTGCTGCGGGCGTCTCGCCCGTACGTTGCCTTCACGCGGCGCCACGTTGGGGAGCGCGGGGTTCCGCCGGCATGATCCGAGCCGCGAGCGTGAGCGAGCGGGCTGGGGGTGCGGCGCGTCCCGCGCAGCGCAAGCCGACATCCACCTATCACAAGCGCACGCTCACAGCGCAAGGTGTACGCGTACCGGCGCGTGTACGCGGGTGACGCTACCGCACTGGCCCGCTCCCTTACGGTCGCGGCTCGGTTCATGCACGCTCGCCGCTCGAATCACGAGCAGCCGTAATCCCCCAGCAGCGCCACCAGATCGTTGAAATCCGTATCCCCGTCGCCGTCCACGTCGCCCGAGCAGCTCGCGGTGCAGCCATAATCGGCTAGCAGCAACACCAGATCGTCGAAGTCCGTATCGCCGTCACCGTCCAGGTCGGCCGTACAGCCGCCGCCGAGCTCGATCGTCAGCGTCGTGTTCTCCGTCAAAATGCTCGGAAACAGATTCGCCGACGTGCCGGACACGCGCAGGCCGATGTGCGTCGCCCCGCCGCTGACCAGCGTCTGCACCGCGCCGGTCACATCGAATGAGAACGGGTGGCCGCTGGGCAGGTCGACCTGCTCCCACGTGCTCGTGCCGACGACCGTGCCGGCGATCTGGTAGTCGCTCAGGTCCGCCACGCCGTTGCCGCTGTAGAGCGTGTAATCGAACATCCGCGGCCAGGTGCCGCCGGCGTTGTTATTGGCGATGTGGCCGGTGATCGTGGCGCTGGCGACCGTGCCGCCCCCCAGCCCGCTGATGTCGAACTCCTGCATCGCCCGGTCCGCCCGTGTCGACTGCGTCCGCAGCAACCCCTCGAACGGCGACCCGTTGAACGTGTCGCCCATGCCGTCCACCGGCTCGTCGTGCACCGAGAAAACCACCACGGGCGTGAAGTCGTCCGCGGCCAACGGGGCCGGCGCCAGCGCAGCGGCCGCCAGAAGCGCACCGCAGCCAATCGGGAGTGTCAGAAAGCTCTTCATTCCGATGCCTCCTTCCGAGTATCTGAGTTGGTCCAGATTCGCGGATCGGCCCGGACACCCAGACCTCTCACGGCCGCCCTTCCCCCCGCCGCGAGCGCCGGCCGATCTGCTCCGCCCAGTATAGTGTTTCGCAGGGGGCGATGTCAGTCGGGATTGCGGCGGCCGGCCGGCCGGTGCTCGCGGTCTCGCGACCGAGACCCGGCGATCGCGTATAAACTATGCCTGGAGCGGGCCTTGCGAGGAGCTCGAGCACACGGGCTGCCGGTCCGCCGACGACTGGCGGCCGGCGGCCGGCCGGGGCCTGGGCCCGGCGGGGTTCTCGCTTGCTCACAGGGAGGTCGCAATGTCGCAGGTCGGAGGTCGAGTCGCGTGCAGGGGCCGGCGAGTGGTTCGGCGGGCGCTGAGCGTCGCCGTGGCGGCCGCGCTGATCGTCGCGTCGGTGCCGTCCGCGGCGCAGCAGCCGCCTGAGCTGCCACCGGACGAAGTGCGGAAGGCGGACCAGCTTCGCGAGGACCTGCGGCGGATGACATCGCTGGCCCGCGACCGAGTCTTTCCCGCCCTGGTCAACATCAGCGTGATCACGGTGCGCTACTTCGGGGGCAAGGAGCAGAAGGGCCGCGCGGTCGGCAGCGGCACGATCATCTCCGAGGACGGGTATGTGCTGACGAACTACCACGTGGCCCAGAACGGCCGCAAGTTCCGCGTGACGCTGGCGGACAAGCAGGAGGTGACCGCTGAGCTGGTGGGCGAGGATCCGCTATGCGACCTGGCGGTCCTGAAGCTCGATCTCGACGAGCTGAAGGACAAGTCGATGCCCTTGCCGGTCGCGCGCTTCGGCGACTCCGATGAGCTGGTCATCGGCGACACGGTCATGGCGATGGGCAGCCCCTGGGCGCTGTCGCGCTCGGTGTCGATGGGCATCGTCTCGAACACGGAGCGCATTCTCGCCACGCGCGACGACGACACCGGCGAGCTGCAATTCGATGAGAACCAGCGAACCGGGCTGTTCAATCGCTGGATTCAGCACGACGCGGCGATCAATCCGGGCAACAGCGGCGGGCCGCTGGTCAATCTCAAGGGCGAGATCGTCGGCGTCAACACGCGCGGCATGATCATCGGCGGCGACATGGGCTTCGCGATCCCGAGCAACATCGCCAAGTCGGTCGCCGCGGCACTGATTGAGCACGGGGAGGTGCCGCGCAGCAGCTTCGGCCTGACGCTCAAGCCGGTCAAGCGGATGGGCCGCGAGCGCGGCGTTCTGATCAATTCGATCGACCGGGAGGGCCCGGCCGCGGCCGCGGGCCTGCACGCCGGAGACGTGATTCTCGCGATCGACGGCGAGCCGGTCACGGCGCTGCATGGCGAGCAGGTGCCGCCGATCCTCAAGCGGCTGGCGGATTTCCCGATCGGGGCCGAGGTCAAGATTCGCTACGAGCGCGACGGGCAGGAGCTCGAGACAACGCTGACGACCGTCAAGCTCAAGCGCGACGCGGGCGAAGAGGCGGCCTTTCGCGGCTGGGGCCTGACGGCCCAGGATATCACCGAGAAGATGGCCCGCGACCGCCGCCTGGCCAGCACTCTGGGAGTGCTCGTCACCGGCGTGCGGCCCGGCAGCTCCGCCCAGCTCGCCGAGCCCCCGCTGGCCGACGGCGACGTGATCCGCCGCCTCGACGGCCGGCCGGTCGAGAACTTGGACCAATTCGTCGAGCAGTACAACCGCATCATGGATGCGGAAGCTCTGCCGGAGTACCTCGTGGTCGAGTTCGAGCGGCTGGGCAAGAACCACGTGACGCTGCTCAAGCCGAAGCCCGACGAGGACGAGCCGCCGCCGCGAGAGCTGCCCAAGGCGTGGGTCGGCGTGGCCGTCCAGCCCGTCGTGCAGAAGCTGGCCGAACAGCTCGGCCACCCGGACCAGATCGGCTTCCGCATCACGCGCGTCTATCCCGGGACGAAGGCGGCCGGAACGGAGCTGCGCGTCGGCGATCTGATCACGCACCTCGACGGCGAGCCGCTGCGGCCCGTGGGTATGCAGGATGCCGACCTGTTCCATCGCCTGGTGCGGCGGCTCGATATCGACGGCCAGGTGACTTTGACCGTGTTCCGGCCGGGTGAGGCCGAGTCGCAGGGTGAGAGCCTGCAAATCTCCGTGCCGCTCGAGCGGACGCGGATTCAGCCCTCCGAGGCGCCGACCGACCGCAACCGCACGTTCGAGCTGTTCGTGCGCGAGGTCACGTTCTTCGACCGCGATGAGAATCGCTGGGATGCCGACACATCCGGCGTGATCGTCGTGCAGCTCGAGCCGGCCGGCTGGGCGGGCCTGGGAGGCCTGCGGGCGCGCGACCTGATCCAGCGCATCGGCGACACGCCGATCCGCGACCTGGCGGACTATCGCCGCGTCATGAAGCGGATCGAAGAGGAGCAGCCGGAGCGGATCGAGTTCGTCGTCCTGCGCGGCGTGCGGACGCATTTCCAGTACATAGAGCCGGACTGGAGCCCGACGGTGGGCGACGCGGAATCCGGCGAGAAAGAGGAGTGATCCCATGCTGCATGCAGGTTGCTGTCGCGCCGCGGTCGGCCTGATGATCGCCGCGGGTCTCGTCGCGTTGCCGGCCGGATCGCGCGCGGACGACGCCGCGCTGTTCAAGCAGCTCTCGGACAAGGTCGGGCCCGCGCTGGTGACGGTGAAGTTCAACCTGAAGATCCGCCTGACGGGTTTCGCCGGACTGGGTGGCGAGCAGGAGAACGAGAACGAGATCACCGGCGTAATGGTCGATCCGGGAGGCCTCGTGCTCTGCTCGAATACGTCGCTCGGCGGCGTCAGCCGCGTGGCGCGAAACGTCGGCCTCGATATGACCGCCACGCCGTCGGACCTGCGTGTGCTGGCCGGCGACGACAACGAGGGGCTCGAGGCCCGCCTCGTCGCCCGCGACAGCGAGCTGGATCTGGCCTGGATACAGATCCGCGAGCCGGGCGAGCGCACGTTCGCCTGCATCGATCTCGACGCATCGGCCAAGGCCGAGCTCGGCCAGCGGCTGCTCGCCGTAGAGCGGATGGGCAAGTACTTCGACCGGGCAGCGGTGGTGAGCGAGGCGCGCATCGGCGGCATTACCCGCAAGCCGCGCGAGCTGTACGTGCCCTCGAGCCCGCTGGGCTCCGGCGGATTGCCCGTTTTCAGCGAAGCCGGGCAGCTTGTGGGCATCGTGGTGACGCAGATGCCGGATGCGGGCAGCAGCGGCGGCGGGCCCAACGTCGCCCGGGCGCTCGCCTCTGCCGGTGACATCGCCCGCGGCGTCATCCTGCCGGCCGACCGGGTCGCCAGCGCCACCCGGCGGGCCAAGGAGCTGACCCCGCTGGAAGAGACGCAGGAGGCGGAGGAGGCGGGGGAGAGCGACGGCGAATAGCTGCCGCGGCGCGGATCAGGCCGGGGATTTCGTCGATGGCGCAAACTCGCGGCCGGCGGGCCGGGATGCCGTTTCCCGCTCGCCGGCCGCGGTTGGTTGCTGATCAGCCCGGCCGCTCACTTCCTGCGGCGGTGAACCAGCTCCAGACTCTTGAACTCCTTCCCGTCGGGGGTGGGTTGATGCATCTCCATGGTGTACTTGTCCGGTCCATCGATGCGATAGACGGACTTCAGCCAGCTCTTGCTGCCGGTGAAGGGATCGTCGAACTCGAACTTGAGCGTGATCACCTTGCCGGACGCATCGCAGGTGCCTTCGCCGGTCATGGTCATCGTGCCGTAGTTATCCATCCAGACGCAGGTGTACTTCTGCTTGGCGTTGTCGTAGCCGAAGATGCCGAGCCCCTCGAACTCCGGCATCTCCGGGATCATCGCCTGGCCGGTGTAGTTCTGCTGGAGGAAGCGGCCACCCAGCACCCAGCGCGCCTCGCAGGCCCCGTTGTGGTCTGACCAGGGCGCCTCGGGCGACATGCGCTGCTTGCCGGTCACGGTCCACTTGCCCTCGAGCGGCTTGAGATGGGCGTGATGCTCGCCCGGCGTGGCGATCTTGGCCCAGGCCTCCATCATCCTGGCCGTCTCGTCTTCCCCGGCGGGCGGCTGTTCGCTCTTCTTCTCCTGCGCGATCAGCGGGGCCGCGAGGAGGAAGGCACACGTCAGAATACAGATCAGATTGCGAGCATTGCACATGTGAAGCTCCTGTCACGTGAGTTTGTGAGTTGGCCCGACCGTCCTGGTTCTATCATATCTGCGGCGGCGGCTGCATCGGCTTCCACAGCCCGAAGATGTTTCCCTCCGGGTCGGCGATCCAGGCGAAGTGCCCCATCCCCGGCACCTCGGTCGGCGGCACGACCGGATTGCCGCCGAGCTGGGTCGCCTGGGCGATGCTGGCCTCGAGATTGTCGACCTGCGCGTAGACGGTCACGTAGTTGTGCGGCTCGTGACCGAGCGCGGTGAAGTGGCCCTGAATGCCGGTCTTTTCGCCGGTGTCGATCATCAGCGCCATGCCGCCGTAGTCCTCCAGCTTCCAGCCCAGGAGCTTGGCATAGAACGCCGAGACCTTGGCCTTGTCCCTGCATCCGATCTCAAAGTGAATCACCGGATTCGGCATCGAACGATCCTCTCTGCCTTGTGTGACGACCCCGATTCCCTCGCGCGGCGCCACCGCCGCACCCGGACTGAACAACCCGCCCCCGTGCCTCGTTACGGCCGCAGCAACGCCAGGCCGAACCGATGCACCCTGCCCTTGAACACGCCGGCCTTCACGGCCGGGTCACCCTCCAGCACGCGCCGCGCCTCGGCCTCGTCGGCCGCTCGAAACACGACGATTCCCGGAGCGTCGAGCTCCAGGCGGACCATGCCTTCGCCCGGATAGACCGCATCGCCATGCGCCCGCCCGGCCATCACCAGCCGGTCCTCCGCCAGTAATTGCTTGAGATACGCAAAGTGCTCGCTGATCAACTTCTGCTCCTCGGCCGTCGGACCGGTCGAGAAGAAGTCCTCGCGCGTCGGGCGGATCAGATAGATGAACTCGCCGCGCGCCGTCCGCTTGAGCGACACCTTCTGCTCGTCGCTGAACAGCGGCCCGCTCTCGAAGCGCTTCTGAAGATTGCTCATCACGGCCGGCCAGGCGCGGCTGAAGTAGGCGAACGCCTCGTCCCAGTCGCTGCCGGCGCCGTAGCCGCCGTTCGTCAGCCGCACACGCGTCTTGCCCGCGTCGGCGTCGTCGAGCTCGATCACGACGA
The DNA here is from genome assembly GCA_964643885.1 of uncultured Planctomycetales bacterium. Classification (GTDB taxonomy): domain Bacteria; phylum Planctomycetota; class Phycisphaerae; order UBA1845; family Fen-1342; genus CAADGL01. Next base: position 17,601 of record CAZXUI010000025.1, read on the forward strand.
ACGTCCGGCGGATACGCGAATCAAGCAGCTTCGGCGGCGAGTTCCAGGTGAAGCTGAGCATGCGGCCTTCGACGAAGCTGAGCACGCGGCAGCCCTCGGAGCCGCGTTGCCCTTCCGGCGCATCGGTCAGAAAGTAGACCTCGTACGGCCCGCCGCTGCGAAGCTCGATCTGAGCCGCCGGCGCGAGAAACGACGTCACGCCCTCCGTCGTCGTCAGCGTCTCCCAGACCTTCTGCCGCTCTGCACTGACGACTACCTCGACAGAGATGTTCCGCTCCACCACGCTCTCCTGGCCGGCGGCGGGAGAAATGACCGCAAGCGCGCTGCCCAACGCCACCAGAGCTCCCGGGCAAAGAAACTTCGCAATCGTGCTGCGCATCCGCATACCTCCACGACTCGCCATGACTCAGCCTTGCTGTTCGGCCGCTCGCGGCGACGGCGCCGCGCCGTATTTCTGGGCCGCGAACCCGACGATCGCGCCAAGAATCGCGCCCGGTAACGTGATCCGCAGGTAATAGCCGCCCTGCATGATCGAGACCAGCAGCGCAAGGAATCCGCCCAGGATCAGCCCTGTCAGCAACGCAGGCATCACCGAGTTCGTCTTCCGCGCGACGAAGCCGGCGACCCAACCCGTAATCAGCCCCTTGAACGTCGAGCCGATGATGATTCCGATGATGCCGTCACGAACGACCGGGTCCTTCTGCGCGTCGTACAGTGCCGACAGACCGTCGACCGCCCCGAGAATCGCCCCCAGCAACAACCCCAGCATCGGCTTGCTCATTGGCCTCTCCCAGAAAGCCCGATGGGCCGGTCCGGCCGAACGGCCGGCCACCGGCGCCCGGGCTCCAGTACTATTCAACGCCGCCGCGGCATTCCTTTCGAGATTCTGCCATGAAATTGCCGGCCGTCACCAAGACAGGCCGCCGCAGAAACCGGCCAGCCTGGGCCGCGCGCACCCGAACACGTCCGGCCCGGGCCCGTGCTCACGCACCCGCGTCCGGCTGACACGACCTACAGTTCCCCGGCGAGGGAGGACGGCACTTTTACCGCCCGACGTCGAAAAATACCAGCGCCGCCCGCATGACCAGGTATGCGATCACCAGCAGGATCGGCGCCCGATACTTCCAGGTCACGCGCCCGATCCGCTCGCCCCACGATTCGCGATATGCCCGCACAGCCTGGCCCGCCCGAAAGCTCGAAACATCGCTCAGCAGCTCCGCCACGCCGCCGTATCGCTCCTCCGGCTCCGCCGCGAGTGCCTTGCGGCAGATGGCCAGCAGGGGGCGTGGCACGCTCCGGCCGCCCTCGATCGCCCCCTCCGCTGACGGCGGCCGGCCTGCATCGCCCGGCGTGTCGGCAGCCCGCTGCGGCGGCCGCCCGAGCAGCAGGTAGTGCAGCACCGCCCCGAGGGCGTACACGTCGCTGCGCTGGTCCACGCGCTCCTGCTCGCCACGGGCCTGCTCCGGCGGCATGTAGGCCGGTGTTCCGACGACGGTCCCACGCGCCGTCCGCTCCGTTCGCGTCCGAGCGGAATCGCGCGGTTCGACGACCGCGGCATCGTGATTCGCGTTGCCGGGCCCGCTCGGCCGCGGCGATGTTTCGTCCGTCGTTCGAGCTTCGCCCGTCCCCGCCGGCGTCAGCACCTTCGCAACGCCCCAGTCGAGCACCAGCACCTCGCCGAATTCGCCGACCATGATGTTCTGCGGCTTGAGATCGCGATGAATCACGCCGTGCGCATGGGCGAACGCGACCGTCTCGCAGATGCGCTCGAACACGCGCAGCCGCTCCGCCCTTGAGCCGGCCGCCTCGCTTTCGCCGTCCAGCGGCGGACCGAAGGCTTCATCCAGCCTCCGCCCGCGGACAAGCTTCATGACATAGAAGGTCCGCCCGTCGGGCAGTTGCCCCACGTCGTGGATCGGCACGATGCCCGGATGCTCCAGCCGCGCGATGACGCGCGCCTCGCGCAGCATTCTCGCCGCGGCCGACGCATCCGCCACACCCTCGCGCAGCACCTTGAGCGCGACCTGCCGGTTCAGCGTGACGTCCTCGGCCAGGTAGACCGTCCCCATGCCGCCCTGGCCGATCGGCTCGAGTACGCGGTAGCGGTCGGCGATCCGCTCCGGCCAGTCGGCCAGCGTGCGCAGGTGGTCGAGCGTCTGATCCGAAAGCCACCTCATCGCGGCACCGCTCCAAACAGGGCCGCCGCCTCCGCCTGAAACTCGCTCTCGCCGGCCGTCGTCAGCCGCAGCTCGCGCAAGACGATGGCACGAAACTGCTGCCGTACGGCGTAGAGATGGTTGGTGACCTGCGCGACCGAGAGCTGCGTCGCATCGGCGAGGTGCTGATACGTCGGCGGACCGTCGTCCTGGTCACGCCGCAGGTCGTAGCGCTCGAACAGCTCGAAGTGAAGCGCCCGGCCGTCTTGAAGACACTGCTCGCGCAGCCGCTCCACCGCACGTTGAAAAAGGCTCCGCACCCACTCCTGATGAAACACGGCCTCGTCGTCGCCCGAGGGCGACGGCTGGCCGGCCAGCTCGCGCTCCGCCAGATCGAAATCCAGCGGCACGATCACCCGCCCGCCGCCGCGTTTCTGCCGTCCGGCCGCCTTGCGCTCGTTGGCGACGTAGCCGTCGAGACACATGCGCAGATAGGTTCGAAACGCCGCCCGCTGCGCGTCGTAGCGCTCGAACCAGCCGCTCTCCAGCGCCTGCGCGAAAAAACCCTGCGTCAGGTCTCTGGCCGACTCGTGATCGAGCCGCCGCCGCAACCGCAGGTACTTGTAGATCGGCTTCCAGTAGGCTTCCGCGAGCGCGGCATAGGCCCGTTGCCGCTCCGCATCGTCGCCGCTGCGGACCGCCAGTACGGCCGAATAATGCGTCGCCGGAAACGGCGCCGCCCGGCCGCGAAGACTGGATTCATGAACTGACACGCTGCCCGACGCTCCCGCGGGCCGATCCGCGACGCGCGCGGATGGCGCTTCCCGGCTCGCCCGGCGATCCCTGCATCGCCCGCTCGCCAGTATACCCGCGGCCGCGCCGCCGGCGGCCTACTTCCGCTTCGCGCCCTCCTTGGATTCCAGGTAGTCCAGCGCCCGCATCACCTCGGGCACGTTCGTGTAGGCCGGACCGCCCTGCATCATCACGGCCACGCCGGCCGCCTCCAGCACCTGCTCGCGCGTCGCGCCCGCCGCCAGGCACTTCTGCACGTGCAGGTAGATGCACGGCGGGCAGCGCATCGCCAGTCCGATGCCCAGGGCCACCAGCTCCTTCTCGCGCACCGATAACGCACCCTCGCGCATCAGTGATTGAAACAGCGCGCCGAAACTGCGGACGATGTCCGGCGCGGTCTCCTTCAGCCGGGCGATATCCGCGTGAAAGCGCTCGTAGAACTGGCCCACGTCATTCTCTTCGATCGTCATCGCGTTCTCCGTACGAGTCCTGCCGGTTCGGGTGTCGCCTCTCTCCCGCCTGTGAGAGACACAGCCAGCACGATTCGTTCCGCCGCGGCGTCGAGCAAGCGCGAATCCGGGGGGGGCGAGGGGGACTTCAGGAGCGTCCGTTTCCCTGTAAATCCTTGATGCAGCGTAGGATACGATCTCGAATCGCCCGCGGTGCGGCCGGCGAGGCCAGCTCGTGGCACAGATCCACCGCCAGGTCCAGCGTGGCGCAGATCGACCGGCATCGCTCGCAGATGATCGCATCTTTGATCGGAAACGGGACTCCGCGGTCCAGTGCTTCCTGCTTGGCTTCCAGCAGGTCCAGGCACATGCTCAATGGATAGGCCGGCGGCGGGGCGGATTTCTTCGGCAATGCTCCGAGGAGCTGCTTGCGGATGCGCAGCCGCGCGCGGTGCACGCGCGACTTGACCGTCGCCGGCTTCACACCCAGCACCGCGGCGACGTCGGAGACGGGCAGGTCGATGATGTCCTTGAGCACCAGCGGCAGCCGAAAGGCCGCGGGTAGCGCCGCGATCGCGGCTTCGATCCGTTCGCGGGCCTCGTCGCGCACACGCCGCGAAAGCGCATCCTCCGTCTCGCCCGGCAGTGCGGCGATCCGCGGCTCGCCGAACGGCAGCAGGTCCTGGAGCGACTCGATCCGCGGCGGCGCGCCCGCACGGCGGCGATGCATGCGGCGGCAGAGCCGCAAGGCGATCGTGTACAGCCACGTCGTCGGGCTCGAGCGACCCTCGAACTGGTCCCACTTGCGATACGCCCGCAGGAAGGTCTCCTGCACGAGGTCTTCCGCATCCTCCCGCGAGCCGCACATGCGCAAAATCAGCGCGTAGATGCGGTCGCCATGCTCACGGACGAGCTGCGGGATCGCGGCCGCGGCCGGCTGGCCGGGGCGTACCAGAGCGTGGCGAGTACGAGTTCCCATGGGCGGGATCAGAGTATCCGGCCGGCCTCGGACGGGGTCAAACACGACGCTCCGCGGCCGCGCGCCGCCATTTGCCTGTCGCGGCCGCTCGCGGTCCAATCTTCTTCGGGCCTGGGCCGCCGCTGGGAACCGATCTTGCTTGGGATGCCTCTCAGGGGACGGCGGCCGTGGCCGTCGCTGGTGACCATGGATTCCGCCCCGCGCGGGGCAGTTGCTCGGGTGGAGATTCCTCACGATGAGTGCCAAGAGTTCGTTCTCCGTGGCCTGGCAGTGGCTTTTGAGTGCCGGCCTGGTGGCGGCGGTGGTGCTGATGCTGCTCTGGCTGGCCGGCCTGTTTCATACGAAGGTGCCGACGGCGGCGGCTGCGCAGGCGGGGCGGGCGGCCGGGGAGCGGCCGACGGCGGCCGCCCGGCTGGTCGAGATTCCGCGGATCGAGTCGGCCGTCGGCACGATCCGCCCGGTGCACGAGACGGCCGTCGCGTCCAAGCTCCTGGCCCGCGTCGTGGAGATCTCCGTGCAGGCCGGGCAGGCGGTGAAGTCCGGCGACGTGCTCGTTCGGCTCGATGACGAGGACCTGCGCGCCCGGCTCGACCAGGCCGAGGCGGCGCAGGAGGCGGCCGACGCCCGCCGCGCGCAGGCCCGGATCGAGCTGGAGCGCGTGCAGCGGCTGATCGAGACGAACGCGGCCGCCCGCATCGAGCTCGACCGGGCGGAGACGGCCATGCGCGCGGCGGAAGCCGAGTATCAACAGGCCCGGCAGGCCCGCCGCGAGGCGGAGACCATCCTCCAGTATGCGACGATCCGCAGCCCGATCGACGGACAGGTGATCGACCGCCGCGTCGAGGCGGGCGACACGGTCAGCCCCGGGCAGGTGCTGCTGACCCTTTTCGATCCGACGCGCATGCAGCTCATCGCCAGCGTACGCGAGTCGCTGACGCAGCGGCTGGCGGTCGGGCAGACGATCGACGTGCAGATCGACGCGATCGATCTGCGCTGCGGCGGCCGCGTCAGTGAGATCGTTCCGGAGGCACAGTCAACCAGCCGCACATTCAGCGTGAAGGTCACCGGCCCTTGCCCGCCCGGCGTCTACTCCGGCATGTTCGGCCGGCTGCTGATCCCGCTCGACAACGAGCAGGTGCTCGTGATTCCGAGATCGGCCGTGCGCAGCGTCGGCCAGCTCACGCTCGTGGACGTCGTCGAGGGCGGCCGGTTGAAGCGGCGGGCGGTACAGCTCGGCCGCGAGTTCGACGAGTTGCCGGGTGATCCGGCGGGGCCGCAGGCGGAGGTGCTCGCCGGCCTTCGGGCCGGGGAGCAGGTCGCGCTGCCGGAAGTAACGAAATGAGCGCCCCGCCGAATCCCGTCGAGCAGCACGGCCTGACGAACGCGATCGTTCGCAAGTTCCTGCATTCCGACCTGTCGCTCGTTCTGATCGTCCTGGCGGCGGCGCTGGGGATCGCGGCGCTGCTGGTCACGCCACGCGAGGAGGACCCGCAGATCGTCGTGCCGATGGCCGACGTCTTCGTAGACTTTCCCGGCCACTCGGCCGCCGAGGTCGAGCAGCTCGTGGCGACGCCGCTGGAGAAGCTGCTCTACCAGATCGACGGCGTCGAGCATGTCTACTCGATCTCGCGCGAGGACCAGGCCGTCATCACGGTTCGCTATTACGTGGGTCAGGACCGCGAGCGCAGTCTCGTCAAGCTCTACAAGCGGATCGACGAGAACGTCGACATCGTGCCGCCCGGCGTGACGGGCTGGGTTGTCAAGCCGGTCGAGATCGACGACGTGCCGATCGTCACGCTGACGCTGCGGCCGCGCGACGAGGCGGCCGGTACGGCGGCGGTCGACGAATATGCCCTGCGGCGCGTGGCCGAGGAATTGGTCGAGCGCCTGGCCGCGGTGCGGAATGTCTCGCGGGCCTATGTCGTCGGCGGGCAGCCGCGCCGGGTCCAGGTCTATCTCGATACGCAGCGGATGGCCGGCTTCGGCGTCTCGCCGCTTCAGATTCAGCGGGCGATCGCCGCCGCGAATGTGACACGGCGGGCGGGGGAGTTCACGCGCGACGACTCGGTTCTCGCGGTCGAGGTCGGCGAGGCGTTCTCATCTGCGCGCGAGCTGGAGGAGCTTGTCGTCGGCGTCACCGACCAGCGGCCTGTGCTGCTCAAGGACGTGGCCCGCATCGTCGACGGTCCCGGCGAGGTCGAGAGCTACGTGCGGCACGGGTGGGGCGCGGCCCGCGATTTCGAGCGGCACCCGGGTGAGCTGGGCTGGGTCGTCGGTTCGGCCCACTCGACACCCAACGGGCAGCACGCGGGCGTCGACGCGCGCGGATCATCCGGCACGAGGTTCGCCGCGGCCGGGCTGCCGCCGTCGTGCTCGGCCGTGACGATCGCGATCGCCAAGAAGAAGGGGACCAACGCCGTCTGGGTCGCTCAGTCCGTGCTGTCGCTGGCCGAGCGGCTGGTGGGCGAGGTCGTGCCGGACGACATGCAGCTCGTCGTCACGCGCAACGCGGGCCTGGTGGCCGATCACAAGGTCAACGAGCTGATCGAGGCGCTGGGCGTGGCGATCGTGATCGTGATCGCACTGCTGACGATCGGCCTGGGCTGGCGGGCCGCGCTGGTGGTCGCACTGGCCGTGCCGGTCGTTTTCGGGCTGACGCTGGCGGTCAATTACCTGTTCGGCTACACGATCAACCGCGTCACGCTCTTTGCGATGATTCTCTCGCTCGGCCTGCTGGTCGACGACCCGATTGTCGACGTCGAGAATATCGCCCGGCACTTCCATCTGCGCCGCCGCGCGACGCGCAGGATCGTGCTCGAGGCGGTGGCCGAAATCCGTCCGCCGCTGATCACGGCGACGCTCGCCGTCATCGTCTCCTTTCTGCCGATGTTCTTCATCACCGGCATGATGGGGCCCTACATGGCCCCGATGGCGCTGAACGTGCCCGTGGCCATGCTGATGTCGATGGTCGTCGCCTTCACGATCACGCCCTGGCTGGCCTATCACGTGCTCCGCGGGTCGTACAAGACCGCCGCCGCCGGCCACACGGAGCCGGGCGGCGCGTTGCCGGACGGCGTGTTGCCGCACGACGCGACGCAGGAAGACCTCGACGAGTTGAAACGCTCGCGCCTCTACAGGCTCTTTTATCCCCTGATGGCGCCGCTGATCACCTCGCGGCTGCGGGCGTGGCTCTTCATGGCCGCGATCGCGCTGCTGACGCTGGCGGCGGTGAGCCTGGCCGCCCTGCGGGCCGTGCCGCTCAAGATGCTGCCGTTCGACAACAAGAACGAGCTGCTGCTGGTGCTTGATTTCGACGAGGGCACGACGCTGGAGCGCAGCGACGCATGCGTGCGCGAGATCGAACGTTACGTCGCCCGGCAGCCGGAGGTGCGCGACTACACGTCGTATGTCGGGCTCGCCTCGCCGATGGATTTCAACGGCATGGTGCGGCACTACTACCTGCGCCGCGGCCCGCACGTGGCGGAGGTCCGCCTCAGCCTGGTCGGCAAGAAGAACCGCGCGATGCAGAGCCACGCGATCGGGCTGCGGATGCGAGACGATCTGACGCAGATCGCCCGCCGCAGCGGCTGCAACCTCAAGCTGGTCGAGATTCCGCCCGGGCCGCCGGTGATCTCGACCATCGTCGCGGAAGTGAGCGGCCGGCCGGACCACGGCTACGGCGATCTGATCGCCGCGGCGGCGACGGTGCGGGCGCGGCTGGAGGCGGAGCCGGGCGTCGTCGACGTGGATGATTCGCTCGAGGCGGCCCGGACCAAGCTGACCTTCGTGACGGACAAGGAGAAGGCTGCGCTGGCGGGCGTGAGCGTCGAGCAGATCGCGGACACCGTTCGAACGGCGCTGGCGGGCCAGACGGTCGGGCTCGTGCATGACGAGGGCGAGCGCAGCCCGCTGCGGATCGAGCTGCGATTGCCACGTGCGGCGCGGTCGAGCGCTGACGACCTGGCGCGCCTGTCGGTCGCGGGGTGGGACGGCGTGCTGGTGCCGCTGGCGGAGCTGGGCCGCTGGGAGAGCACGCGGGTCGACCAGGCGATCTATCACAAGGACCTGCGGCCGGTGGTGTACGTGTTCGGCGAGACGGCCGGCCGGGCGCCGGCGGAGTGCATCGTAGATATCATCGCGGATCGCGCGCAAGGCAAGACTCAGAGCAGCGACGCCTGGCTATACAACACTGCACTTCCCTGGTCCTTGCCCGCGGTGCAGGCGAAGTGGGATGTCGGCAGCGGCTGGATCGAGGACGCCGAGGGGCGGTCGGAGGGTTGGCGCAGTTACGTCCTCAACGGCGGCGGCGTGCGTTGGTGGACGCCGGAGGGGATCGAGGTGAACTTCGCCGGCGAGGGTGAATGGCAGATCACGCTGGATGTGTTCCGCGATCTGGGGTTGGCGTTCGCGGGGGCGCTGGTCGGCATCTACATTCTGCTCGTCACGCAGACGGGCTCGTTCGTGATTCCGCTGGTGGTGATGCTGGCGATTCCGCTCACGGTGCTGGGGATCATGCCGGGGTTCTGGCTGCTGAATGCGGTTGCGGGCGGGCAGGTGGGGGCCTACGCGGATCCCGTCTTCTTCACGGCCACCGGCATGATCGGCATGATTGCGCTGGCGGGCATCGTGACGCGCGACTCGATTATCCTGGTGGACTTCATTCACCTGTCGCTGGCGCGCGGGCGGACGCTGTTCGAGGCGATCATGGAGAGCCGCGTCGTGCGGCTGCGGCCGATCCTGCTGACGGCGGGCGCGGCGATGCTCGGTGCCGCGCCGATCACGATCGATCCGATCTTCTCGGGGCTGGCGTGGGCGCTGATCTTCGGTCTGCTGGCGTCGACGATCTTCACGCTGTTCGTGATTCCGGTGGCGTACTGGCTGCTGTACGAGCACCGCCCGGGACACGGGCTGGCGGAGGGTTGAGCGCAGAGGCGGAGGTCTTAGGGGATTGGGGGCAATGCGCCGCCACACAGAGAGCGGCTGCGGGCACTTTTTCGCGCGTCGAGTGCGGCTTGGGGAGCGAAATACCTGTGCTGGAAGCGGAGTTCGGACGGCGGGGCGCGCCCTCGGCGTGGGGGATCGGTCAGCGCTGCTCCGAGAATGAGGGACCGGTTTCCTCAACATTGGGGGACCGGCCTCCGCAACATTGGGGGACCGGCCTCCTCAACATTGGGGGACCGGCCTCTGGCCGGTCACTGGGCGACAGGTTTCCTTAGTATTGGGGGACCGGTCTCTGACCGGTCACCGGGCGACAGGTCTCCTTAGTATTGGGGGACCGGTCTCTGACCGGTCACCGGGCGACAGGTCTCCTTAGTATTGGGGGACCGGTCTCTGACCGGTCACCGGGCGACAGGTCTCCGACCTGTCGCTCGCTTGCCCGTCAGGGCTCACGACCGTAGCCGGTGGCTTGAGCCACCGGAAAGGTCGTCCTCTTACGTCGTCCGTGGGGCCTTCGGCTCGAATCACAGCACCAGAGGGCAAAACCCGCACCGCATGCTCATCCAAAAGGGCGAACGGTCCGATCGTGTGGTCCTGGTGCGAGCTTCCCATCTCGCACCCGATGAGCAGTTCGAGAAGTGCCAGTCCCTCAGAGCGCGCCACGCTTATCAAAGAGTGCCCGGTCCCTTGGGAAGTGTGGCACCGGCTTATAGCCGGTGCACTGTTCCGCGGCTGCGAAGTCGAGGTACGGCAACGATCCTCTTTGCAGCCGCTGCCGCGAAGTCGAGGTACGGCAAAGATTCTCTTTGCCGCCGCCTTGCGACTGGGCGACCGGCCTCTGGCCGGCCGCCGTCCGGCCGCGGAGCGGCCGAGGGCGCTGGCCACGGGTGAAGCGAGTCCGCCGCCAGGCGGACGAGCGCAACCCGTGGGTCGCGTCGCTCCCCGCTTTCGTATCTCTCGGGGCCTGCGTCTTGGATCACAGCACAAAAGGGGCAATCCCACGCCGCGCGGGTCTCCGAGATGGCGATCGTCCCGATCATGCGGTCCTGATCATGCGGCCCGGATGCACGCGAGCATTGTCAACGGTCCCCTAGGGAATCAAGGGGCCGGCGGTGACGGGCTTCGTCCGCTGGCCGGGGGTAGTCGCCGGCGGGCGGCGCGGGGGGCGCTGGGTGTCGGGGATGCCGGCGATCCAGGCGACGGCACCGCTCTTGACTCTGGCGCGATTGCGTCTACGGCCGCTCCGCCGGCCGCTCCGCCGGCCGCGTCGCCGGTCGGGCCGGCGGGTTGTCACCCGGCGCGGGTTCACCCAGGTCGAGCTGCGGCTCGGTCGCCAGCGGCGCGAGCTTCAGCCACGCGGGATACTCGTATTCCAGCCCGTAATCCGGCCGGGGCACACGCAGCGACGCAATCCAGTCGAGCACCGCCTGGTAGTTCGGGTCGCGCCGGTTGCGCAGCACAGGCGTCAGCCGGCCGCGCGCCACGGGCGGATGGCCGACGACCGATTCGCTCGCCGGCAGCATGAAGCTCAGCAGCGCACTGCGCTCCGGCAGCGAGCGGTCCAGCAGCGGGCCCGCGGCCGTATCTGCCCGCTCGAGCAGCGCGAAGGTCGTGTAGACGAATTCGTCGCTGGTCTGCTGGCCGCGCGGAAAGCGGAACCCGTCGGCCGCCGCGCCGCCGTGGCAGCCGGAGCGGGCACAGCCGCGCACCAGCAACGGCACGACGCGCTTGCGGAACGTGTCGAAAGTCTGCGGATCGCCGCGCACCTCGATCTGATCGGCCAGCCGCAGCCCGGTCGTCTGGACGATCAGTTGCAGCTTCTCGTGCGGCCGGCCGCGGTCGAGCGTGTCCTCCCAGTCCGGCGGCAGCGTGTCGGCGATGGGGCCGACCTCGCGGCGGACGAGCTGCTCGATGGTCGGCTCGCCGCGCTTGTTGGCGAAGCGAACCAGCAGCACCTCGGCCGGCCCGTCGAGCCGGATTTCGGCCATGCGCAGGCGGTTGATGTCGCGGGCGGAGATGGGTGGCGGAATCTCGATCCGGTCCTCTTCGGCGTCGCGGCCGCCCGGCTCGCCGCGCGCGGCCGCGGCCTGCTCGGCGAGCTTCTTGCGGGCCTCGTCCAGCAGCAGGCGGGCGTTCACGTGGTTGGGATCGAGGGCGAGGATGAAGTTGCACTGAATGCGGACCAGGTCGTAGCGCTGCTTGTCGCGGGCCCACATCGCCAGGTCGAAATGGCCGGCGATGTCGTTGGCAGGAATCTGCCCGGCGCGGTGAGCGTACTCGGCGTCGACGGACATGGGCGTGGGGATGTACTCGATCCGGTCGACGCGGTCGCGGTCGATCCGCGTCTCGCCCGCTGCGTTGCGCAGGACGATGTACGACTCGGCCTCGACCACGTCGCCGCGCAGACGCGTCCCGTCTTTCAGGATGACGTCCGCCAGCTCCGCGGCGACGCCCGCGGCGAGGACGCAGGTGACGATGACCAGCCAGCAGAGGCGGCGCTGCGATGGGCTCATCTCCGGCTCCCGTTCAGACTGTGCGACGAAGCGCACGCTCCCGGCTCGCGGGGGCCCGCCGGCCCCCTGCGATCGATCGTACGGCCGGCCGTCAGACCTTGCGATGCTCCGTCACGGCCACCTCGCTCCCGTCCGGCAGGCGCTCAATGCGATAATCGCCGAAGAGGTTCGGCGATTCGGCCTGAAGCATGCGCAGGATGCGGATCGCCACGTCGCGAATCTCGGTCTCGGCGTGCTCGTTGGCCCGCAGCTCGATGAAATGCCGCCAGGCGCGGGCGTTGGCCGTGACGAAGATCTTCGTCTCGGTGGCGTTGGGCAGGACGCTGCGGGCGGCCTGCCGGGCGAGCTTGCGGCGAAGCGTGGCGGACGGCTCGCCGGCGAACGTGCGGGCCAGCCCTTCGACCAGGCGGATGTACGCCTCGTGCGACTGGCGCACAGATTCGAGCCAGATCGTGTGCAGCTCCGGGTCGGCGGCGATGCAGTCGGGCTCGACGAAATCGGATTCGCTCTCGTCCACGTAGCGCTGCGAAAGCTGCGAATAGCCGAATCCGGCCCGGTGGCGGATCAACTCGTGCGTAAACGAGCGCGAGACGCCCGTAATCAAGAAGCTCCAGACGGCGTGCTCGAGCACGGAGCCGTGCTGGACGCTGATGATGTTGTGCAGGTACTCCTGGTTGGTCTTGCGGCCCTTGCCAAAGGACATATAGCAGACCCGCCCGGCCATCTCGCAGAGCGCCTCGGCCCCGACGCCGGTGTCGGTCTGCCACGTGAGCTGATGGTCGGCCAGGAAGCGGTCGACCTCGGCGGTGTTGGTCGTCTGACGGCTGACCAGATAGATACGGGGCTCTCGGACGATCTTCACGCGCGACACCTCCCTGCGCGGATTGTAGTGGGCGGCGCCGCGTCGCGGTACCGCGCGGGGACCTGATCGCGCGACCTCCGAGCCGGGCCCGGCTTGCTTTTCGGCCGGTGCGGTCGACAATGCCCGGCCATGTGGGATCTTGCGCGACGAAGCCGCACCGGGTGCGGGTGGCTCCGGGCTGCGAGCGCGGCGGTGGTGCTGCTCGCGGCCGCGGGAACGAGCCACGGGCAGCACGTCTCCCGTTACCGGTTCGAGCCGGGCGAGCGGGTGATCTACGATCATCGCACGCGGAGCCGGCCACTCGAAGATGGCCAGGGCGGCCGGGGCGGCGAAATCAGTGCGCAGCAGGTGGACCTGTGGTGCCTCGATAAGGAGCCGGCCGGCTGGCTGATGCTGCTCGAATGCGTCAGCGTCACCACCGACGGCGGGCGGAGCGGCAGCGAGGGCCTGCTCTTTCAGATCGACCCGCGCGGAGTCGTGACCATTCCCGATGCGTCCCAGGCGGACTACCCGGACCTGGCGCACCTCTTCGAGCTCTGGCCCGAGCTGCGGCCGGCCATCTCGGCCGCCGAAACGTGGCAGACCGCGGCCGACCTGCTCGGCCGCGGCCTGCGTTGCGAGCCGCTGGGCGACTCAGACTCGGGCGGCGAGGATCGTGCGGCCGGCACGGATGGCGCCGGCGACACGATCGCGGGCGACGGGTTCGCGTTCGAGCTGGTCGATGTCGCGGGAATCGCGGAATTGCTCGGTCAGAGCGACCGCGGGCGCTTCTGGTTCGACGCCGCGCGCGGCCTGACGGGCCGCGTCGAGTGTGTTCGCATCGACCGGTCGGCCGGCACGGAGACGCGCTGTCTCGGCCGCGTGCTCGAGCGGCGGCAGCATGACGCCGTCTGGCTCAAGCGGCGACAGGACGAGGCCGGGCGATACCTTCGCAACCTGGCCCGCGAGCAGCGGCTGATGGACGAGGTCGTCACGCGGCCGGCGGAGCTGGAGCAGATTCTCGACCGGCTGCGGCGGCTGTGGCGTGACTATGTGTATGAGCTTCGTAACGAGTCGGATTCGCCCTTTTCGCGGCTGGCGCGGACGCGCCTGAAGCGGGTTGAGGCGCGGATCGGGCAGCTCCGCCTGCGGGCGCAGATGGCCGAGGCGCTGCTCGGCCGCGTGGCGGCGCAGTGGTCCCTGCAGGATGCGGCCGGCCGGACCGTGCTCAGCGAGAAGCTGCGCGACCGTGTGAGCATCGAGTGTTTCTGGCGCAGCGACTCGCTCGAGAGCCTGCGGATGATGGCGACGCTGCGGCGGCTGAGCGAGAAGGTCGCGGCGGATGACCTGCGGATCGTCTGCATCAACCTGGACGACGACATCGTCCGGGCGCGGCGGGCGGTGGAGCTGTGCGGCGCGGGGCTGACGCACGTGCTGGGCGGCGCGCCGGTGGGCGAGCGCCCGCCCGAGGAACTGCCGCTGCTGCGCGTGCTGGACCGCTCCAGCCGCATCCGCCGCGTCGTCATCGGCTGGCGCCCCTCGCTGCTCGAGGAGATCGTGCCGCTGATCGATTGAGCCGGCCGCGGGGGAAGAACGAGGTTTCCGTCGCATGCGCCGTCGGGCAGAGATCGTAGCGTATCACGCGGCCGGGCGCTTCGCCGTGCTCGCCGCGCTGCTGATCCTCGCCCCGGCCGGCTGCGCGGAGCGGGCCGAGATCACGGCCGGGGCACGCGAGGTGGAGCTGCTCCGGCCGGCGGAGATCGACGCGCGGGCCGAGCGCGTCCGCCGCGATCCGCTGGGCTACGTGCAGCACGTCGCGGCCAGGACGCGCGAGCTGAAGCAGTACACGCTCGTGCTGACGCGGCAGGAGCGGCGCGGCATGTTCGACATGCTGTATGGCCCGGAGCGGATCGCCTGCTGGTTCCGCCGCGAGCCGTTCTCGGTGCGGATGAAGTGGCTCGATGAGGACGTCAAGTACGGCGAGAGCACCTATGTCGCCGGCCGCTGGAACGACCGGGTCCGCTTCGTGCCGCGCTATGGCCTGTTCGGTCTGCCGCCGGCCGTCGTCTCCGTCAGCTTGCAGACGCCGGTCACCTGGGGCGAGACGCGCTTTCCCGTCACCGGCTTCGGGCTCGAGCGGCTGATGGAGCAGACGCTGGAGTCGATCGCGAACTCCGGCGACGAGTACATTCTCCGCTATCTCGGCATTACGACGTTCGGCGACTCCGCCGACCCCGTGCATCATCTGCGCTTCGAGTTTCCGCCCAGCCCGGGCGAGCCGTCGGTTCAGGAGCTGTTCGTCGACGTGCGCACGGACCTGCCGCGCGGCACGCTGCTCAAGGAGCCGTCGGGCCGGCTGGAGGCGGCCTATATCTATGAAGACCTGGACACGAGTGTGTCGCTGACGGATGAGGATTTCGAGCTGGAGTGGGTGCGGCAGCGGCGGCGCGAGCATCCGGTGCAAGCGGCCGAGGACTCGTAGGTGAGGCGCAGCACGGTGGCCGGGCAGCGGGCGGAGACCGCGGATCGCGAGATGATGCAGCGGGCGCTGCGGCTGGCGGCGCGGGCGCAGGGCTATGTCGAGCCGAATCCGATGGTCGGCTGCGTGCTGGTTCGCGCGGGGCGAATCGTCGGCGAGGGCTACCACCGCCGCTTCGGCGGCCCGCACGCAGAGGTGCATGCACTGCGGCAGGCCGGCGCGGCCGCACGCGGCGCGACCGCCTACGTGACGCTCGAGCCCTGCTGCCATCACGGCAAGACGCCGCCGTGCGTCGACGCGCTGCTTGCGGCCGGCGTGAAGCGCGTCGTGGCGGCGATGCGCGATCCGAATCCGGCCGTCCGCGGGCGCGGCTTCCGGGTGCTGCGGGCGGCGGGTGTGCAGGTGGAGATCGGGCTGCTCGAGGCGGAGGCGCTTCGGCTGACGGCCCCGTTCTGCAAGATCATTCGAACGCGGCGGCCGTGGGTGCTTCTCAAGTGGGCCCAGAGCGTCGACGGGCGCATCGCGACGCGTGCGGGCGATTCGCGCTGGATCAGCGACGAGGCCGCGCGGCGGCATGCGCACGCGGTTCGCGGGCGCGTCGATGCGGTCATCGTCGGTGTCGGGACGGTGCTGGCCGATGACCCCCTGCTGACGTGCCGGTTGGCGCCGGCGCGGCGCGTGGCGACGCGGGTCATCCTCGATACGCATCTTCGCACGCCGGCCGATGCGGCCGTCGTTCGCACGGCGCGCGACGTGCCGACGCTCGTGCTGTGCGGACGGGCGGCCGCCACGCGGCGGGCTGTGGCGGCGCGGCGGCGCGCGCTGGAGCGGGCGGGGTGCGAGGTGGTCGCGCTTCGCGACAGCGGTGAGCAGAAGCGCCGCGGGTCGCATGGGCAAGCGCAGCGTGCCCGTAATCGGGGGGGGCATGGGCAAGCGCAGCTTGCCCGTGAGCGCGACGCAGTGAGCCTGGGCGACGCGCTGGATGAGCTCGGCCGGCGCCAGATGACGAACGTGCTGGTCGAGGGCGGCGCGAGCGTGATCGGCGCCATGCTGGATGAGCAGTTGGCCGACGAGCTGCACGTCTACATCGGCCGCGTCCTGATCGGCGGCCAGGACGCGCTCGCCGCAGTCGGCGGCGTCGGCCCGGCCCGCGTGGCCGAGGCGTTGCGCCTGCCGGCCGACGCGCGCATCCGGCCGCTGGGCAGCGGCTGGCTGATGCAGGCTGCGTTCAGTGCGGCCCGCTACCTTGGCAGCTGTGGCACCGGCTAACGCCGACCGCATCCGAAGTGGCGCGCTCCCTCGGAAAGTGTGGCACCGGCTGATAGCCGGTGCAAAACAGCCAGTGCTGCCCGATGCCACGGCTCTGCCAAAAACGCCAACCCGCCGACAGTCGCCATCCCGCCCACCCCGCCTCAGCTCCCGCCGCAGCCGTTGAGATACTGATCTCAGAACAGGTCGTAATCGTCCAGGTCCACGACGCCGTCGTCGTTCAGGTCGGCCATCTGGGCCAGGTCCGAGTCGCCGCCCCCGCCGCCGGAGCTGTCCGACGTGCCGGCGTCGAAGGCCGCGGTGAACAAGGCGACGTCCTCAGTATCGGAGACGCCGTTCGTGTTGAGGTCCGAGAGGCAATAAATGCGGATCTTGTGCACGTAGCAGATTCCCGGCTCCCACTCGGGCGGATTGTCGCTGATATTGTTCGGCCGGATGTACGCGGGATACAGCACCCGCCGGTCCGGCCCCGCCGCTGCAAAGTGATGGTAATGGCCAAGTGCATCGAGCGTCTGGGGCGGGAACGACTCGGTCGTTAGACGCTTCTGGTAGATCGAAGGAGTCGGGCCGAAGTTCATGATGCGGACGTAGCAAACGTCCCACCAGTCCTCTCCGCTGAGGGGCGGAGGGAGGGTGTCCGGGTTACGATTGTCGTAGAAGACGAGGTACACACCCCCGCAGCCGTCGACGGCCAGCGACGGCATGACCTGGTCGTGGCCGCTGACGCTCGGGTTCTGAATTCCCAGGAGCTCATCCTTCAGTTGCACCACCGAGAACTCGTCTGATGGGAATGTAGCCCCTCCATCCGTGCTGCGCACGACGTAGATATCCGAGTTGCGGTCCGGCGGGCTTTCGTCGAAGCGCTCACGACGTGCGTAGAACGCGACGTAAACCAGGTTATTGTTGTTCGGGTCGACCGCGATCGCGGGCGAGTAGACGCGCTCATCGATCCAGCATGGCGTGTCACCGAGTTCGCCGCAGCGCGCCATTCCCAGAGGCCGAATGGCCGAGATTCCTGCGTCTCGCGCGACACCGACCTCCGACGGATCGTGCGGGAGCCAGTCGATGGTCACACCGTCCGGCTCGTAATCCTCAGCGTAGACGACGTACGGCAGGTGGTTGTTGTAGCTCGCCCCCGATTCGGACCACCCTCGAATTGCGACCACGATCCGCCCCGTGTTCAGCACGACCGGGTTCGGGCCCCAGTTCTTGTAGTCGTCGCCAGCCCACCCAGGTTGCGGAACCACGCGCTGTGTTGTCCATTCCAGCCCGTTGTAGGGGTTCTCCGAGAAAGCGGACCAGAGCGGGAGCGCCGTGGCCGGCATGACCGGAAAGCCATAGAGGGCGTAATACCGCCATTCGGGAGCACCACCCAGTGAGGGCCCCGTCGCCAGGAGCGGCCTTTCGAAGTCGCTCGTCGAGTCAGCAATCGCATACGGTTGCTGGAAGAAGGCGTCGCCCGGCTGCTTCCAGGCAACCTTGAGCGAGCTGCTCGAGCCCTGTCCGACGACCCAGATATCGTCAGTGAGCGCGTCAACGACGAGCCCCGGATCACCGATCATTCCGGGCAGACTGGCCGCAGGTTGCCAGGTCGCTCCACCATCCAGAGAAGTTCGATACCACAGCCCCCAGAACGGAGGTTTGCGCTGGATCGCACACACGACCACCTCATCAGCCGAGCCCAGGCGTGCCGCCACCGTGGCTTCGAACCACCTCGTACCCGGATCATTGACCCGGCTCGCAGGACCGACGATGACATGATGCTGGGCGCCGCTGCTGACGGCCAATCCGAGACTCGCAAGGACAAAGAGTGCGTGTCGCTTGATCACCTCCCGAATGTGAAAGCGGCCACGATCGAATGGCGAGACTCCCCGCCGAAACTCAGATCTGTAAACGACCCGGGCGTATCCACGGCCCCCGGCCGTCCGAGCGCTAGGTGGAACTGACTGATTATAGGATGGCCTGAATCGGCCAGATGTCGAGCGGAAAAGGACGAAATCGCGCCGGGCGCGCTCCCGGCCACGGCGGGGGGGCCGGTTCTGGCTTCCGCTTTCCGGTAGAATGATCTGGGGCGATTCGAAATGTTCGGCCGATTCCTCGTGCTGCTCGCACTGAGTTCTTCGCTTCTGGCCTCGCCGCCAGGTGAGTGGCGCATCGTCTTTCTCCAGCCCGAAGGTGCCACGTGGTCCAGCGCGTGGGGTGCCGGCGGCGGGCAAATCGTCGGCAAAGTCCAGTACCCGGTGAACACCGCGCACCCGGCCCTCTGGGATGCCGAAACGGGGGAGTTCATCGACCTGCTGCCAAGTTGGTCCTCCTACGGAGAGGCGTTTGGTGGCGACGGCTTGGTTCAGGTCGGTTATGTTGGGTCGCCGTCTTTTCAGACCTGGCCCGTCGTCTGGGACGGCGCGGCCGACCAGCTCATCGATCTCTCGCCGGGAGGGCAATATAGAAGTGGCAGTTGCAACGACATCTGCGACGGCCAGCAGGTTGGCTATGTTTACTTCGTGCCTTCCGGCTTGCAGCGTGCCGCCCTCTGGCACGGCGACGCCGCCTCCTTCCGCGACCTGCATCCCCCCGGCGCCTGGTGGTCCGAGGCTTTCGCGACCGACGGCGTGCTTCAGGGTGGGCGTGCCTCGCAGTTACCCGGCACGACCGAGATTCACGCCGTTCTCTGGCACGGCACGGCCGGGAGCTGGGTTGACATGAACCCGCCCGGCTGCCGCGAGTCGCGCATCCAAGGCATGGCCGAGGGAGTCCAGGTGGGTTGGGGAACCTTCTCGAGCGGCCGCCGCGCATGCCTCTGGCGCGGCACACCGGAAAGCTTCGTCGACATGCAGCCGAGTGCGTTCTGGGATTCATACCTCTACGACACCACGGGCAGGTTTCACTGCGGCTCAGTGACGCGAGGCGGCTGGGCGGAGGCCGCTCTCTGGATCGACGACGACCCGGAGAGCGTCATCCACCTTCACAGTCTCCTGGGACCCGGCTGGAATTTCTCCGCCGGGCGCGCAATCGCCGAGCACAACGGCAAGCTCTACGTCGCCGGCGCGGCCGCGCGAAACGGCGAACTCGCCCAGGCCGTCGTCTGGATCGGCCGCATACCCCAGACCGACCGCCCCCCGCGCCGCCCGCCGGCGACTACCCCCGGCCAGCGGACGAAGCCCGTCACCGCCGGCCCCTTGATTCCCTAGCGAACCGTTGAGAATGCGCGGGTGACCCACGGGTTACGCTCGTCCGCGAGGCGGCGGACTCGCTTCACCCGAGCCCGTTGCCCTCGGCCGCTCCGCGGCCAGACGCTGGCCGGCCAGAGGCCGGTCCCCCAAAGTTGAGGAGGCCGGTCCGTCAATGTTGAGGAGACTGGTCCCCCAATGTTGAGGAAACCGGTCCCTCGTTCTCGGAGCAGCGATGACCGATCCCCCACGCTGGGAGCAGTGGGATCACGGGCAAGCTGCGCTTGCCCATGCCACCCGGCCGACGACCTCCCCGGCCAGCAGCAAAAGCCGCAGTCGGCGACTCCCTTAATCCCTTAATCCCTTAATCCCTCAATCCCTTAATCCCTAATTCGCTCAATCCCTCAATCCCTCGACGACCCCGCACCCCCGCTCCGCTGCCGATCGGCTCCCGTCATTTCCCATACAATAACTCCGTGCTCGAGCAGATACGCATCATCCTTGTCCGGCCCATTCGCCCCGGAAACGTCGGCGCCGCGTGCCGCGCGATGGTCAACATGGGCCTGCGCGACCTCGTCCTCGTCGCGCCGCAGTGCGACCTGCGCGACGAGCAGGCCATCGGATACGCCGCCCGCGCCCGGCCGCTGCTCGAGGCCGCACGCATCGCCCCCGACTTGCCCGCCGCCCTCGACGGCTGCATCAAGACCTTCGCGACCTCCGGCAAGGGCGGCCTGTATCGCGATGCCGCCGCGCAGACTCCCTGGGCGGCCGCGGCGGAGATCCGCTCGCTGGCCGCTGCCGGCCGCGTGGCCATCGCCTTCGGCCCGGAGGACCGCGGCCTGCTCCAGCGCGAGCTGCTGGATTTCGACCGCGTGATCGAGATTCCCGCGGACCCCGAATACCCCGTTCTCAATCTCGCTGCCGCCGTGACCGTCATTTGCTACGAGCTGCGCCGGACGATGCTCAGCGAGCAGCCGCCAGCCGCCCGGCCGCGCGGGCCACTGGCCGAAGACGAGCGGAAGCGGGTCATGTTCGAGCGGCTCTTCGACTCCCTCGAGCGGATCGGCTTCTTCCGCTACCAGCAGTCGCCCGAGCACCTGCGCTTCGCGATCCGCCATCTGCTCGGCCGCAGCGACCTGACGGCCAACGAAGCGGATATCCTGATCGGCATGGCCCGGCAGATACACTGGTATGTCGACAAGCACCCGGAATAAACTGTCCGCGGGGATCGCTTCGCCCCCACAGTCCGCTTGAAGGGAGTGTTTCGCATGTCACAGTCCGCTTCGATGCGAGTGCAGCTTCGACTGGCGGCGCTCGTCGCGACTGCCGCATTTCTGATTCCGCCCGCCGCCGCGCAATCGGCCGACGCGCTGCGCGAGCTGGCGCAGCAGTATGAGCGCGTCACGTCCGGCAAGCCGCTTTCGATGGACGAGGGCTACGAGCTGCTGGACAAGCTCTACGAGTGGGACCTGTCCGCGTCCGAGCTATCGCCCGCGCAGCGGACGCAGCTCCTGATCGTCGAGGTCTATGCGAACCTGGCCACGGGCAATGCGTCGCAGGCCCGCACGCGGCTCGGGGAAGTGACGGGGCCGGCCGCGGATTCGCCCCAGGCGGCCGCCGCAGCGCTCGATGTCGCCCTCGCCAGCGGCGACGCACCCGCGGCGGCCAAGGCGCTCGACAAGCTCGCGGCCGTTGCGGACGGCAGGCAGAAGGAGTCGCTCGCGGCCGTCCGCAAGGGGCTGGAGCGGATCGGCAAGCCCGCCCCGCAGACGGAGCTGAAGGCGGGCGACAAGACCATTCGGCCGCACTTTCGCAGCGGGCTGGTCCTGCTGGTCGATTTCTGGAACACGAGCGACACGGATGCCGATGCGGCCGCCGCGCTCGCGCGGCTCCAGAAGGACTTCGCCGATGAGCTGTACCTCGAGCTGGTCGGCGTGAATACCGACGCGCGGGCGGACCTGGAGAAGGCCGAGGCGCTGGCGAAGGAGCGCGGCTTCGTCTGGCCGATCGTCTATGAGCAGCGTTCGAAAGGGGCGTTGCTACAGCGCGCCTTCGACGCCGGCAAGCCGCCCTGGCAGATGCTGATCGACCGCGACGGGCACATCCGCGCGGTCGGCCACGTCACGCAGCCCGGATTCGCCTATGCCGTCTACGCGGCCGTCGCCGAAGCCCGCGGCAACTTCACGCCGCAGATTCCGATCGCCCTGGACGGCAAACCCGCCCGCCGGCCGCCGGCCGACGATGCCGGCCCGCGCGTCGCCAAGCCCGGCGACAAGCCGGCCGCGACGGCCGACCTGCCGAGCAACCCGGAGGCGCTGGCGAAGCTGCGGCAGGCGCACGCACTCCGCCGCGGCGGCTCCAGGACGGCCGCCAAGAAGCTCTACGAGGAGATCGTTCGCGATTTTCCGGGCACGAAGGAGGCGGCCGAGGCGCAGGAGTACCTGGACATGATGCCGTAGCCGGTGGCAGAGCGAGCGGGGGCGCTCCGGTGCAGCCGGTCAATCGCCTCGCAATATGGGCAGCGCGGGCGTCTGAGCCTGTCAACGAATCGCGCCGCTGTGTGCAGCGCGGGGGTCTCGCCCGCAATTCCAGCCTGGGGCAGGGGTTATGCGGGTGTGTGTCGCGCCGGATTCCGGCGACTCCGGATAAGTTCACAGGCTCTCTCGCCCGCGACCGGCTCCGAATTGCGGCGGGCGAGTGATCCGCACTCTCCGAGTCGTGATGCAGTACTTACGACTGAGATCAGCACGCGGTCGGCTGTCGGTTACGGCGCCGGCGCGGGCGGGATGACCGTCGGCCAGTGGTGCGGCCGGCGCGGCTACACGTGGCCGGAGGCGAGCTTCGACGCGTCGGAGACGCTTCGCTCCCTGGGGGCGTTACGGACCAGGTTCATGTACGCCTCGACCATCGCGGTCGTCACCGGCCCGACTTTGCCGTTGCCGACGTCGCGATAGTCGATCTTGTTGACCGGGATGACTTGGGCGCCGGTGCCGGTCAGGAAGCACTCGTCGGCCGCGTAGAGGTCCATCCGGGTGATGTCCTTCTCGACCACCTCGATGCCGGCCTCGCGCGCCAGGCGGATGACGGTCGCCCGTGTGATGCCCTCCAGGATGCCGGCGGAGGTTGGCGGCGTCTGGAGCTGGCCGTGGCGGACGATGAAGATGTTGTCGCCGGTGGCCTCGGCCACGAAGCCGAGGTGATTGAGCATGATCGCCTCGGCGTGGCCGGTCTCGTGGGCCTCGATCTTGGCCAGGATGTTGTTGAGGTAGTTGAGCGACTTGATCTGCGGCGGCATTGCGTTGCTGTGATTGCGGGTGACGGAGCTGATGATGACCGGCATGCCTTTCTGGTACATCTCGTCGGGATACATCGCGATGGTCGAGGCGATCACGTAGACCTGCGGCTTGGCCGTGCGGTAGGGCGAGATGCCCAGCACGCCGACGCCGCGCGTCGCGACCAGCCGGACGTACGCGTCCTTGTCGGGGTGCAGCAGGTTGTTGGCCTCGAGCGTCTCCTCCAGCGCCCGCTCGATCTGCTCGAACGTGTAGGGCAGCTTGAGGTTGATCCCCTTGGCCGAGTTGAAGAAGCGCTTCAGGTGGGCCGCGCACTCGAAGATGCGGCCGTTGTAGCTGCGTATGCCCTCGAACACGCCGTCGCCGTAGAGCAGACCGTGGTCGAAGACGCTGATCTTCGCCTCGGTCACGGGGATGAGCTTGCCGCTCAGCCAGATCTTCAGGTCGGGGTTCGGGTCATAGTTTTCCTGACCGTACCATGCGCCTGCCATGCGTGTTCTCCCCAGTCTTGCTCGGGCGGCTGGCCCGGGCCGGGTCTGGCCGGCGAACGCGTTCCGCCGGCCGGGCTGCGAGACTCTGATCGAACCCAATGCAGCGCTGCTGCGAGCGGCCGCTCGCCTGGCGGCCGCCTTTGCGCCTCCTTTATCAGGATAGGCGCGCCTGAATGACGATGCAAGCCGCGTGCCGCGCGGCGGCGACGCGAGCGGCGCGGGCCATGCTGGCCGCCGGAGGCACGGCCGCTACAATGCAGGTTTACGTCCAGACGGCGCGGGAGGCGAGAGTCTGGCAGAAAGCATCGCCATGAGCCGCGACTGCGTCGCTTTGCCGCAATTCACTACGTCGCCGCAGCCGGGCGGTTCAGCCGAACCGCCGCTGCACATCTTCGATCTGAGCGCCGGGGAGGTCGAGTCGTGGCTGGCGCGGCACAACCAGCCGCGCTACCGCGCCGCCCAAGTGCTCGAATGGGTTTATCGGCGCCAGGCGGCCTCGTTCGACGAGATGACGAACCTGGGCAAGCCGCTGCGGGCCGCGCTGGCCGCCGAGGCGGTGATCTACCGCTCGCAGATCGCGGCCGAGACCGTCTCGGAGGATGGCACGCGCAAGCTGCTGCTGCGCTGGCCGGACGGGGCCAGCGTGGAGGCGGTCTGGATTCCGGCCGAGCAGCGGCAGACGGCCTGCATCTCCTCGCAGGTCGGCTGCCCGGTGGGCTGCCGCTTCTGCGCCAGCGGGCTGGACGGCGTCGAGCGCAACCTGACTGCGGGCGAGATCGTCGAGCAGGCGATGCGGATCGCGCGGCTGGTGGCAGAGCACGCGCCGCCGCGCGGGCCGGGCAAGCCGGCGCGGCTGAGCCACATCGTGCTGATGGGGATGGGCGAGCCGCTGGCGAACTACGGGGCGGTCGTCGAGGCGATTCGCACATTGAACGCCGAGTGGTGCATGAACATCGGCGCCCGGCGGATCACGCTCAGCACCGTCGGCCTGCCGAGCCAGATTCGCAAGCTCGCGGACGAGGGACTGCCGATCAACCTGGCGCTCTCGCTGCACGCGCCGGACGACGAGCTGCGGCACGAGCTGATTCCGTGGGGCCAGGGCGTGCCCGTCGCCAAATTGCTTGAGGCTTGCCGCTACTACTTCGAGAAGACCGGCCGGGAGATCACGCTCGAGTATGTCCTGCTTTCGGGGGTGAACGACGAGCCGCGGCATGCTTCGCGGCTGGCCGCGATCGCCCGGCGGCTGCGGGCGAATGTGAACCTGCTGCGTTACAACCCGGTGCCGGGGCTGGACTTCCGCCGGCCGAACTCGGAGCAGACCTACGCATTTCAGCGGCTTCTGCGCGAGGCGGGGGTCAATGCGCATGTACGCACGTCGCGCGGGCGGGATGTGCAGGCGGCCTGCGGGCAGTTGCGGCGGTCAATGAGCGCCGATTAGCCGTCCGCCAAGCTGTGAGGCGACCCCGTAGACCTTCGCCCTGTTTCTGACGCGCTATCAGCGTCCTTTCTCGACCGCTTCACGTTGCTTTCGCGTTGGAATGCGATCGAGCCGGCCGCGAAGCTGCTCAAAAATCTGATCGACGGGGGCAAGTAGCCGGGCCAACTCCTCCCGGGCGAGTCGAATGTCGCTGTCCGCCTTCGTCGGCCGCTTTTCGAGCTCTTCGAGGCGCTCGCGCCGCGCAAGAAGGAGTTGATTGCGCCGCCCCTTGGAGTCCTTGAGGATCGCCAAACAGCGGTCCGTTTGCTCGGGCTCTAGCTGAAAGCGTTTGATGAACTCGGCGACGTAGGTGTCCCACGGATCGTTCGAGTTCGACCGCTGGAGGGCGAATGCGAGTCGCTCGCGCACCAATAGGCGCTCAGGATCATCGCGCAATCGGTCGGCGGCCGGCCGATCTCCGTAACGTACCGGGCGTGGATTGCGCTTCTGCTCCTCGATCCATGGATCAGGCTTGAGTTCCCCGGACTCCACGCGAGCGTAGAACTCATCGTGCGCAATCAAATCGGATCCAGTCCAGCGCATCTGACGGGCCGGGCCATCGCCGGATACATTTACGATCGAGCCGGTGCGGAATCCAACGTCGGTGGGCGTCAGAAAGTCCGGCAGATCCGGGGAGTTTACCTTGGCATACGTGAGCTCCGTGACGGCATGCACGCGCTCTTCGGGTGCGGACAAATACGTTACCTTGACAGGAGCCCAAGCCTCTCCGAATCGCTCGTACTCGCTTTCGACGGCGTAGGCCAGCGCGAACGCGCTTGCGGGCTCGGATGGGTCGCGCATGTACTGCTCAACGCGCGTCGGATTCCACGCGCGATCGGGATCGATCGTCCACACGAATCGGTAATTCTCGGAGCGCGCTTCAACTTCAATGAGGTTACCGTCGCCGGGCCGTTGCGAATACGAGAACTCCTCGCCCGCAGCCGCCAACTGCGGCGGGGGAAAGACTTCACCCGCAGACCTGCCCAGACAATCACTGGTCGGCAGGAGTCCAACGTTACGAAAATCCCGCACATCCGCGATCGGTCCGCCCGTCGTTCCGAACCGAACCTGACCCGTAATGCCATGCTGGCGACGCTGCCAGAGACTGTTGGCTGTGCTGAGCGAGGCCCACTCCATATTGTAAACGGGCCGTCCATCTTCCGTGTAGCCGCAGACACCCTCAGAGTTCCCGTGGGCGAAACAAGCGAGGTCGCCACCACGCGACGCGATGAACCGTGTGTTACTGGCCGGGCGCCCAGGCGTGTAGGCGCGAACGAGACAGGAGACCGCGAGCTGATTGCGGGCGCCTTCCATCATCAGAAGTGCGCGGGGCTTGTCGGCGTCTCTCGATTTCAAATGGCTCGGCGAAGCCGGAGTTTGCGCGAAAACCGCGCTTGCCCACAGGAATGCCAGCACAGCGAGCGCGCCGCGCACGCTCGCCAAGTCCTTTCGCCACGCACGTGGTCGGGTCAGGGATGACACAGCCCATCCTCGTACAGATTAGGGTGCATATCACCCGAGAAGACCTTGTACGTATCGTCCCCCGACCAGAACTGACAACCCGGGATCGTCAGACAGCTCGATTCACCATCGGATCCTTGCGTCGTGATCGAGCACTTCCATCGCCAACCACACGGGAGCGGGTCGGACATGATCTTCTTGTTCCCGCCGGCAGTGTAGCTGTACGGCGGCAATAGCGTCGAGTGATATCCGTCACCGACACAGCGACGTGGAACCAACCAGTCACATACACAGGTGGCGTTATTCTGATCGGGATAACCGCTGCAACGGGCAGGATCGTCGAGATCGCCGCAGCCGACAAAGTCGGCTGCCATCACCGATTGGGGGGGGGCATACGCAAAGAGTCCCAGGAACAGGAAGTGCGAGCGCATCGCAGGTTTCCGTTCAGCAGGACATGGGACAAACACACCCATTTATGCTTAACGCGCAATCACGTCCAGGTCAAGTGCCATGGAACAGATTCTTGGCTCCTGCCGTTTCATATGTCTTTTCGCCGCTTTGTGTGGGCGAAAACCGGCGGACCGGTCTCCAAGGTCACCTGGGATTTTCGCCTTCGGCCAATGGGGAGGGAGCAGCGGGACGCGAGATTGCGATGTCGCTTGGCATAATGCCCGACGGGCACGCCATTTACGCGCCGGGAGCTTCAACGTCGAGGAGGGCGTTTCCCGCAGGGCGCTCCCATCGACCAACCCCGTGATCGATTCCCCCACAGAGAACAGCCGAGTGCCTTCCAGAGCGGACCGGCGCATCCGGCCTATGCCAGTCGCAGGAGCCCAGTCGCCATGACCTTCAGAAGACCGGCCGCGAGATCACGCTCGAGTATGTGCTGCTTTCGGGGGTGAACGACGAGCCGCGGCATGCTTCGCGGCTGGCCGCAATCGCCCGGCGGCTGCGGGCGAATGTGAACCTGCTGCGTTACAACCCGGTGCCGGGGCTGGACTTCCGCCGGCCGAACTCGGAGCAGACCTACGCATTTCAGCGGCTTCTGCGCGAGGCGGGTGTCAACGCGCATGTGCGCACGTCGCGCGGGCGGGATGTGCAGGCGGCCTGCGGGCAGTTGCGGCGGTCTCAGGGGGCACAGCAGGCGCGGTAGGGGGGATGCGATCGGCGCGGGCGCTCGTCGGCGTCGCCATCAGAGCCCGCCGCGCCGAGCGGCGAGGCCATCAGAACCCGCCGCGCCGAGCGGCGAGGCCATCAGAACCCGCCGCGCCGAGCGGCGAGGCCATCAGAACCCGCCGCGCCGAGCGGCGGGTCTCCTGGTGTCCAATAGACCCCCTGCTTGGCGCAGGGGGTTCTGACGCGTGGCGCAGAGGGTTCTGACGACAGTGCTCGCCGCCCGGGATTCTACTGGCAGGCAGAGGTGCCTGCCCCACTTGGACAACAGCTCACGTCCGCAGCCACTGCTCCAGCAGGCACACCGTCGCCGCCTTGTCGGGAAAGTCCGGCTGGCGGTACACGTCCGGGTCGTGGTGGATCGCCACCCGCAGATTCGGCGGGCCGATGCAGCCGGGACATCCATCCTCGCACGGACAGCCCGCGACGAGCTCATACGCCAGCCGCAGCAGTTCATCGCAGTGTTCGAACCCCAGCCGCGCGAAGCCGACGCCGCCCTCGTAGCGGTCATACAGAAAGATGTTCGGCACACCCAGGTTCGATGAATCGACGATGCCGCCCAGGTCGTACCGGTCGCACATCGCCAGCGCCGGCAGCGTCACCATCATCACGTTGCGCGCCCCGGCCAGCCCCTCCAGCGGCTTGTGCCCGGCCGATGCGACCGCCTTGAGCACGTGCTCAGCCGGCTCGAGCCAGAGCGCGGACGTATGCACATATTGCGGCTCCAGGTCCAGCGAGGTCTGCCCGATCACTTCCATCGTGTAGAACTTGATCTTCTTGAACGCGATCGTTTGCCATTTGACGGTCACGTCGCCGAAGCAGCGCCGCCCCCCGCGCCACATCTCCTCGATCAGCGGCCGGCGGATGCGGATCTCGCTGGCCAGAATCGGCTGTGTGTAGTAATCGGCCTCCAGCCGCTCCACCCGCGCCAGCCGCAGTTCCTGATCCAGCTCGCGCACCACGTAGCTTTCGGCTTGGTGCAGGTAAATCGCCTCCGGGTAGACCAGCTCCGGCGCGGAGATCGAATCCACCTGGCCGAGCACCTCGTTGCGCCCGCCGGTGATGTCGACGATCGCATAGGTCGCGTTGCTGATCGTGCGCAGATTCGTCCTGGCCGCCGGCGTGTCGGGCGATGACCAGTAGAAGCGCCCCTGCGTCTGCCGCAGCTTACCGTCCTCCTCGAGCGCGCCGCAGACCTCCTGCGAAAAAGCGCCGAACGCGGCCGCGTCGGCCGGCTCCAGGGGCAGCTCCGCCGCGGCGCACGAGAGCTGCGCCGCCAGGATCTGCGGATTCTCAGGATCGACCACGGCCTGTTCGAGCGGCCGGGAGAAGAGGAAATCCGCCCGCCGCACGAGGAACTGGTCGATCGGATCGTCGTAGGCGATGAAGACTACGAGCGACTCGTCCTGCCGCCGGCCGGCCCGCCCGGCCTGCTGCCAGAAGCTACAGAACGTGCCGGGAAAGCCGACCAGGATGGCCGCGTCGAGCGAGCCGACGTCGATCCCCAGCTCGAGCGCGTTCGTGCTGCACACCCCCAGCAGCTCGCCGGAGAAGAGCGCCTGCTCGATTTCGCGCCGCTCGATCGGCAGGTAGCCGCCGCGATAGGGGCGGATGCGGCGGGCCAGGTCCGGCCGGCGGTGGGCCAGCGCGTCGCGGACGTACTTGTAGAGCAGCTCGGCGACGACACGCGCCTTGGCGAAGGCGATCGTCCCGGCACCCGCCTCGATCAGCTTCTGCATCAGCTCCTGGGCTTCGACGTTTCCGCTCCGCCGCCCGACGCGCGTGGCGTCCAGCCAGGGCGGATTCCAGAGCACGAAGTGCTTGCGGCCGCGCGGCGAGCCGTCGAAGTCGATCAGCTTCACCGGCCGGCCGATCAGGCGCTCCGCCAGCTCGCGAGGGTTTCCGAGCGTGGCCGAGCAGCAGATGAAGGTCGGCTCGGCGCCGTAATGTCTGCACAGCCGCTCGAGCCGCCGCACGACACCCGCGACATGGCTGCCGAAGATGCCGCGGTACATGTGAATCTCGTCCAGCACGACGTACTTGAGCCGCGCCAGGAACGCCGCCCACTTGGCGTGGTAGGGGAGGATGCTGACGTGCAGCATGTCGGGATTCGAGAGGATGAGATTGGCGCTGCGGCGGATCGCGGCCCGCTTGTGCGTCGGGGTGTCGCCATCGTAGCACGCCGGCCGAACACACTCGAGAAGCGATGAATCGCCGCCGCCGTCATCCGCCGGCGCGAACAGCCGCGCCGCGTCGTCGTCCGGCGTTGCGCGAGCGGTCGCGCCGCCCGCCCGGGCGCGCCGCGGCCTCCCACCGACGACCATCCGCTCCAACGTCCCGAGCTGGTCGTACGCGAGCGCTTTCGACGGAAACAGGTAGAGCGCCGTCGCCTCCGGGTCATCGATCAGCTCCGCCATGACCGGCAAATGAAAGCACAGGCTCTTGCCCGACGCCGTCCCAGAGCAGACAACGAGGCTCTCGCGCCGCCTCGCGGCGTCGTATGCGACCGCCTGGTGCGAATACAGCCGCTCGATCCCCAGCCGCGCCAGCAGGGAACGCAGCGCTGCCGGCATCGGCGAAGACGGCTCCGCGTACTGCGCCGGCCGCGCGTCCAGCGTGTGCATCGCCGCGATCTGGTCGCGGTAATGCCGCGATTCGCACAACTGCCTGATGAACGCACCCGCATCCACGAGACTCATCTCCCGCGCGGCCGCAGCGCTGCCCGTCCGCCGCGGCAGCTACTCTAAGCGACCGGGTGAACATTTGCCAAACATCTTACGCTGCGCCGGCCGGAGACAGGGTCCACGGCCCGCCGCCCGGCCACCGGGCAGGCTTGCCCCCCGCATCCGGCCCCGCCAGACTCTCCGCGATGCGGGCGCTGCTGGTCTTCATTCTGCTCGCCGGCGCGGCCGGGTTGGCCGCCCTGACCTATTACTCACCGCTTTTCGTCGCCGGCTGGGAAGTCCTGACGGCAGGGGAGTGGCCCCAGGCCGCGCTCTCACAGCGACGCATGGTTCTCGTCGCACGCGGCGCCGGCATCGCGGCGGCCGCGGCCGTGCTCGCCACGCTGCTCGGCGCGGGCCTGGCGGCCGGACTCGTGCAGCCCTCGCGGCTTCGCCCGCTGATCGCCTGGGCCGCCGCGGCCGTGCTGCTGACGCCGCCCTATATCTACACCTACGCCTGGAGCCTCGTGATCCTTCAAGGCGGCGTGATTACGTCTGAACAGCTCGGCACGAATCTCGTCGCCTGGCTGGCCGGTCCCGTCCGCGCCGCCTGGTGCCTGGCCACCTGGCTGAGCCCCGTGGCGGCCGTGGTCCTGGCCAGCGGGTGGCGCAGCGCCGGCCGCGGCAGCTACACGCTGGCGCTGCTCGATGCCGCGCCGGCCCGAGCCGCCGTCCGCGCAGCCGCCCCGGCGATGCTGCCGTGGATTCTGCTGGCCGTGTTGCTCGTGGGCCCGCTGGCGCTGACGGAGTACTCCGTCTGTCACCTTTGCCTCGTGCAGACGTGGAATACCGAAGTCCTGGCCGAGGCGCAGCTTCTCGGCCGGCCGGGGAATGTCTCCCTGCTGGCCTGGCCGTTGATCGCCGTGGTCGGGCTGGTGGCGCTGGGGCTGTGGCCGTTGCGACGGGCGCTGCGTGAGTCGCTTCAATCGCTCGCCGCGGCCGAGCCGGCCGATGAAGCGGCCTCCGCTGCGACCCGCCGTCCGGCCGCGGTCGTCTCGCTGCTGACCGCGCTCGTGCTGCTCCTGCCGGTCGTCATCATGGCCGCACAGATGGAGAGCCCCGCGTCGCTGCTGCGGATGTGGAACGTCTTTCGCCCGGCCGAGTGGGGCCTGGCGCTGCTCTGTGCGCTCGGGGCGGGCATGGCCGCGCTCTGGCTGGCCGTCGCGCTGGACTACTTGCTCGGCCGGCCGCTCTCGCGGCGCCGGCCCGGGCCGCTATTTCTTCGCGGCGCGGCCCGCGTGACGCGTGTCGTGGCGGTCGTTTTTCTTGTGCTGCCGCCGGCGGTGGTTGGAGATGCATTCCTCGCGGCGTATGTGCGCGTGCCGGCCGTGCTCGATCACGCCTGGGCCGTCAGTCTCGTCGGCGCGGCCCGCTACGCCGCCGTCGCCGTGCTGCTGCTTCATCTCTCGGCGGGCGGCCAGTCGCGCTGGGTGCTCGAGCAGGCCGCGTCGGACGGCGCCTCGTGGGCGCAGACCTATCTGCACGTGCGCCTGCCGCTGCTCGGCCGGACGATGTTGTGGGCGCTGGCGGCGGTGGGGCTGCTCTCGCTGACGGAGGTCGCCGCGTCGCAGATGGTTTCGCCCAGCGGCGTCGCAAACCTGGCGTTGACGATGCTGAATCAGATTCACTTCGGCCGCAATGACGATGTGATCGCGCTGTGTTTGTACGTGATGGCACTGGTCGCGTGCGTGACGGGTCTGGTGATGCTTGCCGGCGGGCGGCGGCGAAGCGCGGACCGGTCGTGAAGCCCGTCGAGAATGCCGCATCTGGCGAGCCGTTGACCCCGTGCTTGGCGCACGGGGTTCTGATTGCGGGCGCCGAGTCAGAACCCGCCGCGCCGAGCGGCGGGTCACTTGGCGATCGAT
>CAZXUI010000026.1:0-49514 GCA_964643885.1 uncultured Planctomycetales bacterium
GGTGGGTCCGGCGGCGACGAATAGACCCCGTGCTTGGCGCACGGGGTTCTGATGCAGGCGGCGAGTCAGAACCCGCCGCGCCGAGCGGTGGGTCCGGCGGCGACGAATAGGCCCCGTGCTTGGCGCACGGGGTTCTGATGCAGGCGGCAAGTCAGAACCCGCCGCGCCGAGCGGTGGGTCCGGCGGCGACGAATAGACCCCGTGCTTGGCGCACGGGGTTCTGATGCGGGCGCGACGCAGCGCTGGGCGCAGGCGGAGGATGTCGACGGGCGTGGGCGAGTTCATTCTGGCCATCGAGCAGGGTGTGCTGATCGAACTGGCCGCTCAGATCGCACTGATCGGCGCGCTCGTCGTGCTTTCCGGACTCTTCTCCGCCAGCGAAGCCGTACTGTTCTCACTCACGGCCGTACAGCTTCAGCATGCGTCCGCCAGCAGCAATCCCTTCCGCCGCATGGCCGCCGGCCTGATGCGCGACCCGAAGCGCACGCTGATGATCGTCCTGCTGGCGAACACGGCGGTGAACGTGCTGCTGTACGCCAGCACCTACGTCTTCTTCGATCGGCTGACGGCGCGCTTCGGCGCGTGGCTTTCCCCCGTCGCAGGCGCCGGCAGCGTCCTGCTGGTGCTGGTCTTCGGCGAGGTGCTGCCGAAGGTGATCGGCGTGGCGATGACCGAGCGGATGGCGCCGTTCTGCGCCGCGACGATCCACTTCTGCGGCTACGTCTTCGGCCCGATCTCGCGCGTCATCGACGTTGCGCTGATCGAGCCGCTGCTGCGCCTGGCCAGCGGCCGGCCGACGCGCGAGACGGCGCGCGAGCACGATCTTTCGCCCGAAGAGCTCAAGACGCTGCTGGACCTGAGCCGCCAGCACGGGCTGATCCACCCGATCGAGGACACGTTCCTGCGAGAAGTGATCGACCTGAGCTACCTGCGCGTACGGGACGTGATGGTGCCGCGCGTGGAGGTCGTCGCCTACGACGTCAACGGCTCGCCGCAGGGTCTGCGCGAGCTGATGCGCAAGACGCAGCGCAAGAAGATTCCCGTCTTCGAGCGGACACCCGATCAGATCGTCGGCCTCGTGTATGCCAAGGTGCTCTTCTTCGAGCCGAGCCGGCCGCTGCGCGAACTGGTGCAGCCCGTCCGCTTCGTGCCCGAGCTGATCACCTGCGAGCAGCTCCTGCATCACTTCCGCGCCACGCGCACGCAGATCGCCATGGTCGTCGACGAGTTCGGCGGCCTGGCCGGTCTGGTGACGCTTCAGGACGTGATCGAGGAGATCGTCGGCGAGATCCGCCGGGCCGAGGACGCCCCGGGCGAGCCGGAGATCAACGCCGTGGACGAGACGACGTATGACGTCAGCGGCCGGCTGAGCGTGCACTACTGGGCGGAGTTCTTCGGCCAGCCGCGGCTGACGGAGCACGTGGCCACGGTCGGCGGCCTGGTGACGTCGCGGCTCGGCCGGCCGGCGCGGGTCGGCGACCGTGTGCAGATCCGCAATCTCGAGTTCGAGGTGACGCGGGTGGCGGGACGGCGGGTGGACCGGCTCCTTGTGCGGCGGGTCGAGGAGCCGGCGGAGCAGGAGGCGAGCACGTGACCGAACTGGTGCTGCTGTGGGTCGTGCTGATCGCCGCGATTATCGCCAGCGGCTTCTTTTCCGGCACGGAGACGGGCGTGTACTGCCTGAACCGCGTGCGGCTGCGCGTGCGCAGCGCCCAGGACGACCCGGCCGCCCGGCGGCTCGGAGCAATGATGGACCAGCCCGAGAGCCTGGTGATCACGGCCCTGATGGGGACGAACATCGCCGATTACGTGGCGACGGCCTGCGTGGCGGCGCTCGTGCTGCGGGCCGGCGCGACCGAGAGCATGGCGGAGCTCTATACGACGCTGCTCGCCACACCGCTGGTGCTGGTCTTCGGCGGGATCATCCCCAAGGACCTGTTTCAGCGCCGCAGCGACCGGTTGATGTATCCGCTCTCGCTGCCGCTGGCCGCGTGCCGTGCGGCGGCGCGCTGGTCGGGAATCCTGGGCCTGCTGCGCGGGCTGACGCACTGGCTGATCCGCGTGGTCGACCCGCGCGGGACGGCGCGGGATGAGGATTACCTGCCGCGGGCGCACGTGCGGCGGCTGCTGTACGAGGGGGCCGCGCGCGGGGGGCTGACGAGCTTTCAGCGCGAGACGATCGAGCGGATCATGAACCTCTCGCAGGTGCGCGTCGGGCGGGTGATGATCCCGCTGCGGCGGGCGGCCGCGCTGCCGGTCGGCATCGCGCGCGAAGACTTCCTGCGGGCGGCACGCATGGCACATTTCTCGCGCTACCCGGTCTACGAGGGCGACCCGCGCCGCGTCATCGGCGTAGCGAGCGTCTTCGAGGTGCTCACGGATGAGCAGAAGCGGCCGATTCGCGAGTACGTGCGCGAGGCCGTCTATCTGCGGGCGGATGATCCGGTGCCGACGGCACTGCTGAAATTGCAGCAGAGCGGGCTGCGGATGGGGATCGTGCAGGACCGCGGCGGGGCCTGCGTCGGGCTGCTGACGATGAAGGACCTGGTGGAGGAGATCGTCGGCGAGGTGGAGGCGTGGTAGCGTGCCGCCCGGCGAGCCCGCGCTGGGACCAGAAGCGGGGCGGGCGTCTCGGCCCGTCTGGTACAGACGGACGCCCGCCCGCCGCATTTGCTGTTGTCCTTGAGGAAGAAGGTTAGCAGCCGGCCGCGCGACGATTCGCTCTCCGCTACTCGTCCTGACCGACCCACTCCACGCTGATTTCGATGTCATCCCGGTCGGCCACGCCGCCCCAGGTCAGCTCGCCGCGCGGCTGGATCGTCACGAACATGCGCCGCGGGCGAAGCTGCTCTTCGGGTGACGGGTCGCGGCCCGGCCGCGTGCCCGTCGGCGAGCTCTTGAATGCCTCGCGGCCGTCGGCGGCCACCGCCGGCAGACCGTAGCTGCGGACGACTTCCTCGCCGTTGACCGTGAAGCTGAGAAAGTACGACAGCACGCGCACCCTCCGCCCGGCCGTGTCGGCGTCGTTGAAGACCTTGCTCAGGCCGACGAAGCCCTCGGCCACGACGCCGGGACGGACCTCGAGCCGGACGTTGGGATTCAGAATCTGCACTTGCTCGGCCGGCGGCGCGCCGGCGCTGACCGTGAACCCGACGGCCGCCAGCACGGCCGCGACGAGCGAACCACACGAGACGAGCTTCAGCTTGTTGGACATGAGCATCTCCTTTGCGTGTGACCCTACCCACTCACATTCTTCTAGCCGGGAACGGTGTTGCACAGATCGTCACAGCTATCGACTTCCCCCCACGTCCCCTGACAGGGTTCGTACGCCAACGTGCACTCTCCGCAACTGGTCCAAACCGGTCCCGACACCCACCCCTTCACGAGCCGTTGGTCCCCACTCGACTGGCCCGGGCACACCATCTCGATCGACTTCCCACCGCCCGCCGTCTCACAGATGTACATGGTACCGCCTCACCCCATCGGACACACAAGGCATGCTCTAGCAGCAGGAACCGCGACCAGGATTCCGATAGCACAGACTGCTCCACCCAACGAACGCAGGTGCTCCTCGTTTACTCAGTCGGCCCGAGTGCCGATAAGGCTTAGTCTAATCGATTTTCTATTCTGTCAAGAATTTCTCCGGTTGCGGATCAGTCTTTGACAGCGGCACTTCTTCGCGATTTGCGGAGAAGTTGGACGGTTTGTCTTAGGTTGCGGCCGAAGGCCGCCTTAAGATCCAACGGCGCCGCGGAGAATCTGGCTCATCCGGGATTTCCGGGAAGACTCTTAATCACGCTGCCGACTTGTGTCGCGCACCACACGAGGCGCAACACGTTGTCAGACATGACGTTGCGCTTCGGCCTTCTGCCGGCGACCACTGGGAAGGGGCCAGCCGGCCGGGAGGGCGAATTCAACCGAGGCGAGAGGCTCGGAAATGGCTGAAAGAGCCCTCCAGAGCCGGTCCCCTCGAAGCGCGGCCGGATTCGAGCGCCCCCGGAGATCCCGGATGAACCGAGAATTCCGGGTCCTTTCACGGATTCGGTGAAAACAATCGTCGAATAGCGGTTGGAGGACCCTCGCTGGGATTCCGGCTGATCCGTTCCGCTGTCCCCATGGTCCGTGCCTTCATTCAGTCGAAGCTTGCCATCATGTCGAAGCCGAGACTGCACTTCGTCCGTCCGCTGCGTCGGCAGCTCGATTTCAACCGTTGGGAGGATCCGAACCGAGCCTGGGTGCACTCCCACGCGGCCCGTTGTGCCGTGGTTGGCGAGTCGCACCAGCTGAATTGCAGGCGACGACTCGATTGCGCGCATATCCGGATTCGTCGACACCTTCCGCCCGCCAGCGACTCGCTGCGGCGCCCAACCTGGCGCTGGAAGGCGGCGCTGCGCGGGACTATGATCCGGGTGTTACGGGGTGTAGCTCAGCCTGGATCAGAGCGTCTGGTTTGGGTCCAGAAGGTCGCAGGTTCGAATCCTGTCACCCCGAATCGTAAAGCCTTGCAGAGTCGCATCTTACGTCACTCGCTCCGATCGGCCCGTGAGCGGTTGCGCACCGTTATTCGGCGCGCGCACCGTTATTCACCCGGCGCGGTCCGCAGTGTTAGGTAGCCGCAGAGTCTTCGCGTATCGGAGCGCGCGGTCGTCGCGCACCTCGTAATAGTGCCGCGCCGCGACCGCCTCAGAATTGCCCAGCAGCCGCGCCAGCACTTCCGCCGGCACGTCGGCATCGGCGGCCGCCTGTGCGAACGTGTGGCGCAACGCGTACGCGCCAGACAGGCCGCGGCGCTTCAGGATCGACCGGAGCCCGCCCGGCGTGTACCGCTCGCCGTGCCGCGACAGGAACACCGGCCCCGGCTTCGGCGTCAGCGTCGCCAGCACGCCGAGCGCGTCATCGCCCAGGTAGATCACCCGCGGCCGGCCCGTCCGCTTCGCCGTTTTGTGCATCGGCAGGATGCAGACGCGCTTGTGCGCGTGAACGTGCGACCAGTCCAGACGACAGGCGTCGGACGGACGGCAGCCGGTCGCCGCGATGAATCTGATGATCGCCAGCGGCCGGCCCTTCAGGTCGGCCAGCACGTCCGCCAGCTTCTCCGGTTCGATGTCACGCGGCCGCCGCTCCGGCCGGTCCAGCCGCGGCGTCTTGACCGGCTTGGCCAGCCAGTCGTTTTCGTGTGCCCAGTCCAGGACGCGCTTGGCCGTGCTGATGTAGTGCTTGATGGTCTTGGCCGACAGCGGCCGGCCGGCAGGGTCGTCATGCGCGCCGGTCAACTTGCCGCGCTCGCCATGGTCCCGGACGTAGTAGACGCGCTTCAGGTGCAGGTGATACCGCGTGAGGAAGTCCGGCCCGACTTCGTGCAGAGGCGTCCGCCCCGCAAAGTGAACGAACCGCCTCAGCCAGGTGCGCAGGTCGCGGGAAGTGTTCAGGATCAGCCAGCGGTTGACGGCTTCGACGACGTACCGCGGCCGGTCGTCGTCATCGACGGCGGCCCCGGCTTCGGCCCTCAGCCGATAGAACTCGGCGAACGCGGCCCGGCGGTCGGTGCCGAGCCGATGCCGCTTCCCGTTGATCGTGCATTGCCAGACGCCCCGGACTACGTTCGGCTTCGACTGTCGCCCCATTGGAAACCTCGATTCAAAGCTCCCGCCAGCCGGCTTATCCGCGCGGACGCGGTAGGGTCGTCACCGATGCCCTCGACTGGCGGGATGGTCTGAACGCGCGTGTACGCGCAACGGGTTGAGATTGGCATGGTCCGCGTCATAAGCACCCACCATCGTACCGCCGCCCCCGTCGGCCGCAAGTCTGCCCCGCCCGCGGCCCGGCCGCCACGATTCAGCCGGGCCGCGGGGTAGTCGGGTGCGGTCAGCCGTCGCCGTCGCCGTCCGAGCCCGGCGGCCGGTCATCGCCGCTCGCGAGCAGCGCCCCGGCCGCGCGGTCCAGGTGCGCGTCCAGCGCCGTCAGCACCGCGCCGCGCTGCTGGTGGAGCGTGTCATCGAGGCGTCGAAGCTCGCCGATCGCTTCACGCATGCTCCGCAGCGCCGCGACCAGCGCATCAGCGGCGCGGCCCAGCATGGCGTAGTCTCTCGCGGACATACTGCCGCCGGCCCGAAGCCGCCGCCTCAACAGGTTCAGCTCGCTTTCAAGGCGCTCGATCTCGGTCACGACAAGCCGCCTTCGCGCGTGTTCCGCTCGATCCGCCGTTGAATCTCGGTTTGTTTCTTCAGCTCCATCGTGGCCGGGTCGCGCACGCCGCTCGCCAGCGCGAACCGCTGGCCGAACCCGCTCGCCATAAACGCCCCGCCGAAGCGGTCGCCGCCGCCGCGCCCGACCTTCGCCGCGGCCGCCACCGGCTCAAGCTCGGCCAGCGGCCCCAGCACGTTCTTGAGAACCGGCGCGAAGCTGAACGCCAGCCGCTCGGCCGCCTTCGCTTCGGCCGCCAGCGCGCCCTGCTCGATGCTTTCGCGCAGGCGGTCGAACGTTGATTGCGGGAACCAGCTCGCCACCAGAGCGCGCTGTGATGCCAGGAACCCCTGCGCGCCGGCCAGCCGCGCCTGTTCGCCCGGAATCGACTGGGCCCGGAACTCGGCCAGCGTGCGGCCGAAGCCCTGCGCCTTCGCGCCTTGCAGCGTGGCGAGATTCTTTTCAGCGCGCCGGATCGCAGACTCCGAGCCGGCGCCGATCGTGTGCAGGAACCTTTCCCAATTCAGGCGCAGTTGCGCGATCCAGTTCTGGAACGTGAGGATGATACGTTCGAGCGCGAACGTCATCCCGGCCTTCATGTAGTCCGTCATCGTCGTCCAGGTGTTGATCGCCTGCGCCGTGCCGATTGCGATGTACCCCGGCAGGTCCGCGACGAACAGCTTGCTGATGAATTGCCCGGCTTGCAGGAAGTGAAGCTTGATCCGCTCCGGCAGCGTCGCGATCACGCCCGCCGAAGAGATAACGAACGCCTGCATGTCGAACTGGATCCCGCCCAGCCCGTCTTTGATGTACTGCCAGACAGGCGAGAGCGCCGTCACGATGGAATCGCGGAACGCCATGAACGCCTTGATGCCGAACTCGACAGCGTTCGCCAGCGGCTCGGCGAGATACTTCGCGAACGCATTGCCGATGCCGCGCAACACTTGGCCGAGGCGCGTAAAGCTGTCGTTCGCGCGCTCGATCTTCGCCGCGTCGGTGCGGCTGATGGTAATGCCGAAGTATTCGGCCTCCTTTCGCGCCTGCTCGAAGGCCGATGATCCCTGACTCAACAGGTTTATCATCCCGCCGCCGCCCCGGCCGAAGATTTTGAGCGCGGTTGCCGTGCGGTCGGCCGCGTTTGGAATCCGCGCCAGCCCGTCCGCGATCTTTGCCAGCGCCGTTTCGGTGCCGGCGTTGGAAAGCTGCTTCGCGTTCAGCCCAAGCCGCGCGAATGCGCTCGCGGCCTCACCGGTTCCGGCGGCCGCCTCGCCCGTGCTCCTGAGCATTCGCAACACTGCGCTGTCGAACTGCTCGGCCGATACGCCGGCCAGGTCCGCGGCATGGCGGAAGCCGGTAAGAGTCTCGGTGGTGAGCCCGAGCCGGTCGGCGCTCTTCGCAAGCCCATCGATCAGCGAAAAGCTTTGCTTCGTCAGCACGCCCAGCCCGGCCACGGCCGCCCCGGCTGCGACGCCGGACATGACGGACGCGCTTCGCACGAACGCACTCAAACCCTTGCCGGCCAGCGCGAGCCCGCTGGTGAACCCCTTGCTGTTCAGTGTGAGGAACGCCGCCAGCGTGCCGATGTTACGGGTTGCCATATGTCACCACTTCCTGGACGCGAGCCCAAGCAACGTCGCTCTCGCCCGCACTACCGATGCCTTGGAAAGCAACAGATCATCGCGGCGGTCGCGGCGGATGCGGAAGCGCGCCAGACTTCGCGCGGCGGCCGTCGTGTCGGGATACGCGGGAAAGGTAACCGGCCCGACGTCGAACAGGCGCGCGACGCGGGTAATGGTGCGGATCGCCCGGCCGCGCGCGTCGCGCGTCCACGTCTCGCCGTCATCCGCGACCACAAAGGAAAAGGAACTCGCGTTCACGTCGCCGCGGCGCACGGCCGATGCGACGCTCGCCGCGAGCGGACTATCTTCGGCCAGGGTGATTTCGTAGTGCAGGCCGGTTGCATCCTCGCGCAGCTTCAGCGTCCCGGCCCGCGTGCGCCCGAGAATGTTGTCTTCGCGATGATTGAAGAGCGCCCGCACGTCGTCGCGCAGCACGCCGCGGAATGCACCGGGTGCGATGCGCTCGTGGAATCCGCCCAGGTCTTCTGAAAGCGCGTCGAAAACGGCCGCGTAGCCGGTCAGGCGTTTCGCACCGGTGGCCGTGCCGCGTACCGCGACCGCGCCGAGCGCCGACGGTAGAAAGCGCTGCTCGCGCTCAAGTGTTGCTGTTGTCATCACGCCCTCGTTTCCAGCGCGACGTAGGCGCTCTGAGAACCCGAGCCGTCGCTCGGCGTCACCGCCCGCGGCCAGGCCGGCGCGGAGTCGCAGCGAAGCACCGCGCGAAGCGTGCTTTCGTCGGCCGTGAAGCGAACGTGAATACTGATATCCTGCTTCAGCCCGCGGATGCCGCAGAACACTTGCGACAGGTCGGCAAGCACAACGTCGCCGACGGTTCCGAGCGCCGGCCCGCCCTCGATCGGGTGGATCGGCAGGCCGTACAGCGTTCCGTGCGGCGCGCCCGGCGCGGGCCGCAAGTCAAGCGCGTTGATAGTCTCATGCGCCAGGCAGAACTGCCGCAGCACGCCGGGTGAGACGAACCAGCGCGCGCCGGGAATCGACGGCGGCCACAGCCGCGCCAGCATCTTTTGCAGGTTGATCGCGTTCACCGTCGCCGCGGCCTGTCCGGTTTCCTTGCCGACGACAACGCACGCCGGACTGTTCGCGACGCCCAGCGGCTGCGCGCCGCCGACGCCGTGCAGAATCGCGGCGTCGAAGCGATAGCGCAGCTCATCGGCGAGCATTTCGAGCAGCTCGTCGCCGTCGCCACCGTCTTCGAGCAGCTCGTCCGTCGCGGGGCAGTGCGCCAGCAGCTTCCGCGCGCTCAGCGTCACTTGCCCGAAGCGCGGCTCGCCGGCGGTTGTGGTGTCGTTCTCGCCGATCCAGCGGCTAATCAAGCCGCCGGTTCGCGAGTCATCGGCGCGCGACGCTTCATCGACAACCGGAATCGTTTTCCGGCCGGTGGCCAGATTGACTTGGCGGCAGAGCGCCGCCACTGAGCCGACGCCCGTCAGCTTCTGCCCGATGAAGTCGGCCGCTTCCGCCGGAACGAGAAAGCCGCCGTCCGGGCCGACGACTTCGCCCAGCCCGGATGCTGCGCGCTGCTGAATCGCGGTCAGGCGCGCGTCGCTCGCGGTCCGCGACAGGCTTACGCGCTTCACGGCCGCGACGAATGAGGCGAAGCTGTCAAACGCGGTGGCGCGCGCGTTGTGTTGCAGTATGGTTTGCATGATATATCTCCTGCCGCGGGCGCGGCGGTTAGTGCTTTCCGTTGCCGTTCAGAATCACGCCGTGCTTTGCCAACGCCGGCCGCGTATGCGTCTCGATCGTCGCCAGGAAGCGAGAAAGAGTGTTCGTATCGATGGGCACTAGCCCCAAAAGCAGCTCGCTCCCGCGCACGTCGCGGCCGATCCGCTCGGAGAGCGCGGCCATTTCGTGCTCAGCCGCGATCAGCTCGCGCGCCAGACGCAGCCGCTTTTCGAGCAGGCCGACGGCCTCGCTCTTGTACCGAAGCGCGGCGCCGGAAACGGCGTCGTGATACACGCTTTGCGCGTGCTCTTCAGCGAGTTTCCACCGGCTGAACAGCTCGCGCGATTCGCGCTCCAGCGCCGCGCGCTCGTCGGCGGTCAGCCCGCGCAACGATGCAGATTGCAGCTTCTCGAGGTTGTAGGTGTAATCGGCCAGCGCCCTTTCCGACTCGGCCAGCGCCGCGCGATGGGCCGCGCTTACTTTCTGCTTGATGCCCATATGAGTCACCTCCACGAGTGTCACCGCTTACAGCGGTGGGTGCAATGTATTTTGTGGCGCCGCGCGCTGGAGCGCACGCGGCGCCCGCCCCGCACCTACGCCGGCGCGAAGCGATTCAGGTCAGGACGGGTGGCCGGTTGCTAAAGCCGGCCACCCTTGAGGCGCGCTGCCACGAGCAGCGCCCTGCCACGATGCACTCACAAGCCCGCCCGCCGCCGGGTGCCGGGAGTCAGCCCCAACGCCACCCGCAAGCGGTCGCCCCGCTCTTCCGTTTGCCGCAGCAGCCGAAGCCAGCGCGGCCCGGCCGCACGGATTCCGTCGCGAGCAATCACGCGCCGGATCAGCCGAGCGCGACGCAGACATTCCACGTAGATACCCAGCAGCAATTCCACGCCCCGATCGGGCGGAAGCCCCAGCCCCGCCACCGCCGCGGCCGCGTGCGCCCAGTCCGCCCGCTGCTCCGCGTCCAGGCCCGCCGGCGGCCGAACCGCCTCGACCGGCCCCCGTCGCGCGGCGGCCGCCTCCTGCCGCCGCCGCTGCGCGGCCCGGCCCGAGCCGACGCGCTGAAGCTCGGCAGCGGTTTTCGGCAACGGCCCGCGGCTACCCATCACCGATCCTCTCGTCCAGCCGCCCGATGCCGCCGCCGTAACAGCCCGCTAGACGCGATTGCAAGCCCGCCAGCGAGCGCACCGCCACGGGTGGCACCGCCACCACGGCCGGCAGCCCCACGGCCCGCCAGGGCAGCCCAAACGCGAAAACCAGGGTCCAGATTTTTTTGACTTCCGCGGGCGGTCCCTGGCCAGCGGATAAGCCGGGGGTACTCCCCCCATACCGGCCGCGCGTTGCAGAATGTCGCCGTGCCGACATTAGGCCCACTGGTTGCCCCCTTCCGGTTGGCCGTCGCCCTCGAAGGGGACAAGAGGCAGAAACTTGTCCCCTTCGCT
The DNA here is from genome assembly GCA_964643885.1 of uncultured Planctomycetales bacterium. Lineage (GTDB taxonomy): Bacteria > Planctomycetota > Phycisphaerae > UBA1845 > Fen-1342 > CAADGL01. Next base: position 10,931 of record CAZXUI010000026.1, read on the forward strand.
ATGGAACTTACTGGAATGTGTGTTTTCTACGGGGTTTTCCCGAAGGGGACAAGAGGACAGGTTTTTCGATGTGTCCCCTTCGTGTCCCCTTCGTGTCCCCTTCGGCAGAGACCAGACCCAACCCGTGCCGAAGCCGCCCTTGTGACGGCGGATGTCCAGCTCGTCGGCCGCCCGCTGGACGGTCTTCCAGACGAACCCGGCTTCGGTGGCGTCGCGCTTCAATGCTCCCGCTGGTACTGGTCCGTGCTGGAGCTGGTCCGCCAGCCAATCGGCCGCGGCGGATCGGCGGTCGGGTTCCGGGCCGCGGGCCGCCCGCTCGGCCGCGATCGCGTCGTCCGCCGACATTGCGACTGGATCGCGTTCAAAGGCAACAGCGGCCGGGGTGCCGCAGATCACAAACGCAAGCCCCGAAGCTTTCTCGGACAGGTTCGTTTTGCCCGGCAGCAGCAGCCGCCGGCGGTCGTCGTGCGGGTCGGGGGTCAGGTGCCAGACTGCCCGTGCCAGCCCGGAGAACGCGCGCGACCCAAGCGCTGTATCGTCGGCGTGGTCCGCGGCGCTCTTGCGCGGGTGCGCGACGACCAGCAGTGCCGCACCGTATGTTTCGGCCAGCTTGGCCACGGGCGCCAGAACGGCCCTCACTTCATTGTCGCGGTGGGCGTCAGTGCGGCCCCCGATGAAACTGCCCACCGGATCGACCACAATCAGCTTTACGTCCCGATGTGATTGCAGCACGCGTTCAAGCGAAGCCACGTCATCGAGCCTGTAAAGCTCTTCGCAGCGCTCGCCGTTCTCTCCGGGCCGCGCAACGGTTGCGAAGTGATACACGCGCCGCACGTCGGCATCGGCCGCGTCGAGGCGTGGCCTAAGTGTGTCGTGCCGGTCGTCTTCACTACAGACGACGATCACGCTGCCGCGCTCGCACGGGTGGCCGTCTGGCCAGGTGGCGCCGCGAGAAACAACGCTGGCGATCGCAGCACAAAGAAACGTTTTGCCCGCGCCGGGTCGCCCGACGAGTAGCGTCATCCGGCCAAGCGGAATGCGGCCCGGCCACAGCCAGCGGATCGGCCGCGGCTCGATGTCGGCGAAGCATACAACTTGCGGGCCGAATCCGTCGCCAGGTCCGGCCGGCGCGGCTCGTTCCTGCATTGCAGCCCTTTCGATCAGGCCGAGCAGCTCCGCGCGAATTTCCTCGTCTTCGCGCGAGTCGCGAGCACCGACGAACTCCACGATGTCGCCGCCGGCGGGCAGGCCGGGCAACTCGCAGATTCGCACGCGCGCGGGCGGGTTCAGCGCGGCGAGCGCTTCGGCCACTGTGACGGCGTATTCGCGCCCGGCCTTGTCGTTGTCAGGTAATATGACGCAATCGCGCCCGCTCAGCGGCCGCCAGTCCGCGCCGCCAGCGGATGATTTCCCTCCGCTCGTGGTCGCCACCAGCCCGATACTCCACGCGGCATCGGTGGCTTTTTCCCCTTCACAGATGAAGACTAAACCATCCGGCGGAAGCTCCGCTACGCGGTAGAGCGGGTGGGGTTTGCTCGGCCCGCGCGCCAGCCATCCGCCCGCGCCGCGCGTGAGCTCGCGGAAGGTTTTGCCCCCGGCGGCCAGGCGGATTCGCGCGCGCTTCCAGTCGGGGGCCCAATCGTAGATCGCCTCCAGGTCGCCGCCGGCCGCCTTGGCCAACGCCGCGGCCGCCGCCTCAGCCGTCGGCCAGGGCCGCGGCCCGCTTCCCGCGTGGCGGCCGTTGCCGTTCGCGTGGTGGCGGCCGTTGTTGCCGGCCGGGCGCTCGTCAGCCGCGCGAAAGACGCGGAAGCCCTCGCGCGTCAACGCCACGCAGCGCAAGCCCTCGACTACTGAACCTACCGGAGCACCCGAGCGGTGGCACTCATGGCCGTCATCGGCGGATCGCCGGCACCAGTCGGGCTTGCCACAGATGAGACAGGGTGCTTTGCGGCTTACAGGCTTGAATGCGCGTGATTCTGTGGGTACCATCATGCTGATTCCCGTTGGGCGGCCGCGCGTCACGCGCGGCCGCTTTTTTCACTCCCGCCACTCCGCAAGCGCCTGCCTGAGGCGTTCATCGTCGGCGCCGGCCGCGCGCGATCGGCGCTCCACTCCGCCTAGCAGCTCGTCGCGCAACACGCGCAGCGAGCCGGCCACATTGTGCACTTGAATCAGGCCCGCCTTGACCTTCCGCTGAAACGTGGGCCGCGAGATGCGCAGCAAGTCGCAACACTGCCCGATCGTCAGAATGGGCGGCACGTCTTTCACAGACGCCATTCTGCGCGTGCCTACAGGCCGGACGAATTCGGACGAATTATTCGTCCGCGTCGATGTACGGTTTTCCCCGAGAGAAACGTGAGAAAAAATCTAAGATTTGGACGCGCCGCCCGGACGGTCGGCTAATTCGGGCGGGGTCTGTTCAGGCGCTCAAGCCGCTTCCGACCCGCGTCGCACGCCGCGCGGTGGGTGTCTTCGATGGTGGCGTCGCCGTGCCGCTTCACCAGTTTCCACTTTCGCGCGTGCTCGGCGCGGCTCAGCTTTGGGCCCATCGTCGTCCAGTCATCGAACAAAAGATCGACTTCCACGCCGCCCCAGTCGTCGCGCCTCCGGCCCCGCTTCCCGCCGCCGGTCGCCAGTGCCGCGGTTCTCAGCTCGAGCAGCGCAGGCTCGGCCGCGGCCCGAATGTCCGCGACCGGCACGCCGCCCCGGATGCGCTGCGCGAGCAGCAGCACCGGCCGCGGATCAGCTACATTCTTCGCCGCCGCCTCAAGCTCGCCCGCCAGCCGGGCCGCGATCGCTTCAAGTCGGCCACCATCCGCCGCGACCGCCTCGGCCGCGGCCCCGCTCGGCACGCCAGCCGCGGCGCAGGCGTGGAATCCATCCGCGAGCCGCACAAACGCCGCAAGTTCGTTCAGGAAAGCCTCTACGCGGTTTGCCAGATCGGTTGACATGTCGATTCCCTTCTGATGATGCCAGCCCGGCCGGCCGGGAATCGAAGCCGGCCAAGGCTAGCATCGCCTGCGCGGGTCATGACTCCCGCGGGTCGCACTATTTTACCCAGAACATCCGCCGACCGAACACACCGACATTCCCCTATCGTTCGGTGCCTCGCGCGCACCGTTATTCTTCAGAAACGGCGCAAAATAAGGACTTACGCGCGTTATAAAGGTGCGCGCTCCCTCTCATAACCCACGATTCCGCGACACCTTACGAATCCATCGGCGTGTGGTTTGGGTCCAGAAGGTCGCAGGTTCGAATCCTGTCACCCCGATTTCACGAGAGAGTTTCAGGGATCCAGTCTCACCGCAGTTGGCTTGCTCCGACGACACGGTTCGCTCACATCCATTCCGTATCGATGAGCGACTCCTCAATGGCCTTGACGCGCGGAGGTTGCCTGCCGCGCGCCGGCGCGATCGTGTGCCCTTCCGCGCGGAGGTATCGAACGTGCGCTTTCACTCCTCCGGGGAAGCGCTCTCGAAGACCGCCATTGTTGTCGATGACTCGCCAGTGCGGCGTGATGCGCTTCGCGCCCTCGCGCCGGCGCTCTTCTGCCGCCTCCGCGACAATGCACAGGAAGATACCGGTCGTCAGCGGGCAAGCCATGTCAGCCCCAGCGTTGCGAGCCAGTGTCGCCCGAAGCTGCTCGACGGTGAGAAGCCGCCCTTTCGGCACGCGCCGGACCGCGGCATCGACCTGCATCGGTCGGGGGATGAGCACGTGTTGGACGCCTTTCTTTTGCTGAGCCTCCGACGCGGGCACGATCCTGCCGTGATTGGGATGCGTCTCGCGGAGTTTGTCGCTCCACGTCCTGCCCGGCCTGAGTTTCCAGTCCGTCGATTTCATGCCGAAGTTTTCACGGGCGCTGAGGCAGGATGCACGGGCATGCAGATTTCGGTCCGCATGTCCTGCGGGCTCACTTTGCGCGGATCGCACAGATAGCGTTCAAGCGACGGCGGATCGCCGAGCAGCCAGCGCCGGCCGTCAACGAGCGCGCTGGCGACTTGTGCGAGAAGCTGCGCGTAGGTTCGGCCGATCTCGTTGGGCGGCCCTGCATGAAGCGTCACGGCATACGTTGATTCCGGCAGCGTTCTCATCTGCACCGCGCCTTTGGGTTGCGCCTTGTCGCCCACGACCATGCACGCTTCGTAGCGTAATCGATCCGGGGGTGTTGCGTCCGGATCGCCGAAGCACAGGCCGAAGGTTTCGGGCCGCCCGAAGATCATCTTCGACCAGCCCCATTTCATGAGCGTCGCCCACGCCTCGCCGACGGCATCATATGGGCCGACGTGGCGGACGAACGCGATGCGCCGTGACGGCTGGCGCTCGATGCGGACACTGATTGGCTCTGCCATCTGAGCGTCTCCTTGTTGATGAAGTGCTGGCTTCCGCTCGTTGCGGAAGGAGGATGGCGTGACTCCGAACTGCCGCTTGAATGCGCGAGAGAATGCTTCGTGGCTGTCGTAGCCGCTGTCGAGAGCGACGGCGAGGATGTCGTCGTCGCCATGCGTGAGCCGGTGGGCGGCACGTTCGAGGCGAAGTCGCCTCACATATTCGCGCACCGTTTCACCGGTCAATCCGCGGAAGACCCGATGAAAATGGAACGGCGAGGCGTGAACCTCCGCTGCGAGGTCGCCGAGCGGAACGTCCTCACGCAGCCGTTATTCGAGCAGGCGCTTGGCGTGCTCGATCCTCTGCTGCCAGTCGAGTTCGGAGTCCGGTGTCATGGAGTGAATTATCGCCGGATCGCTTCCCGCCGCCTGATCGCGCTTGCGAATCTGGATGGCTCTGCCGCGGCCTTCGAGGCCGCCCGAGTATCCATGCGGGGACCAGCAGAACCCGCGCTTCCGGCTCCCAGGAGCGGATTCCCTGCACGAATTCTTCGAGCGGCGTTCTGTCGCCCCGAGTTCTCTTCAGGAATGGGCCTTGGTTTGAACCGGCTCGCAGCCCTCACCGGCGTGTGCGTCGACTCGCGCCGTTCTACCTGGGCTTGAGACTCGTCACCACAAGCAGATTCACGATTTCGATCGTGCCATCTTCCAGACCCACGCCGATTGTTCGTCCAGGCGGGGTGATGGCCAGGAACTCCGGATGCTCGACGGGTAGCGAGCAGCCATCGGCCAGGTGGATCTCGAAGGGCTGAAACGGCCGTGCCTGGTGCATCTTTCGCAGTTGTTCAACGGCCATACCTTGAGCGTATGGCTGAGCAACGCGTTGATCAGGGGCCGGTACGGTTCAAACGAGGGCCGGTCGTCCCGATTCGACCCGCCAGGGCGGGCCGAATGGAGCTGGGGAGCACAGCAGCAGGTGAGCAGGCGAAGCAGGATTTCACCCGCGCGCGGCGCCTGGGCCGGACCAGCGGCCCGCTCACCCGCGGTCCACGGCTCAGCGAATCACCCGCTGCGACGCAGCTCACCGTGCCCGCGGCTCACCGCGCCCGCGGCTCTAAGCGATCAACCGTCTCGATCGCCGCGCCACCCAGCCCCCCTATCCCCCAAGATCACTCAGCGCCGCGCCGAAGTTGATGTGATACGGCGCGCCGTCGATCGCCAGCGCCGGCACGGACTTCACACCCGCTCGCTGCGCCTCGGCGATGCGCGCCTTGTCCTGCCCAAGGTGGACCACTTCCACCCGAAAGCGGCCCGGGTCCAGCGACTCGGCGATCGTGCGCTCCGCCTGAACGCAAACCGGGCAGCCCGCGTGATAGAACGTCGCGGTCTTCATGTCTGACTCCTTCGCAGCGATGACTCGCCCGCCGCCCGCGAGGGAAACGCCGTCGGCCGGGCACCCGCGCGAAGAGCCGTCGTCAGGGCGCCTACGACGCGGCCGCGCCAAGCTGCTTCACTCGCCGCCCGCCGCAAATCCCGTTGACAAGCCGTCGCCCGGGAACCTAGGATTCACGGTGGCGATGATCCTCGCCCAACCCCTTCGGTCGATCCCCAGCATCGACCCTCGTGGGGCAAAGGAGGGCATACCTCCGGATCGCTGATTCCGAGTCCTTCGCGCTCGCCGCGCGGGTTCGTTGCTGGGGAATGCGCTCGCGACGGCGGTCGAAGGAGTTCGGAATGTGCGCGAGCAATTCTCCGCAGCATTCGGTTGCCAAGCGATCATCCATCACGCACCAGGTTGGCCGTCCGCGCCCGGCGTGGCGTCTGAACTGCGCCGTGAGAGGTGCAGCATGACCCGCAACAAAGATCAGAAGCGTCTCATTCGCACGCGGATGAGCAAGACGGGCGAGTCCTACACGGCCGCTCGGGCGGTGCTGCTTGAGCGCGGACGGCGCAGCGACGGCGACTATGCCGCGCCGCGGAGCCAGTGGGCCAGGCTGGCCGGCATGAGCGATGCCAAGGTCCGCGAGCGCACCGGCCGCTCGTGGGCCGAGTGGGTCGCCGTGCTGGACGCGGTGGACGCCCACAAGATGAGCCACCGCGACATCGCGCGTCACGTCCGCGATACCTACGCGCAGATCAATTCGTGGTGGTCGCAGACGATCACGGTAGGCTACGAGCGCATTCGCGGCCTGCGCGAGGTCGGGCAGCGCCGCGACGGCGCCTATGAGGCCAACAAGAGCCGCACGTTCGCCACCGGCGTATCGAGCCTCTACCGGATGTTCAGCGACGCGCGGCGACGCAAGAAATGGCTGCCAGAGGGCGTCACGGGCGTTCGGGCGGCCATCGCCGACAAGTCGCTGCGTGTCGACTGGCACGACGGGACGCGCGTGGCCTTCTTCTTTGTGCCGCGCGGCCCCGGCAAGAGCTCCGTCTCGGTCCAGCACGCCAGGCTCCAGAGCAAGGCGGACATCGCCAGGATGAAGGGGTTCTGGGAGGAGCGGCTGGGCGTGCTCTGCGAGCTGCTGGAGTAGTCCGGCAGCCATCAAGCCGGCCCAGCGCGATCGCGCGGCCGGGATGGAGCGCCATTCAAAGCTGCGAGACGCGATCGTCCGCGTGATCTAAGCCGCGACCGTACGTCTGCACTGAGCCGCGCCGGCATGTCTGCACCGAGCCGCGACCGCGACGCGGAAGACCCTGATCTTCCCATCGCCGGCACGCCGCCCTCGCGACATCCGCGCGCCGACCTCACGCCCTTCGCGCCCCGCACTCGCGACATCCGCGCGCCGCCCACTCGAAATCCGCGCGCCGCCGGCCGAAGAATATTCAACCAACCAGTTGACTTTCTGCCCCGCCCGGCCATACTAAACCATATGGTTAATCTTGACGCCCCCAGCCTCGACCGCGTCTTCCACGCACTCGCCCACCCCGCCCGACGGGCCATCCTCGAACAACTGGCCGACCGCGAGCGGAATCTCACCGAGCTGGCCGCACCCTTGAGAATGTCCTTCCCGGCCGCCTCGAAGCACGTCCGCGTGCTGGAGCGGGCCCGGCTCGTGCGGCGGCGGGTGGTCGGGCGGTCGCACCTGTGCCGGGCGGAGGGTGAGCCGCTGCGGCAGGCCAGCGACTGGCTGGAGGAATACCGCCGCGTCTGGGAGGCGAATTTCCAGCGGCTCGACGCCCTGCTCGAGGAGCTTCAGGCGTCCCCGAAGAAACCGCGGCACACACCAAAGTAGCGCGGACACTCCCGCCCCTGAAGGAAGAAGCGGATGCGATACATCGGCCATCTGACACTCGAAGCCCGCGGCGAATGCGACATCGTCCTGACGCGGAGCTTCAACGCCCCGCGGAAGCTCGTCTGGGAAGCACTGACCCGGCCCGAGCTGGTCCGCCGCTGGCTGCTCGGCCCGCCGGGCTGGACGATGCCCGTTTGCGAGATCGACCTGCGCGTCGGCGGATCGTATCGCTACGTCTGGCGGAACGAAGACGGCCGGGAAATGGGCATGGGCGGCGTCTTCCGCGAAATCGCGCCGCCGGAGCGGCTCGTCGCCACGGAGAGGTTCGACGAATCGTGGTACCCCGGCGAGGCGGTGGACACCACGGTGCTGGTGGAGCGGGATGGTAGGACGACGCTGACGCTGACGGTCACGTACGAATCGCGCGCGGCCCGCGACGCCGTCATGCAGTCGCCGATGGCCGACGGCGTGGCCGCAGGCTACGACCGGCTGGAGCAGATCCTGGCGGCGGGTGCTGGCGGGGGCGGAGGGCATGGCAGCGAACGCGATTGAGCGGTGCGATCCGGCCGCACGCGCCCCGGGGAGCGCAGGCATCTGGCCCGCAGTTCGCTGCGAATTGCGGCGGACGAGGCGCCGGCACTCCCCCACCGGCGACGCAGTACGGCTGTCAAACGCATTCAGCGAAGCAACCGCGGCCTTCCGGAATCGGGCAGGAGATCGATGCCAAACCGAAAGCCGACGCGCACGCCGGCACAAATCGCGCAGCGCCGCAGCAACGCCCTCCGGTCCGCCTCATCGTCGGCCGGTACAGGCGCAGCTCCGGCCGCGGCGCAGGTCCGCGACGTGCTCGCGAAGCTCGAGCGCCTCGGCTCGCAGCGCATTCGCGACCAGATGGCGCCGCGCTACGGCATCCGGGCCGAGAAAGCCTTCGGCGTTTCCGTCGCCGCGCTCAAGCAGCTCGCCAGGCGCCTCGGTCCCAGCCATTCACTGGCGACCGCACTTTGGAAAACGGGCTGGTACGAGGCCCGCATGCTGGCCGTCTTCATCGACGAGCCGCAGTGCGTCACACCGGCCCAGATGGACCGCTGGTGCCGCGACTTCGACAACTGGGCCATCTGCGACACCGCCTGCTTTCACCTCTTCGACCGCGTGCCGCACGCCTTTCGCAAGGCCGCTCATCGAACGCGGCGCGGCCGACGAACGCAACTTCGTCAGGAAAGGCGTGAGCTTGGCGCTGCGGTCGATCCGCCGGCGCCGGCCCGCGCTGCGCACCGCCGCCCTCTCGCTGGCCGAGCGGCTCTCGCGCAGTGACGAGCCGGCCTGCCGCTGGGTCGGCCGCGATGCGATCCGCGATCTGTCACGCGGCAAGTCGAGGGCAACGTCCGAGAAATAAGCGATCCGTCGCCGCAATGGCCGCGAAGACGCTCCGACCCGAACGGACCGGCGCACCTGCCTGCGACAGATGTAGTCGATGGCACGCTCTCTCCAGCCGGCCAATGAAGTCGATTCGCAGCTCGACGCGGGTTTTGTCGGCCCGCGCCGGCGAAAAAAGGGTTGACTTGCCCTCGCTCAAGTCGTAGGCTCGCGTCTACATCTCTGTGTCGCGTCTTTTTGGGAAGGAGGAGGGAATGCAACTACCCATCGTTTCGCGGTTCACTGTACTCGGAGTGTCTCTGCTGCTGCTGGTCTTCGCCACCCCCGTGCGGGCGGAGATCATCATCTCGAATCTCGACGGGAACGACGGGACGCAGTCGGCCGACCTGGACGAGCTGCGGGTCAAGGCCATGGGTTTCGAGATGCCGGCGGGCCTGGATTACACGCTCAATTTCGCCCGGCTGCGGCTGGAGACGTTCGGCCCGAACGTTCAGCCGATCGTCGAGATCTGGGACAACGTGGGCGGGCTGCCGAGCACTGCGCTGGTCCGCCTGACGAACCCGTCGTTCGCTTCGTCGGGCATTGCCAATTATGACTTCACGCCGCCGAGCACCTTCACGCTCGAGGCCGGCACGCGGTACTGGCTCGTCGCCTATGGAGTCGCAGGCGGCGACCGCTACGACTGGAAGGGAAGCAGCCCCGGCCAGACGCCGACCGGGCTGGCGACGCACATCGGCACGCTGTTCGATACGAACGGCCCGCCGCCGACGGGAACGTCGTCGATCCTGACCAGCTACGCGATTGATGCGACGATCGTCCCTGAACCGGCCGGCGCGCTGCTCCTGGCGGGCCTTGGGCTGCTTGCTCTGCGGCGCCGGTAGGCGTCGCCGAGCGACGACAGGCCGCGTTCACACGCAGGCGGTGGGCAGCGGGCGGGCTCCGCGCCGACCCACCGAGGGATGATCCATCGGCCCCGGTTCTCGCGCCGGGGCCGATTGTCTTTTGTGCACTTCCCTGACGCGCGAGCCGTGGGCGATCGTTGACACCACCGGCCGCGCGGGCGACGATTCCCTCCGCTGATTGCGACACCGCACTCAGGCGGTTCGCTACCTTTGAGGGTATCGCGGTGGCCCCAGTTCCCTCGCAGCGGAAATCCAGCAGGACTCGCGAACCCGGCGCCCGGCCCACCGCACGCGTCCTGCGCCCCGCCCAGATCGCGGCCGCCATCGAACGGATGGCCGCGACGAGCGGCACCGCCCGCTTCGCGGCCGGTAAGGCCCTCTGCCAGACCGCCGAGCGCGATCCGCAGCGCGTTTACCCGCACATCGAGCGCCTCGCCGCCCTGCTCGACAGCGAAAGCAAGATCATCCGCTGGGTGGCGATCCGCGCACTCGGCTTGCTTGCAGCCGCAGACTCGCAGCACAGGTTGGATCGGCACCTCGATACCTACCTGCGGCTCGTCACCGGCTGTGAGCTGATCGCCGCGGCCAACGCCATCCAGGGCGCCGGCCTGATCGCCAAAGCCCGGCCGGACCTCCGCGAGCGGATTATCGACACGCTGTTGTCCGTCGAGCGGGCCCGCTACGAAACGCCCGAGTGCCGCAACGTGGCCATCGGCAAGGTGCTCGCCGTGCTGCGCGAGCTCGGCCCCGCCGCCCGCCGCCGGCCGAATGTGGCCCGGTTCATCCAGCGGCAGCGGCGTAACTCGCGCGCTGCCGCCGCCCGGCTCGCCGAACGGATGGCCGCCGATCAGTAACTCCCCCGCTCTGACCGCGGCCGCGGCAGCGGCGCCAGGTCCGGCTCGACGTACTCGCGCTTCGCCCGCGGCGACATGAACAGCTCCTTCGAATAGAACAGCCGCAGAGTCTTCTTCTCGAGCAATTCCGGATGCACGTCGCAGAAGGCCTCGCCCGATTCGGCCGGCCCGTATTCCTCGAGCACGAGCTGCACCAGCCGCAGCCAGGCGATCGTCATCGTCTCGTGATAGCCCGTCGTCGCCGAATCCGGCACGCCGTGGGCCGCGTTATGCGCCCGGATGCCCGCTCGAATCCGCTCGGCCGCCTGCTCGAACGGGTACGCGCGCAGGTACAGGTACGCGAGCCGGATGTGCTCGCGGTGGTGCCACTGCTCGAGCGGCCAGCCCTGCGCCTCGAACGCCGCCAGGAATTCGTCATCGCCGACCATCGCCCCCAGTATACGGCCGGCCGGCCTGCAAGCCCGCGGCCGGCGGTACCGCGTCGGGGCCGCTTCCACCGCCGGCTTGAAAGCTGGTAGGATTGCGCGTGTTCGGGCCGGTCTTCCGGGCGGAGAGACCGCACGGCCGGTCCAACCGGACAGTCGTACCCCTGAGAGCCATGCGAGTCGCGATTCTTACCACCGGCGGAACGATCGAGAAGGTCTTTGACGAGAAGGACGGGTCGCTGCGCAACGTGCGATCCGTACTCGACGAAATCCTGCGGGCGCTGCGCCTGCCGAGCCTGATCGTCCGCCACGTGCCGGTCATGTCGAAGGACTCGCTCGAGATGGACGCCTCCGACCGCGAATACATCCTTCAGGCCGTCCGGGAGGCTCTGGAGACCGACGACGCCGTCGTGGTCGTCCACGGCACCGACACGCTCAGCGTGACCGGCGAGCTGCTCTGCTCGCGCCTGACCGATCTGAGCAAGCCGGTGATCCTGACCGGCGCGATGCGGCCCTACACCTTCCGCGACACCGATGCCTTCCAGAACATGACCGAGGCGCTGCTGGCCTGCCGCATCGTCCGGCCGGGGGTCTACGTCGTCATGCACAACCAGGTGCTCCCCTTTCCCGGCGTGATCAAGGATCGCCAGCGGCTGACCTTCGTCCGCGGCGACGCGGCCCACGCCTGAGCCGGCCGGCCGCACCCGGCCCGCCCTCGCCCGCCGCTGCCCTCGCCGCCTTTCGCGCCGCCCGCCGCGGCGTTACCATGCCGCCTTCAAGCCGTTCCCGAGCACTCAGTTCACGAAAGGAAAACGCGCGATGAGCGACCACGTCAGCGCAAGCTCAGGCCCCCTGCCGCACGCCGGTCCGTCTCTCGTGCGGACGCGGTTGTCGATCATGATGTTCCTGCAATACGCCATCTGGGGGGCCTGGGCACCGGCGCTGGCGAGCCACCTGTCGAACACGCTCGGTTTCAGCGGCCAGCAGGTCGGCGCCATCTACGGCTGCCTCTGGCTGGCGTGCATGATCGGGCCCTTCATCGGCGGCCAGATCGTCGACCGCTACCTGCCGACGCAGGTCTTCCTGGGCCTGGCGCATCTGATCGGCGCCGGGCTGATGTACATGACCGCGATCCAGAGCGAATTCGGGCCGATGTGGATCTGGATGTTCGCCTACAGCCTGCTCTACGCGCCCACGCTGGCGCTGACCAATTCGATCTGCTTTCACAACCTGCCCGACGCCGAGCGCGACTTCGGCCGCATCCGCATGTGGGGCACAGTCGGCTGGATCGTCGTCGGCCTGGTGGTCGCGGGCGTCCGCTCGCAGTTCCACATCTCCTCCGAGAGCGTCAGCGATCTGCTCATCATCGCCGCGATCTGCTCTGCGATCATGGGCGTCTTCTGCTTCTCGCTGCCGCATACTCCGCCGCGCAAGAGCTCGGAAAGCCCCTTCGCGTTCTTCGAGGCGATCGCGCTCCTGCGCGACAGGAATTTCCTGGTTTTCATGGCGATCTCCTTCCTCGTGACAACCGAGTTGCAGTTCTATTACATCCCCACGGCGCCATTCCTGGAGGACCGCGGCGTCTCGAGAGACTACGTAACCGCCGTGATGACCGTGGCGCAGGTCGCTGAGATCTTCGTGCTCATGTTTCTTCTGAGCCTGTCGCTGAAGCACTTCGGCGTCCGCAAGACGATGATCATCGGCATCATCGCCTGGCCGCTCCGCTACCTGCTGTTCACCGTCCCCAATCTCGGCGTGATCGTCGGCTCGCTCACGCTGCACGGCTTCGGCTACGCCTTCTTCTTCGTCGCCTCGCAAATCTACGTGAACATGAAGGCCAAGGACGACATGCGGGCCAGCGCCCAGGCGCTGCTGACCTTCTTCACGCTCGGACTCGGCAACTGGCTGGGAACCTTCTTCACCGGCTGGTGCTGGGATTACTTCAAGACCGACACGGGCGCGACCAACTGGACCGCCTTCTTCTGGGTGCCGACCGGAATCTGCGTGGCCTGCGCCCTGGCCTTCATGGCGCTCTTCCGCGACGACGTGAAGCCCGAGAAGATCGCGACCGCTTCACCGAAGCCCGAGCCGGCCTGACAAGGCCGCCGATCCGCCGACGGCGCCGCGTCGAACTAGCGCCGCGGTTCCGCCTCGCGGCCGGGCCGCGCGCTGAGATCAGTCCGCCCCATCCGCCGCCGGATCCGCATCAACCCCCCCACCGTCCGCACAATCTCGCGCCCCAGCGAGACCCGGCTGTCCCGGTCATCGTGCCACACCACTCCCACCTCGCGCACGCCGATCCCCAGCCGCTGCGCCAGCGCCAGCACTTCGCAATCGAACAGCCAGCCATCCTCCGTCGCCCGCCCGAAGAGCGCCTCCGCCGCCGCGGCCGTGAAGAGCTTGAACCCGCACTGCGTATCCCTCACCCCCGGCAGCAGCACCGCCCGCCGCAGCAGCCGAAACCCCCACGCCAGCCCGCGCCGCAGCCACGGCTGCGCACGCTCCACACGCGAATCCGGCAGATCACGCGAACCGATCACGACCCCGTACCCCGCCTCGACCCACGGCCGCAAGCGATCCAGCTCGCTCATCGGCGTCGACAGGTCCGCGTCACACATCAGCCGCAGCCGCCCCACCGCCGCCAGCATTCCCCGCCGCACGGCCGCCCCCTTGCCCAGATTCCGCTCGTGCACCAGAACGCGAACCGCGGCCACCCCCACCGCGGCCGCCCGAGCCGCCTGCGCCGTGCCATCCGTGCTCCCGTCGTCGACCACGACGACCTCAGAGGCGATGCTTCGCTCGGCCGCGTAGCGATCCACCTCGATCAGCGCCGCCGCGATCCGGCGAGACTCGTTCCAGGCTGGAATAATCACCGATAATTCAGTGTCACCTGCGGGCGCGCCGGCCGCCGGCGACTCGGGCGATGCGGCACAGCCGGGATGTGCGGCGGGGTCGTTCATGCTTGCATGCGAGCGCTGCGTCGCGGGGCACGATAGCGGTCGGGCCGCGATGCCGCAAACCGCGCGACCGGGCGCCGGTCTGAACACCCTGCCGGCCCCGGCGCGTTGACGCTCGCGGCGGCCAGCCGATAGATTGCGTTCCCGGAGGGGACGCGGGCGATCTTCTGACTGCGGCTGCGGCCGTCAAGGTGAGGTGTGACGATGAGTGAGCGGACGAGCGGGGGCCTGCTGGGCGGCTCCCTGTCCCGGCGCGAGTTCGTACAGACGGCGGCCGTCGCGGGTGCGGGCATGATGATGTCGCTGCCGGCCTGGGCGCAGAGCGGGAACGGGGGCGGCAGCGCGGATGAGCTGCGGATCGCGATCATCGGCACGGGCAGCCAGGGCCGCAACCTGCTGAACAACTGTCTGAAGATCGCGGGCGTGCGCTTCACGGCCGTCTGCGATATCTGGGAATATCACCAGAAGTACGCCGCGAACATCCTCAAGAAGTACGACCAGATCGTGAACGTCTATCAGGACTACCGCGAGATGCTCGCCCAGGAGAAGGACCTGGACGCGGTCATTGTCGCAACGCCGGACTGGGTTCACGCCGAGCAGACGGTCGCCTGCCTGAAGGCCGGCAAGCACGTCTACTGCGAAAAGGAGATGTCGAACACGCTCGATGGCGCGCGGCAGATGGCGCTGGCCGCTCGCGAGACCGGCAAGCTGCTCCAGATCGGCCACCAGCGCCGCAGCAACGTCCGCTACCATCACGGGCTCAAGCTGATCGAGAAAGACAAGGTCTGCGGCCGGATCACGCACTGCAACGGCCAGTGGAACCGGGCACACCTCTATGAGATCGGCTGGCCCAAGGGCAAGGAGCTGGACGCCGACACGCTCAAGCGTTTCGGCTACGAGACGATGGACCGCTTCGCGAACTGGCGCTGGTACAAGGAGTACTCGGGCGGCCCGATGGCGGATCTCGGCTCGCACCAGATCGACGTGTTCAACTGGTTTCTGCGGGCCAAGCCGCGCACGGTTCTCGCCAGCGGCGGGCTCGATTACTACACGGGCCAGGAGGGCCGCGACTGGTACGACAACGTCATGGCCATCTACGAATACCAGACGGCGGCCGGTCCGGTCCGCGCGTTCTACCAGGTGCTCAACACGACCAGCCACGGCGGCTTTTTCGAGACGTTCATGGGCGACGACGGCTCGCTGGTGATCTCCGAGGACCCGCGCAAGGGGCACATGTTCCGCGAGGTCGACGCCAAGAAGCGCGAGTGGGAGGACGAATCGGAAAAGGTGGAGACGATGGGCCGCGAGGCGCTCGAGCTCAAGCTCGGCGAGACGCTGGCGCCGGACGGCTCCAAGGCGCCCGAGGGCCAGAAGCTGCTGGAGGAGAGTCAGAAGCCGGTGCACCAGCTCCACCTGGAGAACTTCTTCAACGCCATCCGCGAGGGCACGCCGCTCTCCTGTCCGGCGGAGATCGGCTACGAGACGGCCGTCTCCGTGCTGCGCGCCAACGAGGCCGTTGCCAGCGGCGGGCGCTACGACTTCAAGCCGGAGGAGTTCGAGGTCTAAGAGCCGCTCGCGGGCGGCGTCGCTCGCTGGGAGATGCGATGACTCTCGACTCTCTCCGCCGGCGGCGTCGCAACGGGCGAGCGATCGCGGCCGGGTGGCTTGCACTGTGCGTTGCGCAGTTCGCTGTCGCACAGGAGACTCAGACCCCCGAACTGCTCCGCACCGACAGCCGCTCGCCCTACGTTCACCGCATCACCCTCTACGACCACGACGGCGCGGCGATCGACCCGTCCGATCCGGCCGCGCCCCCCTACTCCCCCGCCATGACCTGCGGCAAGTGCCACCCCGTCGGACAGGTCGCCCGCGGCTGGCACTTCAACGCCGCCACACAGCACGCCGATCCCGGCCGGCCGGGCGAGCCGTGGCTGCTGGTCGACGCGGCCAGCGGCACCGTGCTGCCGCTCTCCGCCCGCGGCTGGCGCGGCACCTTCACGCCCGAGCAGGCCGGCCTGACGCACTGGGCCTTCATCGAGCGCTTCGGCCGCCACACGCCCGGCGGCGGCCTGGCCGACCCCTCGCCACAAGTGCAGGACGATTCCGACGAGTCGCTCCGCTGGATGATCTCCGGCACGCAGCAGATCGACTGCATGACCTGCCACAGCGCCGACTTTCAGCACGACGCCGCCGAGACCGAGCGGCAGATCGCCAAGCAGAACTTCAAGTGGATTCCGACGGCCGCGCTCGGCGTCGCAGCCGTCCGCGGCGAGGCGAAGAACCTGCCGGATGACTTCGACCCGCTCGCACCGCCGAACCCCGATCGCCCGGACCTCCAGCCGCCCAGGCTCGTCTACGACGAGACGCGCTTCGATCCCGACGACCGCTACCTGTTCAGTGTGACGCGCCGCCCGCCGGCCGAGCGCTGCTATTTCTGCCACACGAGCCGCCAGGTCGGCCCCGCCGCGCCGGCCCGCTCCGAGACGCACGGCGACGTGCACCTCGCCGCCGGGCTCACCTGTGTCGACTGCCATCGCAATGGCATCGAGCACGACATCGTCCGCGGTTACGAGTACGAAGTGACCGCCAACCCCGCCGCCGCGTCCCTGACCTGCCGCGGCTGCCACCTGGGTGAGGAAAACGCCGCCGACCCCGCCGCGCGGCTCGGCGGACATCTGCGGGCGCCGCACCCCCAGCACAACGGCATCCCCGCGATTCACTTCGAGCGGCTCACCTGCACCGCCTGCCACTCCGGCTCCTGGCCGAAGGAAACCGCGTCGATGTTCCAGACGTCAATGGCCCACGGCCTGGGCGTGCCCAGCCGCACCCGTTCAGACGCCTCGCCGCCTGAGATCGTCGCACCCGTCTTCGCCTCACAGCCCAACGGCACCATCGCGCCGCACAAGGCCGTCTGGCCGGCCTACTGGGGCGCGCTGAAGGGCGACAACGTCGCGCCGCTGAACTTCGAGACCGTCGAGCAGGCGATCCGTCGGGTCGCCCGTGCCGAAGAGCACACGGCACATTCCGATCCGCCGCTGCGAGAATTCACGGACGAGCAGATCGTCGCCATCTTGCAGGCGCTCCAGCCCGCGGCCGGCCAGGACGCTCAGGCCGTCTATGTTCGCGACGGGCGGATCGCGCGGCTCAGGCCGGACGGCACGCTCGAGCGCACGCCGCACGCCGCGGCCCGGCCATATACCTGGGCACTCGCGCACGACGTGCGGCCGGCGTCGCAGTCGCTCGGCGTCCGCGGCTGCACCGACTGCCACGCGGACGGGGCGCCCTTCTACTTCGGCCGCCTCGCCGCAGCGACGCAGCCCGCCGGCCGGCCGGACCTGCGAATGGCCGATCTTCAGAACACGGACAAGACGTTGAATCAGTTCTGGACGCTGGCGTTCGCCGGCCGCTCAGCCTTCAAGTGGATCGGATTCTTCTGCGTGCTGATCGTGCTCATGGTCGCGATGCGCTTTGGGCGCTGAGCCCGTGGAGCAGGCCTCCGGGCCTGCTGGACGGCGAATGTGGAGCGGGCTTCCGTGCCCGCTTGATGTTGAGAGTGAAGCGGGCCTCTGTGCTCGCCGTTTCGGCCGACAGGATCGAGATGTTTCGAGTGCTCGCCATTATCGCCCTCATCACCACGCTCTTCGCCTTGAGCGTGCACTTCGTTGCCCTGCGCACGCGCCGCCCGGCCGGCGCGGCCGCTGCGCCGCGGCCCGCAACGCCCGCTTCCCTGCTGGCCACGATCCTCATGCTCGCCGGGCTGCTCATTCAGGGCCTCACCGGCTTCGCCGCGGCCCTTCAGGACCTGACGCTGCTCGGCTGGCCGCTGCTGGCGCACCTGCTCGGTGCCCCGCTCTTTCTGGCCGGGATCACGCTCCAGGCGCTGCTCCTGGCCGGCAGGTCCCAGCCGCGCGGCCACGCAAACTCGCCCGATATCCCCCCCGAATTCGCCCTTCAGCGGCTGATTCTGCTCACCGCGGCCGTCGTGGCCGGGTCCATGCTGCTTAGCATGACGACGCTCTTCGGGTATGCTGCCATGGAGCAGCTACTGACCGTGCACCGCTACAGCGGCCTGCTGCTCGTCGTGCTGCTGCTCGTGCAGGCATACGTGCTGGTGCTGCAACGACTGGACCGTGTCGAGGTGAAGAAGTGATGTGCCGCAATCTGCTCCATCCGCTTTCGAAATCCCGAATCGTGCCCCTGGCGGCCGCCGCGGGCCTGCTCTGCTGGCTGGCCGCGCCGCTCGCCGCGCAGAACGCCCGGCCCGCCGGCGACGATAAGCTCGAGCCCATCCCGCTCAAGCTGCCCAAGCCGGCCTTCAAAGGCACACCCAAGAATATCCCGCCGAACACGAACCTGGAAAAGCCGCGCACCAAGCCGCGCGAGCCCTTCATGGCGCCTCCCGGCGTGAAGAACATCTCCGCCGGCAAGCCGGTCACATCCAGCGACAACGAGCCCATCGTCGGCGAGATCAAGTTCGTCACCGACGGCGACAAGGAAGCGACCGAGGGCAGCTACGTGGAGCTCGGCCCCGGCGTGCAGTGGGTGCAGATCGACCTCAAGGACACCTACGAGCTCCACGCGATCGTCCTCTGGCACTATCACACCAACGCCCGCGTCTATCACGACGTGATCGTCCAGGTCTCCGACGACAAGGACTTCGTCACCGGCGTCAAGACGATCTACAGCAACGACCACGACAACTCAGCCGGCATGGGCATCGGCGACGAGAAGGAGTACTGGGAGACGTACGAGGGCCGCCTCATCGACGCCAAGGGCGTCAAGGCCCGCTACGTGCGCTGCTTCAGCAACGGCAGCACCTCCGATGACCAGAACCACTACGTCGAGGTCGAGGTGTTCGGCAAGCCCGCCAAATGAGCTCCCGCTGGCCGGCCGCGGCGCTCGTGCTCGCCACGCTCGTCGCGCTGGCGATCCGCCTGCCCGACCTGGCCAGCCGGCCGATGCACGGCGACGAGGCCGTCCACGCCATCAAGCTGCTCGAGCTCTGGCAGGACGGCCGCTACCACTACGACCCCCACGAATACCACGGGCCGACGCTCTATTACCTGACCCTGCCCGTGCTCTGGATGAGCGGAGTCCGCGACGCGGCCGACGTGACCGAGACGCATCTGCGGCTCGTGCCGGCCCTCTGCGGCGCTGCGATGCTGCCGCTGCTGTGGCTGCTGCGCGACCTGCTCGGCCGACCCGCGATCGTGATCGCCGCCCTGCTGGCGGCCTGCTCGCCGCTCATCGGCTTCTACAACCGCTACTACATCCAGGAGTCGCTGCTCGTCCTGTTCACGCTGCTTGCCCTCGCCGCCGGCTGGCGCTTCGCCCGCTCGCGACGAATCGGCTGGGCCGTTCTCGCCGGCGCGGCCGTGGCCTTGATGCAGGCGTCCAAGGAAACCGCGCTGATCGTCTGGACCGCGGCCGGCTGCGCGGCCATCGCCGGCCTCATCTGGAATGGTCTCCTGCCCGCGCGCGAGGCCGCCGCCCCACAAGCTTCCCCCGCGCCATCGGGTGATTCGTCATCGGGCATGCCGCGCGTCAACAGCGCCCCGCGCCGCCTTGCGCCAGGTATCGCGGTGGCCGCGATCTCGGCTGTTCTCGTCTCGGTCGTCCTGTTTTCGACCTTCTTCACGAATCCCGCGGGCCCGCTCGATTCCCTCCGCGCCTACGCGATCTACGTCTCGCGCGGCGGCGGCGGCGAGGGCCTGCACCTTCACCCGTGGGACTACTACCTGAAGCTGCTCACATTCCAGCACTACCCCCGCGGACCGGCCGTCAGCGAAGCCCTCACCCTCGCCCTCGCGCTAATCGGCACCCTCGCCGCCCTTCTCCGCCGCGCCCCGGCCGGCGCCAGCCTCCCCGGCCTGCGCTACGTCACGTTCGTCGCGCTCGCACTGCTGGCCGGCTACTCGATCCTGCCCTACAAGACCCCCTGGTGCATCGTCGGCCCGCTGCACATCCTTACTCTGCTCGCCGGATGCGGCGCCGCCGTGATTCTCGAATCCATCCCTCGCGTCCGCCTGCGCGCCCTGCCGCTCGCCGCGCTCCTCGCCGGCATCGCACATATCGCCTGGCAGTCCTGCCAGGTCAGCTTCGTCCACCAGACCGATCGCCGCAACCCGCTGCTCTACGCCCACCCGCTGACCGGCGTGCAGCGCCTCGGCCGGCGTATCCTCGACGTCGCCGACTGCGCCCCCGCCGGGCGCGACACGCTCGTGTTCGTCTTCGCAGACAACCCCTGGCCGCTGCCCTGGTACATCCGCGGCCTGCACCAAGTCGGCTGGTGGGAGCAGCCGCCTGACCGCGTCGACGCCCCCATCGTCGTCGTCGACGCCGCTCTCGCCGAGCCCGTCGCCGCCCGCATGCAGAACGAATACGTGGTCGACTATCATGGCCTCCGCCCGGAGGAAGTCCTCCTGCTGCTCGTCGAGAAAAATCTCTGGCAGGAATACCTCAAATGCAGCGGCGCGATCAGCCCGACGACCGACCCGGCCGGCAATCCAGCTCCATGACCGCCCCGCTCATCTCGCTGGACGAATTGCAGCGCAGCGGCCGCCTGCGCCGCTTCGCCTGCGACGCCATGGCCACCACCTTCGAGCTCCTCATTCTCGACCAGCCCGCAGACTACGCCCGCAGCGCCGCAGCCCGCGCCTTCGAAGAGGTCGACCGCCTCGAGCGCCTCCTCAGCCGCTACCGCCCCGACAGCGAAGTCTCTCAGATAAACCTGCTCAACGCCGGCGAGTGCATCCCCGTCAGCGTCGAGACGATCGATTGCCTCGAGCTCGCACTCGCCGTCTCGCGCGACACCGGCGGCGCCTTCGACGTCACCTACGCCAGCCGCAGCGATGCCTCCCCCCCCAACTTGGGCGCCCCACCGCTCGTCATCGACCGCGCCAAGCGCCTCGTTGGCACCCTTCGCAACGATCTGCACGTAGACCTCGGCGGCATCGGAAAAGGCTACGCACTCGATCTGATGCTCCCCGTCCTGGCCGACTGGAGCATCAGCTCCGCCCTGCTGCACTGCGGCCACAGCACCATGCTCGCCTTCGGACCGCCGCCCGCTCCGCCCGGCTGGCCCATCACGCTCCGCGACCCGGCCGCTCCGCCCGAATCCCCCGCCTCGCTCGGCCGCACTAGCCTCATCAGAGGCGCACTCAGCGGCTCCGGCCGCGTGCTGCACGGCGAGCACATCCGCGACCCCGCCACCGGCCGCCCGCCGGACGCAACATTCGCCGCCTGGGCCCGCGCGCCCTCCGCCGCCCTCGCGGACGCCCTCTCGACCGCCTTCATGCTCATGCCGCCCGAGCGAATCGCCGCTTACTGCGCTGCGCACGCCGACACCGCCGCTCGCGTCCTCGTCCGCCATGGCGATCAGCTCGAAATGATCCATTTCGGCGGCGACTTCCCGCTCGATCCCCCGCCCGCCGCCCCCGCGACCTGACCCACCCGCCGTCACCGCAACCGCTACCGCCCGCACGCCTCGCGCGATACGATCCGACGGTCGTCATTCGCCTGAACTACTTCGGAGGCGCCGTAATGAAAAAGAGCCGAATCTCGCGTCGCCGCTTCGTCGGCAACGCGCTGCGGGCCGGGGCCCTCTTCTACATCGTCCCGCGCCATGTCCTGGGCGGACCCGGCTACACCCCCCCCAGCGAAGTCATCACCCGCGCCGTCATCGGCACCGGCGGCATGGGCATGGCCGGCCACGTCACCGAGAACCCCGAAGGCCAGCCGCCCGTCACGCTCGCCGTTTGCGACGTCGACAGAAGCCACCTCGCCGCCGCCGTCAAGAAGGCCGGCCCGAGCTGCATGGCCTACAGCGACTGGCGCCGCGTCCTCGACCGCAAGGACATCGACACCATCCACATCGCAACCCCGCCGCACTGGCACGCGCTCATGGGCGTCGCCGCGGCCCAGGCCGGATTCGACATCCTCGGCGAAAAGCCGCTCACGCGAACCATCGGCGAGGGCCGCGCCCTGATCGACGCCGTCAAGCGCTTCGGCCGCGTCTTCCAGGTCAACACGCACTTCCGTTTCGAGACCTACTACCATTACGGCTCCAGCAGGCTCCTCCGCAAGCTCTGCCAGAGCGGACTGCTCGGCAAGCCGCTGACCGTCCGCGTCGGCCGCGCTCAGGGCTTCGACTGGAAAATCAAGATGTGGAGCGGCCGCACGGACCTCGCGCCGCAGCCCGTCCCGGCCGAGCTCGACTACGACATGTGGCTCGGCCCCGCACCGACGCGCCCCTATCACCCCCATCGCGTCCATGCCAGCTTCCGCGGCTACTGGGACTACGACGGCGGCGGCTTGTCCGACATGGGCCAGCACTACCTCGACCCCGTCCAGTACTTCCTTGACAAGGACCACACCGGCCCGGTCGAGATTTCCGCCGTCGCACCCTGGCCGACCCACCCGGACGCCGTCGGCCTGTGGGAGTCGGTGAAGTTCGTCTACGCCGACGGCGACACGATCCTGCTGCACAGCGGCGAATACGGCCGGCCGGACGAGCCCGGCCAACCCTTCATCGAAGGCCCCCGGGGCAAGGTCTTCGCCAACTACCAGACCGACCCGCCCGGCCTCTTCGAGCAGCTCGACAAGTTCCCTGATCCGCCGCCGCTGCTCGATTTCGAGACCTGCGTCCGCACGCGGCAGACCACCGGCGGAAATGTCGAGGTCGCCCACCGCTCCTGCTCGCTGGTGAATCTGGCGAATATCGCCATCCGCACCGGCCGCACGATCAAGTGGAACCCCGATTCGCAGCAGGTCGAGAATGACGACGCCGCCAACCGCCTGGTGAATCCGCCCATGCGATCGCCCTGGCATCTCCAGGAGGTGCACTCATGAGACCCGCATCGAACCGATTCCCGACACAAGCATTCAGGACGAAGCCCGTTCGCCGAGTGCTCATCGAAGCGCTGCTCGGCCTCGCGTGCGCCGCCGTTCTTGCGCCCGCCGCGCGCGCCCAGGACGACGCCCAGCCGCTGATCGACGAAACGCTCCTGCTCCTGCTCGAGGAGATGCCCGCCTCCACGCCCGAGCACGTCGCCGAGTTCTCCAACAACCTCGGACGCATCGGCGCGCCGCGCATGAAGCAGCTCTGCCTGCTGCTCGAACAACCCGAGCTCGCCAACCCCAACGACGTCCGCTCCGCCATCCACGGCCTGGCCCTGCACGTCGCCGTCCCCGGCCGCATCGGCCAGCAGTCGGCCTTCGTCATGGCCCTCACGGAAGTCCTGCGCGAGAATCTCTCGATCGACTCGAAGAAATTCCTGATCGAGCAGCTCGGATACGGCGGCGATCACATGGCGATCACCGCGCTGGCCCAATGCCTGACCGACGACGAGCTGCGCGAAACCGCTCTGCTCGCGCTGCGACAGATCGGCGGCGAAAAAACCATCGCGTCGCTGGGCGCCGCGCTGCCGCGCGCGGCCGGCCCCGCCCGCGTGGCGATCATCTACGCCCTGGCCGACCTCGCCTCATCTACCGAGTCCGAGGTGGAGCAGGCCTCCGTGCCAGCCGTGGCCGACCTGTTGCTGCCATACTGCTCCGATAGCGACCCGGCCGTCCGTCAGGCCGCCGTCACCGCGCTCACCGAGCTCGGCGACGCCCGCGCGCTCGACTCCCTCACCCCCAGCCTGGAAAGCGACGAGCGCTTCACCCGCGCCGTCGCCACGGCCGAGCTGCTCATGCTCTGCCGCCAGATGTGCCGGCGCGGCGAGAACATCCGCGCCGCCGAGCTGCTTCAGCCGCGGCTCGCCCAGCCCGCCGCGGCCGACACCGCCCATGTCCGCTCCGCCGTGCTCTACGCCCTCGTCGACGCGCTCGGCGAGTCCGCCATGCCGGAGGTCCGCAAGGCCCTTCAGAGCGACGAGCCGCAGGTCCGCGCCGCCGCCGCAGAGCTCGCTGCGACGCGGCCCGGCCCGGCCGTCACGCGAGCCCTCGCAGACGACCTCCCGGCCGCCTCGTCCCAAGGCAAACAGACGATTCTCTCCGTGCTCGCCCGCCGTGGCGACGACCTCGCCCTCCCGGCCGTTCAAAAGGCGATGACCGACGCCGACCCCCGGGTGCGTCTGGCCGCCATCGCGGCCGCGGCGCCGGTCGGCGGCCTGAAGGCCATCCCGCCGCTGGTCGAGCGCCTCGCAGCGCCCGACGAAGCCGAAGCCGAAGCCGCCCGCGACGCCCTCGCATCGATCCGCCACGCCGAGGCGACGGAGCGCCTCGCGCGCATGCTCGCCGACGCGCCCGCACCGGCCCGCGTCGGCCTGCTCCAGGTGCTCGCTCGCCGCCCGGCCGGCGACGACATCTCGCCCGTCCTCCGCTGCACCGAGGATGCCGACGGCGCCGTCCGCGTCGCCGCGTTCACCGCCCTCGCCTCGCTGGGCGGACCGGATCTCGCGCCCGCCCTGCTCGAGCGACTCTCACTCGTCGCCAGCAGCGACGAACGGGCCGCCCTCGAAGACGCGCTCGCCGCCGTCTGCCGCCGCATCGCCGATCTCGAAAAGCAGCCCGAACTGCTGCTGCAGACCATTCAACCCATGGCCGTCGTAAACCCCGGCGCCGAGCGCCACGTCGAAAACTACTGCTCCATGCTTCGCGTCCTCGGCCGGATCGGCGGCCAACCCGCGCTTGAGGCTGTCCAGCGCGCCGTCGGTGACTCCGATGCCCAGGTTCGCGAGGCGGCCGTACGCACGCTGGCCGACTGGAACGACCCGGCCGCCCTGCCCGATCTGCTCCGCATCGCCAAGGACGTCGAGGATGTGAATCACCACGTGCTCCTGCTGCGCGGCTTCGTCCGCCTCGCGCAGCGCGACACCGGCCGCCCGCCGGAGCAGACGCTCAGCCTGTTCGAGCAGGCGCTTCAGGCCGCCCGCCGCGACGACGAGAAGAAGCTCATCATCTCGCGCATCGGCGCCGTCGCGCACCCGCGCTCGCTCCAGTTGCTCGCCGACCTGGCCAAGGAAGAGGCCCTCGCGCCCGAGGCCGCCTCCGCCATCGTCAGCGTCGGCGAAGCGCTCGCGGCCACGCATCCCTCCCTCACGCGTCCCGCGATCGAGATGGTCCTGCTGTTGACACGCTCCGACACGACCCGCGAGCGGGCCCGCGCCGTCCTGGCCGAGATCGAGAAGTTCGAGGACTTCATCACCGACTGGCTCGTGGCCGGACCCTACCTCGTCTCCGGCCGCAATGGCTTCGAGATCTTCGACGAGCCCTTCGCGCCGGAGAAGCCCGACGCGACGGCCGAGTGGCGCAAGCTGCCGCTGCCGGACGAGTCCGCCGCCGTCTGGCGGGTCGACCTGAATCAGCGTGGCATGGCCGGCGACAACCGCGCCGCGTATCTGAAGACCTGGGTCTATTCACCCGCCGACCAGCCCGTCCGGCTCGAAGTCGGCAGCGACGACGGCGTGAAAGTCTGGCTCAATGGCAAGGTCATTCACGCCAACAACGTGCCCCGCGGCTGTTCGCCCGGCGACGACAAGGTCTCGGCCACGCTCGACAAGGGCTGGAACGAGCTGATGCTCAAGGTCTGCAACGGCGGCGGCGCGTGGGCCGCCTGCCTGCGCGTCCGCAGGCCCGACGGCGCGCGCATCGAGGGCGTGTACGCCCTCTCCAGCAGGCCGCAACAGTGACGAACCGAAGCCGGAGACTGCGGAAATGAACACCTGCCTGACCGGTGCATTGCTGGCGGCCTTGCTGGCCGCCGCGGGACTCAGCCTTGCGGCGCCCGCCGCCGCAAAGGATGACGAAGCGCTCAAGAAGATCCGTGAAGCCGTGCCGGATGAGCCGATCGCCAAGCCGGCCCGGCCGCGCAAACTGCTCGTCTTCACGAAAACGGCCGGCTTTCGCCACGACTCGATCCCCGTCGGCGTGGCCGCGCTGCGAATCCTCGGCGAGAAAACCGGCGCCTTTACGATCACGCACAGCGAGGACACCGCCGCGCTGGAGCCCGAATCGCTCGAGCAATACGACGCCGTCTGTTTCCTCAATACGACCGGCGAGCTCTTCCGCCCGCGCGACTTCGACAGCCTCCCCGGCGCCGCACAGACGCCCGTGCTCGAGCGCGAGCAGAAGCTCCAGTCGGCCCTGCTCGAGTTCGTCCGCGGCGGCAAGGGCTTCGTCGGCATCCACGCCGCCACCGACACCTGCTACAAGTGGCACGACTACGGCGGGATGATCGGCGGCTATTTCGACGGCCACCCCTGGAACGCCGGCGACGACGTCGTCATCCGCGTCGACGAGCCGCAGCATCCTGTCGCCGCGCCCATCGGAGCGACCTGGCTCGAGCTCAAAGAGGAGATCTATCAACTCAAGGACCCCTACTCGCGCGACCGCCAGCGCGTCCTGCTCTCGCTCGACACCGAGCGGACCGACATGACCAGGCCCGGCATCCGCCGCACCGACAAGGACTTTGCCGTAAGCTGGGTCCGCACCGAGGGCCGCGGCCGCGTCTTCTACTGCTCGCTCGGCCACAACGCCCACATCTACCGGCATCCGCAGGTCCTCAAGCATTATCTGGCCGGCATCCAGTACGCCCTCGGCGACCTGGAGGCGGACGCGACGCCCTCCTCCAAGTCCCCACCCGCCGGCAAGGCCGAGTTCGTGCCGCTCTTCAACGGCAGGGACCTGACCGGCTGGAAGGGCCTGGTCGGCAACCCGGTCACGCGGGCAGCCATGTCGGCAGATGAGCTGGCGGCCCAGCAGTCCGTCGCCGACGCCGGGATGCGCGCCCATTGGAAGGTCCGCGACGGCATGCTCGTCTTCGACGGCAAGGGCGAGAACATCTGCACGGCGCAGGACTACGGCGATTTCGAGCTGATGCTCGACTGGAAGATCGAGCCGGGCGGCGACAGCGGTATCTACCTGCGCGGCACGCCGCAGGTGCAGATCTGGGATCACACGACCAATCCGGTCGGCTCCGGCGGGCTCTACAACAACGAGTCGCACCCGAAAGACCCGCTCGTCTGTGCGGACAATCCCGTCGGCGAGTGGAACACGTTCGAGATCCGCATGGTCGGGCCGCGCGTCACGGTGCGGCTCAATGGCAAGCTCGTGGTCGACGACGTGCCGCTGGAGAACTACTGGGAGCGGGGCAAGCCGATCGATCCGGCCGGCCCGATCGAGCTCCAGGCGCACGGCTCGCCGCTCTATTTTCGTAATATCCGCATCCGCCCGCTGAAGTGAGCCGGCCGGCCGGGCGGGCCGCCCCGCACGCATGCAGGGAACCCGTGGGTGCACCTGCTCTGCGAGCAGTGTGCACACCGGCCTCGCTCCCGCTACGGGCAACCCGATCCATAGTTCCCCAGCAGAATCACCAGGTCACCGAAGCCCGTGCTCCCGTTGTTGTCGAAGTCGCCGAAGCAGTGACCCGTGCAGCCGTAATCCGCCAGGAACGCCACCAGGTCGCTGAATGCCACGCACCCGTCGCCGTCCGCATCGCCCGGCCGGAAGCGGACCCGCATCACCACGCCCGTATCGCCGAACGGCGTCCCGGTCGTGTTGCCGAGCACGTAGATCTCGCCGTTGGCATCCGACCCGAGCCCCAGCAGCGACACGTTCAGCCCGCCGCCGCCGGCCAGCTCGAACTCCAGAATCTGATTGCTGTTGTCGAGCATGAACAGCCGCCCGTCATTCTGGAACGTGCGGGCGAACTCGCCGAACACATACCGCCCCACCAGCGACGGCATCCGCACGCTGCGATACACGTATCCGCCGATCACCGAGATACCCTCGTCATGGTCATACTCGGCGATCGGGTCGATCATCCCCGCCGGCACGTCGATCGGCCGGTCGGTCACATAACCCGGCTGGTTGCCATTGAAGATGAAGAAGAACGAGCCCTCCTTGTGCCGCCAGCCGTAGTTGCCGCCCGACTCGACGATGTGCACCTCCTCGATGTCGTTCTGCCCCACGTCGCCGGCGTACAGGTCACCCGTCATCGAGTCGAACGAGAAGCGGAACGGATTGCGGAACCCATACGCGAAGATCTCGTCGATCCCGTCGACACCCACGAACGGATTGTCGCCCGGGATTCCATACTGCCCGTTGGCCGAGTTGTTTCCGTCGACGTCGAGCCGCAGGAACTTGCCCAGGATGCTGTTGATGTTCTGCCCGTTGCCGCTACAGCCGTGCCCGACCAGCGGCTGGCCGAGCGAAACGCCGTCGTCGCGGTCGTCGCGCCCGCCGCCGTCGCCCAGGGCGATATAGAGCATGCCGTCCGGCCCGAAGTTCAGACACCCCGCGTTGTGATTGAACTGCGGCTGATCGATCCGCAGGATCTCGCGCCGGCTGTTCGGATCGACCACCGAGTTCGGATCAGACGGGTTCGGCACCGTCCACTCCGCGATCACCGTCTGATGATTCGGATTCGAGCCGATCGGAATCGTCGAGAAATCAGGCGCAGCCGAATCCGGTTCCGACGTGTACGTATACAGCCGGCCGTTGCTCGCATAGTCCGGATGCAGCGCCACGCCCAGCAGCCCGCGCTCGTCGAACGTATTCGGACCGCCGATCCCCAGCGTCACCAGCCGCGCACTCACGTCGAGAAACACGCTTTTGCTGCCGGTCGCCAGGTCGATCGCCCACAGGATGCCGTCCTGGTCGGTGACGTACAGCCGGCCCGGCTGACTCGGAACACCGGCCGCCCAGTTCGGCGCGGTCAGCTCGTCGGCCACGAGAACCGGGTCGAGAATGATCCCCGCCGCGGGAATCGGCCCGGGAATCGGATCATCCAGCGGCGTCGGCACCACCTGCCCGCGAATCTCCCCGTCGCCGAAGTTCTGCGTGTGAATGTTCAGATACCAGCGGCCGGCGAGCACTTCGCTCGCCTGCTGAGCCGTCAGGGTCTGCGAACCAACGATCGGGCTGCCCAGCGGCAGGCCGATGCGCACGCCCGCGGTCTCACAGAACCCGGCCGCGCCGTGGAAGTGCGCGCCGTTCTGCGGCGACGACAGCCCGCTGAAGGTCACGTTCCAACTGAACAGGTTGTTCTGGAGATCCAGCGAGGCGGTTCCGCTGCCCGTCGCCGTCGTGCCGGTCGGCGGGACTTCGGAGAAGCCGTCGAGCGTGATCTGGAAATTCACTTTCGTAACGCGGATCGTGCCGGTCATGCCGACGAAGCAGTGCGGCTGGCAGAAGTACGGAATCTCCGCGACCCCGTCCGGCACAATGAACTCGAACACCGGGTTCCCGCCGTCCATCGGCACGTCGAAGTAGATTCCGTCGGGCGTGCAGGGCGTCCCGGACGTCACGGTGTGAATGCCCGCGTTCCACACCCAGCGCACCGTGTCTCCCGCCGCCACGCGCACCTCGGAGGGCACGAAGCTCGACGCGGTCACGTTCACGATGTGAATCTCCGCCAACGCGGCGGTCGAGCCGAAAACCGCGGCCAGCACAAAGGGCAGGCCGTGTCTGAGCAAACGATGAGCGCGCACGAGGATCCTCCTTCGGATTAATCCGTGGTCTGCGCCGCGCCAGCGGCGTCTGGATGCCGCGAGTATTCACACCCTCCGGCCGGCGGCGAACGTGCGGCAACCCGGTCGGCGGGGTGATTTGCCCCCTCTCCCCACTCATGTACGCCGGCCACGCGCGCGAATGCAGTCGGCGCGGAAATGAACTCACGGGGCGCTGCCGCCCGCCGAGCCACGAAACGTGCGCGCAGGACACCGGAGCGCGCCGCGCCCGGAGCCGTCGCGGCATCATTTATCGGGAACACGTGCATCCGCGACCCCCCGAGACAACGGGGGCGAAAACGCGAGCGTAGAATCGACCGGAGGCGCGGTCTGCCGGAACAAAGCCCGGCGGCCGATGGCGGGGAGTGCCTTCCGCGACGGACGATCAGCGTGGTACAGTACGGCTTGGCTCACGGGCAGGGGCGCTCGCCCTTTCCCTGGGCTCGCCGCGATCCAAACGTGAGCCCGCCAGGAAAGCACGACGAGCCAGCGTCGGCGCTTTCGGACCGGGAGCTCTGCGAAGGTGGCCAGCTTGACCGAGACCTCACAGTCACCGCGTTTGTCGGCCGACGACGAGCGGCTCGTGGCCGCCTGCCAACGGGGCGACCAGGCCGCCTGGAACACACTCGTCGAGCGGTACGGCCGGCTGGTCTACTCGATCCCGCGGCGATACGGGCTCGACAGCGCCGACGCCGAGGACGTCTTCCAGGCCGTCTTCACGAGCCTTTACCGCAGCCTCGACTCGCTCAAGGATCACTCGCGCCTCTCGAGCTGGCTGATCACCACCGCCCACCGGGAATCCTGGCGCGTCGGGAAGAAGTCCGATAAGTACGCGAACCTCGATGAGCGCATCGCCGACGTCTCCGAGCCGCCGGCTGATGAAGCGGCTCGGTGGGAGCACCAAAACATTGTCCAGCAAGCACTTACGAAGCTCGGCGGGTCCTGCGAACGACTCCTCAGACTGCTCTTTCTGGAGCGCGAGTCACCGAGCTACGAGGATATCGCGGCTGAGCTGGGCATGCGTGTCGGCAGCATCGGCCCCACCCGGGCGCGCTGTTTCGCAAAGCTGGAGCGGATTCTGACGCGGCTGGGATTCTCCCCGGAATCGCTTTAGGACCCGGGCCGGCTTCCCGCGCCCCGGAGAGCCAGCCTTCGGCGGCCGCCGCGCGCGGGCCCGCCGGCAGACTCGAAATCGTGTATTTCCCGCTCACGGCGCGGCTCCACTGTGAAGGAAAGGACCCGAGGACCCTCAAATGGCGGACAGGCCAATCAGTTATGAGCAGTTGTTGAGCTATGCGGCCGGCGAGGTGTCGGCCGCGGAGGCCGCGGAGCTGGAGGCGGCCCTGCGTGGGCAGCCGGCGCTTTCGGCAACGGTAGCCCGCATGCGGGCGGCCATCGAGCTGATGCGTACCGACGACAGCCAGGCCCCGTCGGCCGCCGCGCTGGAGCGCGCACGGCGGATTTTCGCCCCCCGGGCGGCCGGCGCAGCGAACTGGCTCAGCGATCTCAAGCAGACTCTCGCGACATTGCTCTTCGACAGTCGGCAGCAGCCGGCATTGGCCGGCTTCCGCGGCGAGTTCGACCGGGTGCAGCTCGCGTATGACTGTCCGACGATGGAGGTCGAGCTGGAGATCGAGCCGGCAGTGGAATCGGGGGGCGAAGGCCGCGTGATGGGCCAGCTCACGCCGAAAAGCGCGGGCGACCTTTCGGCCGAGCCCCTGTCGGGCCTCCGACTCCTGCTGGTTGCCGGCGACACGCACGACGTGCTGACGCAGTGCACGCCGGATGAACATGGCGTTTTCGAGCTGGCCGCACCGGCCGGTTCTTATGAGCTTGTGATCCGCTCAGGAGATGAGGCGATCGTTCTGCCTGACCTCGAGATTGCATGAGCGATGGGGTCGACAAGCCCGGAATGCCATTGGATGCGCTGCTGGCGCTGAGTCCGGAGCAGCGGACCGCGAAGCTGCGCGCTGCGGAGAACGTGGATGAGCTTGTGGTCGACCTGGCGGACCAGGCCGGCCGGTTGGTTTTTTCCGAGGTATCCAAAGCCCTGGAGGCGACAACGGCGGTGGTCGCGCTGGCGGACGAGCTGAGAGCTCCTCGTGGACGGGCGCGTGCCCGGCGGGCACGCACGCAGGCCCTCGCCTACGCCGGCCGCCACGACGAAGCGCTGGCCCTCTGCAATGAGGGGCTCGAGCTGGCCGCAGCCGCCAGCGCGCCGGCCGAAGCGGCGATGCTGCGGCTCGCGTCGCTTCATCCGCTGGGGGAGCTGGGACGTTACGACGAAGCGATCGACGCCGGCGAGGCGGCCCGCGTGACGCTGCTAAGCGCCGGGCTGACCGCGATGGCCGCGCGCTGCGACATCAACCTGGGCGGGATTCATCAGAACCGCGATGACCCGGCGCGGGCGCTGTTCCACCTGGACCGGGCGCGCGAGGCTCTGGTCTCCGATCCGGTCCTTCTAGGCTTTATCGAGAACAACCGCGGTGAGGCCCTGCTGCTGCTGAGCGACTTCGAGGGCGCGGAGGCCGCCTTCAAGGCCAGCCTCGCGGCGTCGGACCGGGCACAAGCGCGGCTGGCCGCCGCCATCGCCGAAGGAAACCTGGCGGACCTCGCGGCCCGGCGCGGATTCCTCAGCGAGGCACTCTATCACTTCGAGGGAGCCCGGCGGCGGTTCGAGGCGGACGCCGCCGGAAGCCACCACGCCCGCCTGCTCGCCGAGCAGGCCGAGGCACTCTCCACGCTGGGACTGACCGAAGACGCACTCGCGGCCTATCAGCAGGTGATTCCGCAGCTCGAATCGCACGGACTGGCGTGGGAAGTCGCGCGGGCCAGTGCGGGGCTGGGACGAACGCTCTTCACGCTCGGGCGGCTCGATGCGGCGGCCGCGGCACTGGAAAAATCGGCCCGCGCGTTCCGGGCGCTGGGTCAGGATGCGGCCTGCGCGCGAGTGGAATTGATCCGCGCGGACCTGCTCAGCAAGCAGGGGCACGTCGAGGAGGCGGCGCGGCTGCTCGAATGGGCCGGCGGCGTGCTCTCGGATCGGCCGGCGGAGCTCGCAGCGGTCCGGCAGCGGCAGGCGCGCCTGGCGCTGCAACGCGGAGCGCTCGACGAAGCCCAGCAGGCGATCGGAGCGGCTCTTCAGGCGGCCGCGGAGCTGAACCTGGCGCCGCTGATGGCCGACTTGCTGCATCTTCGCGGCCAGCTTCGGATGCGTCGCGACGAGCCGGAGCTGGCTGTGAGCGATCTGTGGGCCGCGGTGCAACAGGTCGAGCGTGTGCGCGGCGCGTTTCAGGCGGATCGGTTCCGGGCGGCGTACCTGGGAAACCGTCTGGCGATCTACGACGACCTGGTGCGGGCGAAGCTGGACCGCAACCATCCGCGCGACGCCTACGAGGCGTTCGCGGTCGCGGAGAAGGCCAAGAGCCGCTCGCTGCTCGAGCTGACGCGCGGCGAGCTGAACCCGCTGGAGCGCGACGGCGGCACAGGGGATGCGCGGACGGGCGATCCGCTTCAGACGTTGGTCGTGCGGCTGCGGGCGGAGTTGAACGCGCTCTACAGCCAGCTCGACGATACGCGGCGGGCTCGCTCCTCCAGTCTGGCACCGGTCGAATGGCGGGCGGCGGTTCACGCGCGCGAGACGGAATTGCGCGCGGCGGAGAATCGCCTGGCGGCGCGCCGCTCCGGCGCCATGCTCTACGCACCGCCGGCGGACGCGGACGCAGTCCGGCTGGCGCTCTCCGACGATGCGGCCCTGCTCGAGTACTACACGCTGGGCGACGAGATCGTGCTTTTCCTCGTGACGCGGGCCGAAGTGCGCGCGGTTCGCGGTGTCGCCTCGCTCGCCAGCACGCTCGACGCGATCCGCCGGCTCCAGTTCCAGCTCACGCGGGCCATGCGGCCGGGAGCAGCGGCTGAGGCGCGGGCGACGAGCATGCTCGAGGCGACGCGGCGTGAACTGGCGACATTGTGGCAGGCCCTGATCCGCCCCGTGGCCGAGGACCTGGCCGCCTTTGAGCGCCTCATCATCGTCCCCCACGGGCCGCTGCACGTGGTCCCGTTCGCAGCGCTTTGGGACGGCCGGCGATACCTGCTGGAATCGCACGAACTGGTCGCCTCGCCCAGCGCGAGCCTGTTCGTCCATCTGCGGGCCTCGCAGCAGACGGCGGGCGGGCTCGAACCGGTCGTCGTCGGCGTGCCGGACGAAGTCGCGCCGGCCATCGCCGAGGAAGCCCGCCGCGTCGCGTCGGTCATCCCCGGCGCCCGCGTTCTGCTCGACGACGATGCGACCGTTCAGAACGTGATGAACGCTGCCGGGCGGGCCGGCGTGCTGCACCTGGCCTGCCACGGGCGCTTCTCCTCGCATCTGCCGCTGGCCTCCGGACTGAAGCTTGCGGATCGCTGGATGACGGTGCGGGACATCGCTTCGCTGCGGCTGTCGGCCGAACTGGTCGTGCTCAGCGGCTGCAATACCGGACGTCACGTGATCGAGGCGGGGGACGAACTTCTGGGAATGTTGCGCGGTTTTTTTGCGGCCGGTGCGGCCAGCATTCTGATGAGCCTGTGGTCCTTGCACGACCGCTGGGCGACGGAACTGATGGCGCGCTTCTATGATCATTGGCGGGGCGGTGCTGAGAGCAAATCGGCCGCCCTGCGGGCCGCGCAACTGGGTCTGCTGCGTGAGCAGCCGCACCCTGTCTTTTGGGCTCCTCTTGTTTTGGTGGGAAAGCCATGAAGCCGTATCGCATTGTGATGGCACTGGGGTCGATTCTCTGGACAGCCGGGGCGCTGGCGAACGGGCCCGCGTTCGATCCCCACATCGTCGACCAGCTCATGATCCGCATCACGCCCGACGCGACGATCGACGGCGTGGTGGACCGCTTCAACCTGCAATGGCCGGGCACGTCCGTGGCCCGCTCGATCGCTTCGCGGCGAACCTACCTGCTGCAACTGCCGCCGAATACCGATTCGATCAACGTCGAGCACTCGGTCGCCGGGTGGATCAACCCGAATCCGAACGTTCCCGACCCGCAGCGGCCGCTGGTCTGGGTCGAGGCGAACTATCTCGGCCAGGCTTCGGAGGGTCAGACGGGAACGATCTACGTCCGCACGCTCGAGAACGGCCAGCAGCTCTATGCGAATCAGTACGCGCTGGCGCGGATGGGCGTGCCGGTCGCGCAGCAGCTCGCAACCGGCGCGGGCGTGATGGTCGCCGTGCTGGACACGGGCATCGACGCGGATCATCCGGAGCTGGCCGGCCGCGTTCTGGCCAGCGGCTACAACTTCGTCGCCCAGAACACGGACGTGAGCGACTACGGCAACGGGGTCAACGACGATCCGGCCTATGACTCGACGGTCGACGAGTGCGCCGGTCACGGCACGTTCATGGCGGGCCTGATCAGCCTCGTCGCGCCGGACGCGACTCTGCTGCCGGTCAAGGTCCTCAACGACGAGGGCCACGGCGACGCGTTCATCATCGCCCAGGGCATCTACTACGCCATCGACCAGGGCGCCGAAGTGATCAACATGAGCCTCGGCTCGACCTACGACGCAATCTGCCAGGAAGAGGCGATGGCCGAGGCGCAGAGCCGCGGCATCGTCGTGATCGCGGCGGCTGGCAACCTCAACCGCGAGACGCGCTGGTTCCCCGCGACGGAGGACGACTTCGCCCTGGGCTTCAGCGGCGTCGATCACAACGACGTCAAGGCTTCCTTCAGCAACTACAACCGGCGGATGTTCCTCGCCGCCCCGGCGACGAGTTTCTTCACCGGCGGCGATCCGAGCGATCCGGGCAATTACGATCCCACGCGCTCGATCTACAGCATCGTGCCGGAGGACGGCTACGGCGTCTGGTCCGGCACGAGCCTGGGCACGGCCTTCGCGTCCGGCGCGGCCGCCCTGGTCCGCTCTCAGCACCCGGAATGGGCCCCCAACGCGACGACCTGGTGGACGCTCCGCGGCGTGCTGGAGAGCACGAGCGTGAACATCGACGCGCAGAACCCCGCCTACCAGGGCGGTGACGACCGGCTGCTCGGCGCCGGCCGGCTCGACGTCGGCGCCGCCGTCAACGCCGGCCCGCCGGCCCCGACGCCGGGCGACCTGGACAACGACGGCGACGTCGATTTTGACGATCTGGTGCGATTGCTCAGCGACTGGGGCCTGGTCCACTCCTCCGCAGATCTCAACGCCGACGGAAGCGTGAATTTCCCAGACCTCGTGATTCTGCTGAGCAACTACGGGATGTAGATGGGGGAAGGGATTGAGGGATTGAGGGATTGAGGGATTGAGGGATTAACGGAGCGCGGGACCGCTCCGCCGAAAGGCGGACCAGCGCAACCCGCGCACAACCCGCGGTCGCTTCGCGTCGGCTGCGCGGTTGCGATTTCGGATCGCAGCAGATGCGGCCCAATGCCGCCTCGCATCTTGATCCAGAATTGCACCGCATCGATCACGCTGTGCCGCACAGGCCGTGTCCCCGAATCCCCGCAAAATAACGTATCACGCTCCGCACGCGATGCTCTATTCGAGTGAACGCTCGCCGCAGCCCGTGCCAAACGCGGCGGCCAGCGCCACGAGCCGCACGAGAACCGCAGCACTGCTTTCGTCCCAACCAACCGGCGGGGGCCGCCCCCCCTCCCGGCGCCCCGCCGGTTGCCCTCCTCCAGGCAAGCTTCGACACACCCATTGCCTCGTAGCGATTCACGCCGGCGCCTGCTCCGTGATCAGGCGCAGCATGCCGCGCACCGGAATGTCGATCCAGTCCGGCCGGAAGTGAAACTCGTGCAGCACCTCGCGGGCGGCCTTCTCCAGCATGAGCGCCCCCAGCAGCGCCACCAGCTCCTCCCGGGACTTCGGCAGGAACGAATCGTTCATCGCCGCGCGCAGATACGCGTGCATGAAGGCCGAACCGACCGACTGCACCCAGAAATCCGCCGCCCGGCGCAGCGTCGGCTTGTCCTCCTCGCGCACCACCGCGCCCGGCCCACCGCCGCGCAGCGCCACCTCCGCCGCGTAATGATACGAACGCATCATGCTCGCCACGTCCTGAAGCGGGGAGCGCTTCAGCCGCCGCTCGCCGAGCGAGCGCGAGCCGTCCGCGCCGAAATCGAGAATCACCAGGTCCTTGCCCGTGTTGATGATGCGGCCGAGGTGCAGATCGCCGTGAATCCGCGTGCGGCGGGCGCGGATGCGAAGCTGCCCGAACTGGCGCAGACTCTCGCGAATCCGCGGCTCCGCCGCGACCAGCTCGTCGCACAGCGGGCGGGCGTGGTCCGGAATGCCCGCCGGCCGGCGGCGCAGCAGCCGCAGGGCGCGATTCGTCTGCCCCGAGATCGCCTGATAAAGCGAGCGGCGATAGAAATCGGTGAAATTCTCCGGCGCGAAGTCCGCCTCGCTCGACTCAGCCGCCAGCGCCAGATGCAACTGCGCCACCCGCTCGCCCAACAGCCGCGCCAGCTCCAGGTCGCGCCCCATCAGCTCCACCGCGATCACCGGCACGCGGTCGACTACGTCGAAATGCTCCGCCGCGGCCGGCGCGGCCAGCCCGGCCAGCTCATCGGCCCGGGCCAGGGCGCGCTCGAAATACGCGCCGATCGAGTAGAGCAACTGATCCCAGAGCGACCCCTCGTGCGGCACGAATTCGTGCAGGATCGCCAGCACCATCGGCTGGCCGCCGGGCAGGCGGTACTCGATCGCGCCGGCCATGCGGGCGATGTTTGCGAACTCGCTCCGCTCCGCCAGGTGCCGGCTGAGCTCGACTTCCGGATGCGCGCCCGGCTCGATCCGGCGGAAGCATTTGATGAAGAACAGGTCATTGCCGGACTCGTCGCGCACCAGCAGGCTGGCCGGGCTGCGGTTGGCGTTCAGCGTCCGCGCCGCCGTCTTGCCGACCGCGGCGTCGAGCCGCGTTCGCAGCACGCGCGTCCGCAGCCCCTCGACGCGGGCCCGCGACGCCTTCCAGATACGGCGGCGGGCGACGACGGCCAGCAGCTCGAAGACGAACTCGCCATGATAGAGGGCGTCGATCACCAGAGACTGCGTCCCGTCGTGCGAAGCATCGACGCGGGCGATCAGCGCCGCCGGCTGCTCCTGTGCGAACCTGCCGGCCTCGTCGCCCGACAGCTTCGCCAGATAGAACGCGTACTCCTCCGGCTCGCCCTCATTGAAGATGACCCGGGCCAGCACGAGGCTCGCTTCGAGCCGGCCTTGCGAGATCTCGGCCGTGTCCAGAACATCCAGCGACTGCACGCTGCGGCCGCCCAGGTCGAACCAGCTCGCCCCCAGCAGGTAGCCCGCGAGTGCGTCCTGGAGAGCCGCCCGCTGAGCGGGCGAGAAGACCTCGCGCCAGTCATGCTCGACGGAGAGGGTCGGAACGGCCCGCTCACCGCCCGCCCGCGGCCGCAGCGCCATCGCCTCGGCATCCTGAAGCGCGAACCAGAAGAACGCGTGCGGCCCGAGCGTCAGCACATAGGGCTCGTCGCGGATGGGCAGGAATCGAGAGGTGCCGAACAGCTCGATCGGCACGCGGCCGCGAAACTCGCTCAGATCCAGCTCGACACTCTGGGCGAAGCGCGACAGATTGGCCACCACCAGCACGACCTGCTGCTCATGCCGCCGCAGGAACGCCAGCACCTTCTCGTTGCTGGGGTGCAGAAAATCCATCGTCCCGCGGCCGAAGACGCGGTAGCGCTTCCGCAGGGCGATCAACCGCTTGGTCCACCACAGCAGCGAATTGTGATTG
Organism: uncultured Planctomycetales bacterium; assembly: GCA_964643885.1. GTDB lineage: Bacteria > Planctomycetota > Phycisphaerae > UBA1845 > Fen-1342 > CAADGL01. The sequence goes on from CAZXUI010000026.1 coordinate 49,196, forward strand.
GCCTGCTGGGCTTCGATGTTGTTCGCCTCGTAGTGGTATTCCGGGTCAGTGATGATCGGCAGGTAGAGCCGCTGCGGGTTGGCGCTGGAGAAGCCGGCGTTGCGGTCCCAGCTCCAGTGCAGCGGCGTGCGCACGCCGTTGCGGTCGCCCAGAAAGATGTTGTCGCCCATGCCGATCTCGTCGCCGTAGTAGAGCACCGGCGTGCCGGGCAGGCTGAACAGCAGGCTGTTCATCAGCTCGATCCGCCGGCGGCTGTTGCCCAGCAGCGGCGCCAGCCGGCTGCGAATGCCGAGATTGATCTTGGCATGCGCGTCGCTGG
>CAZXUI010000027.1:0-49506 GCA_964643885.1 uncultured Planctomycetales bacterium
CGGGGGGACCATCTCGTAGAGGACGCCTTCGATGCGGTAGCGCATCTTGTACTCGTCCTCGAAGGGCTCGAAGTGGACGTCCGAGGCCTTGTCCTTGATGGCCTGGAGGAGCACGAGGTTCACCAGCTTGCGGACGGCGCTGGACTCGGCCATCTCCTTGAGGTCGTCCAGGTCGATGCTCTCGCCGCGGCCCTGGAACTTGGAGAGGGCCTCGTCGGAGCCGATCTCGGAGATCAGGTCGTTGATCGACTCGGCCTGCTCCTCGGGATAGAAGCGGTTGAGGGCGTCGTTCATGTCCTGCGCGGTGGTGATTCGCGCGGTGACGTTGAAGCCCATCAGCGTCTTGAGGTCGTCGGTGGCCTGGAAGTTGTCCGGGCTGGCCAGGGCCACGCCGAGCGTGTTGGTCTCGCGGTCGTAGTCGGTCGGCACGATGCGGTAGGCGTGGGCCATCTGGGCGGGGATCAGGTCGACCACTTCCTTGGGGATGTCGATGTTGGAGAGGGTGATCGACTCCATGCCGACCTGGGCGGCCAGGGCGCGGTTGACGTCCTCCTCCTGGACATAGCCGAGCTCGATCAGGAGCTGGCCGATGGGGCCGCGTTTCTTCTTCTGGAGCTCGAGCGCCTCGGCCACCTGCTGGCGCGTGACCTTGTTCATCTTGATGAGAATGCGGCCGAGGGGCCGGCCGCGAAGCTCGTCAATCGGTGGCATCTTGTCTGCCATGCAAACCTCCGTCGCGGGGGGACCAGTATAACCGCGTGGGGACCGGCCGCGAAGCCTGCGCGGCGGGCGCGCTTTGACGGGCGGGCGGCGCCACGTAGAATGCCGGTTTGGCTCGTGCCCGACAGGAGGAGGCGTCGATGGCCGGCATGGGAAACTCCGCGATCGTCCGTGCTGCGCACTGGCTGGCGCTGCTGGCCGCAGGCTGCGCGGCGCTGGGTACAGGCGGCTGCAATTCGAGCCTGGGGCGCAGCGAAACGGCCGGTCCGTCGGCCTCGCCGCGGCAGCATCCGACGCTGGAGGGCATCCCCCTGCCCAACGGCTTCCGCCTGGTGGACGACCGCAGCGTGGGCGTCTCGAGCGGGCGGCTGCGGGTGGCCAAGTTCGAGTTCATCGGCGACACCGACCGCTCGACGCTGAGCCGCTTTTACAAGGAATACATGCCCAGCGGCGGCTGGACGCTGCGGAAAGAGGACTTCGACCGCGGCATCTACGACCTGCGGTTCGAGAGCTCGACGGAAGAGTGCACGGTGCGGCTGCGGCCGGAGAAGAACCGCACGGCGATCGTGATTCACGTGATCCCGCTGCCGCGCGGGACGGCGGAGCGTGAGGTGAGCCCGCCGGTTCGGCGGACGCAGTAGGCGCCGGCGGCCGAGGGACCGCGGACGAGCGAGGATCTGGAGCATTCATGGACGCCGACAGACGGCACGACTTGAAGACGAACGAGCTGGCGGACGCGCTCGACAAGCTGACCGACCTGCGCGATCCGCGGCTGCGGTATTGGATCGCCGCGATCGTGCTCGTGGCCGTCGCGTACCTGGGTTATCGCTACTGGGACTACACGCGGCAGACGGCGCTGGAGCGGAGCTGGGCGGACCTGTCGGCGGTGGAGATTCCGGACAGCGGCCCGGTCGAGACGGCGATTCAGCAGCTTCAGACGCAACTCGCGGCCGCCCAGCAGCCGGCGCTGCGGGCGGGTATTCAGCTCAAGCTGGCGCGGGTGTTGTTCGAGGAAGCGCGGCGGGACGAAGCGCGGCGCGAGTCGTTGCTGCGCGAGGCGCAGACGCACCTGCGGGCGATGCTGGAGGATTCAGGCACGCCCGACGCGCTGCGGCCGGCGGCGCTGTTCGCGCTGGGGTGCACGCACGAGTCGCTGGGCGAGCTGGACCAGGCGGCCGAGCAGTTCCGGGCGATCGCCGACCCGGCCTACGCCGGATCGCCATTCGTGCCGCTGGCGGCGGACCGTGTTCTGAACATGGACCAGATTCGCGAGCCGATCGAATTCGTGCCGGGCGAGGCTCCCCCGCCACCGTCGGCGGTCGGGCCGCCGGCCGAAGCCGCCGGACCGAGCAGTGCGCCGGCCAGCGCGCCGGCGGACGCGCCGGAGGAGGCGCCGGGCGAGGGGGCGGAACCCCCGGGCGGCGAAGCGTCTTCCGAGTCCCCATCGACACAGCCGGCCGGGCCGGGCGAGACCGCCGCGCCGACGACGGCGCCGGCCGAACCGCCAGCGCCGTGACCCCCGAAGATCACGAGATCATCGAGCGTCCGATCCCGATCGACGACGACGAGGCGCAGCATGTTCGGCTGCGCATCCGGCGGCGGCTGCCGGGACGGCGGCTGGACAAGTATCTGCACGGGCGGTTTCCGCATCTTTCGCGGACGGCGATTCAGCGGCTGATCCGCCAGGGTGCGGTGAAGGTGAACGATCATCCCACGAAGGCCAGCTACGAGATGTGCACGGGGGACGTGATCGACCTGATCATTCCGCCGCCGGAATCGCTGGAGATCGTGCCGGAGAACATCCCGCTGTCGGTGATCTACGAGGACGAGCACATCATCGCGATCAATAAGCAGGCGGGGATCATCTGCCATCCGGCGCGGGCCGAGCAGACGGGGACGATCGTCAACGCGCTGGCGTTCTATGCGGAGTCGCTGAGCCACGGGTCGCATCTGTTTCGACCCGGCATCGTGCACCGGCTGGACAAGAACACGACGGGCGTCATGCTGGTGGCCAAGCACGACGAGGCGCACTGGCGGCTGGCGCTTCAGTTCGAGCGGCGGACGGTGCAGAAGGTCTACCTGGCGGTGGTGGAGGGTGAGATCAGCCTGGACGGCGACATGATCGACGCGCCGATCGGCGTGCATCCGACGGTGCGGGAGAAGTTCGCGGTGATGATCCGCGAGAACAAGATCGACATCGCCAAGGAGGCGGTGACGTTCTACGAGGTGGCGGAGCGGTTTCCGGGCTATACGCTGGTGAAGCTGCTGCCGAAGACGGGGCGGACGCATCAGCTTCGGGTGCACATGTCGTACATCAAGCACCCGATCGTGGGCGACAAGATGTACGGCGGGCGGGTGGTCAGTGAGCGGAGCCTGCTGGGCGAGGGATCGGATGAGCCCTTTGCCGAGCACCAGATGCTGCACGCGTGGAAGATCGAGTTTCGCCATCCGATCACGGAGAAGCGCATGTCGCTCGAGGCGCCGTTTCATGAGCCGCTGCGGCGGCTTGTGCAGACGCTGAGGAAGCTGCCGCGCCGCTGAAGCGGGGCGGTGCTGCGCGAGCGAAGGCAAGGAGGCACGGCGACGTGGCAGTTGGCGCGCGGTCCCAATCGTTCGAGTCGAGCTTGGTGAGGCGGCTGCGGGCGGCCCCGCCCCCCTGCCGCGGTCCGGCGCCGCGCGCCGGCATTCGCGCCGCGGTCCTGATCGCGCTGCTGGTGGCACAAAGCGCGGCGGCGCAATCGCCGCGCGCAGCGGAGGCGACCAGGGCGGCGGACGAGGCTGCGAAGTCGCTGGCCGCTCTGCTCGAGAAGCTGCCGAGCGGGACGCGGGTCGGGCTGGCCGTACAGAACGCGGAGTCGGGAGAAGAGTGGTTCGCGCGTGACGCGGATGTGCCGCTCAAGCCGGCCAGCGTGCTGAAGCTGTTCGTGACGGCGGCGGCGCTCGACCGGCTCGGGGCGAGCTTCCAGTTCGAAACGGTCGTCGCGGTGGAGGGCGATGAGTTGTGGGTGATCGGCGGCGGCGACCCGGGCGTGGGCGATGAGCGGATCGCCCGGAGGCGCGGCGAAACGCCGCTGGCGGTCTTCGACCGCTGGGCGGCAGCGCTCAAGGCGCGCGGCGTGCGGCGGGTCGGCAAGATCGTGCTCGACGACAGCATCTTCGACCGGCAGTGGACGCACCCGGACTGGGACCCGCAGCAGCACGAGGCGTGGTACCAGGCGCCGGTCGGCGGGCTGAATCTCAACGACAACTGCCTGGACGTGTCGGTTCGCGTCGCGGGCGGGCAGGTGCAGTGGGAAGCGGTCCCGCCGCTGCCGCCGGAGTTCATCACCAGCCGGCTCGTGGTGGCGGAGCGCACGACGGCGAAGGTCTCGCGCGGGCTGGGCAGCGACATCTTCACGCTGTCCGGGGGCGTGGCCGGACGGGCAGCGCTGCGGCCGGTCAGCGCCGGCGAGCCGACGATCTTCTTCGGCCACGCGCTGCGGCAGGCGCTGGCGGAGCGGGGGGTCGAGGTGGCCGGGCCGGTGGTGCGGCGGACGATTCGGCCGGAGCACCTGGCGGCCGCATCGATCGTGGACCGGCATACGACGTCGCTCGAGGAAGTGCTCTGGCGGTGCAACACGTTCAGCCAGAATCTGTTCGCGGAGTGCCTGGTCAAGTCGCTCGCGGCGTACGAGCCGGACGGATCGCGCAGCGGAACGCCGGGGAGCTGGACGGCGGGCACGCGGGTGGTGCGGGAGACGCTGCGGCGGCGCGGCGTCGACGTAAGCGGCGCGGAGATCCGCGACGGCAGCGGGCTGAGCCATGAGAACCGGGTGACGGCGGCGCAGGTCGCGGCGCTGCTGACCATGATGGAGAGCCATCCGCACGCGGGGCTGTGGCAGGCGTCGCTGGCGGAGCCGGGGCGGGACGGTACGATGCGCAGGCGTTTCGCCGAGGCGGCGCTGGAAGGGCGCGTGCGGGCCAAGACGGGTACGATCCGCGGCGTGAGCACGCTGGCCGGCTACGTCGACCGCAGCGACGGCACGCGCCTGGCGTTCGCCCTGCTGATCAACGGTCCGGCGCCGGCGGAGCTGCCGCAGCGCGTGCTGCGCGTGCTGGCCGATGCGCGGTGAGGCGCGGTCGCCCGTGTTTCGTGGCGGTCCGGCGGTCCGGCCGCAGTCCCCATCGGAGTATCCGCGGAGTATCCCCACTGCAAGCTTAAAGGAGCTGCAATGAAGCGCACGACGTTTACCACGCTGCTGATCGGCCTGATGACCGGCGCCGTGCTGTTCGGTGGAACAGCGGGCGTGCTGCGGGCGCAGAACGACGCGCCGCCCGCCGGCAGCCCGGTGGCGACGATCGACGTGGTGCTGGTGTTCAACGAGTATCAGCGTCAGAAGGACCTTTCCGAGGAGTTCCGCGAGAAGCAGACGTCGCTGCAAGCGGAGGATCAGTCGCGGCGGCAGAAGATCGACGCGGCCCAGGCGACGCTGGACCAGCTCGACCCGACCGACCCGGCCGCGGTGACGCGGGCGCGCGAGCTGCTCCAGATGAAGATCGAGTACCGCAACTGGGCCGACCTGGCGCAGGCGGACCTGGAGCGGGAGCTGGGGCTGTGGACCGCGCGGGTGTACCAGGAGATTCTGTCCGCGACGGGGCAGGTGGCCGAATCGCGCGGCCACCAGGTGGTGCTGTATCGCGACGAGTTCCAGCCGCTGTCCGATCCGCAGCGCATCCGGGAGCAGATTCAGCAGCGCAAGGTGGTCTACGCGAGCGGCGGGACGGATATCAGCCAGCTCGTGCTCGAGCGGCTCAACACGGAGTATCGCAAGCAGCCGCGGGCGAAGATGCTTCAGGTTCCGTAGCGGCCGCGTGGGTCATGCCCGCGCCGCGGCGGGGCGCCGGCGGCGCGAGGTGGAGTTGGGATGGGTGAGCTTCCGACGATCACGACGGCGGCGCTGGCGGAGCGGCTCGGCGGGCGGCTGAGCGGCGCGAGGGATGTTGCCCTGTCGGGCGTGGCGACGATCGAGGAAGCCGGGCCCGGGGATGTTACGTGGCTGGCCGACGCGAAATATGCGGCGGAGCTGTCGGCGACGCGGGCCGGCGCGGCGATCGTCGCGGCCGGGATCGAGGCTGCGTCGCCCTGCCCGCAGATTCTGGTGGACGATGTGGAGCTGGCGGTGTGCGAGGTGCTCGGGCTGTTCGCCCCCCCACCGCCGGCGGTGTCGGCCGGGGTTCATCCGGCCGCGTTCGTCGATGCGACGGCGAGCGTGGAGGGCGCCGCGATCGGTCCCGGCGTGTACGTCGGCGCGCGGGCGCGGGTCGGCGCGGGAACCGTGCTGCATCCCGGGGTGTACGTCGGGCCGGATTCGACGATCGGGCGGGATTGCGTCCTGTGGCCGGGCGTGGTGGTCCGTGAGCGTGTGCGCCTGGGGAACCGGGTGCTCGTGCACCCCAACGCGACCATCGGTGCGGACGGCTTCGGCTACATCTTTCGCAGCGGGGTTCACCGGAAGCTGCCGCAGATCGGGACGGTCGAGATCGAGGATGAGGTGGAGATCGGGGCGAACTCGACGATCGACCGGGCCAAGACGGGCGTGACCCGCATCGGCCGGGGGACGAAAATTGATAACCTTGTCCAGATCGGGCACAATTGCACGATTGGGCCGCACTGCATCATCGTGGCGCAGTGCGGCGTCGCGGGATCGACGGTGCTGGGGACGGGCGTGGTGCTGGCCGGCCAGGTCGGCCTGACGGACCATGTGCGGATCGGCGACGGCGCCCGCGTGGCGGCCAAGTCGGGGGTTGCGGTGGATGTTCCGGCCGGTGCGGTCTATCGCGGCCTGCCGGCGACGGAGGTGCATGAGTATTCGCGGCAGCAGGTGGGGGTGCGACGACTGCCGAAGCTGCTGGAGCAGGTGCGAGAGTTGACGCGACGAGTGGAGCGGCTTGAGTCATCAGCAGACCATTCAGCGTGAGGCGGAAATCAGCGGGCGCGGGCTATTCACCGGCCTGCCGGTGACGGTACGTTTCAAGCCGGCCCCGCCGGGGTCGGGGATCAGCTTCGTGCGGTCGGATCAGCCGGAGCCGGTTCGCGTTGCGGCGCGGATCGAGAATCTGACGAAGCGTGCCCGCCGCACGTCGCTGCGGAACGGGACGGTGGCGATCGAGACGGTCGAGCACTGTCTGGCGGCGGTTCGCGGACTGGACATCGACAATCTGATCATCGAGCTGGACAACGACGAGCTGCCGGGTGTGGACGGCAGCTCGCGTCCGTACGTGGACGCGCTGGCGCAGGCCGGCATCGAGCCGCAGGACGCCGAGCGTTCCTACGTGCGGGTGCGCAGCCCGATTCACGTGTTCGACGGGGATGCCGAGCTGGTCGCCTGGCCGGGGGACGACGACAAGCTGGAGATCGTCTACGAGATGGACTACGGGCCGGGCAGCGCGCTGGGGCGGCAGGTGTTCGCTTTTCAGCTCGAGCGGGAGCGTTTCGTCGAGCAGCTCGCGCCGGCGCGCACGTTCGTGACCGAGAGCGAGGCCCAGCGGCTGCGGGCGGCCGGTCTGGGGACGCATCTGACGTATCAGGACATCCTGGTGATCGGCCCGCAGGGGCCGATCGAGAATCAGTTCCGCTTCGTGGACGAATGCGTGCGGCACAAGGTGCTCGATCTGGTGGGGGACCTGATGCTGCTGGGGTGTTTCGTGGCGGGCCGCATCTTCGCCCGCCGCAGCGGGCACGAGCTGAATCACGAGCTGGTGCGGCGGCTGATCGAGCAGCGCAGCGCGGAGCAGTTCGACCGGCTGATGGGCGGGCCGCCGAAGTTCGACATCCGCGAGATTCAGCGCATCCTGCCGCACCGCTATCCGATGCTGCTGATCGACCGGGTGGTGGAGATTCAGGGCGACCGGCGGGCGGTGGGCATCAAGAACGTGACGATCAACGAGCCGTTCTTCGGCGGGCACTATCCGCGGCACCCGATCATGCCGGGCGTGCTGCTGATCGAGGCGATGGCGCAGCTCGGCGGCGTGCTGCTTTCGCAGAAGCTGGAGCACACGGGCAAGCTGGCCGTGCTGCTGAGCCTGGACAAGGTCAAGTTCCGCCGGCCGGTCGTTCCGGGCGACCAGCTTGTGATCGAGGCGGTGGCGCGGCGTGTCAAATCCCGCACGGGGGAGGTATTCTGTCGGGCTCAAGTGCAGGGCGAGCTGGCCGCGGAGGCCTCGATTCGCTTCATGATGGTCGACGCCGATCCGGTGTGAGGCAGATGTCCGAGATCCATCCAACCGCGTTCGTCGATCGTGCCGCGCGACTCGGCCGCGACGTATTCGTGGGCCCGTTCTGCCACGTCGCCGCGGACGTGGAGCTGGGAGACGGCTGCCGGCTGCTCTCGCACGTGGTGCTGCTGGGTCCGTCGGTCTTCGGGCGCAACAACACGTTCTACCCGTTCTGCACGCTGGGAGCGGCGCCGCAGGACCTGAAGTACCGTGGCGGGCCGACGCGGCTGGTGGTCGGCAACGACAACACGTTCCGCGAGAACTGCACGGTGCATCGCGGGACGGAGGTGGACCGCATCAGCGCGGGCACGACGCGGATCGGCGACCACAACCTGCTGATGGTCGGCGTTCACATCGCTCACGACGCGGACATCCGCAATCACGTGATCCTGGCAAACTCGGTGCAGATCGCCGGACACGTGCGGATCGAGGATTGTGTGAATGTGGGCGGGGCCAGCGCGATGCACCATTTCGTGACGGTCGGGCGGAACGCGTTCGTCGGCGGGATGACGCGGATCACGCACGACGTGCCGCCTTATATGAAGGTGGTCGGCTACGACCAGGAGGTCCGCGGCGTGAACGCGGAGGGCATGCGCCGCTGGCAGATTCCGGAGAAGTCCATCCTGGCGATGAAGCACGCGGCGCGGCTGCTGTATGCCCGCCGCGGCGAGCGCTCGCCGGGGCGCACGCTCGAGGCGCTGCGCGAGATCGAGGCCAACGGCATCAGCCACGACGAGCACGTTCGCTACCTGGTCGACTTCCTCCGCCGCAAGCTCGACGTCGGCATCTTCGGCCGGGCCCGCGAGCACGACCGCAGCGACAGCGACAGCGACCGCGAGGCGTTCTACGCCCGCCGTGCCGCGGAGGCGGCCGAATGAGCCAGCCGCTGCCGGTCGCGGTCTTCGGCGCCGGGCACATGGGCCGGCATCACGTACGCATCTATTCGCGCCTGCCGGCCGCCCGGCTCGTCGCGGTGATCGACACGAACGAGCAGCGGGCCCGCGAGCTGGCCGAGCCGCTCGGCGCGGCGTGGGGCGCGCAGCTCACAGCAGAGATGGGCGATATCGCGGCGGCCAGCGTGGCGGTGCCGACGGCTCATCATCTGCGCGTGGCGGGGCCGCTGATCGAGCGCGGCATCGGCGTGCTGATCGAGAAGCCCATCGCCCCGGACGCTGCCCAGGCGGAGCAGATCGCCGGGCTGGCGCGGCGGCACGGCGCGGTGGTGGGCGTGGGGCACACGGAGCGCTTCAACCCGGCGGTGCGGGCGGTGGAGCGGCTGGGCGTGCGGCCCAAGTTCATCGAGACGCACCGCATCAGCCCGTTCACATTCCGCTCGGCCGACATCGGCGTGGTGTTCGACATGATGATTCACGACATCGACATCCTGCTGCACCTGGTGCGCGACGAGGTGGAGCGGGTCGATGCGGTCGGCGTAAACGTGCTCGGGCCGCACGAGGACATCGCCAACGTGCGCGTGATCTGCCGCAACGGCGCCGTGGCGAACCTGACCGCCTCGCGGCTGGCGCTCAAGACGGAGCGCAAGCTGCGCGTCTTCAGCGAGGATGCGTACATTTCACTCGACTATCAGAAGAAAGTCGGCATCGCGATCACGAAGGAAAAGAACCTCGACATTCTCAAGCTCGCCCGCGAGCGGAATCTCGACGATCTCTCGCAGCTCGCGGGGCTGGACTTCGGCAAGATGATCCACGTCGAGCCGCTCCAGATCGACAGCAAGGACGCGCTCGAGAGCGAGCTGGAGTCGTTCCTGGAATGCGTCCGGACGCGCAGCCGGCCGCCGGTCTCTGCGGAGGACGGCGTGGCGGCCGTGCGGCTGGCGGAGAAGATCGTCGCCGCCATCAAGAGCCACCGCTGGGACGGCAGCGAGGCCGGACGCGTCGGGCTCAGCGCGGACCTGATTCACGGGCCGGCCGCGTCGCCCGGTCCGGACTGATCCACAGCACGGATGCTCCGTGGAGGCAGTATGCGTCATCCCCCTCGCCTGCGACGGTCCCTCCCTGCCGCCCGCACCCTCGGCTTGCTCGCGTTGACGCTCGTGCTGCTGGCCGCTCCGCCCGGCTGTGCGGACCGCGGCGACTCGCTGATGATGCGCTATTCGCCCAAGCCGATGCCGACGCCGGTGCGCGCGGTCTGGGTCGCCCGCTTTCACTACCACAGCGCGGAAGACATCCGCGAGATCATGCGCCACTCGGCGATGCTGGGCTTCAATACGGTCCTGTTCCAGGTCCGCGGCGACGGGACGGTCTCATACCCGTCGCGGTTCGAACCGTGGTCGACCGAGTACAAGCATCAGGATCCCGGCTTCGATCCGCTCGCGGTCGCCGTCGAGGAGGCCCACCGCAACAACCTGCGGATCGAGGCGTGGATCAACGTCATGCCCGGCTGGTTCGGGGACAAGCCGCCAGCGATCAGCTCGCATCTGTACCACACGCGGCCGCACTGGTTCCTGCACGACCAGGACGGCCGGCGGCAGCCGCTGAACGGTCACTACGTGATCCTGAACCCCTGCCTGCCGTCGGTGCGGGAGCACATCGTCGCAATCTGTCACGAGGTTTTGTCGCGATACGCGGTGGATGGGCTGCATCTGGATTACATCCGCTATGCGTGGGACGCGTCGCCGAACGCCGCGGCCCGCTACCCGCGCGACGCCCAGACGCTCGCGCTCTATGAGCGTCAGACCGGGCGGCGACCCGACGACGACCGGGCGGCGTGGGACCGCTGGCGGGCCAACCAGCTCACGCGGCTGGTGGATGAGATCCGGCAGATGCAGCGGCGGACGCGGCCCGGGGCGACGCTGACCGCGGCCGTCTGGGGCGACCCGTCGGCCGGCTACCGCAATTACCTCCAGAATGCGACGGCGTGGCTGCGGGCTGGGCTGCTGGATGCGGCCTATCCGATGGCGTATCGCGACCGGCTCGACCCGTTCGTCCGGGACATCGACGCGTACCGGCGGGCGGCGCCGGGCCGGCGGGTGATTCCCGGAATCGGCGCGTACAAGCACGATTCGGCCGACGGGCTGGCGGGGCAACTGGCCCGCTGCCGCTCGTGGGGGGGCGACTGGGCGATCTTCTCGTACGAGTCGCTGCTGGAGACGTACAAGCAGCGGACGGCGACGCGGCCGGACCGGCGAGCGGCGGAATTGCAGCGGGTACGGGCGGACGTCATCAGACAGTTCACGGGGCAGTAAGACCGGGCGGCCCGCGGCAGACCGCGGACCGGCCGCGACGCGGCGAGCTACTGATCCGGCCCTGCGGGTGAAATCGGCGCTTCAGGCTCGGCCGAAGGCCGTGAGCCGGCGGGTGGCGCGGTCACTCTCGGGTCGAACTGCCACTCGAGCACGCCGGGCAGCATCGCCAGCCGCTCCAGCAGGTATGTTTCCAGCAGGCCATCGCGGCCGAGGGGGACCCACTGATCGCCTTCGAGCTGGGCCGCCCGCAGGCCCTCCTCCGTGGGCAGGCGTTCGCTGTAGATGGCCAGGGCGCCGGACGTGGTGGTAACCTGGCGCGAGGGCGAGTTGAAGCGCTCCTTGATCGCTTCGATGACGACGCGGTAGCGGTTCTCGGACGGGTCGCTGACCGGCTCGATCCGCAGTTCGACCTGCCGCCGCATGGTGTGAAGGCTCGCTTCGAGCACCTGGTAGCCGCCGCGCGCGTCGGCCCGCCAGAACTCGAACCACTGGGCGCTGGTGGACGGGCCGGCCCGGACGACGCCGCGCGAGCGGTCGACGCGGCGCGGCTGAAGATCGTGCTCGCGCAGCATGGTCAGCGTCGCGTCCAGAAACATCTCGTAGTCGCCGAGGCGCACGAGCATGCTGGTCGGGCCGCTCGGTGCGGCCGGACGCTGGCATCCGGCCAGGATACAAAGTGTCACGGCGAAAATTTTTTTGAGGTGGCGCACAGGCATGTGGGGATAATAGCTGAGCGTCCGACGCGTGCAAATCGTCGTCTATGGGACGATGCGTGTCGAGACGGCTGCTGAGTTCGATTCGTCCAGAATTCCGCTCGACTTTAGCAAAATCTAACGCAGAATATGGGTGGAAGCTGTCGTGTCCCCCTTCACGGTCCCGCGTCGACACGGTGTCGGCGCGGGGCTCTTTTTTTGCCGCGTCGTGGGAGGCTGCCGATCCGGGGGCGGCCGATCCGCGCGGCGGCGGCGGCGAAGCCGCGATACGAATCTGTCTGTACAGCCCCCTGCGGCTCACCTATGCTACGATCGTTAGCGGGCGCCGAGGGAGTGTCCAGCGCCCTGCGGGCGGGCGGCCGGCCCGCCTTCGACGAACGCGACGGACCGAAACCCCGGGACCAACTCACGCAGCCTGACTCGCCATGGCGACCGAACCACTCGAAACGGCCGACGCAAGCGGGTTTCCGCTCTGCCGCCAGCTCTCGGTCTTCCTCGAGAACCGGCTGGGCCAGCTCCTGCGGCTGACGCGCGTGTTCGATGATGAGCAGGTCACCATCCTGGCCCTGTCGGTCGAGGGCTCGATCGATTGTGCCATCGTCCGCCTGCTGGTGAATGACCCGGACACCGCGCGCGAGATCCTCGCCCAGCAGGGCTTCGCCATCACCGAAACGGAGCTGCTGGTCGTCGAACTGCCGCCCGGCCGGCGCGGCATCATGACCGTCTGTTCCGCCCTCATCACGGGCGAGGTCAACATCAACTATCTCTACCCCCTGCTCCCCGGCCGCGACCGCGGCGCCTGCATGGCCATCCAGGTGGACAATCTGACGGCGGCCGTCGATCTGTTGGCGGCGAAGCGTTTCCGCATTCTCGACCAGCACGAGCTGTCGTAGCCGCCGGCCCATGCGCCCGCCCCTCTGTCCGCCCGAACTGCTGACCACCACCCTCAGCGATGACTACCCGATCCACGTCCGTCACTGGCCGGCGGCCGACGCCGCGGCGGAGTCGGCCGTGCTGTACCTGCATGGGATTCAGTCACACGGCGGATGGTTCGAGCGCTCGGCGTCGCTGCTGGCGCACGCGTCGGGGCTCGGCGTCTTTCTACCGGACCGGCGCGGAAGCGGGGTGAACCCGGAGCCGCGGGGGGATGTCGTGTCAGGCGAGCGCTGGCTGGCGGACCTGGATGAGCTGGCGGCGTGCCTGGCCGAGCAGCACGGGATTCGGCGGCTGGCGGTCGTCGGCGTGAGCTGGGGCGGCAAGCTGGCGGTGGCGTGGGCGCTGAGGCAACCGGGACGGGTCGCGTCGCTGCTGCTGATCACACCGGGCGTCTTTCCGGCCGTCGGGCTGAGCCTGCCGCAGACGCTTCGTCTCGTGGCGTCGCTGGCGGGCGGGGGGACGCTGCGCGTCCCGATTCCGCTGAGCGATCCGGCGCTGTTCACGGACTACCCGGAAGGGCAGCGGTTCATCCGCGACGACCCGCGAAAGCTGACGGAGGCGACGGCCCGCTTCCTGCTGCACTCGCGGCTGCTGGACCGGCGGCTTCAGCGGCTGCCGGGAGGAGTGCTAGAGCCTCCGACGACGCTCCTGCTGGCCGGCCGGGACCGGATCATCGACAGCCCGGCCACGGAGCGGTGGCTGCGGCGGATCTGCCGGGCGGCGCCGGCGGTCGAGATTTTCGGATCCGAGGAGCACACGTTGGAGTTCTCGGCCGACCCGAGCCGGTTCGAGCAGACGCTGGGGGCGTGGGCGGAGGGGCTGAGGCGCGGCGTTTGAGCCACGGAATCGGGTTGAGGCCGGTTCGGTGGTCCGAATAGGCGAATCTTCGCCCGGATTGCGCATTCTGGCGCTGGCGGCGAGGATTTCGGCGATTTCAAACCCGTAGCGGCGCAAAACTTGCAACAATTGAGTTGTTGGACGGTAGAAGGGTCCGTAGAATACCGTCCGGTATCAGCGGCTGGGGCTGATAAAGGGTGGGAACGCCCTTTGCCGATAGAGACGGGTAGCGGTCGGCGGCTGCCGACCGATCCCGCCTCGCAGTGGAGGGACGCGCTGGCAGGCCATTGGAACCAGGTCTGCGGCGCGATTCTGGTAATGGAGTTGCTGCCCGTGACCAATCCTTCGCGACCTTCCCGAACCGCAAAACGCTTTCTCCTGGCACTCGCCGTCGCTCTCCCAGTCGTGATGATCGGCTTCGCGTACGTGGCGGATGCCGCGTCGGACGCGGAGTTTGCGTCGGTCTCGGTTTCGGCTGCGGCCAGCGTGGAGCTGGCGGGCGCTGCATCGCCCGAAGCGCACGCCCTGGCCCGCAGCGACCCGCACGGGCTGGCGCAGCTTGCCCTGGAACGGGCTGAGAAGCAGGTCCGCGATTATCGCTGCGTCTTTATCAAGCGCGAGCGCGTCAACGGAAAGCTTACCGATGAGCAGCACATCGAGGTGCTCTTCCGGCGCGAGCCGCTGAGCGTCTTCATGAAGTGGATTCACAACGCCGACCGGGCCCGCCGGGCGCTGTGGATCGATCGACCCGATTTCGTCGACAGCAAGGGCCGCAAGGTCGCTCGCATCGAGCCGGCCGGCGTGATCGCCCGGGCGCTGGTGGCGGAGGTGACGCGACCGATCGACGGCGACGACGCCCGCAAGGCCAGCCGGCGGACGATCAACGAGTTCGGTTTTCTGTCGACGCTGCGGCTGCTGGAGCAGTACAACAGCCTGGCGGAGCGCGACGGCGTTCTGGATTTCCGCTATGAGGGTGAGGGGGAGGTCGACGGCCGGCCGACGTTCGTGCTGGTCCGGCGGCTGCCTCCGCAACCGGCGGGGCGCTATCCGGACGCCAAGATGGTCCTGCACCTGGATCAGGAATGGCTGCTGCCGACGGCGCTCTTCTCCTATGCCGATCCTGAGGGCACCATCCTGCTGGGCAGCTACGTCTATCACGACGTGATGCTGAACCCGGGACTGACCGAGGAACACTTCCGCTTCTGATTCGCCGGACCATTGGCGGAGCGCCGGGGGGGCGAGGGCGGGACTGCGGGCGGGCCGTCCGGCGTTAGATTCCCTGTTCCATCCGGATGAGAGAATCGCGGGGTCCGACCGGCCGGGAATTCGGGCGCCGGCAACCGCAGTCGTCTGCACACGAGAGAACTCCGCGGTCGCGACGGAATGCCGCGGGGTCGCCGGCGGTGAGCTTATTTCTGGCGGTAGACGATTCGGCCGCGCTTCAGATCGTAAGGTGAGAGCTCGACCGTGACACGATCCCCCGGCAGGATTCGAATGAAGTTCTTGCGCATCTTCCCCGAGACGGTGGCGAGCACTTCGTGCTTGGATTCGCCGACCTGCACCTCGACGAGGAACATGGCGTTCGGCAGCGCCTTGGCCACCAAGGCATCAAACTGAATCACGTCCTGTTTCGACAATCGACACTCCTTCCGCACGAATCCGGCATCCGCCCGGACCAACGGGTACGTCCCACGCTAGTCAGCCGAGACGGGCCCACACGAGCCGGCCGCGGCAAGATCGCCTCGCAGCGAATCTCAGCCGGCGGCTCGCGACTCCGCCCGAACCGGTGTGATCCGCGCAAGTTGTGCGGCCACTTGCGCCCGGGTGAGCGGATCATAGGCGGCGGGCGCGACAGGGTCAATGCGAACTGAGCGCAGCCCATCCCATGCATCGGCAGATGGCGGAAGGAAAAATGAGCGGTGAGGTTCGCGAGGCGCGGCGGGGATGCACGTGCTGACGGAGTTCGCTGGACGCGGCGCGAGAACGAGCGCGAAAGGTCCCGCACCCGAAGCTCCAGACTGGCCGAAGACTTGGTCCCCCAAGAATTCTCAGACCGGTCAGAGACCGGTGCCCCAAAGTGCCTCAGGCCGGTTGGAGACGGATCCGCGATCGAAACCGACTCGTAGCTGCGGCGGAGCGGCGGGCGAGCGAGCCGCTGGGCCTTCACCCCGCACGCCACAACTGATGGACGTATAATAGGTTATGGAGATTTGGAGCGGCCCGGCAGCTACCGGACGTCTGGAGTTTGCGGCCGGTGGCCGGTGCAATCCGCAATGACCGCTCGTCGCGGTTCGTTCGGCTGAGAGAGTACTCGTCCGCTGGGCACGATCCGCCGGCGGTATGATGACAGGTGATGGCTGTGGGCTGGGCCGGCCGATGACGACTGGGAGCCGCCCGCCCTCGGCTCGACGCAGGAGAAGACCCCATGATCTTTCGCAGCGCACTGACCGTCCTGCTGGGTTGTCTGGTCTTCGGGGCTACGGCCTCGGCCCAGGATGCGCCGCCGCCGGAGCGGGGTGAGGCGGGCCGCCCGCGGGTGCTGGCGGACAACCCGATGATCTTCATGCTCGAGCGGATGCGCTCGCGGCTCGATCTGGACGAGGAGCAGAACCTCCTGTTCGACCAGATGATCGAGAGAGAGCGCGCCAGCCAGTCTGCCTTCGACCCGGAGCAGATGCGCGAGCTGATCCGCGAGATGCGTGAGGCGCGGGCGGCGGGCGACACGGCGCGTTTCGAGGAGCTTCAGGCACAATTCCAGGAGGCCCGCAGCGGCATGCAGGCGGTCGGCGCGCAGTTCATCGCGGAGCTCGAGCCGATCCTGCGGCCGGAGCAGTTGGAGCGATTGCAGTCGATTCGCGCGCGCTTCGAGCGGATGAGGCAGGCGGGCCTGGGCGGTCCGGGCGGTCCCGGCGGTCCGGGCGGGCCGGGGATGATGGCGCGGCTGGAAGAGCTGCCGGAGGAGCTCGGGCTGGACGACGAGCAGAAAGCGCAGTTCGAAACGAAGCTGGCGGGGCTGCGCGAGCGGCTCGCGTCGCAGCGGGAGAACATGGCTCAGATCCGGGAACTGGCGAACGAGGCCCGACAGGCGCGCAGCGCCGGCGACCTGGCCCGCGAGCAGGAGTTGATGGCGGCGCTGGCCGAGCTGCGTGCCAACCCGCGCGAGCTGTTCGAGAGCTTCTTCGACGACGTCGCGACGCTTCTCACGGCGGAACAGCTTGCGCGGTTCAACGAGATGCGCGAGCAGAAGGGACGCTCTCAGCGCGATGAGCGCACGCCGCGGCCGCTGGATGCGCGCACGATCATCCGCCTGGCACAGCGGCTGGAGCTGGACGAGACGCAGAAGGACGCCCTTCGCGAGATCGAGCGCCAGGCACAGGTCGCGGCGCGCGAGGCCGGCCGGGACCGCGAGGCGATGCAGACCCTGGCCGACGGGCTGCGCGAACAGATCATCGAGATTCTGACGCCGGAGCAGGCGCAGCGCTTCGACCGTCTGCTGAACGCGGAGCGCGACGGCGGACGCCCGGAACGCGAGCCGCGGGGCGAGCGGTCGCGTCGCGACGAGCCCTGAGCGGCCGCGCGGCGACGCCAGCGGTCCGGCGGCGATCGCCGCGGAGCGGCATCGCGCGGGGCTGGGGGGATTTCGCACTGGACAACCTAACATCAACCGAATATAGTTGGGTCGGACTGCGAGTCGCGGGGCTCGCGTTCGGCCGACCACGCCTTTCTGCGAGCCCCGCCCCGCGTCCGCTTTCGCGAGGGACGCAGGTCATGCTCCGCAGGGTCGCCAACCCGCCGAACCGGTTCGCGCAAGCCTACCACGAGTGGATCGACGCGCCGCCGCCGGCCGAGCTGCAGGTCTTCGAGGAGCAGGCCCGCTCGGCGCTGTCGGAGAATGACAGTCCGGACATCGGCTTTCGCTTCAGCGTCAATCCCTACCGCGGCTGTCAACACGCGTGTGCGTATTGCTACGCCCGGCCGACGCACGAGTATCTGGATTTCGGCGCGGGCACCGATTTCGACACGAAGATCGTCGTCAAGCTCAATCTGCCGGAGCTGCTGGCGGTGCAGCTTGCTTCGCCGCGGTGGAAGCGCGCGCCGATCGCCTTCTCCGGGGTGACCGACTGCTATCAGCCGCTGGAGGTCGTCTATCGCCTGACGCAGCGCTGCCTGGCGGTGTGCCTGGAGGCGGCCAACCCGATCTTCCTGGTGACCAAGTCCTACCTGGTCGTGCGGGATGCGGAGTTGCTGGCGACGCTGTCGCAGCGGTGCGGGGCGCGAGTCTGGCTGAGCATTCCCTTCGCGGATGACGCCGTGGCGCGGCGGGTGGAAACGGGCGCGCCGCCTCCGTCGCGCCGTTTCGAGGCGATCGAAAAGCTGACGCGGGCGGGCGTGAACGTCGGCGTCTTCGTCGCCCCGGTGATTCCCGGGCTGAATGACCACCAGATCGCCGATGTGCTCCGGCGGGCGGCGGCGGCCGGCGCGACGAAGGCCAGCTACACGGCTGTGCGGCTGCCGGGCGCCGTGCGCGAGGTATTCTTCGCCCGGCTGCGTGAGCGGGTGCCGGAGCGGGCGGGGCGGGTGGAGCAGCGGCTGCGCGACATCCGCGGCGGGCGGATCAGCGAGTCGCGCTTCGGCTATCGCATGCGCGGGACGGGGCCGTACTGGGAGAGCATCGAGCGGCTGTTCGAGACCGTGGCGCGGCGGGAGGGTCTGCTGCACGACACGGCGGAGCTGGAGAAGCCCGCGGACGAGGGCGATGGCGCCTGCGGCGGGGACTCGTCGCGGCCGGCGGTGCGGCAGCTTCCGCTGTTTCAGTAGGCGCCGGCGGCGAGCGGTGATTGCGGGCGAGTGCGGCGGCGGCCGCCGGGGGTTCAGCCGCTGAACAGCCGGCTGATGTCCTGAATCGTCACGAACAGGCCGACCAGGATGATCGCCGCCAGGCCGACCAGCGTGCTGATCATCTGCGTCTTGAGGCTCAGCGGCTTGCCTTTGATCTTCTCGATCAACAGAAAGACCATCAATCCGCCGTCCATGACCGGCAGCGGCAGGAAGTTGAAGACGGCCAGATTGACGGAAATGAACGCCAGGAAGTAGAGCAGCTCGATCGCGCCGGCCCGGGCGCGGTCCACGGCCACGCCGACGATGCCGACCGGACCGGAGACGTTCTCAACGCCGACGTTCTGCTTGACGAACATCATGTGCAGCAGGAGGTAGACCTGCTTGACCCAGTAGCGCACCTCGTTGACGCCCATGCCGAGCGCCCGCAGCGGATTGCCGTTGGCGTGCAGCCGCTCCTTGACCGGCTCGAAGGCCGGTCCGTTCGGAACGTAGTACAAGGTGAGCTGCCAGGGCGAGGTGCTGGACTCCCCTACCGTGAACTGGATCTCCTTGGGCGGAGAGGTGGCCGACTCGCTGTAGCGCATCGTGACGGTCTGGCCGACGTACTTTTCGAGCAGCTTGGAAACGGCCCAGGGGCTGCCGGCGAGCCGGCGGTCGAAGGGCCGGCCGCTGCTGTCGATGCCGCGGACGTGATTCTCGCCATTGATCGACCAGACGACAGCCGTGATCGGCAGATTCAGCTCGTTGACGAAGCTGCTGGGCACGTGCATCCTGCCCACGGCCTCGTCGGAGCCGCTGCGGTAGCGGATCTGCACGTCGCGGCCGGCGCTGGCCAGCAGCGCCTCGGCGAAGTCATACCAGTCGGAGACGGGGCGATCGTCGACGGCGAGGATTTCCGCCCCGCGGGGCAGGTTCAGAGCGGCCGCCGGGGTGCCGGGCACGACGTCGCTGATCACGACGCGCGCGTGCTCGCCGAGGTTCGAAAACTCCGCCTGAATGCGCGGGTCCGCGGTGCCGAAGACACGAAACGGCCGCCGCGGCGTGACTTCGAGCGGGCCGACGCGCCGGCCGTCGCGCTCGACGACGACGCGGATCGGCCGGCCGGGATTGGCCTTGATGCCTTCGAGGATTTCTCCGTAGAGGGGATTGGCGATGGTTCCCCACTCGGCGATCACGTCGCCGGGCTTCAGGCCGGCCTTCTCGGCCGGGCCGCCGGGCATGGGCTGCTTGAGGATGACGCGGCGCTGAAAGCCGAGCAGGTGGCGGCCGTCGATGAAGTTGCGCGGGTCGCGGTCCTGCGGGTCGGCCATCGGCAGCAGGGCCAGCAGCGGGCGATGATAGCAGGTGACGATCTTCGGCTGGGCGGACGGGTCGCTGGGGTCCGGGCGCGAGACGGTGAGCTCGACGAGTCGGCCGCCCGCGGCGCGGAACGCGGCGATCACGTCGTAGCCGGAGCGGACGTCGACGCCGTCGGCCTTGAGGACGAGGTCGCCCTTTTTGAGAGCCGGGAGCTTCTTCGATCCGTCGCCCTGCGGGGCGACGCCCGGCGGCAGCTCGGTGAGCGGGACCTCGTCTGGCGTCCAGTCCTGCGTGACGCGCGGCGAGGAGAAGCGATCGACCTCGAGAATCGGCAGGCCGACCGACTCGATCCGCGTCGTCTTGACCACGACCTCTTCGTCGAGCAGCCTGCCGTCGCGCTCCACTTTGAGCCGCACCTGTCCGTCGGAGAAGATCGGCTCGATCTGAAGCTCGCGGTAGGAGTAGATGCGGCGGCCGTTGATCTCGACGACGCGGTCGCCGGAAAGCAACTGGCCGTAGGCGGGGCTTTCGGGGGTGACGACGACGACGGGTGCATCCACCCGCATACCCCAGAGGAAGATGCCCGCGAGCAGCACGGCGGCGAAGATGAGATTGAAGACCACGCCGGCGGAGACGACGATCATTCGCTGGCCGACGGGGCGGTTCGTGAAGGAGCGCGGATCGTCGCTGAGCGAGATGTCGCCGGTTTTCTCATCGATGATGATGTCGTCCTGGCCGAGCATGCGGACGTAGCCGCCGATCGGCAGGGCCTTGAAGCAGTAGTCGGTCTCGCCGTACTTGCGCTCGGCCAGCTCTTCGGCCTTGTAGTCGGGCCGCGAGCCGAAGGTGAACCCCTCTCCCTTCCGCCAGCCGAAGAGCCGCGGGCCGAAGCCGACGGCGAAGCGGTCGACGCGGATGCCGACCCACTTGGCGGCGAGGAAATGGCCGAGCTCGTGCACAAAGATGATGATCGAGAAGCCGATCAGGACCTGGATGAAGCCGAACGTGTTCAGCAGCCAGCCCGGCAGCGAACCGTCCGCGGTCTGCGCAAGTATCCCGATCAGCGACTGGTCCATTCAATCACCTCCTGGCGGGCCCAGGCGTCGGCGGCGAGCAACTGCTCGAGCGCGGGCGACTGCGTCGCCGTGTGGCGGCTCATCACCTGCTCGACGGCCCGGACGATGCGCCCGAAGCCGATGCGTCCGTCGCGAAAGAGCTGCACCGCCGCCTCGTTGGCCGCGTTGAGCACGGCGCCCATCGTGCCCCCGGCCCGAGCCGCCTCGAACCCCAGTTCCAGCGCGGGGAAACGCTCCGGATCGGGCGGCTCGAACTCGAGCCGCCGCGCCTCGCGCCAGCTCAGCTTCGACCCGGCCGCCTCGCTGCGCTGCGGGTATGTCAGAGCATACTGGATCGGTGTGCGCATGTCAGGCGTGCCGAGCTGCGCCAGCACCGAGCCGTCGCGAAACTCGACCATCGAATGCACGATCGACTGCGGGTGAATCAGCACCTCGATCTGCTCGGCCGCCAGACCGAACAGGTGCGTGGCCTCGACCACCTCCAGCGCCTTGTTCATCATCGTGGCGCTGTCGATCGTGATCTTCGGACCCATGTTCCAGGTGGGGTGGTTCAGCGCGTCGGACAGTGCAGCGGTCTCGATCCGCTCGAGCGGCCAGGTGCGAAACGGCCCGCCCGAGGCGGTCAGGTAGATACGCGCGACTTCCTCGCGCCGGCCGGAGTGCAGCGCCTGAAAGACCGCCGAGTGCTCGCTGTCGACCGGAATGAGGGCCGAGCCGCGCCGCCGCACCAGCGGCATCAGCAGCGAACCGGCGACGACGAGCGACTCCTTGTTGGCCAGCGCCACGTCCAGGCCGCGCTCGACGGCCTCCAGCGTCGGCCGCAGGCCGGCCGCCCCGACGATCGCCGACATGACGAAGTTGGCATCCGGCGCGGCGCTGATCAGCTCGACGAGGCCGTCCTGTCCGGCCAGGACGCGCGTGCCGGCCGGGCAGGCAGCCCGCAGGTCGGCGGCGAGCCGCTCGTCGGCGACGGCCACGACGGGGACGGCGAACGCCCGGGCCTGCTGGGCGAGCTCCTGCCAGCGCTCGCCGGCGGCGAGGCCGACGATCCGGACGCGCTCGGGCATGGCGGCGGCCACTTCGAGCGTGGCCCGGCCGATCGAGCCCGTCGAGCCCAGGATGACGACGCGTTTCTGCATGACGGTACTGTTTATATCCGCTGGCGGGGCTTTTGTATTGCGCGGCGGCTGTGCGGCGAAGCGGGGGTGCAGGCGGCGATCGCGAGGGCGAGAGCGGTCTCAGGCGGTGGCGACGCGTGCCTCGGCGGGTGCGGGCTTGCGTGGCTCAGGAGCCGGCAGGGGCGGCGGTGCGGACTCGAGCTTGAACTCGGGGACCATCTTTGTGAGTCGGACGCGGGCGGCGCTGCGGTCGAGCTTGTCGGCGTCGGCCAGCAGGGCGTCCATGGCCTGAATGAGAGCGTCCCAATCCTCGGGCTTCTTTTTCCAGATGCCGATCTTCGGGTGCGCCGTGCGTGAGACATCCTCGCCGTCGATGGCGAGCTCCTCGTAGAGCTTCTCGCCCGGGCGGATGCCGGTGAAGATGATCTCGATGTCTTCGCCGGGGCGGAAGCCGGAGAGGGTGATCAGGTCGCGGGCGAGATTGACGATCTTGACGGGCTCGCCCATGTCGAGCACGAAGATCTCGCCGCCTTCGCCCATGCTGGCGGCCTGGAGCACGAGCTGGGCGGCCTCGGGGATGGTCATGAAGTAGCGCACCATGTCGGGGTGCGTGACGGTGACCGGCCCGCCGCGGGCGATCTGCTCCTTGAAGATGGGCACGACGCTGCCGCTGCTGCCGAGCACGTTTCCGAAGCGGACGGTGACGAACTGTGTGTCGACGCGCTCGTTGAGCGCCTGAATGTACATCTCCGCGACGCGCTTGCTGGCGCCCATGATGCTCGTCGGGTTGACGGCCTTGTCGGTCGAGATCATGACGAACTTTTCGCAGCCGAAGCGGGCGGCGGCGTCTGCCACGACGCGCGTGCCGCGGACGTTGTTCTTGATCGCCTCGCTGGGGTTGAGCTCCATCATGGGCACGTGCTTGTGGGCGGCGGCGTGGAAGACGGCCGTCGGCCGCTGGCCCGAGAAGAGGCGGTCCATGCGGTGCACGTCGCAGATGTCGCCGATGCAGGGGACGATCTCGATGTCGGGGTGGGCGGCGCGCAGCTCGCGGTCGATCTCGAAGAGGTTCTGCTCGGCCTGCTCGACGAGGACCATGCGCGCGGGGGTGAAGCGGGCGATCTGGCGGCAGAGCTCCGAGCCGATCGAGCCGCCGGCGCCGGTGACCATGACGACGCGGCGGAGGATGAAGCGGCCGATCTGCTCCTCGTCCAGCTTGACCGGCGCGCGGCCGAGCAGGTCGTTGATGTCGACGTCGCGGATCTGCTGGACCTGGGCACGGCCGGCGATCAGGTCGGAGACGGCCGGCAGGGTCTTGAAGCGCAGATTGGTCCCCTGGCAGAGCTCGACGACGCGGCGGATCTGCTCGCGCGTGGCGGAGGGCATGGCGATCAGGATCTCGTCGATGCTGTACTCGTCGCAGACCTTCTTGATCTGGTCGATGGGGCCGAGCACCTGTACGCCGTGGATTTGTGCGCCCCACTTGGAGCGGTCGTCGTCGAGGAAGCCCTCGACGCGGTAGCGCATGACCGGCATGCGCAGGATTTCGCGGACGACGTTCTCGCCCGCGTTGCCGGCGCCGAGAATCAGCAGCCGCGGGGCGGCGCCCTCGGCGACCGGACGGACTTCCTCGAAATAGAGACGGAAGAGGATTCGAGCGCCGCAGATCAGCGCGATCGTGCCGGCGAAGTCCAGCAGCAGCACCGAGTCGGGAAAATCGCGCCCGCCGAAGGGATCGACCGCCAGTGCCGGCAGGCCCGCCAGCGGAGCGATGACGCTCAGATTCGCGATCAGATAGTACAGCGCGAAGATCCAGACGAAGCTGAGCCACGATGCCCAGGTCACCTGGATGAAATCGCGGATGCTGACGTAGCGCCACGAGCCGCGATGCAGCCCCATGCCCGCGAAGACGAAGAACTTGATCAGCACGACCAGCGGCAGCAGCGGCAGGAAGAAGACGTTGAACCAGGCTTCGAAGTTCTGGAAATTATAGGCCAGCCCGAAGGCCAGCAGCCAGCTCAGCGCGAACAGAACCAGATGCGCCAGGCTGGATTGAAGCAGCCGGTGGCGGCGGGCCCATTCGGTCCAGAATCCGATTCCGCTCACAGCAAACTCTGCATTCTCGTGCTCACCGCGGCCGGCACAGCCTCTTGGTTATCGGCGGCGGCGGCGACTCGACTGAACCCCCGCGCCCGTGGCAACCATGCCACCCGCGGGTCCGCCGGCCGCGACAAGGCATGCCCCTCCTCGGCGGCGGGCCGCGGCGTCGATCGCGGACCGGGCCGGCGGAAACCAGAGAGTACCCGCGGCCGCCGGCCGGTCCCACAAGCCGGTCCGCGGCGGTTCTGGCAAGGCGGTTGGTCGCGGTCGGACGGCCGGGCGATTCCCCGCGGCTCAGGGCTGTTGAGCCAGCGAGGCCTCCATCGCACGGCGCAAAAGCTCCATGTAGCGTTCCGGCGGCTCGCCGGCGGCGGCGGCGTACCCCGCGTCGAGCGCCTGCCGCGCGCGGCGCGCGTCGCCCAGCACCCAGGCGGCATACGCATGCACGGCGTACTGCTCCGGCGAAAGCTTGATGTTCTCGTCGTACAGCAGGAAGCGGCGCGCCTGCGCTTCGAGCAGCTTGCGGTCACCGAAGTGCTGGCCCAGGTCGCGATGATCGATGAAGGCGCGCGGATTGCGGAACGCGGCTTCGAACAGGCAGTCGGCCGCCATCAAGTGCTGGTGCCGCTCCAAGGCGATGTAGACGCTGAGCAGCAGCGGAAGCGACGCGTCCGCATCCATGCTGCGCAGCAGGGAGAACTTGTCCGCGACGGCCGCCAGCGGCTCGATGGGGTCGTCCACTTCGCGCGGGGCCGAGGTGGCTTCGCGAAACTCCCGCAGCGCCCGCTCGCCGAAGGTCTGCATCCGGCTTGTGTACCGCTGCTCCATCAGGTCGGCGCCGCGCAGCTCCGGTGCACCCTCGTCCGGGGCCGGCGGCTCGAGCGCGGCCTGACTGGGGTAGAGGCCGAAATACTCGGCGTAGGGGCTTTGCTGCGGCATTTCGACGTACAGCGGAGCAGTCAGCATGGGCGGCCGCTCATCGAACGGAATCGGCGGCCGCCAGAAATGGGTCGCGGAGGCGACGCCGCTGACGGAACGAAGAACATACGGATCGGGCAGGGCACCTTCGAAGAACGAATACTGAGAGCGGATCGACGTGGTCGCCAGCGAGTTTCGCCCGGGCATCAGACCCATGAAGGAGGAGCCGATCGGCCGCGAGCCGGCGACGGTCCCGAAACGTGGGACCTGGGCGACCCCACCCGCGCCCGGCCGACCGCCGAGATTGCTCAAACCGCCGCGTGTGTTCGCCCCGCCGACCAGACCCAGATAGATGGAGGGCCCCTCGCTGCCCCGCAGGGCGGTGATGCGCCGAGTTTGCGCCTGGACTTCGTCGAACGCCCCCGCCACGAGGACGGAGACGAGCAGCGTCCCGAAAAACCAGCCTTGAGTCCGCACTCGCTTGACCTCCGGTGGCCGCGATCGGCGTCTGATCAATCATAACATCGACAGGTCCCGAATCAACCGCCCGATTTTCGCGCAAGTATTGTGTGAGCAAGCGACTGGAATCGACGCCTACAATTGACCACAGAGGCTCGGGGACGGTAAGGTAGGCGTCTGGCGAACGACGCGAGACGGGCCGGCACTCGCCGAACCTTTGCTCGCTCGTAAACAGGTCCGAAACCGGTTGCGGCGGCTGCGTGGAGGTACGATCCATGGCTCGTAGGCTGACTTGCGTCGTGGCGATCGCCACGCTGGCACTGACCGGCTGCATCTTCGATCCGTCGCTGATTGACCTGATCACGAGCGGAGGCGGGAACGGAGGAGCGGGCGGGTCCGATTTCGACTCGGTCGCCCAGGTCGCCCCGCCGCTGGACGCGCCGCCGGTCGACAGTGCGGCCGTTCAGGTCGTGCTGCTGGCGCCGACCGAGTTCGGCGGGCGGGCCCGGGTGACGATGCGGGTGGCGGGGCGGGCGGTTCTCACGGCGACGCGGACGGTGCCCGCGGGCGGGCGGGTGGTCGTGGTCGGGCCGGATGAGTGCGACAGCGTGCTGATCGAGGCGACGGTCTTCACCGAGCCGCCGGAGATCCTGCCCATCCGCGTGTTCTTCCTCGGCACGGATTTCGTTCAGAACGACACAATCCTCTTCGAGTTGCGGCCGACCACTCCGCCGGATGGCGATCCGAATGATCCGAACGAACCTCCGCCGGCGGACCTGGAGGTCCGGATCGAGGGGCTCGACGCGGAGCAGTTCATCGCGGCCGGCACGCCGGTGGACTTCGACGTGGTCGTCGAGGGTGCGGTAGACGGCGCGACGTTGTCGGCCTTCGCCGACCTGGATGCCGACGCGGCGACCGGCTTCGACCTGACGATCGTCGAGGACATCGCCGCGCAGGAGCGTAACTCGATCACGTGGGATACGACGGGCGTGGCGCCGGGGCTGTACGCGATCTTTGCTCGCGTCAATGACGGCGACCGCAGCACGACGGCCGGGCCGGGCACCGGCCGCGTCCGCATCAACGCGCCGCCGCAGCTCGTGATCGACGCGCCGATGGACGGGCTGGTGGTGCGCCGCGGGCAGCCGTTGATCATCGCCTGGGCGGGCCAGGACCCGGACCACGACGCGGCGATCACGATCCTGCTCGACCAGGACGGCGCGCTGAACGGCAACGAGACCGTGCTGCGCGATGATATCTCCGAAGACGACGTGGATGACCGCGAGTTCGAGCTCGACACGTCCACGATCGACGTCGGCACGTACTTCGTGCTCGGCCGGATCGACGACGGGCTGGAGAGCAGCGTCGTGATCGGGCCGTCGTTCTGCGTGGTGAACCGGCGGGTCGGTCCGTTCTCGCCCGGCCAGTTCGTCGAGGGTGAGGCGACGCGGCTGCGGGGCGAGGACCTGAGCGACCAGCTCGGGCCGATCAACAGCGAATTCGGCTGGTCGGTCGACATCCGCGAGGACATCGATCTCGACGGCCGGGCCGATCTGATCATCGGCGACCCGTTCCTGCAACTCTTCGACGTCGACAGCGGCTACCGGACGTTCGGCGGCGCGTACTTCCACTCGCTGGAGGAGGGCGACTGGCCGGCGGAGCTGCTCTCGAGCGAGCTGGACATTCTGATGACGCAGGTCGCGCGGGACGAGGAGGTCGGCTGGAGCGTGGCGCTGCTGGGCAGGCTCGACGACAATTCCTTCCCGGAGGTCGCCGTCGGCACTCCGGGATTCGGATTGAAGCAGGACGATCTGGGCGCTGCGTACTTCGTCGAGGGTTCGTTCCTGCTCGACATTCCCGGCCCGCTGATCCTCGATCAGTCCGTGGATGGGTTCGCCGTCTCGCGCGTCGAAGGCGAGTTCGACGAGGACGCCAATAACGGTGAGCGCGCGGGGCACGTCGTCGCGGCACTGGGCGACCTGAACGGCGACGGTCAGCGCGAAGTCGCGATCGGCGCGCCGGCGGACGAGGCCGGTCCGGAGGGCGAGCCGGGCGCCGGCCGGGCGGTGATCATCTTCGGGGGAATGGGCCTGCCCAGCGGCACGCTGGACGACGTCTTCGATCCCAACTTCGGCCCGATCGACTCGCTGCTGCTCATCGGCGAACGGGTGGGCGACCTGGCGGGCTATTCGATCGCCAGTGCCGGGCGTTTCGATTGCGACCCGGCACCGTGCGTCGAACCGGCCGATGTGCTGATCGGCGCGCCCGGCTTCGAGGTCGGCCGCGGCCGCGTCTACCTCATCTTCGGCGGCGACGGCATGAATCAGCTTGGAGTGCTGCCGCTGGCGGAGCTGGGCTCGACCTGGCCGGGGACGGTGTTCGAGGGAAGTCAGGCGGGCGAGCTGGCCGGCACGTCGGTCAGCGTGACCGACTTCGACGGCGATGGGCTGCCGGACCTGATCATCGGCGCGCCGGGCTTCGGCGGCGGGCGCGGGCGGACGTACGTGATCTACAATTCGCCGGAGCTGCGTTCACGGCTGAGCGGTCCGCCGATCTCGCTGGCGGAGGTGGGCAACACGCTGCCGGGCGTAACGATCGACGGGCTGGCGGTCGGCGACCTGCTCGGGTTGGCGGTAAGCGGCGGCGGCGATGCAGACATCGACGGAGCCGAGGAGCTGATCATCGGTGCGCCGGGGTTCGACGACTTCCGCGGCCGGGCGATCTTCATCTACGGCGGCCAGGATCTCGCCGGCAATGTGCCGCAGACCGACGTAGGCACGTGCGAAGTCCAGGGATGGCTGCTGACCGGTGATTCGATCGGCGACCAGGTCGGCTGGGCGCTGAGCGCCGGCGACGTGGACGGCGACGGACGGGCCGACGCGGCAATCACCGCGCCGGGTGTGAACGAGCTCGGCGAGGCGCATCTGATCTTCGGCGCCGGCGGGCGCGCGAGTCTCGCCCGGCCGGAAGGCCCGCGGCCGCCGCAGTCGATCGATCCGAAGCAGCCCTGAGCTGACGAGTCCGCCGCGGCCAGACGCAACGGGCGCGAGGTGGGCTTCGCCGGAATCGCGCAGGGCCGAACGGGCGCGCGCCTGAACGAACGTCACTCCATGCTCGCCGCGGCCGTTCGCAGCGCGGCGGAATAGGAAAGCGCCGACTCCGCCAGGTCCGGCCGGCCGAGCAGTTTCAGGATTCGGCCCAGCTCGCCGTGCAGTTCGGCGAACCATGCGGCGATATCGCGTTCAGCCTGGTTGGCCGGCCGGCGGCCGCGGACCAGCTCATGCACGAACGGCGGCTGCACGCGGATCGCGTCGGAGACGACGCGGGCGGCGCGTTCGAACTCTCCGGCCGCCAGGGCTGAGCCGAGCTGCGGCTCGTAGTAGGCGAGGTACGAGGCGGTGAAATCGTCGCGCGAGACCAGCGGCTCGAGCACCTCCGCCGGATGAAGCGTCCAGAAGCAGACGGCGGCGAGCGGCACGGCGGCCACGGCGAGGAGCGCGTAGCGGCGCGAGAGCGCCCGATCCGCCAGCCAGACGAGCCCCGCGGCCGCGAGCGGTATCGCCACCGCCGCCAGCGCGATTCGGAAGCGCGCCACTCCGAAGAACAGCAGCAGCAGCGCCAGGTTCGTTGCGGCCATCCACAGCAGCGGACCGCAGCCGCGAGTGCGCGCCGCCAGGACGACGCCCAGCAGCGCCAAGGGCGAGATCAGCCCGAAGGAGAGGCCCAGCCACACCAGCCCGGATGAATACTGCCGATAGTGATAGATGTTCACGTTGTTCGGCCACTCGTACCACATCAGCGCCATGGCGAGCTTGTCCGCGAGCAGTCCCAGATAGCTCCCCGCGTGCGGGTGCGTGCCGAGCGTGCGCACGATCGTGTCGAGCAGCCGGCCGCGGAACTCAGCCATGATCGGGGCGACCTGCGACGTGCTCCAGCGCAGCGTGCCGGCGTCGGAGGCGTTGGAGAGGATGAAGGTCGGCCCGCCGCCGCTGGCCAGTGCGAACAGCGGGGCGCCGACGACGAAGTTTCGGGCCGCCAGCGGCGCCAGGGCGAGCACGAATCCCGCGGCCAGCGTGAGCAGCACCGCGCCGCCGGTGCGGACATCGGCGCGAAAGCGCACGGCCGCTGCGACGAGAGCCAGCAGGAAGAACAGGATGAAATGGCTCTTGAGCAGCACAGCCACGCCGGCGGCCAGGCCGCAGTAGAACGCGAGCCTCGCCGACGGGTGCCGCCACCAGATCAGCAGCAGGTAGACGAGCCCGATGCTCGCGCTGGCCACGAGCGAATCGCGCAGCAGGACGAACTCGTGAAACACCAGCGGGCCGTATGCGAGAAATCCGACGGCCGCCGCGACGCCGGCCAGCTCGCCGAAGCAGCGGGATGCAACACGCCATGCGGCCAGCGTCGCCAGCACGCCGGCCAGCATCTGGAGCGCGAAGACGTAGCGCACGTCCGGACCGACCAGCTTGTAGACGCCGGCCAGCAGATATGGGTAAAGCGGGTCCTGATAGAACTGGCGCGGATCGAGCCACTGATACCAGATCGCGCGGGCCTGCTCAGGCGTCGTCTCCGTCGCCGCGCCGGCCGGCAGCGAGGCACCGTGGCTCGCGGCAATCGCCCGCAGGTGTGCCACGGCGACCTCGCGATGCCACGCATGCATCGGAATGTCGATCCTCTGCGAGAGCCAGTCGCCGGCGACGATCTGCCGCGCCCACTGGTCGAAGTGGTGCATGTCCGACTCGTCCCACTTGTGCAGATGGAAGCACGGGCCGGCGGAAAGCTCGACATAGCACGCGGCGCGGATCGCGACGGCCGCCCCCAGAATCAGCATCGCCACGAGCAGCCGCCGGCCGGCGAGCCATTTCTCGGCCTGCCGCAGCAGCTCGCTGTTCAGCGAGAGCGGAACAGGCGCCGGCGACGGCCCGGATTCGGAAGTACGACTCGGTTTTGCGCCGGACGCCCCGCTCGGCGACGGGCCGGCTCGTGCCGGTCTAGCCGGAATCGTCTGGCCGGACTTTCGCGACGATCGAGACATCTTCCCTCGAATACGGGTGCGGGTTCATTTCCTGAGCGCGGGCAGGCCGGCGTCGGCCCGAATCCGGTTCGCGGCCACCCACATCCGCGGGTGCTCGCTCAGGAAGCGCGAGAGGCTGGAGGTCGAGACGCCCAGCCACGCCGCCGCCTTGGGCAGCTCGCCACCGAACGCCGCCACGGCATCCAGCACCAGCGCAATCACCTGGGGATAGGCCGGATTGCGGGGATTGACCCGCAGGCGTCCGTCCGTAACTTGCACGCCCTCCGGCCAGGAGACCTGCTGCGGGAGCGGCGCTCGGCACTCGACGGCGATCGCCTCCCGCAGGCGGTGCAGAGCCTGGGCACGGTTCTCGTGCTGCGACCGCCGCTCCGTGGCCGTGACGACCAGCCCGGTCAGGCGGTGGCGAAGCCGGACGCCGGAGGAGACCTTGTTGCGGTGCTGGCCGCCCGGGCCGCTGACGCGGTAGGTGTCCTGCTCGCAGTCGCCCAGCAGCTTCTCGTCCGAAAACTCGAGCCGGACCCGGACCTGCTGCGGGTCGGGCGTCGGAGGTATCTGCTCAGATCGGCTCACGTTCGTATTCCGCCCTCTCGCGCGTGGCCATAAGATACCGTGCACGGAGAGGATGCGCGATGCGGGCATGGCAGAATAGCCGGCGGGCCGTTCGACCTGGCGCTGGTGGCGCCGGCCGGGGCGGGGCCGTGCATCGCCGGGGCCCGCGCTGCTTCACGCTGATCGAGCTGCTGGTGGTGATCGCGATCATCTCGCTGCTGATCTCGATCCTGACGCCGTCGCTGGCCCGGGCTCGGCAGCAGGCCAAGAGCACCGTGTGCATGGCCACGCTGCATGAGATGATGAAGGGGATCGTGGCGTACGGGAATGACTATGACTTCTCGCTGCCGCCGAGCCGGTACCGCGTCGGCGACCCGAATTCGCCCACGCCGGTGGTGCACGGCTGGGCCGAGTCGCTCTACCGGTCGCTGTATAACGCGGCGGACTACTCTCATGTCGAGAACTTCCCGGTGATGCGCAACCGCGAGGACCGCTTCGAGTTCTGGGTCTGCAAGGAGGCCGAGCCGCGGGCCGACAGCACGGGGCACTACCGCGTGTACGAGTATTCGTGGTCCAAGCGGAAGCTGGATGCGATCTTTCACCGTCTGCCGGTGTTGAGCGAGGCGAATCCGCAGGTGGAGGACCCCGGCGACCTGCTGCGGAGCGACATTCCCAACGAGCATATCGCCGGGCTGGCCGGCGAAGCGTATATTGACGAGCGGCACTACGGCGGCGCCAATTTCGCCTTTCGCGATGGGCATGCACAGCGCAGCACCACGCTCAAGGAACAGCTCGCCATCGACTGGGACCTGGACCCCAATACACCCTACTGATGAACCACTCGATCACCTACCTGGACAACAACGCCACGACCCGCGTGGATGACGCGGTCGCGCAGGCGATGCTCGGCGTTCTGACGGAAGAGTACGGCAACCCCTCCAGCCTGCACCGCTTCGGGGCGCAGGTGGCGGCGCGGATCGAGGAGGCCCGCGGCAGCGTGGCCCGCCTGATCGGCGCCCGCGAGACCGAGATCGTCTTCACCAGCGGCGGCACCGAGGCCGACAACGCGGCCCTGCGGGGTGTGCTGGCCGCCCGGCCGAGCCGGCGGCACATCGTCGTTTCGCAGGTGGAGCACTCGGCCGTGCTGGAGATGGCCGAGCAGCTCGAGCGCGAGGGCGTGCAGGTGAGCTACGTGGGCGTGACGCGCAGCGGCGTGCTGGATATGGATGAGCTGGCGGCGGCCATCCGGGACGACACGGCGATCGTCTCGGTGATGTACGCGAACAACGAGACGGGCGTGATCATGCCGCTCGAGCAGGTGGTGCGAATCGCGCACGAGCGCGGCGCACTGGTGCATACGGACGCGGTGCAGGCGGTCGGCAAGATCGACGTCGACGTGAGCGAGCTGAAGGTGGACCTGCTTTCGCTCAGCGGCCACAAACTGCACGGCCCGAAGGGCGTCGGGGCGATCTACATTCGCAGCGGGACGCCCTTCCGCTCGAGCATGATCGGCGGGCCGCAGGAGCGCGGCCGGCGCGGGGGCACGCAGAATGCCCCGGGCATCATCGGCCTGGCCGTCGCATGTGAGCTGCTGCTCCGCCGCGATCCGGAGGAGAAGGCTCGCGTGCAGGCGCTGCGGGACGAGTTCGAGCGCGAGGTCGCGGCTCGTTTTCCGCAAGCGGTGATCGCGGGCAAGGATGCGCCGCGTGTCTACAACACGAGCTGCGTCTGCTTCCCCGGCGTGGAGGCGGAGGCGGTGCTGCTGTTGCTGAGCGAAGCCAGCGTCTGTGCCTCGAGCGGGGCCGCGTGCAGCAGCGGGTCGCTCGAACCATCGCACGTCATGTCGGCGATGAAGTTGGACCCCTACGTCGCCCAGGGCCAGATCCGCTTCTCGTTCGGAAAGTACAACACGCCGGCCGACCTAGAGCGTGTGCTCGACGTGCTGCCGGGCGTGATCGAGCGGGTCGGATCGCTGAACGTCGCGAGCTGACGAGCAGGCTGGTGCGAGATGTCCATCCCTGGCTGGTGCGAGATTCCCGTCTCGCACTAGGACGACACGATCGCGGCGATCGCCACGCCGGATGCGAATGCAGTGCTGGTTTGACCCTCTCGTGCTGTGATCCGAGGCGAAGGCCCCACGGACGACGTAGGGGGGTGAGCTTTCCGGTGGCTGAAGCCACCGGCTACGGTCGCTTGCCCTGACGGGCAGAAGCGCGACCGGTCGGAGACCGGTCGTCCAGTGACCGGCCAGAGGCCGGTCCCCATTCTCGTCCAGTGACCGGCCAGAGGCCGGTCCCCCATTCTCGTTCAGTGACCGGCCAGAGGCCGGTCCCCCATTCTCGTCCAGTGACCGGCCAGAGGCCGGTCCCCATTCTCGTTCAGTGACCGGCCAGAGGCCGGTCCCCGATTCTCGCACCAGCACTTCAGAGCTAAGAATAGCGAGTAGCGAATGGCCTCCGCTCGGCACTCCTCAGGCTTGACGCGCCATTCGACCGCGGGGCGGGCCTCGTGCCGGTCGGAGGGCGTATAATTCGCGCGTGAGCGAGGCGCGCTTCTTCTGCACAAGACTTGCGCACGGTGTCGTCGAACTCGACGAGAGCGAGTCGCACCACGCCCTGCGCGTCCTGCGGCTGCGCCCGGGGGACCGCGTCACGCTCTTCGACGGCCGTGGACACGTGGGCAGCGGCCACCTGCTCGAACCGCCCGCCCGCCCCGCCACGCGTCGACCGGCGTCGAAAGAGCGCCGCGTGGCGACCGTGCAGATCGAGCACCTGCTGCTCTCTGAGCCGCCCAAGCGGCCGCTCACGCTGATCGTCGCCGCATGCAAGGGGCCGCGGCTCGACTGGATGATCGAGAAATGCACCGAGCTGGGCGTGGCGCGGATCATCCTGGCTGAGTTCGAGCGCTCGGTGGTGCACCCTCCCGCCGACGCGGCCGACAAGCTGTTGCGAACGGCGATCGAGGCGTCCAAGCAGTCGCGCCGCGCCTGGCTGCCGCAGATCGACGTCTGCGGTGCGCTCGCGGGCATCACGGCCGGGCTGGAGCGCGACGCGCTGCTGATTTCCGACCCGGACGAGACGGCACCGTCCCTGGCGAGCTGGCTGCACGGGCACGGTCCCGACCTGCGTCGTCTCGCAGCCGTCGTCGGGCCGGAGGGCGGGCTGTCGGACGCTGAGCGCGAGCGGCTGCGCGAAGCGGGCGGGCAGATCGCGCGGCTGGCGACGCACATTCTGCGGGTGGAGACGGCCGCCGTCGCGGTCGCGGCGAACTGGGCGGCGCGCTGGGCCTGAGCGGCGTGCGCCCGCGACGGATGTTGCGGCGGCCGCCGCGACGCGACAGAATGAAGCGCGGGGTCGCGACCGGGGGAGAGTGAGTGGAGGCGTGACATGATTCACCGACCCATGCATCCATCGGCTGTCTGCGGGACGCTGCTGCTGCTGCTGGCGTGTCCGGCCGCGCTGGCGCAACTGAAGGACCTGCACGGACCGCCGGCGGGCGACAACTCGAACGTGTGCGCGGTGCAGACCCTCGCCCGTGGCGAGGTCAGCGGCTGGGGCATGAGCACCCCCTATTTCCTCGGCGAAGATCTCGTGATTCGGGATTCGTCGTCGTGG
Organism: uncultured Planctomycetales bacterium; assembly: GCA_964643885.1. GTDB lineage: Bacteria > Planctomycetota > Phycisphaerae > UBA1845 > Fen-1342 > CAADGL01. The sequence goes on from CAZXUI010000027.1 coordinate 34,670, forward strand.
CAGGCGTTCTGGGTCGAGCACTCGTCGCTCAACACGCCGCCGCCGGAACCTCCCTACATCGACTTCTCGCGGCAGGTGGTGATCGCCGCGATCCAGGGTCCGCAGAGCACCGGTGGCGGGCCGAACATCTCGATCGTGCGGGCCGTTCGCGATCCGCTGCCGGGACCCAACGTGCCGCCCGGCGCCACGACCATTCTCATCGTCGACGATGAGCGGCCCGGCGATCGCGACAACGTCTCGAACGCTTATCACATCGTCGCGGTGCCGAGCGAGTGCGTGGCGGCCGACGCGTCCGTCAGCTTTCGTCATGTTGCGCCCGTCCCGGGAACCGGCGTGCTGCAAGGGCGCGTCTTCGTCCCGGCCGATGCGACGCCGTGGCGGCCGATTCCGGGCGCAGTCGTGCGGCTCTATACCAGCAACAGCGCGCCGCGCATCTCGATCTCGGGGCACGACGGAAGCTATTTCTTCGTGAACGTGCCGCCCGGGTTGTATCTCGTGGATGCGGACAGCCCGCCCTACTACAGCGACGCGGTGACGGTGGAGATCGTGGCGGACCGGCTGATCGAGCGGGATTTCTATCTCGTGCCGCAGTAGGCCGGGAATGCGATCCGACCGTCCGGTCAGGTCTCGCGCCGCCACGTGCCGGATCGCCCGCCGCTTTTCTCTTCGAGTTGAATCGGGCCGATGCGGATCTCGCGGCTGACGGACTTGCACATGTCGTAGATCGTGAGGGCCGCGACGCTCGCGGCCGTGAGCGCCTCCAGCTCGACCCCCGTCTTTCCCTCGACCCGCGCCTCGGCCAGGATGTGAACGCGGTCGGGCAGCTCCAGCGTACAGCGCACGTCGACGTACTCCGGCAGCAAGCCGTGACAGAGCGGGATCAGCTCGGAGGTGCGCTTCGCCGCCAGCACGCCGGCGAGCTGCGCCGCCGTGAGTGCGTCGCCCTTCCTGAGCGTCGCTTCCGCGAGCTGCCGCGCGGCCTCCTCGCCGATCACCACGACCGCGCTGGCGAGCGCCCGCCGCAGGCTGGTCTGCTTGGCCGACACATCGACCATGCGGACCTGTCCGGCCGAGTCCACGTGCGAGAGTCTCGTTTCGCCGCCCATGCTCATACCGCCTCGTCCGCCCCCCTGCCCCACTCTCAGGTACGGCTGCCCAGCAGTTCCTGCGGCCAGGCGAAGTCCGAGAACACGCCGCCCGTGTGCACGAAGACGACCGGCCGCGAGCGCCCCAGCTTTCCGTCCCGCACGCCGTCCACCAGTGCACAGAACGCCTTGGCCGTATAAACCGGGTCCAGCAGGATCGCCTCGCAGCGCGCCAGCAGCCGCAGCGCTTCGAGCGCCTTGTCGTAGAAGACCCCGTAGCCCGCGCCGATGTAGCCGTCGACGAATTGAAGCACGTTCTCGTCGAACTCGATCGGCAGGTGGTACTGGTCGATCGCCTCGCGGCAGAGCCGCCCGACTTCGCGGCGGTGATAGGCCACGTCGTCGCTGACGGGCACCGCCAGCAGGTTCCATTGATCGAGCCGGTGCAGCAGCTTGCCGAGCACGAGTCCCGCGTAGGTCCCGCCTGAGCTGACCGCCACGACCACGTCGCACTCGGTGACGCCGGCGGCGTGCAACTGCGTCGCCAGCTCGGCCGCCTGGCGGATGTAGCCCCAGCAGCCGAGCGGCTCCGACGCCCCGGCCGGCACGAAGCGCGGCCGCCGCCCCTGGCCGCGCAGCTCACCCAGCACGCGATCGATGATCGCGGTGCGGTCGGCGCTGTACTGTTCGCGCGGCCAGCTTCGCGTCTGGGCGCCGAAGAGCCGGTCGAGCAGGTGGTTGCCCTGAATCGCGTGCGGCGGCTGCGGCCGGAACAGCAGCTCGCAGCCCAGTCCGAGCCGGGCGCAGACCGCGGCCGTCGCGCGGCAGTGATTCGACTGGCAGGTCCCCTCCGTGACGATCGTGTCGACGCCCTGCGTGCGGGCGTCGGCCAGGATGTACTCGAGCTTGCGGACCTTGTTGCCGGAGAGCTCCAGCCCGGTCAGGTCGTCGCGCTTGAGCAGCACCGTCCCGGCGCCCAGGCTCGCCTCGAGCCTGTCGAGGCGCACCAGTGGCGTGGGCAGGCTGGCCAGCGGCATTCGCGGCGGCGTGATCACCGGCATGGCAGCATCCCTACCATTCTGTGGACACTCTAGCGGGCCGCACGCCGCGCGAAAAGCCGCCGCGGGTGTCGGCCGGCCCGATGCGGGCCGGATATGATGAAGCGATGCGAGCGCGATACTTCGAGTACAACGGCCGGCCGTTCCGCTTTCAGGGCGATCTGGACCTTGGCAGCGTCTTCGATTTCATTCTCGCGTACGGCGACGAGGCGCTGCGGGCGCTGGCCGAGATGCAGCACGACCCGGAGCACTCCGACCTGCTCCAGCAGCTCCTGGACCAGGGCCTGCTGGAGAAGTTCAAGGGCCGCTTCCGCCTGACGCCGCGGGCGGCCAGCGCCATGCAGCGCAAGGCCCTGATGGAGGTTTTCTCGCATCTGCGCCGCGGCACGCGCGACGGCCACACGTCGCCGGAGCACGGCGGCGACGGAGAGCGGCTGGAAGGCACCGTGCCCTGGCAGTTCGGCGACCCGATCAGCGAGATCGACGTGAGCGCGACGCTGCGCAACGCGCTGGCCCGGCGGGCGCGCGAAACCCCGGCCGAGGGTACTCCCCCGCCGCGCGTCCCGCTGGCGCTGCGGCCGGACGACTTCGAGCGCTTCAACGTCGAGTCGCGGACGAGCTGCTCGACCGTCGTGCTGATCGATCAATCCGGATCGATGGCCCGCTTCGGCCGTTTCGTGAGCGCGAAGAAGTGCGCCATGGCGCTGATGGCGCTCATCCGCCAGCGCTACCCGGCGGATACGGTCGACCTGGTCGGCTTCTACTCCGGGGCGGCCGCGATCGCCGAGGAGAAGCTGCCGCTGCTGATGCCCAAGCCGGTGACGACGTTCGACCCGGTCATCAAGCTCCGCGTGGCGCTGTGTCAGCTCGAGAAGGCCCCGCCGCACTTCACGAATCTGCACATGGGGCTGCTGATGGCCCGCCGCATCCTGGCCCGCCGCGGCGGCGAGAACAAGATGATCTTCGTCATCACTGACGGCCAGCCGACGGCGCACATCCAGGGGGACTACGCCTACCTGCTCTACCCGCCGAGCAAGTCCAGCCACGTGACGACACTGCGCGAGGCGTACCTGATCGCCCGGAGCGGCGTGCGAATCTGCACATTCGCCCTGACGGACGACTACTGGGATATGGACTGGCTCGGCTTCGTCGATGACCTCGGCCGCGTGACCCGCGGCGTGACCTTTCATACCACCAGCGGCGAGCTAAGCGCCTGCGTCATGGAGAGCTACCTGAGCGGCCGCCGCAGGAAGTCGTACATCGCCTGACGCGGCGCCGGCCCAGCTGCGTCGCAACTCGTTCCCCGGCGGCGCCCGCCACGCGCAATTCCGACCGGCCTTCGCCCCCGATGCACGCGGCCCGCAGCATTCGAACCGCCTCCTGCGGCGGCCCCGCGGCCGCGCCGGCCGATAGAGAGCTCGACGGACCGCACGCGGCCGGGCCCGCGCAGAGAGCGCTTCGCCCGGAGGCTGCTGCGGCCCCGAAGACTGCATGCTCTGCTGGAGAGAGCGGGACGCGATGAGACTGGGCCTGCGCGGCCATGCGCTTAGCTTCTGCATCACCCTCGTGCTGATGACGGCGACGACGGTGGGATCGGTGCTGATCTGGCAGCACCAGGGTGACTCGTTCCGTGCCATGCAGCATCAGGCGATCGTCTTCGCCCAGGCTGTGGGGCGGTCGGCCGAGCCGGCACTGCTGCTCAATGACCGCAAGGCGCTGGAGCACGTGCTCGAAGTCGCCATCGCCCACCCGGAGGCGACCCGAGCCGCCCTCTACAATGCGGCTGGAAATCCGCTCGCCACGCGGGTGGCCGAGAAATCGCGCCGCACGGGTTCGGACGCGGCACCCCGGATCGCCACGACGCGCCCGCACGAGACTGTGCCGGTCCAGCGGCCGCTCGAGGTCCCGACTGTCAAGACGACGGCCCGCATCCAGCCCGGCGCGATCGAGGTGCTTGTCCCGATCTGGCAGGTCAAGCGGGCGCTCTCGCTGGAACTGCTCGAGCTGGACCAGCAATCGCAGCCGGCGGCCAGCGAAAGGCCGATCGGATACCTGAAACTCGAACTGGCCCTGGCCGGGCTCCACGCTCAGCGGGCTGCGAGTGTCCTCTCCGGCGCGCTGCTGACCGTGCTCGTCAGTTCCGTCGCGATCGTGATGATCGTCATCGCGGTGCAGCAGATGCTCAACCCGCTGCGGGATCTGGCCGACGCCGCCCACACGCTCGCGAAAGGCGACCTGACGCGGCGCGCCCCGGCCCGCGGCGTGGGCGAGATCGGCGTGCTGGCCCGCACGTTCAACGAGATGGCCGACCAGCTCGAACGCAGCTACCAGTCCATCGAGCACACGGTTCGCGAGCGCACGCTCGAACTCGAGCAGCGGACGGCCGAGCTGGAGCGGGCCCGCATCCGGGCGGAAGCGGCCAGCCGGGCCAAGAGCGATTTCCTGGCGAACATGAGCCACGAGATCCGCACGCCGATGACCGCGATCCTCGGCTACGCGGAAGTCCTCGGCGATCCCGGCCAGTCGGACGAGCAGCGGGCGCTGGCCGTACAGACGATCCGCTCGAACGCGGGCCTGCTGCTGGGCATCATCAACGACATTCTCGACCTGTCCAAGATCGAGGCCGGCCGGCTGGAGCTGGAGAAGATCACCACCTGTCCGACGCGGCTGCTGTACGAGGTGGAGTCGCTGATGCGGGTCCGGGCGCAGAGCAAGGGATTGACGCTGCGGCTGGAGTTCGACAGCGACATGCCGACCGAGGTGCTGACCGACCCGACGCGGCTGCGGCAGGTGCTGCTCAACCTGGTCGGCAACGCGGTCAAGTTCACCGAGAGCGGCGAGGTGACGATTCGCGCTCGGCTGATCGACGGGCTTCCCGCGGAAAAGGGCGGCGGGCCGCTGCTGCGGATCGACGTGTGCGACACGGGCGTCGGCATCCCACCGGATCTGGGCGCGAAGCTCTTCCAGCCCTTCACGCAGGCGGACGAGACGATGACGCGGCGTTTCGGCGGCACGGGTCTGGGCCTGTCGATCAGCAAGCGGCTGGTGACGATGCTGGGCGGCGAGCTGACGTTCACGAGCGAGCCCGGCAAGGGCTCGGTCTTCACGGTCGAGCTGCCGGTACGTGCACCGGGCGGGTTGCGAACGATCGACCCGCGGCGGCTGCCGCCGCCGGCGAAGGCGTTTCCGGCGGAATCGACGATCGATTCGCAGGCACTGGCCGGCTGCCGCGTGCTGCTCGCCGAGGATGGCGTGGACAACCAGCGGCTGATCCGCCACTTCCTGACGCAGGTCGGGGCCGAAGTCGTGATCGCGCCGAACGGCGAGGAGGCCGTCCGCCGCGCGCTCGAGGCCTCCGGCGGCGGCGGCGCCTTCGACGTGATCCTGATGGACATGCAGATGCCGGTGATGGACGGCTATGAGGCCACACGCACGCTCCGCCGGGAGACCTACAGCGGACCGATCATCGCGCTGACGGCCCACGCGATGGCCGGCGCTCGCGAGCGGTGCATCGAGGCCGGGTGCAGCGACTACGCGACCAAACCGATCGACCGCGAGCGGCTGATTCAGCTTGTGCGGCGCTACCGGTCCCACGCGACGGCGGCGGCCGGCTAGCGGCGTGATTGCTTCCGCTCAGCCGGGCGCGTCAGCGTCAGCTCGCCCTGGATCTCCCAGCCGAACGGCCCATCGTCCGCCACGACGTGCAACCGGTACGGCTCGCCCGCGGCCATCTTCTCGAACTGGTCCGGCGGGATGTGCAGGTAGAACTCTCTGACGTCGCGCGCGATGTCGACCCAGTAGCCTCGCGCAGCGAAGAGCCGGACGTCGTCCCGTCCCTCCGCGGTCGGGCGAAACTCCTTGTCGACCTTCTCGTAAAACTCCTGATACTGCGAGACGCCCTGTCCCTCGAAGCCCTCCGCCACGTGCACGACGACGTGGCCGGCCGTCTGCGGATCGTCGAGCCGCATCCGTACGACCTCGTCTTTGTCCGGATCGTCGTACCAGTAGACGCGCGTGATCGTCAGCACGCGATGCTCGTCCTGCGGCGGCGGATTGTCGAGACGCGCGTGCGGGCCGAACCAGTCGGAAATCGAAACGCACGAGTACGGATTCGAATGCTCGAACACGTCCACGTCGCGCGGCCGCTTGCGCCGGCCCCACGCGATCAGGCCGGCGTTGGCGTGATCATCGAACGTATGCACGTGCACCATCAGGCCGAGCGACTGCTCGTCGAGGATGTTCTGGCCGAGCCGATCGTAGTTGAGCCGCCGCCAGCGGCCGCCGACGTACACCTCGTTGAACGTGTGGGAGGCCCATGAGTCCGCGAGCCGCGCCGTGCTTCGTTGCAGCATGCGGCGCACACGGTGATGGGTGAGCCGCTCCAGCAGCGGAACCTCGCACGGGTCCGACGCATCGATCACCGGCACGCAGACGACCGTCCGCGTCGGAATCCCGATCGCCTTCAGGCCCGTCGCCAGGTAGATCGCCGAGGAGGTGCACGTCCCGCGCCAGCGCGTCTCATACATTCCCTTGCCCAGCAGTTCGCGATTCCATTGCTCCTCCAGCGTCCGCCCGTTTGCATCAAGCGCCCGCTGCACTGCCGGCCGCATGTCCTGCGGGACGAAGGGTTCGCCTCCGGCAAAGTCCACCGCGAACGTCGTGAAGCTGTCTTCGAAGCGAGCCCGCTCAAGCAGCCACTTCGAGACGCGCTGCACGGTCTCGACGTCGGTGAGCTCCTCGATGTCGATCCCGTCGGCCGCGAGGGACTCGATCATCGACCGTCGCATCGGTTCGTCCCAGTTCGTCGTCACGCCCGGGCGAAGGTATTCGCGCGGCAACGCCGGGTCGCGTCGCCACGCCGGATTCGGCTTGATCGCGTCGCCGCACGTGTTGAACGGGTAGAGAATCACTTCGAGCTGAACGAAGTCCGCCCGTTGCTCGAGCACGCGCGCGTCCTGAAAGTCGTCGTGGACGGCCTCGGTGTTGACCGGCGGCAGCACGTCGATCACCGCCCGGACAGTGTATGTGTACTCGCGCCGCTCGCGCCAATCCCCGTCCGGCACACCGTCGCCGTCGCTGTCCGCCCGCCGCGGGTCCGTCAGGTACTTGTGCGTTTCCTGGAAGTCGCCCAGTCCGTCGCCATCCGTATCGACCTGGGCGGCGGGCGCACCCGCCATCACCGCGAGCGCAAGTGCAAGGCGAATCATGCGTTACGACCTCCATGGCGAGGCGTGGCCCACCGCCGGCGCCGACCGGGGGGCGCTTGTGCTGCGTGCTGCGGCGCTGCCGGACGGCCCCGACCCTTTCCTGTATCAACGAACGGCGCCGCCGCGGTTATGCAAAACGTCCGGATTCCGGGGAATCAGCGCCCCCTCGAGCGGCCGGAATTCCGGTTTCCGCTTTTCGGCGCCGACGTCGTGTTCCGGGCGGGAGAACGCGCTGCACCGACTCGGACGACGCCGCAGGGACGCGTCGCGGCGCGAACTCGATGGAAATCTGCGAGCCGAAGGGAGATCTGCCATGTGTAGCCGAAACTTCTCGAGAATCTTTCGTACCGCCCGTTTGGCGGCCGCCGCCCTGCTGTCGCTGACGTCGGTGCCGGCCTGGTCGCAGGTGTGCACCGACTTCGACCCGCCGGCGGCCGGGTCGCCCTGGCCCTGTTGCGGCACGACCTTCATGTACGACGGACTGACGTTTCGCACGACCGAGTTCTACTTTGTCGACGGCACGCCGACGGCGGGCGGCTTTGCGTCGGCGGTGAATGCCTGCAACGGCGCCGGCGGACATTCGCTGAATCTCAACAACGTCAACGTCGGCGTGCGGCTGCTGGATGTGCACGTGGACCGTGCCAAGCGGGTGCGCTTCTGGTACCGCGACCAGGGCGGCAACGTGAACCTGTCGGTCAACGGCCAACTCGAATACGCCTTCGACGACTTCAACATGATTCCGCCGAACCAGTTTCATCCCGTCGGCGTTCATTACACGCACACGGGGGCGTTCGTGGGCGGGGCGTGGGAAGGCGAGGTGATCGTGACGGCGCTGCCGGGCCTGTGCATCGACCAGTTCAGCGTCGGCGGGCAGGAGTTCTGCCTGGATGACCTGTGCGTCCTGCCCTGCACGTGCGAGGGCGACTACAACGGCGACGGCAGGGTGGACTTCGACGACATGGTGATCCTGCTGGCGGCGTACGGCGCGTCGGCCGAGGCGGACCACGACCACGACGGCGACACGGACTTCGACGACCTGGTCGAGTTTCTGGCGCACTACGGGCAGATCTGCCTGTAGCCGGACGCGACAGAAGGCGGAGGTGGAGTGCGAGGGCGGGCCAGCGGGTCCGCCCTCGATCCATTCGGGCGCGTGCGGCGGCCGTGGCCGTCGGGGCGGCGCAGGCCTGTTGGTGCGTCAAGGGACGCACCCTACAGCGTCTCCCTGGCCGGTTTCGGTTTCCCGCAGCATTCGGCCGCGCCATAGACGCCCCCCCCCGGGGTCCGTGCACAGGCCGGCGTCGCCAGCACGCGAGGCGGAGTCATCACCGGTCATCGCTGGAATCCGCTCTCCCCCATCGTCTTGGGCACTGTCCAGTCGCCATGGCTCTTAGTGGCGCAGACGTACTCGCTTTCTCCCGAAGTATCCGCCTATGCGAAAGAAGTGCTCGTATATGCATGGTGCCGTTCGGAGTATTCGCCGCCGCCTAGCCATGGGCACGTCCGCATTGTCACCGCAGACGGGCCAACGCAGTTCACCTTCCATCTCTATCTGTACCATTTTGCACGGGACTCGACAGCGTTTAATTCACAGACATTCTGGCTTCCCGTTACGACGGCGCGGGAGCTTCGTCTCGTTCACGACAGCGGCATCGGCATCGACACAAGTAACACGCTCATTCAGATGCAACTCGTGGGGTGGCGATAAGGATCCCAAGCCGGAGACCGGTGGCACTGACCGGGTGCACCGCGGTTCTTGAGCTTGCTCGCATCGACATCTCGACTGAGAACGGCTCGCTGTTCCCGACACCGGGACCCCTTGGCGGTCGCGAGCACCGCGAACCCCGCACCCAATCCCCTTCTTCGCGCCGAAGGGGCAGCGGGACGGTGGCCTCCAGGCCGTCCGGCTGCTGCGTTTGACGGATCACGCGGGCCGCCGGCCGTCCTTCATCGACGGGCCGACGAGAGACCGGCCAGAGGCCGGTCCCCCAACCACTGCCTCAATCCCTGAGTCCCCCCGCCGGGCGTCGGGCCGTTTACCCCCCCGCCACCGCCTTGAGCATATGCATGCACACAATCCCCGCGTACGTGCCGAGCACGTATCCCAGCACCGCCAGCAGCGCCCCAACAGGCGCCAGGGCCGGGTGATAGGCCGCGGCGACGACCGGCGCGCTGGCCGCCCCGCCGATGTTCGCCTGCGAGCCGACGGCGATCAGAAAGACCGGCGCCTTGATCAGCCAGCCGACCACGAGCAGGACGGTCACATGAACGCTCATCCAGACGAAGCCCATCAGAATGTAGTACGGCTCCTCGATGATCTTGTTGAAGTCGGCCGAGGCCCCGATGCAGGCGACCAGCAGATAGAGCATCACCGAGCCGATCTTCGAGGCGCCCGCCCCCTCCAGCCGCCGCACCGCCGTGAACGAAAGCAACACGCCGATCGTCGTGACGAGAATGTACTTCCACGTGCCGGCGTCCAGCGTCTCGCTCAGAAAGCGGCACAGCGGATAGAGCAGCGCCTGGCCGGCGGGCAGGCCGCCCAGAGCAGCCGGGTTGTCGCGGGCGGCCGCGTCGATGGCGTGCGCCAGGTCGAGCAGGCTCATGCCGGCGACGGCCTCCGCCCCGCCGGCGACGTGTGCGGCCACGTCGCGCACGACGCCACTGGTGGCCGCGAAGATGCGGCTACCGAGCTCCGCGCTGATCCAGCTCGCGCCGAAGCCCAGCGCGACGATCATCATCAGGTCGCCCAGGCCGGGGATGCGGGCGACGCGGGCGTGGTATTCGCTCAGCCGCCGCTCCAGCTCGCGGATCGCGCTGGCGTCGGCGCCGGTGCGGCGGTCGATATCGTGCTGGCGGCCGGCCGCGAAGAGCAGCACGCCCATCCAGATCGAGGCGACGAAGACATCGGGCACGACCATCATCGCCATCATGGTCGGCGACGCGCCGGCGATATCGCCGAGGGCGATGAAGTTGGCCCCGCCGCCGATCCAGCTTCCGGCCAGGGCGGTCATGCCCTGCCAGGCGTCTGGCGGGAGCACGCCGCGGCAGATCCACAGCGCCAGCGGGCCGCCGAGGACGACGCCGGCCGTCCCGGCCAGCATCATGATCAGGGCCTTGGGGCCGAGCCGGAGGATGGCGGGCACGTCGAGGGCCAGGATGAGCAGGAGCAGTGCGGCCGGCAGGACGTGGTTGCGGATCCAAGCGTAGAGCGGCGACTCCGCGGGCAGCACGCCGGCGGTGGTGAGCGTGGTGGGGACGAAGTAGCAGAAGACGAGCATGGGGACGATGCGGAAGAAGCGGGCGCCGGCCCGCGTCTGGCCGAGTCCGAAGATGGCGGCGAGGACGGCGAGCAGGAAGGCGAGAATGCCGGCGGGGCTGCTGACGATGGCTTCGCGCGGGGAGCCGCCCGTCTCGCCGGCCAGCGCGAGCAGCGGCGCGAATGGGGCTGGATCGGCCGCGAACATGGGGCCGCAGGATACACGAAATGAAGGCTCGTGGCCGGGGTGAGGGGAGGCGGTGGGCGCGGCACCCGGGCGTCAGAACCCCGTGCGCCAAGCACGGGGTCTCTTGGAGGCCGTATGGCCCGCCGCTTGGCGCGGCGGGTTCTGATGGAAATCAGGCCGCCTTGCGGAGCGATTCTTCGCCCGGCGTGACCACGTCGCGGGCCAGGCCGACGAGCTGCATCAGCCGGATCGTCCAGTGCGTGGGGTCGAACTCCCACCAGCGCAGGCCGTGGGCGGCCGAGCGCTGGAAGGCGTGGTGGTTGTTGTGCCAGCCCTCGCCGAAGCTCAGTAGCGCGACCCACCAGAGGTTCTTCGATCCGTCGGTGGTCTCGTAGTTGCGGTAGCCCCAGGTGTGGCTGGCCGAGTTGACGAACCAGGTGGCGTGATAGACGAAGACGGTGCGGACGCAGACGCCCCAGATGACCCAGGACCAGCCGCCGAGCAGATAAAGCAGGCCGGCCAGGGCGAACTGCGGCACCCAGTACCAGTCGTCGATGAAGGCGTGGATCGGATCGCGGCGAAGGTCGCGGGCGGCGTTGCGCGGGTCGCAGCCGTCGGGCTCGCGGATCATGCACCAGAGGATGTGGGCCCAGGTGAAGCCGTGCTGGGGCGAGTGCGGGTCGTCGGGCTGGTCGGATTCGTTGTGGTGGATGCGGTGGATACCGACCCAGTGCACCGGGCCGCCCTGCCAGTTCATACAGCCGAGCAGCGCGAGCGTGTACTCCATCCAGGCCGGCGTCTTGAAGCTGCGATGCGTCAGCAGGCGGTGATAGCCGAGGCAGATGCCGAGCCCGCCGCACAGCCACGAGAGAGCGAACATCAGCGCCAGAGCGCTCCACGAGAAGGTCATCGGGGCGAATACGCAGAGAACATGCAGCGTGCCGATCGCCAGCACATTGAGCCAGAGCACGTTGCTGAACGCGAGCTGCGAACGGTAGGTGCCGCCGACGGCGGCCGAGGGTCGAGTCACAGATGCTCCTATAGGAGCGCTCGCGGCGCTCCGCTGCCGGCCCGAGAGGCCGGCGAGAACAGGGACCGGCCCGGCGGCCGGTCGAGACACACAATCCGCCGCGGCGTCCTGGCTGCCGAAACGGGGAGGCAGGGTACGCTGGTCGGGAGGTCTTCCGCGGCGGCATCGGCCGGGCCTGACCGCTTTCGGGCTGCGGCGGCCGTCGCGGGCGACGCATATCCTATCGACTCCGGCCGCGATGTGGGATCGGCGCGGCGGAAAAATCGCGTCTGGCGGCCCGTGGGCTGGATTGTCAGCGAGGCGCCGGCCGGCGGCGGCGGTTTGCCGGCCGCAGCCATCGGAACTATCCTCCGACGAGGCGTGTTGCTGGTAGCTACTGGACGCGTGCGAGAGGAGAAACGAGATGGAATTCCGGCATCTGGGTTCGTCGGGGCTGCGGGTCTCGGCGCTGTCGTTCGGATCGTGGGTGACGTTCGGCGACCAGGTCGACGAGGAAGTGCCCTACGCGTGCATGAAGGCGTCGCTGGACGCGGGGGTGAATTTCTTCGACAACGCGGAGGCGTACGCCCGCGGGCAGTCGGAGACGATGATGGGCAAGGTGCTGCGCAAGGGCGGCTGGAAGCGCAGCGACCTGGTGATCTCGACGAAGATCTTCTGGGGCGGCGAGGGGCCGAACGACCAGGGCCTGAGCGCCAAACACATCCGCGAGGGGACGGACGCGGCCCTCAAGCGGCTTCAGCTCGATTACGTGGACCTGATCTTCTGTCACCGGCCGGACCTGCACACGCCGATCGAGGAGACAGTGCGGGCGATGTCGCTGGTGATCCAGCAGGGCAAGGCGCTCTATTGGGGGACGAGCGAGTGGAGCGGGGAGCAGATCCGCCACGCGTATGAGATCGCGCGGCGCGAGCATCTCGTGCCGCCGACGATGGAGCAGCCGCAGTACAACATGTTCGTGCGCGAGCGGGTGGAGCGCGAGTATGCGCGGCTCTATCGCGACGTTGGGCTGGGGACGACGATCTGGAGCCCGCTGGCCAGCGGGCTGCTGACGGGCAAGTACAACGACGGCATTCCGGCCGGCAGCCGGCTGTCGCTGGCGGGCTACGACTGGCTGCGTGAGATGGTGCTGAACGAGGAGGGCAAGCGGCGGATCGAGAAAGTCAAGCGGCTGGCGCCGCTGGCGTCGGAGCTGGGGTGCACGCTGGCGCAGCTTGCGATCGCCTGGTGCCTGAAGAACCCGAATGTGAGCACGGTGATCACGGGGGCGTCGCGGCCTGGGCAGGTGACGGAGAACATGAAGTCGCTGGAGGTCGCGGCGCGGCTGACGCCGGAGGTGATGGAGAAGATCGAGGGGGTGCTGCGGAACAAGCCCGAGCCGGAGAAGGACTGGCGCCGGTAGGACGGTGGCGGCCGGGGGTGGGGTTTCGCGGGCGTGCTACCTTGGGGAGCGCGGGCGTCTGGCCCGCAATCTGATCGGAGCCGCGGGCGTGAGCGAGCGGGCTGGGGGTGGAGCGCTTCCCGCATGAGCGACTGATGACATGTTCCTATAATTCGCTACACGTCGTGGTTTCAGGTGTCTGCGGGCCGGCGCGTGGGCGCGGGCAGCGCTGCCGCCTTCGCCCGCTCCTTCACCAGGCTGTCGAAGAACTCGATCTCGCGCTGTTCGAATACCGAGTTTGCCCATCGAACCCCGGGGGTCAGATGCGACGCCAGGCGATCGATGGGCTGTCGAAAAACGCCGGCGCGACTTTTTCGACAGCCTGTCACGGTCGCGGCTCGGAGGATGTGAGCCGGACGGGCGCGCGCGACGGGGATCTGCGCGCGAAGGCAAGGTACGGGCGAGACGCCCGTACCACCCGGTTCCATGCGGGCCAGACGCCCGTACCACCCGGCGAGACGCCCGTACCACCCGGCGCGGCGTGATGACGGCGGAACGCCCGCGCGGAGCGGACGCGCGCGCCACCGGAATGCCTATAATCTGCACATGTCTACACACGAACTGATCTCGGTGAACGTCGGCCGGCCGCGGCAGATCGTGCACGGCGGCAAGATGTTCGAGACGGGCATCCTCAAGTCGCCCGTCGAGGGGCCGGTGCGGCTGGGTTCGCTCGGGCTGGAGGGAGACGGGCAGGCGGACATGGTGGCGCACGGCGGCCCGTATCGGGCGGCGTATGCGTACACGGTCGAGCATTACGCGTTCTGGCGGGAGGCGCTGGGGCGGGACTCGTTTCCATACGGCCAGTTCGGCGAGAACCTGACGGTGCGCGGTTTGTTCGAGAACGAGGTCTGCATCGGGGATGTGCTGCGCGTGGGCGGGGCGCTGGTGCAGGTGTCGCAGCCGCGGGCGCCGTGCTACAAGCTCGAGGCGCGGATGGAAATGAAGGGCTTCGCGCGGGAATTTCTGCGGAGCGGGCGGATCGGGTTCTATCTGCGCGTGCTGGAGGAGGGCGTCGTGCAGGCGGGGGATGCGATCGAGGTCGTGTCGCGCGACGCGGCGGGGATGACGGTAATCGCGGTGGCGAACCTGATGTACTTCGAGAAAGGCGATCGCGAGGGGGCGGCGCGTGCGGCCCGGCTGGAGGCGCTGACGCCGGGCTGGCGGGAGGAGTTCGAGGTGCGGGCGGGGTGAGGGGCGGCGCGTTGCCTGCGCGCGTGGGTCACTAGATCTACCCGTTGTGTGCTATGATCCCCTAAATCAGGTGGATGAGACTCGGCGCGTGGGCGCGGGCAGCGCTGCGGCCTTCGCCCGCTCCCTCATCAGGCTGTCGAAGAACTCAATCTCGCGCTGTTCGAATACCGAGTTTGCCCATCGAACCCCGGGGGTCAGATGCGACGCCAGGCGATCGATGGGCTGTCGAAAAACGCCGGCGCGATTTTTTCGACAGCCTGTCACGCTCGCGGCTCGGAGGATGTGAGCCGGACGGGCGCGCGCGACGGGGATCTGCGCGCGAAGGCAAGGTACGGGCGAGACGCCCGTACCACCCAGTTCCATGCGGGCGAGACGCCCGTACCACCCA